>CAPAOV010000008.1 GCA_948579355.1 uncultured Eubacterium sp. | reverse complement strand
ACGGTTCCTCCCTCTGGCAGTGTCATCTCTTTTCCGTCTCCAATCTGAACTTTTCCTCCAGCCGCTATAGTAATTGTTCCATCCTTGTCGACGATTCCTCCGGTTGGCAGGAGAATTTCCTCTCCGTCCCCAATCTGAACTTTCCCTCCGGCCGCTATGGTGATTGTTCCATCCTTGTCGACGGTTCCTCCGGTTGGCAGGAGAATTTCCTCCCCGTCCCCAATTTGCACCTTTTCTCCGGCTGGTATAATGATAGTTCCGTTTTTGTCTACTGTCACACCCTCCGGTAGAAGAACTTTTTTCCCGTCTTCGATTTGAACGGTTCCTCCAATAGGTACGATGATACCTCCGTCTTTGTCTGTCGTAACACTTCCTCCGTCCGGCGCCGTTACCGTAATACCTCCGACTGTTATCGTTCCAGCTTCTACCGTTCTATCCTTGTCGACGGTTCCTCCATTTGGCAGTATCACCTCTTTTCCATCGCCAATCTGAACTTTCCCTCCGGCTGGTATACGAATAGTTCCGTCTTTGTCTGCCGTGACGCTTCCTCCGTCCGGCGCCGTTACCGTAATACCTCCGACTGTTATCGTTCCAGCTTCTACCGTTCCATCCTTGTCAACAGTTCCGCCATTTGGCAGTGTCATCTCTTTTCCATCGCCAATTTGAACTTTTCCTCCGGCCGCTATAGTGATTGTTCCATCCTTGTCGACGATTCCTCCCTCTGGCAGAAGAATTTCCTCTCCGTTCCCAATCTGAACTTTTCCTCCGGCCGCTATGGTGATTGTTCCATCCTTGTCGACGGTTCCTCCCTCTGGCAGAAGAATTTCCTCTCTGTCTCCAATCTGAACTTTTCCTCCGGCCGCTATGGCGATTGTTCCATCCTTGTCGACGGTTCCTCCCTCTGGCAGAAGAATTTCCTCTCCGTCTCCAATCTGAACTTTTCCTCCGGCGGGTACGGTGATGATTCCATCTATATCAACCAATCCCCCATCCGGCAGCGCCACCTCTTCCCCGTCCCCAACCTGAACGGTTCCTTTGGCTGGTACGGTAACCCGGCCGTCCTCAGAAACATGGACGCTGTCCGGCTGTGGCAGATTGACCGTCACTTCAACTGTTCCATCGCTCCCCTTGTCTATCGTGACTGTGCCATCTTCACTGTTACTTATGGTTGCGTCCGCACACACAATACTTTCTCCCGGCTCTAGGTCATTGGCGTCCTGTTGTTTCGCCATTTTTGCATAAGTTACGTTATCATCTGCGTCATCTCTTGTTTCCAACCAGATGGCACAGGCTGCAAGGTCAATTTCTCCGACTATGCCGCAGGCCTTCTGAATCTGTTCTTTTGTAACAATCATCGTTTCCTCTGTTGCCGGCATACTGTAATACCAGTCTTTTGTTCCATCATTTCCCTGCACCATAAGAGAGACAACTCCCATTGCGTCTGCCGCTTTCCGTGCTTTAATTTTACCGGCTGCATCATCATATGTCACGGTTCCGATTGTTTTACCGGTTCCATCCAGCCTTAATGCCATTGCCGTACCATCCTCTATCGTGTTTGCATCTTCCCCAGATAATGATGCTTTTGCGGCAGATGCAAAGAGAACTGATGACAAATCCAGTTCAAAAGCAGGTCTCACCAGAATGTATGGCATATCATAATAAGATTTTGACGTCCTTGAATCGTAAGGACTCGCCACAAACACATGACGATTATCCTTGGTATAATCATCTGCCGGCGTCCGGAGCCAAAACTCTTGCTCGCCCCAATAACTGTTATCGATTCGCAACCCACTGTTCAAATCGTCGGAAGCATTTGCTCCCACTGTAATATAGTCTATCGTTTTAGAGGAAACGTCTCCATTTGCCAAATACAGTTTATCCGTTGTGGAATACACACAATTGGTTTTGTCGTCATTCCAACTGTTTTTTCTATCGTTTGTATAAACAGTTGTATCCAACATCAAGTCCTGCTCCGTAGTTGTAAAATAGGATGTCTCCAATTCTTTTAATTCTCTTCTGAGCAGACTGCCCCCATAATGGTTTATGGATACTGTCTCTGGCTCTTCATACATTTTATATTTACAATTCCAATCATCCAAATAACTTATGGACTCATTGCTAGTTCTGCGGGAAGAAAAGAATCGTTCTCCTACAAGCGAACTTGCCGCAAACAATGTCAGACTGTTTCCCCTCTGACTTCCCGCAATCCACCATTCCTGTTTGTTTTTTCCCAGACGGATTTTTGCCGAATGGTTACTGCCGTCAGTATCATCCGTGTTAAAATCCTTTAATTGTTCTGCCGCCACCATCTGTTTTACTCCGGAAGGTATTGTGATTGTCGGCTTTTTACTGACGTTTCCGTTTTTGCCAACGGTTCCTCCGTCTGACAATGTTACTTTTTCCCCGTCCTCAACCTGAGCAGTTCCTCCGACGGGTACGATGATGGCTCCGTCTTTGTCCGCTTTCACAATTTTTCCGTCCGGCGCCGTTACCGTAATTTCTCCGGCTATTATCGTTCCGGCTTTCACGTTTCCTGCTTTGTCAACAGTTCCCCCTTCCGGCAGAATGATGCTTTTCCCGTCTGCAGTCAAAATTTCCCCTCCGGCAGGTACGATAACCTTTCCGGTTCGGGTATTAATATGGACGCTGCCTGCCTCTGGCAGCCGAAGCGTCACATCAATTGTTCCATCGTTGCCTTTGTCTATCGTAACCGTGCCGTCTGCACGGTTGCATATGGTTGCGTCTTTATACACAACATCTTTTCCCATCTCTAATATAATTTCTTCACTGACATTGACCTCTCCCGCTTCTGCCATCTTGGCATAAGAAATCCTGTCTTTTGTCGTTTCCAGCCAGATTTTACAATCTGCAAAGTCAAACGAATCGGACATATTTAAATAGTGCATAATATGTTTTTTTGTAACAATTGTCGTCTCCCCTACCGGTGCGCTATAATACCAGTCTTTTGTTCCATTATTACCCTGCACCACAAGGGAAACACTCCCCTCTGAATCTTCATTCTTAACTGCCGCAATTCCACCGCTTTCATCATCATATGTCACGGTTCCGATTGTTTTACCGGCGCCGTCAAACCTCAATATCATTGAATCGTCATCCTCTATTGTACCTTTCGTCTCATATTCGTAGACGTGTTCTATCGCTTTCGCAGGAGATGCAAAAAGAACTGATGACACATCCAGCTCAAAGGCGGGTCTCAGACTATAGGATGTATAAGTAACATCTCTAACGTCCGCACTATTCACCAAATTCTCCTTATAGTTCGCATACATCATGTTGTAGTCACTTACCGGCGAGCGAAGCCAAAAATTCCTTCCGCCCCAATAGATATTATCTACATGCAAACCATTATTCAAATCATCAGAAGCATTTGCTCCAACTGTAATACTTCTATCACGATTGGCTCCATATGGCAGATACAATTTATCTTTTGTAGCATATACCTTATCGTTTTTACTATCGTATGTATAAATCATTGTATCTTTCATTAGGTTCTGCTCAGCAGTTGTAAATTTGGACGTTTCCAATTCTTTTAGCACCCTCCTCACTTTACTGCCTCCATAATGGCTGGCAGCTACATTCGTTGGCGCTTCACCTGAATAAGCACACCCCCAGTTCTCTTCTAAAGTACCTACCTCATTGTCACTAAATGATTCACTAAGTAAGTTCTCCGAGTACGTCGCAAACAATACCACGCTGTCTTCTTCACTCTGACTTCCCGCAACCCACCATGATGCGATGTTCTTATTATCAAAAGTCCCAAAATAAACCTTTGCCTAATTTTCAGTACCATCTGTAGCATCTGTATTAAAAGTCTTTAATTGTTCCATTGTCACAAACCGGCTTGGTTGTAACCGTTCAGCCGCATATACTTCCGGAGCAGATGGCGGAAAGGAAGTTACTATAACTGCCAGTGCCAACAGCAGTGAAGCGACTTTCCTCCCCCACATTCCCCGTCTCAGGCTCCTCACAATACTTTTCTTGTACATTTCCTACCAACTCCTTTCACAAATTTCTCTCAAATCTTATCATATATTTAAGAAATAATCCACTCCTTTTGGTACAGATTGCACTTTTTGGGGTATCATTTGCACATTAATCTCCTTTTGCATTCCCTTCGCGTCTACCGAACTTTTGATTGTAAAAGAAACAGTGGACTTTTCCCATTAATCATAGTACAATATTATAGACTGTATTATATTGTAAAAGGCTGGTGCTTAACATGTATGAAAATCAGACTTCATCTCAAAATAATGAGTTTACTATAATGGAAGATTCTGGATACATCAAAGAACAACATCAGGAAATTCTTCTCGGAAAAGAAGAGGGACTGGATGTTTCATTGTATTCCAATCCGGAACTCAACTGGCTGCAAATGGAACAGATACGCATGGGTATTAAAGATAAAGTAGATGTTTCCAAATATGCCGACCCCTCTTTCAGCTATGAAACCATGAAACAAATCCGACTTTCTTTTTATTCTTCTATCGACCTTATTCCCTATGTGCACAGAGGATTTGTCGATGATGAGTTGGAGCAGATTCGCCTCGCTTTAGAAGACGAACTTCCTATTGATACATGGCTGACGGACGATATGTATGTACAGCAAATTTATGAAATACGAATCGGACTGTACGAAGGACTGGATGTTTCCATTTATGCTACTTCGCATTACAATTGGATGCAGATGAAAGAAATTCGTTTGGGGCTGGAAAAGAAACTAAAAGTTTCCTTTTACACAAACTTTCTGTTCAGCCACTGGCAAATGAAAGAAATCCGTTTGGGGCTGGAAGCCGGTTTGGACGTATCATCCTATGCAAAACTGATTTTTTCCGGCACGGATATGAAACAGAAACGGGAAAAGCTTTTAGCAGAAAAAACAACAAAACATGCCACTTCCAATAAACCGGGGATTGACTTGGATGCATATGTCAAAAAAGATTTCAGTATTCTTGTAGAGAATGACGGCAACAAGGCGTTTGCCTACATCCCATGGTTCCCCGGCAACAGGGTTACCGAAGCAGATATTTATGATGCCCTCGAAAAAAGAGGAATCGTTATCGGAATCAAAGACGATGTCATTACCGATATGATAAAGAAAAGAAGAATGAATGAGAAGATACTGATTGCCGAAGGCACTCCTGCCGAGGCCGGAAAAAACGGATGGTATGAATTTTTTGTGCGGCTCGATTTACCTCGTATTCCAGCGCCGCTTCCGGACGGGGGCGTCGATTATGTCAATATCGAAGCTTTTGAAATGGTTGATGAGGGCCAGAAAATCGCCGTATATCATCCGGCTGAAAAGGGAATTGACGGACAAAATGTATTTGGCGAGGTACTTCATGCCAACAAGGGACTGGAAAAGAAACCACTCAAAGGCGAGGGCTTCACAATCGCTCCCGACGGTGTCACGTATCTGGCCCGAATAAGTGGAAAATTTGAGTATATAAACGGACGGATTATTATTTCCAATATGATTATTGTCAACGAAGATGTAACTGCCGTTACCGGAAAGTTGGAAGTAGATGGTTCCGTGTATGTGATTGGCAGCGTATATTCCGGAGGAAGCATCGAAGCAACCGGAGATATTATTGTAGAGCACAACGTTGAGACAGCAAAACTCGTTGCTGGCGGCAATGTTATGATAAAAAAAGGAAGCTGTTCGAAGCACGACTGTTTTATTGATGCCAAAGGAGAAGTTTCCGGCAGCTTTTTTGAATCGGCAAATATCAATGCAGAAGGCAACGTCAAGGCAAACTACATTATGAACAGCGATATCAATACAATGGGAAAGGTTATCGTATCCGGCAGCAAAGGAGTGCTTCTTGGCGGAAAGATACGTGCAGTAAGAGGTGTGGACACGTATAATCTCGGAAACAGCTCCCATATAAAAACATTCCTTGAAGTAGGGCGAAACGAACTGTATGATAAGCAACAGGCTGTTTTTGCAGAAAAAAGAGAGCGTATTTTAGAAGAGTTATCAATGCTCGAAGACAAATGGAACAAGATTTTACAATCGCTTCCGCCGGACAGAGACCAAGCGGTAGCCCTCATAAAGAAGCTGAACGCCACGATTGTAGCAAAAGACCACGAACTTGCTGAACTAGATGCCAACATATCAAAACTCACTAATATTACCAATCAAGATATGAAAGCCATTTTTGTCAGAGGAAATGCCTATGAGGGAACTATGATTGAGATTAACAAGATAAAATATATGCTGCAGACGCATGTAAACAGAGTAATTTTTAAACAAAAAAATAAAATTGTGGTAGCCGTTAAACTATAAAGCAAACAGAAAGTATGGGTAGAAAATGAAACGTGATACAATTTTAATTCTTGAACAGGACGACGCCAGTCGTAAAATGTTAGTTGATTTATTTAAAAATAAATATCAAATATTATCAGCGCCGGATGAAAAAGAAGGCCTTGAATTATTGAGAAGCCATGCACAGTCCTTAGCTGTCGTTCTTTTTAATCTTCTGTTACCGGTCAAGGACGATTTCAAAATAATGCAGAGGTTAAGCGAGAGCAAAGTTCTGAGCCGAATCCCATTTATTATGATTACGAGCGAAAGAGCCGCTCAATACGAAAAACAGGGATATAAATACGGGGTTGTAAGTTATCTGAAAAAACCCTTTAATCCTGAAATTGCAACACATCTGATAGATAATGTTGTAGAAGTATTTCAATATAAAAGACAGCTAGAAGTAACGGTAAAAAACCAAACAGAACAACTAAAAAAGCAAAATTCCATGTTAAAACTCATGGCAGATAAGCAAAAACGCATGAATGAGGTTTTGATTGAATCACTCAGCAATATTGTGGAATTTAGAAATTTAGAATCCGAACAACATATCAAACGAGTTCGGGAATTTTCTCTCTGCCTCGGAAACAGTGTTATGAAATTGTATCCGGAATACGAACTTACGGAAGAAAAACTGGAAATTATCGGCTGGGCCTCTTCCCTGCATGATATTGGTAAAATCGTAATTCCTGATAATATCATATTAAAATCCGGTAAATTAAACGAAGATGAATACGAAGTTATCAAATCCCACACAACAAAAGGTGCGGAAATCATCGAAAAGGTAATCCATATAGATAGCAAGATTTTCTGTGATTACGCGATTGATATCGCCCGCCATCACCATGAAAAATACGATGGAAACGGTTATCCTGACGGTCTGAAAGGAGACGAAATCAGTATTGCGGCACAAATCGTTGCCCTTGTAGACGTATACGATGCGCTTACTTCCAAGCGTGTTTATAAGGCCGCCTACAACACAGAAAAAGCTTACCAGATTATTATAAACGGCCAGAGCGGTTCTTTCTCATCTAAATTATTACAGGCTTTTACTGAAGTGCGAAAAGAATTTGAAATCATCGTGACGAAATACTGTGATAAAAATTAGTACAACGAAAATATCGGTTCGCCAAAACAGGCAGAAACAGCGAAAGGCAATGAAAATGGGATAACAGGTCTGTTTTATCGCCCTGTTCCCATCTTTGCCATACTGTAATAGTCATCCGATGCCACGAATTTACTCATTACCCCATATATTCTTTTCTTTCCTTTTTTCTTAAATGCACGTACCTTATAGTAGCAGGTTCCATACGGCGGCTTCTTATCAATCCACGAAATTTTCTTCGGTGAATTAATTTGTTTTACGCATTTGTAAGTGCCATCTGCGCGCTTCGAGCGGTAAATCCGATAACCGCTAATTCCCCTGATACGCTTCTTGTCCTGCCGTTTCCATACAATCTCATTGTAGCCGCCATTCGCCCGTTGTACTCCGATATTAGGCTCCGTCGCCCTTATCGCCAATTTACTGCTCGTGGCAATTTTCTTCCCCTCGTGATTAAAGGCACTTACATAATAATAATATTTCCTTCCCTTTTGCAAATGCTTATGAGCACAGGAAAATTTCGTTGTTTTTACTGTTTCATAGATTACTTTGCTTCGCTTCTCCGGTTTATAACCAAAGAAAACGATAAAATAACTGATGTCTTCTTCCCTGTAGCAGCTCCAATCCAAATAAGTTCCTGCGAAATCTGTTTCCTTTTTTAGTGTCACCGACGGATTAACCGGCCGCTGTACACATTCTATCTTTTCCGGCTTTACAACAACCGTAACACTTCCCGTAAGGCCGCTATAGATTTCCTTTGCCTGAACGGTGGCAGTACCTTTTTTATTTGCTGTCATCTCTCCCTGCTCATTTATTTGTACAATGCTCTCATTGCTCGTTGTCCACACAATCTTTGTTTGTACATCCGACGCAGAATCCACGCTCGCCGACAATGTCTTCTTCTCTCCTGAAGTAAGAAAAATTTCTCCCTCCTCCGAAATATGCAAAGAGGCGGCGTCTGCTCCTGACGCCGCCTGAGACGAACCGGCGATAAGCAAATCAACAATAAGTACAGCCAATAGCAACACTCTTATCCCTGACATAGTTCCTTTTCGCCACATAATATCCTCCATTCCGAAGCGCAGCGGAGGAAGTACGAGCAAAAAGCAGCGACGCTGTTTTTGCTCTGTACATTAATACTATTTATGGCGCCTCGGCACAAATAGTAGATTGAAAAATAAGCTATCAAGCTTATTTTTCAATTTATTCTCCCTCCTTTTATACACCTAACACTATTTTCTATCAATCCAGCGCCTCCATCGTTGTGCGGATTTCCTGAATGAATTGCTCACTGTTAAGAACGGTGACGTCTTCAAGCTCTGTTATCAGCGCCAAATCTTTCGTCATCTTACCGCTCTCTATTGTCTGCAAAGTAGCTTTCTCCAACTTATCCGCAAACGCCATCAGCTCTGGAATTTCGTCCAGTTCTCCCCTCTTGCGCAGTGCGCCTGTCCACGCAAAAATCGTGGCAACCGAATTGGTCGAAGTCTCCTCGCCTTTCAGATGTTTATAATAATGACGCTGTACCGTTCCGTGCGCCGCTTCATATTCGTACACACCATCCGGTGAAACTAATACTGAAGTCATCATCGCCAGAGAACCACAGGCGGAAGACACCATATCACTCATTACATCGCCGTCATAATTTTTACATGCCCAGATAAAACCGCCCTTTGTTTTCATCACACGGGCTACCGCATCATCAATTAAAGTATAGAAGTACTCCAATCCTGCTGCCTCAAATTTTTCTTTATATTCTTTTTCATATACGTCTGCAAATATATCTTTAAAATTGTGGTCATACTTTTTGGAAATCGTATCCTTTGTCGCAAACCACAAATCCTGCTTCGTATCCAGTGCGTAGGAAAAACATGCTCTGGCAAAACTCGTAATCGACTTATCCGTATTATGGATACCCTGAATAATGCCGGAACCATCAAACTGATGAATCAATTCACGAATCTCCGTTCCATCCTCCGCTGTAAAAACAAGCTCTGCCTTTCCGGCTCCCGGTACTTTAATCTCAGTATTTTTATATACATCACCATAGGCGTGGCGGGCAAGTGTAATCGGCTTCTCCCAGTTTTTTACACACGGCTCAATACCTTTTACCTGTATCGGAGTGCGGAATACCGTACCATCAAGCGCAGCACGAATCGTTCCATTCGGTGACTTCCACATCTCTTTTAAATCATATTCGGTCATTCGTGCGGCATTTGGTGTTATCGTCGCACATTTCACGGCAACTCCGTATTTTTTCGTTGCCTCTGCCGAGTCAAACGTAACTTTATCGTTTGTCTCGTTCCGGTATTCAAGACCCAAATCATAATACTCCGTCTTTAAATCAATATAAGGAAGCAGTAACTCATCCTTAATCATCTTCCACAAAATGCGGGTCATTTCATCTCCGTCCATTTCTACAAGAGGTGTTTTCATCTGAATTTTTGCCATTCTGTCCTCCATTCCGAAGCGCTGGCAGAGGCGCATAATGTATAAGCCTCCCCGTGCTTCTATCTTTTTTTTCGTTTCTATTCTTCGTCGCCTTTTACTATAACATAAATCGGTGGGAATTGTCAAAACAACTGGAAAAGAGTAAACAAAGAGAAAAGTTTACTCGCATGGGCACTTGCGTTATACAAGCACGTAGCGGTATGGATATGCACAATACGCATATCTCATACCGACGCGCTTGTAACCCATGCTCTGTAAATCTTTTCTCTTTTCTATACTCTGCTACATTTGGGTTGATATAATTTTCAGAACATCCAAACTAAAAAATTTTCTAAAAATTTTTTAATACTTTTTAAATACTTGTTGACTTTTTGTTGTTTCTGCTGCTGACACATATAGAATTTTATCTATGTCGATTGGTTGTTCTGACATTTTGTCAGGAGAAGTAGACGATTTCTTCTTCCGGCGCTTCTGCCTGTTCGATTTTGTCTGCCCACAACATTGGTACTTTCGTCTGCTGTCTGTGGGAATATTCCGGTTTCACTTTTACGCTTACTTTCACCCATGAATCGAGGTCGAGTTCCGCCGCCTGCGGATGGTGGCAGATAAATCCTATCTTGGCTATGTCGTCGGCACAGCATGTCATAGCCTTGCGCGCCGGAACAAAAGCGTCGTTTGGAAATGTGCGGTTTCGGTATACCTGCCCCTTGAACACAACGGTCTTACCTTCATATTTTTCCGGATGCTCGCTGACATCCAGATACCACAGACCAAAATCATCATCTTCTAATTCGATTATGTCGGCGTTAATATCATAAGGCAATTCCTCTTCGATATTGCTCTCCACAGAGCCGTCCTCTGATTCAAAGAGAACCTGTGCCGCACGATTGATTGCCTTTACATTCCGCCGCATTGACGCCTTGTCCATCTCCCTGTCACAACGGTTAAAAATAACTAAATCCGACTGCTGAAAATGTGACATAAGCAAAGATTTCATATTATTAATATACATCGGAAACGTCTCGGCGTTTACCGTTGTAAACGTCTGGACAACAATCCAGTTTTCCGGAATCGTCTCATTGATAAGTCTCGTTATATCCCACATGCCGTTTACTTCAATGACAATGCGCGCCGGCTTATACTCCTTTACCAAATCTTTGCACATGCTTTCTGTCAATTCATCTTCATCGTCAATAACGACCATATCCACTTTATTGTATCGAAGAAGCTCCTCTTCAATCTCCGCCTCTCCCTCCTCGGTCAGAAGAAAAAGTGTCCGCAGACCATCTTCAAAATTACCTTCTTTCAAAATCTCCTGAAAACAGGTGGATTTCCCGCTTTCCAAAAATCCGGTAAACAGATATACCGGAATATCACGATTGCCAAACATATCCTTTCCTCCCTTTGAAAGGTTCCTTTAAATATGAAACAATTCTTTTATTTCTTCCTCTTTTAACTCTGCGCCAATGACACACATCCGACCTGTATAATCCGCACTTCCCCGACGAATTTCATATTCTCCCGGGACTAAATCAAAATGGAACCACTCGCCCTCAACGGCCGGCACAATCCCTTTGGCGCGAAGAATACTGCCATATCCGCAGTCTTCAGAGGATAATTTCTTTAAGATGTCCGCCAACTCATCCTCGCTGTACTTGTGTGCGCTCTCCATCCCGAGGCTTGTAAATACATCATCCGCATGATGGTGATGATGGTGCTCTCCGTCGTGGTGGCAACACTCTCCCTCATGGTGATGATGGTGCTCTCCCTCGTGGTGGCAGCACTCTCCCTCGTGGTGATGGTGGTGCTCCCCCTCGTGGTGGCAGCACTCTCCCTCATGGTGATGATGATGTTCTCCTCCATGATGATGCCCGCATTCCGGACAAACTTCTTCTTCCGCCAACAGCTCCAGCTCCAAAGAATTACTTTCCTCTATCGCCCCGAGAATCTGCTTTCCGTCAATCTGTTCCCATGGGGTAGTAATGATGGATGCCTTACTGTTTTTCTCTCTTATCAGCGACAGCGCAAGCGCTAATTTCTCTTCGCTGAGCTTGTCCGTCCTGCTCAAAACAATCGTCTTTGCATGTTCTATCTGATTATTATAAAATTCTCCGAAGTTTTTCATATACATCTTACATTTAGAAGCGTCGGCAACCGTGACATATCCGTTCATCTTTACATCTTCATTCTTTTCCATGACGCCGGATACCGCTTTGCTGACATCAGATAGTTTTCCCACACCGGACGGCTCGATAATAATACGGTCCGGCGAGTATGTGTCGAGAACTTCCTGCAGGGCAGTACCGAAATCACCGACAAGCGAACAGCATATGCATCCGGAATTCATCTCGGTTACATTGATACCCGCATCTTTTAAAAATCCCCCGTCAATACCAATCTCCCCAAATTCATTCTCAATGAGAACAAGCTTTTCTCCCTGAAAAGCCTCCTGTATGAGTTTCTTAATCAATGTCGTTTTACCGGCTCCCAAAAAGCCGGAGAAAATGTCAATCTTTGTCATCGCTTTCCTCCATTTCCAAGCGTCCTCACTTGATTTTTTTATAACCTTTTACTCTTATTCATTATACTCATTTCCCATGTAATATCAAGAGGTTTCCGGACATAGAATACGCTGCTGCTCCGTGAGCCAGACGTCAGCCTCTGCAATACCCTCGTCACTGAACTCAAATTCTTTTCTGAGCGGCGTTTCTTTTGTTTTCTCTAAAATAAAGGGGCCTTTCCATGCAACAGCAGCCAGTACTTTATTGTCTGCATCCCCCTCCTTGTAAATCCGGAAATTCATCCCGCGGTAACTTCCCTTAAAAATACTTTTTTCATAATATAAAATCGAATACAGTGTAATTCCTTCCAAACTTCCGCCTCCTTGCATATAGTAAAGTATAACACATTTTTTCAGAAAAAACTTGAAAATTAGTGAAAAACATGGTTTACTATACTCGTGTACCCTTAGCCTGACGATGACAAATCAAGCTAATACACGTACTATATTATTTAAATAGGGAGAGATATTTCATGAAAAAAGTAGTCAAATTCGGTGGCAGTTCTCTGGCAAGCGCAGAACAATTTATTAAAGTCGGCAATATTATACGCGCAGACAAAGACCGCCGATATGTAGTACCCTCGGCTCCGGGTAAACGTTTTCCAGACGATACAAAGGTTACTGATTTATTATATTCCTGTTACGAATTAGCTGAGCGCGGTCAGGCATTTACCAAACAGCTCAATCAAATTAAGGAGCGTTACAATGAAATAATTCACGGTTTGCATCTGAAATTCTCCCTTGATGATGATTTTGACACCATCAAAAAGAAATTTTTAGATAAAGCAGGCTCTATGTATGCCGCTTCCCGCGGTGAATATCTGAACGGAAAGATTATGGCCAAATACCTCGGCTATGAATTTATAGACGCCGCTAATGTCATACGCTTTCATTCCGACGGTACCTGTGACACCGAAAAAACGAACCAACTGTTAGCCCAATATCTGGAGCAGGCAGAATACGCTGTTATTCCCGGATTTTACGGTTCTACAGTAAATGGCAAAGTAGTTACTTTTTCCCGCGGCGGCTCCGATATCACCGGTTCCCTCGTGGCAAAAGCAGTCAATGCCGACCTCTATGAGAACTGGACGGATGTTTCCGGCTGTCTTGTCACAGACCCGAGAATCATTAAAAATCCGGAAGTAATTCACACAATTACTTACATGGAACTTCGCGAGTTAGCTTATATGGGCGCTTCCGTTCTCCACGAAGACGCCATCTTTCCGGTACGGAAAGCAGGAATCCCGATTAATATCCGCAACACCAATCGTCCGGAAGACGAGGGTACGATGATTGTGGAAAGTACCTGCCGCATTCCGGCCTATACGATTACCGGTATTGCCGGCAAAAAAGGGTTTGTCGCTGTCAATATTGAAAAGGACATGATGAATTCGGAAATTGGCTTTGGACGTCGGGTACTGAGCGCGTTTGAAGACAACGGAATTTCTTTCGAGCATATGCCATCCGGTATTGATACGATGACCATCTTTGTTCATCAGGATGAATTTCAGGAAAAAGAACAAAAAGTAATTGCCGATATTAACCGTCTGGCAAAACCGGATACCATTCATATGGAATCGGACCTTGCCCTAATCGCCGTCGTCGGCCGCGGCATGAAGAGCACCCGCGGTACAGCCGGCCGTCTTTTCTCCGCACTGGCACATGCGCACATCAATGTCAAAATGATTGACCAGGGTTCCAGTGAGTTAAATATCATTATCGGCGTCCGCAATGAAGATTTTGAAGACGCCATTCAGGCAATTTATAATATCTTTGTCGTGGCACAGTTGTAAAACAGATTAGGGGTTATATAAAAGAACACAAATACACAAGTGAGGTGAACGGAATGGCAGATAATCAGGAAATCTTTACAAATTTTGCCGGATTTCAATGTCTGGAACATTTGCACAACAATTCTACAGGAATCTATTTAAGCACTTGCGGAATGCAAAACTGCCCTTCCGAATATTCCTACGGCCCCGGCACGAGGGATATTTACATCATCCATTTCGTCTGCGAGGGAAAAGGAACTTATCAGGTAAACGGCATGACTTATCATTTGCATAAAGGAGATTTCTTTGTCATTTATCCGGATACGGAAATTTTCTATCAGGCAGACAAGAAAGAACCATGGGACTATATATGGGTCGGTTTTCAGGGAATCAAGGCTGAGACATATCTTGGCTATGCCGGCGTAGACAGAAATAACCTCATCGGCCACTGTTATAACACTTCGTATATGCTTTCCTGCGTACAGCAAATGACGTTTGCCCGCGTGTTGACTCATTATAATGAACTTCGCCGTCAGGCGGCCCTATTACAGGTGTTTGCTGCGCTGATTGAGCAGCACCATGAGCAGCTCTCGGAAGAAGAACAGGTCGAATATCCGCACCATATTTATATTGACCGCACGTTAGATTACGTCCAGACACACGTAAGCGAAAATATACGGATTCAGGATATTGCAAATTATATCGGCATTGACCGTAGTTATCTGACGTCTATTTTCAAAAAATCTTTAGGAATCTCACCACAGGAATACTTAGTAAATTATCGAATGGAATACGCTTCTGAATTATTAAAGGAATCAGATGTGAAAATCGCCGCCATTGCCCACGAAGTAGGTTACCACGACCCTCTTACCTTTTCCAAAGTGTTCAAAAAACACATGAAACTGTCGCCTACACAATGGCGGTTAGCTCACACTGATTCCCAAGAATAGAAAATAGCTATATTATTTATTAAATTTCCACATCAGCCGCATAGTCCACATTGTCAAAGTGGAAACCGAACATCTGATAGAAGTCTTCCCAGTAACCCTCTATGTCGCTGATTTCTTTAATGTTTTCCGACGTCACTTTTGTCCATAAGTCTGCTATCTTACTCTGCACGCAGTCTTTCATTTCCCAATCATCCAGACGGAACATCGACTGGCCGTCTACTTCTCTCTGCGGAAGTTTTTCCACAAAAAGACGCTGCATCTGCTCAATACATCCCTCATGGAGCCCCTCTTCTTTCATCACCTTGTACAGAAGTGAAATGTAGAGCGGAACAACCGGAATCGCCGAACTACTTTGCGTAACCAGCGCTTTATTTACGGAAATATAAGCCTGCAGTCCTCTATCGGCATATTTTTTTGTCAACGCCACAGACGTGTCGTATAAATGCTTCTTCGCCTGACCAATCGTACCGTCTTTATAAATTGCATGTGTCAGCTCCGGCCCGATATAGGAATACGCCAGCGTAACTGCATTGTCTGCCAGCACACCGGCCTCCGCCAGAGCATCAATCCACGCCTGCCAGTCCTCACCGCCCATTACGGATACCGTATTTTGAATCTCCTCTTCATTGGCAACCGGTACTGTCACCTCTTTAATCTCATTCGTGCGCAAATCTATCGTCTTGTTCTTAAATTCGTTTCCTATCGTCTTCAATACACTGGATACGGATGTTCCGTCCGGCAGCGTTCTTCTCGGAGCAGCCAGACTGTAGACAACCATATCGGCCTTGCCCCATTCTTTTTTTATTTCCTCAATGACCTGTGCTTTCATCTCCTGCGAAAATCCGTCGCCGTTAAAAGACTTCGCACTGTAGCCGTCCGCCGTCGCAAATTCTTCAAATGCCTTTGTATTATACCATCCGGCCGTTGCCGTACGACGTCCGTTCGACTCCTTTTCAAAGGACACGCCAATCGTATCCGCACCGTAGCCATAAGTAATGGCAATACGGCTCGCCAGTCCATATCCGGTAGAAGCTCCAATCACCAGTACCTTTTTCGGCCCCTCTGTCGTTCCTTTCTGTTTGCAGTACGCAATCTGTCTCCTCACACTCTCTTTGCACCCCTCTGGATGAGCGGTCGTACAAATAAAGCCTTTTACTTTTGCCTCAACAACCATAACTTCCTCCATTCATAACTAATCATTCCCATTCAGGCTTTTGCACCTGAACTTTTTACATAAGTACATAAAACAAAATCATAAAAAAATGTAAGATACTGCCCGCCAGTACGAATAAGTGAAACACGGAATGCAAATATTTTTTCTTCTTGCCGATGCCGTACAGGATAGCCCCCACCGTATAAGCAATACCGCCGGTCAGAAGAAACACCGTTCCTCCCGTGCCCAATACCCGTACGGTCGGGCCGATAAAGAAAACAATACACCATCCCATCGCTATATAGCAAATCATCGAAAGAATCTGGTATTTCTTTAAATCAATGGCAGTCAGCGTCGCCGCAACAAAACAGCATGCCCATACGATTCCAAATATAACAAATGCCTGTACCGGATACAGGGGGCGCAAAGCCGCCAGCGTTACAGGCGTATAGGTCCCCGCAATCAGAAAGTATATCGTACAATGGTCGATTACCTGAAATACCTTTTTCGGCATTTCAGGTTTCAGACCATGATAAATACTTGACATCGTATATAATAACACCATCGTTCCGCCGTAAATGGCTGCACCGACGACTCCCCATACGTCACTGCACAACACGGCAAACACTACACAAAGAACCAAAGCCGCTATCGCCAGCGCACCTCCGACAATATGTGAAACCATATTGAATATTTCTTCACCCTTTGTATAAGAAGGAAGTTTCCTATCCTCTAACCTTGTTCTTACACGCTTCATCGTCTTACCTCATTCTGATTTTAATATGCCACGTTTATTAACGGCTTTTCCGTCGAATGAACAGAGTGGCAAAAATGCCTGCCAATGATACAATAAACGTAATGCTGACCGGTATCACCGGAACGCTGTCCCCTGTTTCCGGAGACGCATCATAGTACATTGCAGTACCCGAAGCTCTTCCGCCGTTTGCACTCAACACTCCGCCCGACGAGTTGCTTACGCTTTCCTGACGATACGCCAATACATAAGTGGAGAATTTATCCGTGGCAAACGTTACCGTTTTCGCTGACGAGTCTAAATCCGGCAATATCGAAGCAGAACCGTTATGCACCCGAATTACGGCAAATTTGCGCGAAGCATCCTGCAAATTCTCCGGTACGGCTACCGTTATCGATATCGGTTTATTCGTAGAACTTACCTTTTTCTCCTTGCTGCTTCCCACTCTTTTCCAAAGCGTGATATCCAGATATTCGCCAACGGAATATCCTCCCAGATTAGCAATAATAACTTCCTTATCGCTCTGCGGAACGCTGCTGTCAATGTTCTTTATGCGAAGTTCAATATTGGCGTTGCTTCCTTCCCCTACTGCCTGCTGCTCACCGGCATTTAAAACAGATTTTTTCAATTCATTGGTACTCGTCGTCAGGGAAGTGTTTGGCGCACCCTGCACCACTTTCACCAGTTTCTTAATAGTTCCCTCTTTTGCCGTATAAATATCGTTGGCATCCGGTGTCGAAGACGGCGCCGGAGTTGCTCCGGTATTGTCCTCTTTCGGTTCCTCCGGAGTAACCGGAAGTTCTGCCGGCTGATTCATAACGACTGTCATATCATTTACATTTCCCGCACAGTCTGTTGCCACTATTACATAAACCATTGTTTCCTGTTCAGCCACCAATGTAAATTTCGCTTTTCCATTCTCAACCGGTCTTGCCTCTCCATTGACCGTGACGCTTGTCAGATAGTCATCCTCTACCGTTACCTCCCGTGTATTGGCTTCATATGTTGCTTCATCCTTTATGCCCTGAATGATTGGCGCTTTAACATCTTTTTTATAGTAGAAAGTGGACTGATAATATATCTCCCCGGTTTCAGTATTAGTAACATAGAAACTCGTTTCACCACTGTCCGTATCCTCTTTCAACACAATGGACTCCTGTGTCTTTGTATCTTTCTCGTCCAGCAGCAATGCATAGCCTTCTTTCGGGCGGATAATAATATCTGACGTATACCAACCCGAATTTGATACCGTACCATCTATAACGTATTGTCCATCTTTTCCTGTTGTTGCATATCGACGTTCTACAAGAAGCAGCCCGGATTTGTAAACAAACTTATAATTATCTGCCTTTCCTCCGGATGGTGTCAACTCGCTTGTCTCTGTGGCAATGCCGTCTTCCACTACCTCTGGCGCCTGATAACCGGCCGCTGTTTCCGGCGTCTCCAACACACCTTTATGCTTTACAAAACCGGTCACTTTAACGGAAGAAGCTGTGATTTTTTCGTGATAATACAAATCGCCTCCCATATATGTCGCCGTCAGAGTCGCCTTATTCACAGCAAAACTACATGTTGTGTCGGCTTCTTTTCCTCCGTTGTAAATCAGTTTGACATCCGTCGTATATACGCCATGCGCCAAATCCTTTTTCGCGACAATCCAGAAACTTTCTCCTGTCTGTTTAACTTCGAAGTCTCCATTGTTACTGAGGATGACGTCCGAAATCGTTGCTTCGGCATTGGCTTTCTCCGTATTTTCCCATGTCACCTCAACTTGCGGTTCTGACTCATATCCGTAAGCTTCGGATTTAATCTTCAATGTATTTGCCGTGATATCGTACACCGGTTTTGTAACTGTAAACTCTCTCTCTGCATTATTTCCGGCTTCATCACTGGCTACCACCGTATAAGTCTGCGAACCTGACTTAGGACAAGGTATTTTTCTCGACGCCGTCTTAGGCGTTCCGTCCCCGTCCGTAACTTGCAGCGCACTTCCGGAAGCTGCCGTATTCGTTCCCGCAAACAGCGTCGCCTGTTTCAGATTGTTATCCGATACTTTCAGATTCAGTTCATCAGTAACGTATTCCTGTTCGTCGACAATACTGAATTCCTTACCGTTTTCCACTCTGTTAATATCCGGCTGCTTATTATCAAATACCATGCCGTTCGAAGAAATATATGTTACTAAACCGGCATGATTCGTTATTTTTGCATAGATAACCGCCCGCTCATATTCTTCCGGTGAAATCGAAAAGCCGTTATCATATTGCTTCCATTCTACCCCTGTCTCCAAATCATCTTTTGAAAGACCCTGCTCAGAAACACAATACTCAATCGTCTCCAATCCACTCTCTTCATCGGTTGCACTAATGCTGACCGCCTTTGTATCGTTGAAGAATACACCAAAGGTAATCGTATTGGCAAAGGAATTAAACAAGTCGGTAGAAACTGTGATACCCTCGCCCGCACGGAAATACGGAGGCGTAAAATCAATTTTTATATTTTCCCTCATCAGAGAAGAGATTTCACCCGTATCCGCATTCATTACATAAAACTCTTCCGTTACCCCGTTCACAGGCCCATTTACGGTAATCGTCTGTGCGGAGCCGGCAAAAGAAGCTTCATCATCCGTCCGGCTGATATAATATCCCTGCGCAGAGCGGATAGCCACCGTCGGCGAAGTATACCAGTCATAACCATTGACCCTGTCGCCTACAATGACATATCCCTGACGAAGAGCATGGCGCTGTACATCTAAGTCTCCGACAGCATACTCGAAAACATAATCTGTCGCCTGACCCTCTCCCGGTATTAACTGCATACTCTTCATCGCACGCATATCGGAAGTAAATTTCTCACGATTTCCCTCCTCATCCTGATAATACAAGGACGGCATTACAAATCCGGGGTCTGCCTTTAAGGTTGCCAATGTATCCCCGTTTTTAAAATCGGATGGAGAAAATTCAATCGTTCCCTCCAAATCCGGATAAGTATGATATCCGACATCCTCCTGACCAGTATAACGGACTAACATCTTTGCCTGTTTTACGGTTACATAACAGCGGCAGGTTGTCGTTGATTCCTCTTCACCATTATAATACACGCGCAATACAGCCTCGTGTGTTCCCGTGTGAAGTCCCTGTTTCGGTCTGACAGTAATCGTCCCCGGCACTACCTCAAAGGCGTCTCCGGCCTCGATTTCTATACTGTCAACCGTCACTTTTTCCTGTGTTCCCTTTATTTTTAATATCGCTTCCAACGGCGTAACCGCCGCATAGCCATACGTCAGCGCATCTTCTTCGCTGCCAAAATCCAAATCCAGCGCATCGACGTCAAAGAGCGGGTTTTTCATGGTAATCGTTGTTTCTTTCTGGTTTCCCGCAATATCTTCCGCCGTAATAATATAAACCACTTCGCTATCCGTGCCATTCGCTCCGTGAAGTGTAAACTGCACGCTGCCGTTCACGATATCATCACCGGATTTTGTATCGCTGACTACCCCGTTGCGGGTAATCGTGACACGTTTGAGGTTAGTATCGCTGACACTGATACTTTTTCTGTCTGCAACATAGGTAATCTCATCACCCAGTTGTTTCTTATTACAGGTTATGACAGGCAATGTGCGGTCAATCGTCAACTCTCCTGCCGACGCATAACTGATATTGCCCGCTGCATCTTCCACTTTCGCATACAATACAATCAAACCGTCCGTATCCGCACTAACGGTTTCTCCCTCTTTCCACTCTTTCCATGACGCTCCTTTTAACTGCGAATCAGTAAGCACTTTCTGTGATTTACAATAATAACGTTTCGCCAATCCGCTCATATCATCGGAAGCGGTCAAGTGGAAAACTATCTCATCTTTAGAAAAGCCATCATTTATCCCCGCTTCATCATAAGAAATAGAAGCTTCTGGTTTCGTCGTGTCAATATTAATCGCACCGTCTCTTTTCTCTGTTACCGTAATAGCAGAAGTAATTGCCTTGTTGCTATTATTGCGCAGAAAAACAATGGACTTCTCCGGCCCCTGATTCATTCCGTCCGCTGAATAAGTCAATTCACTTTGGAAATTATCTTCTGCCGTGCTGATACTATATCCGGAGGCTGGCACAATGGAAACAGCAGAAGTATACCACTGCTTTCCATTTACGTTTTTGCCTTTTGTTCCCTTAATCGTATAAGGTCTGCTTGGCGCCGGAATCCGTCGGATAAGTATCGTTTTGTTTAAATCAAGAGTCTTTGCCGTATAGTTCTCACCCTCACTCACGTGCAAATAAATGGAATAAGGCTCGTCTCTATCTGCTTTTGGCCTGTTTTCCGTAGCTCCGTCTTTTACTACAATATACGCTTTTCCCATACCTTCGCGTTTGCTGACAACTGGAGGGTCAATCGCCTCTCCCGTATAATAGTACTCATCTTTAATCGCACTGATATCAAAATCACTTACATCCGGTTCTGCTTTTGCGACAGATACAACAATGTCCTTTGTACGCACTTCATCCGAATCCAAATTTACACCATCATTATCTACACTCTTAATCACACAGTAGTAATAATAGTCGCCGGCATGAATGCTCTTCGGAATCGTATAAGCCCTTGTCAGCGCACCATTGCCGCTTAACGACTCGCCAATCCCTCCTGCTGTTCTGCTCATATACCACTGATAGTCAATACCTGCTCCTTCCGGCGCAGATGCTTGAATACTAATCGTAAAGGTATCGCTTAACGGATATGTATGTACACCCGTTCCGTCTTGCTCCACCGTATATGTAGGCGCCTCCAGTTTCACAGCCTTTGCTGTCTGTTTCCGGCGAACAGGCTTTTCTACATCCGGTTTTTCCGTTGGAGACGCATCCTCATCAGAGTCGTCCTTTTTGGCTCCGGCTGCTTCCGGTGTGGCCGTTGCCTGTCCGGCGTCGCTGTCATCTTCTTTCGCTTCTGCCGTCGGCTTCTCCTCCTGCTCTTCCTCGTCTTCCTTTTCTTCCTGTTTGACTTGTTCTGTCGGTTCCGGCGTCTCCGGCTCTTCTGTCACAACCGGTTCTACCGTTGCCTGCGGCGTCTCCGTCGGCTCCCATTCATCCTCTGCCACAACTTCTGTCGACGGTTCTTCCCCTGTCTCATTCGCCAGTGTAGGCAGGACGACTACGGCCCCGATAACAACGGCGGCACACAAAACTCCTAACAACCCTGTCCTTACTTTGCGGTATTCACTTTCCACAAACAGCTTTCTCACCGCATGATAAACAGCAAGAAACGCAATCACAAAAAAGGTAATCGGATATGCCAGAATTTTGCACTTGCGGCCTATGCCAATCAAAGATTTTAAAATACGGTTCTTTAATCCCTTCTTATTTTGCTTCATAGAATCCCTCCATGGATAAATTTTCCGAAATGGATTTGGCATAACGAAAACCCACACAGCCACCTATGCCTGAATCCTTTAGTTAATTAATATCATTATACACCATAATAAGAGCGGAATGCAAGTAGAGAATGCTTCACAACAGGGCAATCGCTTAATCATTTGCTTCCCCGAAATGGCACCTTTGGTGCCACCCGCAGTTAATCAGTTACAGAGGTGGTGCATAAGTACCGGCGAGCGGTCAATGCTGCAAAAGTCAGGAAAAACGACAATGCAGACAGTGAGTTTTGCGAGAGGCGGCGAAAGATTTCTGTAAACAAAAGAAACAATATATTTTTCGTTGGGAGTGGATACCGGATAAGATACCGCATGATACCCGCTTCCTTGAAAATGATAAATGATTAAGCGATTGCCCCAGCCTCGCAAATACGGCGTTTAATCCATAATATCTACGTCTTCCCCTCGAAGAATTTTATTAATATTGCGGACAGCGCACATTTTACCGCACATCGTACAGGTATCTTCTTTTTCCGGCCTGCTTTCCTCGCGGTAGCGCCGTGCCTTTTCCGAATCAATCGCCAGTTCAAACTGCTTTTCCCAATCCAGTTCACGGCGCGCTTCGCTCATCTGATAATCCCATTGCGCCGCTTCCGGAATCCCTTTTGCCACATCCGCTGCATGAGCGGCGATTTTAGCTGCTATAATCCCCTCTTTTACATCTTCTAACGTCGGCAGGCGCAAATGTTCCGCCGGCGTGACATAACAGAGAAAAGAGGCTCCATAGGTAGCGGCAACAGCTCCCCCGATGGCGCTCGTAATATGGTCGTACCCCGGCGCCACATCAGTAACAAGCGGGCCAAGAACATAAAAAGGAGCTCCCTTGCATATCGTCTGTTGAATTTCCATATTGGCGCGAATCTGGTTAAGCGGCATATGGCCCGGCCCCTCAATCAGAACCTGCACATGGTGGTCCCATGCGCGTTGCGTCAGCCGTCCCAATTCCACCAACTCGGAAATCTGGGAAATATCGCCGGCATCTTCAAGACTGCCCGGCCGGCAGGCGTCCCCCAGACTAATTGTCACATCGTATCTTTCACAAATATCCAGAAGCTCGTCATAACGCTCATAAAACGGATTTTCATTTCCGGTCAGCTCCATCCATGCAAAAATAATCGAGCCGCCGCGGGATACAATGTTTGTATGACGCTTGCTTTCCTTAAAACGCACCGCCGTCTCGCGGTTGATACCGCAATGTATCGTCATAAAATCGACGCCGTCTTCCGCGTGCATTCTCACAACGTCCATCCACTCGTCGGAAGTGATATCCTTTAACGCCTTATTATAGTAAACGACGGCATCATAAATCGGCACCGTTCCAATCACTGCCGAGCACTCCTCGGTCAGCTTACGGCGGAATTTGCGCGTATCCCCAAACGAACTTAAGTCCATAATCGCTTCCGCTCCCATATTAACGGCCGCCTGTACTTTCTGCATTTCCACATCAAGGTCAAGACAGTCCCGGCTGGTTCCCAGATTCACATTGATTTTCGTCTTCAGCCTCGTACCTATCCCATACGGCTTTAAACTTTTATGATTGATGTTTGCCGGAATCACAATCTGGCCTTTTGCCACCAGTTCCCGCAACTGTTCTACGTCCATGTTCTCATAAGCGCTGACCTGTTCCATCTCCGGCGTGATAATTCCTTTTATCGCAGCATCCATCTGCGTTGTATAACGGCTCATAGTATCCTCCATTTCTGCGCGTGTGTCTTTCCCCTCCACGCATTTTCAGAACAAAGGACCACATATAAAAATGTGGCCCCTTGTTTTTATTTTCGTCATTGTTGGTGTTTCTATTATATCTCATGTCCCTCGTTTTGTAAACAACTTTCTTCCAAAAGATGGAATAGCGCAATTTTATAAATAAGGACGATTTTTACATCTCTGTCACAATAACGATTGCACATAAATTCCACAACTTTATAGACGTAGCACAAACCAGTCGCCGCAAGCGCCGTATACAAAATGACAGCCGGCAGGCCGAGGAAGAGCAAAGTAGCTATCGTCACAAAACATCCTATGGAAATATACCAGAAATTTTTGCTTATGCGGATAGACACCTGCACGGTCTCCAATAAATCTCTCAGTGCAAGATTGAGATTATCCGAATTTTCATGGCGCAGATTTTCATATATGTCACAAAAAATATCCATACTTTCTTTCCTGTCCAGTTTATCCGTATAGCAGGCATATCGGTCTCTGCCAAATTCTCTTTGAATGAATTTTCCTAAAACACTTTTCACGCTTAATCTCCTTTTGTAAATTATGCAACTCCTTATTATCCTATAGTATTCAACGATATCTTGTTTTGTTATACTTCTCTTTTTAAATTACCGTTTATACCCAATAAAATTATCTCTGGCCTGCGAAATACCGGTACTTTGCATAATTATTCTGACAAACAGGAACCTTTATAAAAATCGGAGTCGTTTTTTGGCGCCGCAAAATTAATTACAAAAATTTGTACATTGTTGTCGAATTAAATTCCTCTCCCGCCTTTAACAGGCAGGACTTAAATTCAGGAACATTGATGGAATTTGGGAAAAACTGCGTTTCAAAACAAATTCCTGTGCGTTTCGTATAAACGGCTTTTCCCTCTTCTCTGTTAATAAAATTACCTGTATACAACTGCATCCCCGGCAAATCGGTATATACTTCCATCGTACGCCCGCAGGAAGATTCCGTCACTTCGCACACTTTTGCAAAAGCCCCGTCCGGCTTATCCAAAACAAAATTGTGGTCATAACCGCCAGCCAGAACAATTGGCTCATAATCACTATCAATATCATCGCCAATCTTTCTCGGCTCTCTGAAATCCATCGGCGTGCCGGTTACATCAACCAGACTTCCATCCGGAATTAAATCGCTGCCCGTTCCGGTAAAACAATTCGCCTTAATTGTTACCATGTGGTCGGTAATAGTACCGCCGTCATGTCCTTTTAAATTAAAATAGCTGTGATTTGTCAAATTACAAAGCGTATCTTTATCGGATTTTGTCTTATAGGAAATCTTTAATGCATTATCCTCCGTCAATGCATAAGTTACCGCAATTTCCAGATTCCCCGGATATCCCTGTTCCATATCCGGACTCACGCGGGAAAATGTCACGCTGTCGTCCGTTGCCGACGCCTCATACATCACGTGATGATACCCCGGCGTTCCGCCGTGAAGATTGTTTTCACCGTCGTTTTTCTCCAATTCGTACGTCGTCCCGCCTAACTCAAATTTCGCCTGTCCAATACGGTTGCCGTGGCGGCCGATAAACGCCCCAAAGAAACAGCCGTTTTCTTCATAACCGGCTACATCGCCAAATCCTAAGACGATATCAGCAGCTTTTCCATTTTTGTCCGGCACAATAAGACTTACGATGTTAGCTCCGTAATCAATAGCGCTCACACTCATGCCGTTTTTATTTGTAATCGTGTAAAGCGTTACCTCCGTCCCCTCTTTTGTGCGTCCGAAACTCCTTTTTTCCATACTCATTATCTTTCCTCCTATCCTTTTATTTATTTCATGTTCCCAAAAAGCACAACAAAAATAATTCCTGTCTGCACGACAAGGATTGCCGGCATACCCACCACAAACTTTTTGTGTCTGGTCTTATGGCGAAAACAGTACATTCCCGCCAAAGCTCCTATACTGCCGCCAAGAGCAGCCTGCGTAAACAGCACCCGCTCCGGAACACGCCACTTCCCTTTCCTTGCCTTTCTCTTGTCCATTCCCATAGTCACAAAGGCGATTCCGTTTATGGCAAACAGGTACAGCCACATCAAATCGTGTATTGATACTGTCATTTATCCGTTTCCTCTTCTTTCGCCGTAACCTCAATACCAAGTTCTTCTAACTGCTCCGGCGCAACAACTCCCGGCGCCTGCGTCATAAGGCAGGACGCATCTTTTACTTTCGGGAAAGCAATGACTTCACGGATATTGTCTTCTTTTGCCATCAGCATAATCAGGCGGTCAAATCCATACGCCAGACCGGCATGTGGCGGCACTCCGTAACGAAAAGCATCCAGAAGGAAGCCAAACTGCTCATGGGCGTCCTCTTTCGTAAACCCGAGTGTCTCAAACATTTTTTCCTGTATATCGCTGCGGTGGATACGAATCGAACCGCCGCCAATCTCCGTGCCGTTGAGCACGATATCATATGCCTGCGCGCGCACACGCCCCGGCTCACTGTCAAGATACGGCAAATCTTCTTCCATCGGCATCGTAAACGGATGGTGCATCGCCTGATATCTGCCCAATTCCTCACTGTACTCAAGAAGTGGAAATTCCGTAACCCATAAAAACTTATATTCATTTTTGTCAAGTAACTCCATCTGGCGTGCAAGTTCCAAACGCAAATTGCCGAGAACATCCCACACAACTTTGTTTTTGTCTGCCGCAAAGAGAAGCAAATCGCCCGCTTCTCCCGCCATTGCCTGTACAAGCTGCTCCAACTCTTCCTCTGTTAAAAATTTGGCAAATGAAGATTTGTAAGTGCCGTCTTCATTAATGGAAAGATAAGCAAGTCCTTTGGCGCCAAAGTCTCTCGCAAAATCTACTAACTTATCAATCTTCTTGCGGGGCATAGCTCCCTGTCCTTTGGCATTGATGCCGCGGACGGAACCACCAGCCTCGATTGCTCCGGTAAAAACACCGAAACCGCAACTCCGTACTACATCTGTAACATCCTGTAATTCCATGCCGAATCGTGTGTCTGGTTTATCTGAGCCAAAACGGTCCATCGCCTCCTGCCATGTCATTCTCGGCAGCGGCACCGGCACATCCACATCAATTAAAGCAAACAGTTTTTTCAGCAGCCGTTCGTTTACTTCTATCACCTCATCCATATCGGCAAAAGATAATTCCATATCTATCTGGGTAAATTCCGGCTGACGGTCTGCACGCAAATCTTCATCGCGAAAACATTTGGCAATCTGAAAATAGCGGTCGCATCCGGAACACATCAATAACTGTTTTAAGAGCTGCGGACTCTGTGGCAGCGCATAAAAACTACCCTGATGTACACGACTCGGCACTAAATAGTCGCGGGCCCCCTCCGGCGTACTTTTATTTAACATCGGCGTTTCAATTTCAAGAAAGCCCTCTTCGTCAAAGAAGCTGTGAAGCAGCAGGGAAGCCTTGCTGCGGAGAAGCAGGTTTCTCTGCAAATCCGGACGGCGCAAATCGAGATAGCGGTATTTCAGACGCACCTCATCTCTCGTCTTACTGTTCTCCTCCACCGGAAACGGCGGCGTATCTGATTCGGACAGAATGCGGATATCGTTTGCCACTACTTCGATTTCCCCCGTTTTCAAATTCTCATTTACCGCTCCGGAACGCCTTGTCACTTCACCGGTAACGGCAACAACAAATTCACTGCGCAGTTTTGCCGCTTTTGCAAATCCCTCGGCACCCACCTGATTCTCTTCAAAAATCAACTGTATAATCCCGCTGCGGTCGCGGAGGTCGACAAAGACAATACCGCCCTTATTACGGCTCTTTTGTACCCAGCCCATCACGGTAACTGTCTGTCCCACATTCTCTGTACTAAGTTCTGCACAACGGCAGGTTCGCTTCAAACCACTCATTGATTCTTCCATGATTCATTCTCCTCCTCTTTTCCTAATCAGCAAAAAATTCTTCGATTTCTGTATATCCCTCAGACATCAACTGCTCTTTCTGGAATTTTTTATTTTTCTTCATGCGGTTGATATTGACATAAACACCCTGTTCGCGTTCTGCTTTCGCTTTCTCCATCACTTTGCGGAACAAATCCGAATCGGCTTTCCTGTCTATCAGATAGGCTTTCCTTGCTCCCGCGGCAGGCACTTTAAAATCGCGCTCTAAAAGCAGCATGACAATGCGCTCAAATCCAATCGAGAAGCCACAGGCACAAGTATCGTTTCCGGTAAATTTGCCAATCATTTCGTCATAGCGTCCGCCGCCGCCGACAGAGCCGCCAAATTCATCCATTGATATCTCGAAAATCGGACCGGTATAATAACTCATCCCCCGCACTAAAGTGGCGTCAAACGATATATTAAAGTCGGCGGATTTCAATGCTCCGACCGTGGAAATTATCGTTTCCAGATTTTCTGCGACGCCCTCATCCAGACAATTCCCCAAAGTATCTTTCATATAACGGACGCCCGCTATATCATTGGTTACGCTGCGGAACAAATCCGTACACTTTGCCACGGAATCGGCAGCGTATCCTGCCTCAAGAAGCTCTTTCTCTACTCCCTCCATGCCAATCTTGTCCATCTTATCTAACACAATAAACACATCGTCGTACTCTTCTTCTGAAAAACCGCAGTATTTTGCCATTCCTTTTAACATTTTACGGTCATTGATGCGAATGGTGAAGTGATTGAAATCAAGCTTGCCAAGCAGAGTCGTCGTCGCCAGAATCAGCTCAATCTCTGCCAGATAAGTCGGCTCGCCGAGAATGTCGATATCACACTGCATAAACTGACGAAAGCGTCCCCGCTGCGGGCGGTCTGCCCGCCAGACATTGCCCATCTGCAGCGCCTTAAACGGATTCGGAAGCGCCGCGGCGTTATTGGCATAATAGCGTGAGAGCGGCACAGTCAAATCATAACGGAGCCCGCCGTCCACTACATCCATCTCGGTCTGCGCGCTTTCCAGATTCAGCTTCTGCCCGCGCTTGAGAATTTTGAAAATCAGTTTTTCATTCTCTCCACCCTGCTTGCTGTTGAGATTTTCAATGTGCTCGACACAGGGAGTCTCAATAGATTGAAAGCCAAACGTTTTATAAGTCTCTTTAATCTGGTTAATCACATAATCGCGAATTTCCATCTCTTCCGGCAGAATATCTTTCATTCCTGTCGTTGGTTTCTTCTTCAATGCCATAATTGTTTTTTCCTTTCTATCATCTCATCAATGCGGCTAATATAATCATCGACACTTTTTACATTTTCAATGCGCTCCATGCGGTCTTCATCGTGGATTACATATTTGGTAGAACCTCCGCTGCCAACAGCCACTATCGTCTCCAGTTCCTCCATAATAAAAATGTTATAGAGACATTCTTTCCCCGCTCTGGCATACGCTACATTTTCCTGATTCGTATTATAAGAAGAACCCGCCTTATTCTTCTGGCGGTACATATAGTAAGGCTCATAGCCGTAGCTGCGGAGCATTTCCCCGCTCGTCCGCTGAAGCACAGATATAAGCGTATCCTCGGGATACATAGCGCCCCCCTGTTCAAACTGCTCGCGGCGCATGCGCGAGGCCCGCTTAATCACTAAAGTATGTACGGTCACACTGTCCGGCTCTAACTCGTGAAGCTGCATGACCGTTCCCGTAAAGTCTACTTCATCCTCTTCCGGAAGACCGATTATCACATCCATATTAATATTGTCAAAGCCGAGTTTTCTCGCCAGACGGAATACTTTTTTTACCTGCGCTACCGAGTGCCGCCGCCCCAGTAAATCAAGCGTTCCCTGTTTCATGGACTGCGGATTAATGGAGATGCGTGTGACGCCGGCTTTTTTCAATATCCGCAGCTTTTCCTCCGAAATGCTGTCCGGCCTCCCGGCCTCCACCGTAAATTCAGCGATTTCCGCCATCGGTAAATACTGATAAAGCATATCCATCAAAAACTGGAGCTGCCCCTCATTGAGAGACGTCGGCGTTCCACCGCCAATATAAATGGTCTGAAGCTTTTTTTTCTCCCTTGCGGCCATTTCCGCCATCACGGCAATCTCCTTTTTCAGCGCCTGCAAATAGGAATCGACTTTATCTTTATATATCTCATAATCATAAGAAGAAAATGAGCAGTATTGACAGATGGACGGACAGAAAGGTATCCCGACATATAAATTATAGCTGTTCCGGTGGTCAAACTCCCTTGTCAGTTCGTATTCTTTTGCTGCCACATCGTAAGCCAGTTTTACCTTTGCCCAGCTAAGCAGGTAATCTTCCCGAAGAGAAATCAGTATGTCTTCCCGACGCATTCCATCACGCATCATGCGGAACGGTATTTTGGCCGGCCTTATGCCTGTCAATATCCCCCACGGAAGTTCCCGTCCCGTTTTCTTTACAAATGCCTGATAAACTTTGGCTTTTACCGAATTTTTCGTATAATCTTCCGGCACCGTATCATCCAGTATAACGCAGCCGTCTACCATACACTTTATCGGAAAACCTCTGTCTTCCGCCCATTCTTCTCTCTCCAAAATCTGGCAGGCAAGCTCCGGATAAAATCCCTGAGCCAGTGAGCGTAAATCATAAGAAAATTCCCCCGCGGGAAAAGCCTTATTTTTTTTGATTTCGTATTGCACCATATCAACACACCTCTATGCGTATGGATTATTTGCTGCCTCGTATGCAACATTCGTTTCCGGCCCATGTCCCGGATAAATCTTTACTTCGCCGGGCAGGGCAAGTACTTTTTCGCGGACGGAGCGAAGCAGTTCGCGGCCGTTTCCCGTCGGAAAATCCGTTCGACCAATCGATTCCATAAATATCGTATCGCCGCTAAACAGCACCTTTTCATCCTCTGCGTAATAGCAGCAGCCGCCCTTTGTATGTCCCGGCGTATGGATGACCTGAAACGTCAGGCCGGCAATCGTAATTGTTTGTCCATCGCGCAACAAAACATCGGGCTCCAGTCCCACTTCGTATCCCATCATAACGCTGCCATTCAGCTCCGGATTTATCAACAACTCTTTCTCCTCTTGAAAAGCATACACTTTACCGCCCGCCGCGGACACCAAATCACTTACCGCCGTAATGTGGTCAAAATGTCCATGCGTCAACAAAATGCCCTCCAGAGTGAGATTTCTCTTTTTCATATAGCCGGTGATTTTATCGGCCTCATCGCCGGGGTCAATGACAAGACAGGATTGGCTCCCCTCTTTTTTTACTATATAACAATTAGTATAAACCGGCCCTACCGTCAATACCGTTATTTCCATCGTTTCCTCCCTTCACAAACAAGCGCTCTATCCGTTCGCACTACGCTCGATGTCCGTCACACTTTCAACCGTACGGAGTTTCGCCATCAATCGGTCTAACTGCTCCACTCCGTTTATCTCAAATCCTATTGTAAGCGTTGCTTTCTCCTGCTTTGTCGTACGCACGTTCATTGATTTTACATCAATCCGGTTTTCCGTAAAGATGCGGGATACATCAAAGAGAACTCCGCTCCTGTTATAGCAGTAGATTACAATCTCTACCGGATACGCCTCGTCGCTCTCTCCTGCTTCCGGACTCCACTCCGCTTCAATTAGGCGGTTTTTCTCTTCCAGAGGCAGGTGTATCATATTGACACAATCCGTGCGGTGAATGGAAACGCCGCGCCCGCGCGTTACAAATCCCACGATTTCATCTCCCGGTACCGGACTGCAGCATTTTGAGAAACGCACAGCCAAATCGTCCAGCCCCTCTACAATAATTCCGCTCTTACTCTTCAGCGGCTCGTGCGGACTGCGCCCCGCAACCTGTTTGGCCTCCTTGGCGCTTTCGATTACCTCGTTTACTTGAGCATCGGATACAATCCGTTTATTCTTCTTATTATATACATCTTGCAGTTTATTAACGACCTGACCTTCTTTGAGACCGCCATGCCCGATGGCTGCGCATACGGATTCCCAATCACTGAACCCATACTTACTCATACATGCTTCCGTATATTCGTTCCGCAGAAGCGGCGTCAAATCAATCCCTTTATTTTTACAATAGGTATGAAGAAGTTCTTTTCCCTTAATAATATTATCTTCTTTAAACTCATTGCGGAACCACTGATTAATTTTATTTTTCGCCTGACTGCTCTTTACTACATTTAACCAGTCGCGGCTCGGCCCCTTGCTGTTCTGGCTCGTAATAATATCAATGCGGTCGCCGTTTTGTATTTCATAATCGAGTTTGACAATGTTTCCGTTTACTCTGGCGCCGACCATCCGGTTTCCGACTGCGCTGTGAACCGCATAGGCAAAATCAATCGGCGTCGAGCCGGCCGGCAGATTCTTGACGTCGCCGTTTGGAGTAAAGCAGTATATGCGGTCAGAATACAAATCCAAATCACTCTTAATTGAGCTCAAAAATTCCTTATTGTCATCCATGTCATGCTGCCATTCCAGAATGCGGCGCAGCCATGCCATCTTTTCTTCTTCGCTCTGATTCTTTGCCGCATCGCTGCCGCCGCTCTCTTTATAGCGCCAATGCGCGGCAATTCCGTATTCTGCCGTCTTATGCATCTCATAAGTACGAATCTGAATCTCAAACGGCTGTCCGTTCGGCCCAATCAGCGTTGTGTGCAGAGACTGGTAATGATTCGGTTTCGGCATAGCGATATAGTCTTTAAAACGCCCCGGAATCGGTTTGAACATCTCGTGAATAATACCTAACGCCGTATAACACTCCTGGTCGTCATCTACAATAATGCGGATGGCAAACAAATCATAAATCTGCTCCAGCGACTTGTGCTGTGTCACCATTTTTCGATAAATACTAAACAGATGTTTCACACGTCCGTCAATCGTTGCCTTAATACCGTTCTCGACCAGATGTCTGTCGACTTCTTCCATAATATCTTTTACGAAATTCTCTTTCACTCCCTTAATCTCATTAAAGCGCTTGCTTAAATCGTGATAAGCGTCCGGTTCCAGATAGCGGAGCGATAAATCATCCAGTTCAACTTTAACTTTGGAAATACCAAGGCGGTCAGCAATCGGAGCATAAATGTCCATCGTCTCGCGGGACTTTTCCCTCTGCTTCTCGGGTTTCATAAACTCCATCGTCCGCATATTATGAAGCCGGTCTGCCAGTTTAATAATAATCACCCGAATATCTTTGGCCATGGCCAAAAACATTTTGCGCAGATTCTCCGCCTGCAGTTCCAATTTATCCGAAGAATAATTCAACTGGGTCAGCTTTGTTACACCGTCCACAAGCGCGGCTACTTCCATGCTGAACATCTCGGTCAAATCCTCAGTCGTATACTTCGTATCTTCCACGACGTCATGAAGCAGACCGCCGACAATCGTCTCTTTGTCCATCTCCAACTGAGCAAGAATAATTGCTACGCACACCGGATGAATCAAATAAGGTTCCCCTGACTTCCTCTTCTGCTCCTTATGGGCGTCTTTTGCCAAATCATAGGCTTTAATAATAATATCTAAATCGCTGGAAGGATGGTAACTGCTCACCGTCGTTTTCAGTATTTCAAATAAATCGTCCGGCTCCGTAAAATTGGGTGGAATGAGTTCGGTTGATAGTTCGCCGGTATCAAAAGTACCTATCAGACCGATTTTCTTTTCCGTCTCCATGCAATCATCCTCCTTTCCCCAAGTTGTTTGATAACCTATACATTTTCCTTATTATAAAGGTGTTTCTTACAAAATGCAACATTCACTTATGTTTTCCGGTAGAAAGCCGCACATTTTGTCCGTCGGAAGTCGCCACGATTGTTCCCATAGTATCCGTTCGGTAAACCTGAACATCATCCTCCTCCAGTTTTGCCAGCACCTCCGCGTGCGGATGCCCATAAGAGTTCTCCTCACCGCAGCTAATTACCGCGTAAGCAGGGTTCGACGCATGTAGAAAAGCGTCGCTGGTAGCGGTATAACTCCCGTGATGTCCTACCTTTAATACATCGCATTCCAAATCATACGAGTGTTTTATAATATCATTTTCAGACTCCTCCTCGGCGTCACCCATCATCAAAAAGCGGTTTCTGCCATAGGCAACCTGAACAACTAACGAATTATTATTGGCGTCCTTATAGTTTCTTTCCGGCGCCAAAAAACGGATTACAACATTCCCATCATATGTATAGCTTTTTCCGAGTTCCGGCATTTGCCGAACCAGTTCCGCCTCCTGCAGAGCCTCTTCCACCTGCTGATAAGTCTTTGTCTCTTTTTTTGCCTCCGGCAAATATACCGTATCCGTCGGAATGCTCTTTAACACATCATCCAGTCCTCCTATATGGTCGCTGTCCGGATGTGTTCCAACCAAAACGTCTAACTTTTCAATCTTCTGACTTTTCAGGTATTCTACTACTGTAGCACCTCTCTCGTTTTTGCCGGCGTCAATAAGCATATGGAAATTCCCTTTGGAAATTAATGTTGCGTCTCCCTGCCCGACATCCAGATAGGTGACTACAAGCTGATTTTTATCCGGCGTCGTATCTTTGATTTCTTCCGCCGGATGCAGCAGTCCCATGACCGGCTGATACAGCAGCGCGGCGATAATGAGCAAAACCGGAACTAATAATTGCCGGATTACTGCTTTCTTTTGTCTCTTCGTTGGCATTGTTTTCACTGCTCCTTTTTAATGTAAAATGTATCATATTCGCCTTTCCTTGTAAAGATATAGAAAGAAACGCTTGCAAAATTGGAATTTTTTAGTACAATATAATAGAGTTCGTATATTATAAACAAGATTTAGTTATGGAGGAAAGAGAAATAAAATGATTCAAGCGAGCAACATATCATTACGTTTTGGCAAAAAGGCCCTCTTTGAAGAGGTCAATATAAAATTTACGGAAGGTAACTGCTACGGTATTATCGGCGCCAACGGAGCCGGTAAATCTACTTTCCTGAAAATATTATCCGGAGAATTAGAGCCTACGACCGGTGAAATCAGTCTCGGAGCAGAACAGCGATTGTCCGTGCTGGAGCAGGACCACTTTAAATACGACGACCAAGTCGTGTTGGATACGGTTATTGCCGGCAACCAGAGACTTTTTGATATTATGAAAGAAAAGGATGCCATTTACGCAAAGGAAGATTTTACTGAGGAAGACGGCATCCGTGCAAGCGAACTGGAAGCCGAATTTGCCACAATGAACGGTTGGGAAGCAGAAGCTGACGCCGCTACTTTACTAAATGGTTTAGGTATTGAAACAGAAGTGCATAATAAAATAATGAGCGAATTGCCGGATACGGATAAAGTAAAAATCCTGCTTGCCCGCGCTCTTTTCGGCAATCCTGACATTCTTCTTCTCGACGAGCCGACAAACCATTTGGATTTGGATTCCATCCGCTGGTTAGAGGAGTTTTTAATTGATTTTGAAAATACTATTATCGTAGTGTCGCACGACCGCTATTTCTTAAATAAAGTTTGTACGCATACGGTTGACCTCGATTATGGCAAAATGCAGATTTATGCGGGTAACTACGACTTCTGGTATGAGTCCAGCCAGTTGATGATTAAGCAGATGAAAGAAGCGAACAAAAAGAAAGAAGAAAAAATCAAGGAATTGCAGGAATTTATTCAGCGATTCAGCGCTAACGCTTCCAAATCCAAACAGGCTACTTCAAGAAAACGTGCTCTGGAAAAAATCGAGTTGGATACACTGCGTCCTTCCAGCCGCAAATATCCCTACGTTGATTTCAAACCTGACCGCGAGATTGGCAACGAAGTACTAACGGTAACGAATCTGAGTAAAACCATTGATGGGGAAAAAGTACTGGACAATGTATCGTTTACCGTCGGCCATGACGATAAAATCGCTTTTGTCGGCTCATACGGCATTGCTGCCACGACGCTTTTCCAGATTTTGGCGGGCGAGATGGAGCCGGATGAGGGAGACTACAAATGGGGAATCACTACTTCTAATTCGTATTTCCCGAAAGATAACACCCCTTATTTTGCAAGCAATGACACAATTGTTGACTGGTTGATGCCTTTTTCTCCCGAAAAAGACGCTACTTATGTCCGCGGTTTTCTCGGACGGATGCTCTTTAAAGGCGAGGATGGACTGAAAAAAGTAAACGTTCTCTCCGGCGGTGAAAAAGTACGCGTTATGTTGTCAAAGATGATGATGCTTGGCTCTAATGTATTATTGCTCGACGAGCCGACAAACCATTTGGATATGGAATCCATCACATCTGTCAACAACGGTTTAATTAAATTCCCCGGCGTCGTCCTCTTCACATCACAGGACCACCAGTTTATTCAGACGATTGCCAATCGGATTATTGAATTCACGCCAAACGGCATGATTGATAAAGTAACAACTTACGACGAATATCTGGACAACGACGAGATGGCTCGTAAACGTCAGGCATTAAGCTAAACTTTCAAAATGATAAAGGAGATGATACTTTGGGCCCCAGTGACGCGGTAAATATATTAGTTTTAGTTATATTGCTTATTTTATCCGCCTTTTTTTCTTCTGCTGAAACAGCATTGACGACAGCAAACAAAATTCGTCTACGCGCCTTGGCGGAAGAAAAGAACAAAGCTGCTAAGCGGGTACTGAAACTGGTTGAAGAACCATCTAAAATGCTTAGCGCAATATTAATTTGTAACAATGTTGTAAACCTCTCTGCTTCATCCTTTTCCACAACATATGCTTTCAGCATTTGTCAACGGCTCGGGTGGCAGCAGAGTGCAAGTATCGGAGCGGGAATTGCTACGGGTATACTGACCGTTTTAATTCTTATTTTTGGTGAAATCACACCTAAGAATCTGGCTACCAGAAACGCTGAAAAGTTAGCGCTTTTCTATTCCCGTCCAATTTTATTTTTTACAAACATATTGACACCCGTTATATTTATCGTCAATCAATTTTCGCGTTTTCTGCTGTTTATTATGAGAATTGATACATCAAAGAAAGAATCCGCGATTACTGAAGACGAACTGCGCACCTTTGTAGACGTCAGCCACGAAGAGGGCGTTATCGAGAGCGAAGAACGGCAAATGATTACCAACATCGTTGACTTTGGCGATTCTCTGGCAAAGGACGTTATGATTCCCCGTATGGATATTACAATGGTCGATTCGGCTATTTCTTACGAAGAACTGCTTACCGTGTTTACTGAAAATAAATTTGCCCGTTTACCGGTATATGAAGAAACCATTGACAATATTATCGGTATCATCAACTTAAAAGATTTCGTATTTTATAAAGGAAACAAAGAAAACTTAGATATAAAAACATTGATTCGGGAAGCCCATGTTACTTACGAGTACAAAAATGTCGCTGAACTCTTTATGGAAATGAGAAAAGACTCTATTCCAATGACAATCGTCCTTGACGAATACGGCGCTCTGGCCGGATTGATTACGATTGAGGACCTCATTGAAGAAATCGTCGGTGAACTTCGCGATGAATACGACGCGGACGAAGAAGATGATATCCAAAAAATCAGTGATACCGTCTATCAGGTACTTGGCTCCACTTCCTTAGACGACATTGCCGAGACATTAAGTCTCCCACTGACTTCTGACGATTATGACTCAATCGCCGGACATATTATCAACCTTCTTCAACATTTTCCAAACGTCGGTGAAACGGCCGAAGATAAGTACGGCATCTATACGGTTCTCGACGCGGACGGAAACCGAATTGATAAAATTCGCCTTGAAATCAAACCAAGAGAAGACGAAGAGGACGAGGAAGAAAGCGAAGATTAATGATAAGCCTGACGATGGCAAATCTTTTTCCCCCGCATATTAAAGTATTGGCGCCACCATCTTTTAATTGACAATCAGATTGCGGCGCACCGATACTTTACACGTTTTTCCGTTCGTCATCCGATACGAACCGATTGCTTCTATATCCATTTGCCCCAGTGCAAAATTGATATCATGTACCTTTATCGTCACATCTGCTTTTCCGTCCAGCTTGCGTATCATTGCCTGAAGAAAGGCTGCCATCATCTCATTTTGATTGCTAATCCCATACCCTCCCCCAAATATAACCTCTTCCATTGTTTGCGACATAGCTTCTGCAAGCGAATTTTCCAACTGTTCCTCCTGCCATGTCTTTGTATTTATATTATTCTGTATCATTGCAACTAAAAATATGGAACTGATTCCTATTACGGAAACAATTATTGTTTTCACAAATACCTCTCTTTCTCCGCACTATCTTATCGGGCATAACCATCAATTACATAACGTTTCTTTGTCTGTGTCATCGGAAACACAAACTCATATTGCATCGTCATTCTCGCATCCTTATCATTTTTCCCATAGCAGCGGACGGATAACTGATATCCCTGCCGCTCCGCCTCTGTTACACAATCACGAATTACCGCACTATCAAAATAGCTGTCCTCGAGCTGCCTGACGATTCCCGCAAAATATTCTTTGGCGCCGCAATATTGCATATTCAGGGAAACATAGGTAACGCTAATCCAAAACAAAGCCGTCAGAAAGATAAAGAGAACAAACTGACTCATAATTCCTCTCATTCTATCACTCTCCCATCCACTAATAATTGTATTGTCTTTTCTGCCGTTTTTCCCGAAACCGGACTTTTCACCTGTATTTCCACTTCATATATACCGGCACGCTCCGTAGAAAATCTTCCTCTGTCAATCCTTGCAGAATGGCACCGGAATATTAAACGCGGACTTATATCGTTCCCTTTCTCATCCCTTGCCTGTGCAATCTGAGACAGCAACAGCTCCTGCCCCTGCGCAACCCGCATACTTTGCGCCAATAATTGGGGGCCGTCACCTGAAATGTAAGTCCTGCTCCCAACCGGCGGGCTCTTTTTATCTGTCATGCTATCTGTTATACCGAACTGCTTCCACTGCCAGAAGAGTATGAGACAAAGAAGCACCGCCAACACAACAGGCAGAACAACAAGACACAGGGATACCCGCTTTTTTATAACAAAGATATCAGTTGTAATCCCCATATTAGAAAACCTCCAAATATAATTAGCCCTATCCATTCACTGTATTGTCTTAACAAATCTTCCATATGCTCATCCTTTCTACATTTCTGCCATCTGCAAAACAAATACAACCGCATCCAAAACAATCTTGCCACCGGCAATTAACACGGGAATCTGCTTTACAAGCTGAAATGCCGACAAAGCAATTTGCTGGCGGTTTAATTCCCTTTGTTCAATCATCCTCTGATTCTGCTCCACAAGAAAATAAACCTGCTTCTGCATATCCGGATAGCCGCCGCTGCTAAAAGAATATAGAAGTTTCATTCCGGAATGTAATTCGGGTAAATCCCGACTCCGAAAAAATTGTACATACGGTATCAGGGAATTTGGCTCTTCATAAATATTTTCCAGCAGACGGCAGACTTCTTTTCTCAATTCCCCTTTCAAACCGCGACAGGACTGTTGCAGCGCGTGATATACGCTGTCCTGTTGCAAATACAGCGACACGCTCCAGAGCCAGTAGGGAAACTCCTCCTCGACGGCGTCTCCGAACCGGTGGCTGCTATCGAGCCATGACTTTGCGCAATTGTTGTAAACGAAGAGAACAAATAGTGGCAGCAAAACCAAAACTACAGTTGTAGACACCTGATAAATCGTCATATCTTCTACTCTATGCACCATATTATAGGGCAGAATCATATGAGTTGCACAGCACATGAGAAGAGCGAAAACAGCCGCCAGAAAAAACTCTTTTCTCAAAAAAGATTTCTTTTTCTGATAGACGACAGTGCGTTGTTTCCAACTTTGCAAATCTCCTAACATCATGTCAATGGCAGTTATGACTTCTCCTCCCGTCTGTTCGATTTGCGCTATGTAGCGGTGCATCATCTCCAGTCTTCTACTATTGTAGATACGCTCAATTTCACGGAATGCATCTGACAATATTGTTTTTCCCTGCCCATTTTCACCTGTCTCCATAATATGGATTGCACGTTGAATCGCCTGATAGATGTTACTCTTTTTTTCAAAAAGATGGCAACAGTCCTCCCATGCCATCCTTACATGGCCGAGCCTTTTATAGGAACAGAGAAATTGCTCCATATAAATCGTCACTTCGTAATAATCCTCTTTGGCGCATTCTCCTTTTCTGCTAATCTTATAATAGAAAAAAGCGTACGCCTGCGATAAAATGAGCAGGAATGCCGCATACAGCCAGTGCAGACGAAGCCCGACAATGAAACAGGCATAAAAGAATAGCATAAAAATTGATATTACTATTTTTCTCTTCATACGGCACCTCCCGACGGAATTACGATTCCCGCTTCGTGAAATCGCTCTGATATATGGCGCGGCAAGTTACTATCAACCGGTTTCCCATCCTCTATCAGCATCACTATCTGGTTTATCGTTTCCTCCCATCCTCTTGCATAACGCTCAAAAAGCGCTATCTGTTCGATACGCCGGAGTATTTTCCCATCTCCCCCTTTTATTTTCTTTACCAAAATTCCCACGTCCAGATAGCGGTAAGTATCATTTTCAATCCGCTTCAAATCTTCATATCCGCCCGCCATATTTTTCATCCTCTCTGGAATATTGCGCACATCATCCGTATGAATCGTAGTGATACCGCTCGCTCCCGTACTGAGCGTCTCCAACAGATAACGGATTTCCGTCGAACGGATTTCCGACAAAATAATCCAGTCCGGCAATTGTCGCAGACAGGCCTTTATCGCTTCCATATAAGTAAAGTTTTCAGCCACTTTCATCTCAACACAATCCTTATTTGGGTTTATTTTCTGATAATGAATTTCCAGCACATCTTCAATCGTAATTACCCGTTCTCTGGCAGGGATAAACTGCGTCAGATACTTTAACAATTCCGTCTTGCCCGCTCCGGGCAGACCGCATATGACGATGCTGAAATGCGCCCCGATACATTGATGAAGAAAGGAGAGGACATCCTCGCTGCAATAACCCTCCTCTACTAAATTTCCCTTTTTCAAACGCCGAACGGCCGGCGTCTTTCTCAATGACAACGACGTTCCCGTATGCGCCACGCTTTGATGGACGATGCTGATGCGCAGTTCTTCGGTTTCCGCCTCCATAACCGGATGCGTCCGGTTAATGACCTGATTGGTTACATTGGCAATCAACGTTACGAACCGCTCCACAAAATCAACGGACAAGATTTCCGCAGCCATATATCTTCCCCTCTCTAAATCATCAATCCACAACTGCTTTCCATTCCAATTAATATCCGTTACTTTATCTTCAATCAGATACGGATAAAGGACTCCAAAATCCTGACGTTTTAATAAATACTTTTTTTGAAAATCATTCATCCTGAAACACCTCGCCTCTTGTTTTTTTCAAATCTGCGCATAAATTCCTGATTCGTCTCCTGCGAGAAAGGGTCGTCACGCCGCTCCATAAACTGCTGTACGGCCAACACATCCTCTCTGCTGAAATGCCACTCCTCTTTTACTTTTTCTTTCTGCAAAACCGGAGAAAAACGTATTTTCGGCATTGGATTTTCTTTCGAATACGCCCGACGTTCCACCACTGTTATAGTAATCGTAAACGGCATTTCTTTTCCCCGTCCATAGCGTCTCCTTTCTCCTGATTTCATGTAATAGCGATGACCGTACTGGTCTCTGACACTACCTTTGACAATATACTTTCCCACCCTATTTTCCTTTAAGTTACTGTATTCTACTTCTGTCTCCACAGCAGCGTCCTCCCGCTTGTCGCAGTCATCTTTCCAACTCATCCCCTCCCACAAAAGAGTTTTAAATTTCTCCTTATCTAACCCCTTTAATTCATCCGCAAAGAGATAACGGGGAGCCGTTTTTATCGTTGGTTTACCGTTTTCTTTTATTACATAATTCACAGTTATTTCCGCCTTCCGGTATCCGGCTTCTCTCGCACAAAAGGTAACGCTTCCAGCCGACGTCTGCTCCGTATTGAGCCGTCCATCCTGAAATGCTTTTCCCCGTACGTCAACCGGCAATACCGCTCCGTTCTTACTCTGTGCGGTCACACCATAACATAAGACATCTTTCGTTACATACTCCCCCTCATAGAAAACCAGTCTGCTTTTCTCACACTGTATGTGGGGGCCTTTCGGTAACTTGCTCGCCCGCTTTACCTGTGCCCTGTCCTCTTTCTTCCTGTTTCCTTTTATAACGTTCTTTTTCTTCTCTTTCTTTTCTTCCCTTTTGGCAATATAGTAGCCGTCCTCTTGCCGCTTCAGCACCCAGCCCGCTCTTGTCTTTAAAACAAAAGCCCCTTTCCCCCCTCTTAGCAGACAAAGACCTTTCTTGTACGAATACGGCTCCACTACAACCTGTTTTCTGCTTTTCCAATTCCTGTTTACGATTACGTTTGCAGAAGAGGCAATATACAACTGCCGGATAAGCGCGCCCTTTCCCAACATACAAGAACCTGCCAGCCACACCGGCCGCTCTTCGTCATCCTGATTCGCTTCTATGCTGCCACCGGTAATCTCTAACACCGAATGCACTTCCGTATAAATGGCGCCGCCACGCTGCGAAGCATAATTATCCCGTACAAATCCACCCGAAATAGTACATATGCCCCGATTATATAAAGCGCCGCCTGCCCCTCCATACCTCTTTCCGGCATTCGAATACGCAATTACCCTGTTTCCTTTTATGACACCACCCATTACTTTCAACTCCCCCTCGTTGTAAATGGCGGCGCCAAGTCCCTCAAAACCTTTGACGGCTCCGGCTCCTCTCACCCGATTATCTACTATCTTTCCTCCATAAATAGTCATGCGCCCGCCTTTTTCTACGCGAACGCCTGCGCCGCATGATACATTTTCATTGCACGACAATTGTCCGCCGTCGATAATACACTGCGCCCCTGACCGAACCCAGATGGCACCTCCGCCGTCTACCGCCAGATTCCGATTTACATTCCTCTCCCAAACAGAGCCTGCACTGACAATTGTCCTGCCTCTCCTTGCCTCCAATAATCTCCCGAAAATGTTTCCCGCAGCACCAGAAGAGTTTCCCGCTCCCGATATCGTGACATTTTTCCACTCGCACTGAACTCCCATCATCAAAAACAAAGTTCCCCCATACAATAATCCCTTTTTCTTTCCACGCCGCAATGTATAATGTTTTCCGTCAATCACCTTATGTCCCCGTATCGTTATCGGGTGTAACAGAGGGATATCTGCGCCCAGTTCAATCTGTTTTTTCTGCTCACATTCCAACACTTCTTTTAATTCTTCAAAGTTCTTTACAATGACTTTTGCCTGCGCTGGAAACGATAAAAGAATCGTTGCGGATAAAAAGAGTGCGAAAAAAACGATTTGTATGCATCTGCCTTTCATCCCTCCTCACCTCCTCTCTCGTATTTCTTGATTTGATAGTGAAACAGTCCGACCGCTTCTCTAGCTGCCACCATAAAATCATGGTTTTCCGCATGCGCCGGAGAAGAATAATTTTTGAGCAGAAAGGGGATGATTTGTCCATTGGAAATGGCATCAGAAAAGTGTACATTGTGAGGAATCACACCAATTTGACTTCCAGAAATATTATATCGCTTCATAATCTCGCCTCTCGTCAATTGGGAATTGGCGTCATAATTTCCAACAAGATAAAACGCCCGTTTCTGAATGGAAGAATAGTTTCGAAAAAAGTGCTCCAGAAATTGAAGATTCTGACTTAAATTAACGACAACCATATCCGCTTTCTGCAAAATCTTGCGGGAACTGACAAGCGGTGCGGAAGTAGTATCCACGAGTACCCTGTCGCTGTGTTGCTCAAGAAATCTCATTGTCCTGACAGCTTCTCTTTCCATATAGTACTCCAGATTTTGCGCGCTCCTGTCGTCGGACGGCAGATAAAACAGCCGCTTACCGAGATAATCTCTCGTCTGGCAATACAGGCGTTCCTTTGTTATCTCTTCACCCTGCTCCACGATTCGCAGCACTTTCCCGAGACCGCTCTCTACTTCATATTGATAATTTTCTTTCACTTCACGGTTGGAATAATGGTTGAATAATGTACTTTCTAAATTGATGATATTCCGATGATTTTCAAAGATAATCGTCCGGTCGTCCGGACAATCTAATGCAGATAATACACTGATACAAGCAAGATTGCTTGTGACGCATGCCCTACCCCTTCCATTGCTCCAAAAAGCAATTTTCAAATCTGAACCCCCTTTTGAATTGTTTTGGGTGGATTGGCTCTTATCATAACACTGCCAATGCTATTTGTAAATTATTAAATTCTCACAAAAAGGATTCTCTGTCTTTGTGAAAAACCACGTTTTTTCAGCGATATACGACAAAACAGCGGCTATTGAAGCGTATAGCGCCCTCCGGTCGTTCTTTCTTCACACTACTTGAAGTTTAAAAAATCCCCCGAAATATATCGAGGGATATTATTGAAAAATACACTTTCTTTATTCAGGGGAACTTTGCCAGTTATTTTGCTCCATACTTCTCAAAATATTTATCGAGCGCCTCTTTCATCGCATCATCAATTACTACCCTGCCCTGACATTCCCTGTTATACAAGCATTCTAAAACATCGCTCATAGACACAATAGCGGCTGTCTTAAATCCATACTCTTCATGGAGTTCATCCAGAGCGGATTGCTCGCTGTTTCTTCCTTTCTCCATGCGGTTTAGCGATACTATCAGACCCAAAATCTCAACATCGCCCTGTGCTTTTAGAATCGGAAATGTCTCTTCAATAGACTTTCCGGATGTTGTTACATCTTCAATAATGACTACTCTGTCGCCATCTTTCAACTTACTTCCCAAAAGAATACCAGTATCGCCATGGTCCTTTTCTTCCTTTCGGTTCGAGCAATATCGAATCTCTTTACCGTACAATTCATAAAAAGCGATTGCCGTAGCTACACTAAGCGGTATCCCTTTATAAGCAGGACCAAAGAGAACGTCAAAGTCTTCTCCAAAATTATCATGTATAGCTTTCGCATAATATTCACCGAGACGCTTTAACTGTGAGCCTGTCACATAGGCGCCCGCATTCATAAAAAAGGGGGATTTGCGACCGCTTTTCAACGTAAATTCACCAAATTTCAGCACATCTGATTCTACCATAAATTCTATAAATTCCTGCTTATATTGCTCCATCCTTTTCATCCTCCTGTCCATCAGTATATGTAATTATAACATCCGGCCACTATAATGTAAACTCATTTCTATTTGATTCGCAAGACAAATATACGCCTGCCTCTACTTCTCACTTTTCTGCACAATCTCATAGGTGAGATTCAGGAGTTGTTCTATCATTTCCAGTGTGGATGAATCAAATTTTTCCAATGTTTTAGTAATGCTGGATTCTATGTCCTTGCTCTTGCATCCGGTCATAATATAGTCCGCACTTACCTCCAGCACTTCTGCCAGATGCATCAGTGAACAGGCGGAAAAGCCTTTCAGTCCACGTTCAATTTCATATAAAAAACCGGCTGAAATTCCTGCCAGTTCAGATAGACATTCTCTCGAGTAACCGTGGTCAAGTCTCGTACTCATAATGCGATATCCAATCTCTTTGTTATTCATTTCCTTTTTCATTTTTAGCAATCTCCTGTCTTAAAATATGTTTTTACTTTTGTTTTCTACATGTATTATACACGTTCGGAGACTATAAGACGGCTTTCATTCCTCAAGAATGCTTTTTCTGTCTCAAAACGGCAAAAAGTATGCTTTAGCCTCTATTTTTTTCCTTTTCGCTTTATTATGAACTGATTCGATGTAAAAATGAAATAGGTTTTGTCATCCTGTGATAAACTAAATGGTTATTCCTTTTTAAGACAAGACAGATTATTATTTTTAGCTGTTCATAACCGTTTGAATTGCATTGAGCAGCTCTACCACCGAATTGATATCCGTATTGTTATCATTTTTGATAATTTGCAGTATCGTCTCTTCCTTTTTATCCATATCATCATAAAAGAAGTACTCAACATCTGTATCTAACGCTTTAGCAATACGATAAAAAACAGAGACAGAAAAACCTTTACGTCCTGTTTCTATTTCATAAAGAAACGATGGGGAAACATCTGCTAACGTTGCCAGCGTTTCCCGTGTATAATTTTTTTCGGTTCTTTTTCTGAGTATTTGCATTCCGACAGATTTACTGATTTGTTTATCCGACATTCCTACTTACCTCCGAGTAAATAGTATCAAAATCTGTCAAAATTTAGTACAAGCTATAGTAATCAACGTTTGACACAATAGACAGACACCGGACAGGTGCGTTTAATCTCACATTTTCTGATATATTTTGCTCATAAATGACTTTTTCATAATCGGCCCGATTTCGAGCACGCGCTCGCTTTCCCTTAAATGAATCATACGGTTCACGGTATCCACAGTCTTAATATATGACAAATTCACGATTGTCCCGCGGTTGCATTTTATAAAATCATCCGAATCCAATTCCTCTAACATTGCCTTACAGGATTTGTACGGCACGCAAAAATGTTCCCGCTTCGTAGTTATATGCAATTTGTGGTCTTTGCTTTCTATATACATAATCTCTTCCAGAGCAACCATTTCCAGTAAGCCGTCCACGTGAAAATATATATTCTTCTTTCCTTTGTTTACGGTGTGATATTTTATTGCCTCGCGAATCGTTTCCTTTACTTTCTCAGAATCAAACGGTTTTTCTATAAACCGATAACAATGTACCGATGAATACATACACATCTTCGGGTCATACAACGAAGTAATGATAATAATCGGCGTAAATAAATATTTTTCCACCGCTCTTATCTCTTGTGCAAAATCCGCTCCCGACTGGTCGCCCATCGTCTGCGGATGCAAAATAATATCTACTAAAAATAAATCAATCGTGTGCTTCATGGCAATGGCATATGCTTCCTCCTCTCCCGCAGCCTCATATATTACGGCAGAAGCTTCTACTTCCTTTACCAAATGAGCCAAAGCCTTTCTCGCCTCTTCCTTATCTTCCAATATAAGAACTTCTTTCACATTTACCACGCTCCTATCTTGTTTCCGTTTGCCATTTTTCCTAAAGTTACGTTTTTTACTACTAAACTGCTTTACATTTATCTTGAAGTAAGAAAATTTTAAGTTTAGTTCATTTTATACACATTCTAATAAAGAATTTATAATTTGGAATTTCCCTTTGCTATAATTTCTTCAGGAGGCACGGGAATTATGATTCATGACTATTTACAAGAAAATTTCGGTTATTCCGATTTCCAGATTGGGCAGATTCGCTATGCTGTTGTCAGTATTTTATCGGAAATAAGTAAAATTATTATTATGGGGATATTCTTCTCCTATATTCATTATTTCCCACAGTATCTTGTAGCTATCGCTGTCCTGCTCACACTGAGAACCTGTACGGGGGGACTTCATTTTAAACACTATTTTAGCTGTTTTCTCGTTTCGCTTGGCATTATATTTGCAGGCGTCTGTCTGCTTCCCCTCATTCCGGTAGCAAGACCTCTTTATTTTATTTTGCTTCTTGGCTGCATAATTGTCAACTATTTTCTTGCTCCCATCGTCTCTTCATATCGGCCTGTTCCGAACGGATTACAAATAAAAAAATCAAAGAGACAGGCTTTTTACATTATTACGGTTTACGCTCTCATTATGTTTATCGCTCCAACCAACCGGTATACAATTGCCGGTTTTTGGATAATCCTGCTGCAGTCAGCACAGCTTATTGCGGCAAAACTTATAAAGAAGGAGGAAAAAGCGGAAGATGAAGCATCTGACAAAACCATGGATATTTAAGGCATGTAATCTCTGCATTGCCTTTGCCGGAATACTGCATTGGACAAAAATGAGTTTGTTTCTTTTTGGCGAGCAGAAGTATCCGGAAGAAACGGAAAAATAATTATTACCGAACGAATGAGGACAAAACGAATTGTCCTCATTTTTCTTTGTCTATATCAAATTCAATAACAAGTCTTCCTCCCTGTTCCTTTTCGTAGTAAATACACAATACGCAGTCATACGCCTCCAAAATATCAATCACATTTGCCAGTCCGACACCTCTTCCCTCCCCTTTTGTGGAATAACCGGACACAGTAAATCTGGCAATTTCCTCGCGTGTAATAAATTCCGAATCATTCCTTACTTCAATATGTACGGAAGCCAAATCTTCATATATTTTCACTTCAATATTTCTTCTCTCGCAGTCGACGACAGCCTCCATCGCATTGTCCAAAAGTATACCTGTTATTTCCACAATCTTGTACTGCGGGATAATACATTTCATCTTATCAATCTTAATATCAAAATCAACATGGCATCCGTTATTCTCTATCTCATGGAATTTCGAATAGAGGAAACCGATAAGAATCGGAGAACCGCCGCACAACAAGCGCGAAAAGCGATTATCACGTAGAAGTTCTCCACAATATTTCCTTTGCATCGCAATAAGCTCATCAAGGTCTTTTGCCAGCAAATGCTGACTGTAAATGGCATTTATCTGATTGTCAAAATCATGCTGTTTTCTCCGTATGGACTCCAACAACTGCCGATACACATTGTCGTATGAGTTCCGCAGCTCAATCTCTTTTTCTTTAGCCAGTTTATCATACTTTTCGCGCTGCCAATTCATTATGAGAACAGCAATCAATATCGTCCAGACACCAAATATAAGATAGTCCGTCATCCTGAGATATTCCGCAAATTTGTAAACTATCAAAAGATAGATTGCTCCCACAAAACAGATGAGCGTGGCAACATTCGTCAGCATCTCATACTCTTCCATCTCTTTCGATATCCGGTAAAAGAACCCCGATTTGCTTAATATTAGAAATGTGCATATGGTTAAACAATTAATCAATATCATTAGTAAATCAATATTTACTCTTTTTTCCAATAGAAAAATAGGCGCTGAACATATAATTTGTGTAAAAACACATGCAATAATAACTAACAATAAATTTGCATTTGCTTTCCTGTTCGAGCACTTAAACTTTGTCAACATATATAAGTAAATGCCAATATAGCCGAACAAAGCCATTCCTTTAGACCATCCAAAATAGTTCGCCGTCTCTACAAGGATAACTTCCGACAGTATAAAAACGGTATCATGTATCATAAAACAGTACTTCTTACCAAACAAATGGTTTACGCATATCAATGTTGCCACCAACTCCAACACTGTATTTATACACGTCAACATACCTACCGTTCTCCCTTACTCATCTCTTCTATCATCTCCGCATAATAGCGCAGTCTCTGAGCAATGTTCTTCGGTGTCATCTGACGGATATAGGCGCCGTCTTCCGTAATACGGGCAGGTTCTCTCGCATTCCCAAATATAAAATTCATGTCACAATGCAAGTCCTTTGCTAATATATAGGCATATGAACTTGATAATCCGGTCTCTCCTCTCTCAATACGATACACGCCATCTTCCGATATATGAAAGATTTCTGCCAATTCCTTTCTGCTTATCCCATAGACTGAGCGGAACTTCTTTAAATTAGCGCCGATAATCGCATCTTCATGTCGCTTTTCTACCATATTTTCCTCCATTCCGGAGCATCACAGCTTTCTTAGAGAATCGGTGATTCTTTCACTCCTTTTCGTACTAATTAAATGATACCAATAAACACCGGAAACCTGTTCGTCGGTATCCGCCGAGTACTCGGTATTATGCCCCGTTTTTGCCTGTTTTACCAAGTTTTTCTATAAAAAATGCGTATAAACAGACAAACTCTGTGTGAAGAAAAATAATTTTTATAATTGTATATTCATTTTCTGTCAATCATATCGGATTTCTTCTCTAGTATATTTTCTTTGCATATCATGTCTAATTTTCCTATTTTCAATAGTTTCAAAAAGAATCGAAAAATCATAATCCGGCGGATATAATTCTGTAGCCGCCACATGGAGCTTTACTCGCTTATGATTAATCCATATTTTCTTTCCGGGCAGTTGTACTCTTAACACCCCTTTCGCATTAACCGGTTCACATACAATTCCTATTTTCTTATCCGGATAAACGAAAACACTGTCACCCAACTTATATTTTGTGCGCAGTTCGACATTCCCCCTCGTTTTTTTGTTTTTTGAAATCTTATTAATTTTCTTTTTTTCAAGAAGCGCGTCTTCTTTCTGAAATGTATACCTATCTAGTGCTCCCTCGCCATAGGCGGCTTTTATTGCCACCCGCAACATCTCATTTGGCATTCCCAGCCTGTCAGCAATATAAAAGGCACAGCTCTCACCTGCTTCCCCAAGTACCATTTGATAGGTTGGTTTTAATGTTTCCTTATCAAAAGTCATCCGCGCATTCAAAATATCCTGCGCACTGCCGGCATACTCTTTTACTTCCGGATAATGTGTAGTAACAAGAAAAAGTGCGCCGCTTTTTCTAAGTTCTTCCAAGATTGCAATGGCAATTCCCATCCCCTCTGTCGGGTCTGTTCCGGAGCCAAGTTCATCCATGATTACCAAACTTCCCTCATTGACTTCACGTAACACTTCCAGAACATTTTTGATATGCGACGAAAATGTAGATAAATTCTCCGCAATATTCTGCCCATCGCCAATGTCACACAGATAGGAATTATTCATGCATATATCTGCCTCTTTACACGTAACATGCAGTCCGCACTGTGCCATCATGCAATTCAACATAACCGTTTTTATCGCCACCGTCTTTCCCCCTGTGTTGGGACCGGTTATAACAATTCCGCGAACACTTTCTCCGATTTCCAACTGCAGGGGAATGTTTACCATCTTATCCATCAGTGGATGTCTGCCATCTTTTAAAACAATTCTTCGTTCTGTATTAATAGATGGTTCCACGGCATCCAAATCAATGCTCAGCTTCCCTTTTGATATTATAAAATCCAACTTTTCCATCATTGCTATATTCTCATCCATCGCCGTAACAGATTCGGCGACCATCGCTGACAGCGTATACAAGATACGATACACTTCATTTTCCTCACTTATCGTAAGAATCTGCAATTCTTCATAATATTTAGCAACACTTGCCGGCTCCATAAATAACGTGCTTCCGGTAGAAGATTTATCAATAACGCTGCCGGATATTTTTAGTTTGCATTCCCTCTTCACCGGAATGCATACTCTTCCATTCCGCAAAGTACAGTAATTATCTGCCATACTTTCCTTATTCGAGTGCATAATCTGTTCTGCCTTTTTCTTCATCTGTTCCTCACATTTTACCATCTGACTTCGAATCCGGCTGAGTTCTTTGGAGGCATAAGTATCTACCATTCCTCCTCTTATCTGTCTGCCGATTTCTGCGCGCAGTTCCTCTAATACATTTAGATTTGCCTCATAATACGCCAGCGGATTATCATACATTTTGCCTCTTTTCAGATATTCTTTCAATCGCTGAATTACAGCCAAAACAGTTTCTACCTTTTCTAACTGATGAGGAGTAAGACAATCGCCCATTTGTGCACTCATCATAATATCACTTATTTCCGTAAGGTTTTGCAGTGGCGGCGTTCCCAGTTTTTCCATCAGACTCCGGCTGTCTGTCGTATCCCGGAGCTGCCTCCTTAATTCCCTTTCATCCAAATAAAATGACAGCTCTCTAATCTTCTCTTTTGCCGCTTCGGTAACAGCCAGATTCATCCACATCTCTTTTATTTTATGAAATTCAATCTGCTTCTCTATATTCATTTCCATACACTCCTTCTATAAACTTAAATTTTCCCCTCCGTAGGTACAATAATGCCTGTCAGCATTTTAATTATTTCCTTTCCTAATTAAATATAATTTAGCGTTTCCTTACAGACGCCCATGAATCAAAAAAAGACCGCAGCAGCCCTAAGAGCATAATATACTATGGTCTTTCAATCTATATAGAACTTGTATATTTTCAAATGGACAAAAAAGCGGCTCGGTCTTTCCTATAAAAAAATAGCACGACCATACAGCCATGCTTAAATAACAAACATAAAAAAGTATCTCAGAAACAAGACGCTTCATTGTGTCCGAAAATATATACCACAATATTAAGCAAATGTAAGGCGAAAATGCCGGTAGCTCAAAAACTACCAACAATAAGGCAGACTCCTAGTATAAAACTAAAAATCACCCTTGCAATATTTATTTTGCAATTTTCTCCATTACAACCACACTTAACATGCAAAGTCCTCCTAAAACTTTTTCACTAATTATACTTCTCCGTCTTTCACTTGTCAAGCCAAAATCTCTGATTATTTTACACAACCTATAATGTCACAAATACTGTCTAAGCCCTCTCTCTCTACATATGTTTCCAGACCATCCACAATTTCCACGGTTGTGCGGGGATTGTAAAAATTCGCCGTTCCCACGGCAATCATAGTAGCTCCTGCCATAAGAAATTCCAATGCATCTTCTGTATTTTGAATGCCCCCCATGCCAAGAATCGGTATCTTTACTGCATGCGCCACCTGATAAACCATACGCACCGCTACCGGTTTTACACAAGGGCCAGACATACCGCCCGTCTGATTGGCAATGGCAAATGTTTTACGAGCAACATCTATCTTCATTCCCGTCAATGTATTAATGAGCGAAACACCGTCTGCGCCCCCAGCCTCTACTGCGCGCGCCATCTCCGCAATATCTGTCACATTGGGACTCAATTTCATAATTACCGGCTGCTTCGCTACCTTTTTCACTGCTCTTGTGATTGCTTCTGCCATCTCCGGTTTCTGTCCGAACGCAATCCCACCAGCCTTGACATTCGGGCAGGAAATATTAATCTCCAGCATATCAATATCTTCTTCTGCCAGACGCTCCACCACTTCTACATAGTCCTCCTGCGAACGCCCGCACACATTTACAATAATACGGGCATTTCTCTCTCGAAGATATGGTAAATCCCTGTCAATCAACACATCTATACCGGGATTTTGCAGCCCGATTGCATTGAGCATACCGCTATGGGTCTCCGCAATTCGCGGGGTTGGATTTCCCGCCCACGGCACATTGGCAACACCTTTCGTAGTAACTGCACCAAGCCTGTGCAAATCGACAAATTCGCTATACTCTAATCCAGAACCAAAAGTTCCGGATGCTGTTGTCACAGGATTATCAAACGTAAGTCCTGCAAAATTTACTGCTAGTCTATCCGACATGATATCCTCCTTTTATAACTCAATCTCCGTTGACAAAAACACCGGGCCATCTTTGCAAATCCTCTTATTATGTACGTTAGAATGGGAGTCTACTTCTGTAGACTGACAAACACAGGCAAGACATGCCCCTATGCCGCAGGCCATTTTCTCCTCCAGCGACAACCATGCGGGAATATTTTTTTCCTCTCCCCATCTCTTTACCCCGCGCAGCATAGGAAGCGGCCCGCAGGAGTAAATCACTTCACCGTCTACTCCCTCTGCTCCCAGCGCGTCAATAACGTTTCCTCTCACTCCGACACTTCCGTCTTCCGTGGCAATCAATACCCGGTCTGCCGCCTCTTCCAGTTCGCGCCGCAAAAATGTCCGGTTATCGCGATAGCCAACGACTACCGTCACCTCTCCTGATAATTCTTTCGCAAGCTGTAACATCGGCGGAATTCCTATACCTCCTGCAATCAGAACCGCTTTCTTTTTCTCCAGTGGAAAACCATTTCCCAGCGGCCCCATAATACGAACGGTATCGCCCTCATGCTTCTGCGAAAACTCTTTCGTTCCCTCTCCCACTACGCGGTAGACGATACGCAGCATTCCCCTGGCTCTATCTATCTCACAAAGGCTAATCGGTCTTGGCAGTAACTTGTCACCATCTGCACAAAAGAGCGAGATAAACTGACCTGGTACAGCTTGTCCTGCTATTTCCGGCGCCAGCAGCCACATCGAATAGATGCCTTCCGCTAACGATTCTGTCTGTACAACCTTAGCTATACAATGTTCTTTTGCCATTACAAACGTCCCCCTCTTAGAAAATGTGGTTGATGTCTTCAATCATGTCCACGACAGCCTGACGGGAAGCGTCCGCATAATTCGCCTCACCAAAAGCTGCATATTGCTCCTGTTTATAGGCACAGATAATGCCACGGGAAGAATTGACAATGGCTCCCAATCCGTCGCTGTTAAAGTAAGGGCGCAAAGCATCTGAGGTTCCCCCTTGTGCACCATACCCGGGAACAAGAATATAGGATTTTGGCATAAGCTCCCGAAGAACTTTTCCCATCTCCGGATAGGTCGCTCCCACTACGGCGCCAACCTGACTGTAGCCGCAGTTACCGATAACTTCTGCCCCCCATTTGTCCACATATTCTCCCACAACTTCATACAGTGCTCTTCCCTCTATTTTTTTATCCTGAAATTCCCCGGAAGATGGATTAGACGTTTTGACAAGAACAAAGATTCCCTTATTTTCTTCTTTGCACACATCTACGAATGGTTTTACCCCGTCAGTCCCCAGATAAGGATTGACCGTTATAAAATCTTCATCGAAACCGGCAACTCTCTTGCTGCCAATCTGTACTTTCCCGAGATGCCCGGTTGCATAAGCAGCCGAAGTCGAACCGATATCGCCACGCTTAACATCACCAATCACAACAAGTCCTTTTTCTTTACAATAATCTACCGTCTTTTTAAATGCTTCCATCCCCGGCAGGCCAAACTGCTCATACATTGCAATCTGCGGTTTGACGGCAGGAATTAAATCATAAGTCGCATCGACAATTCCCTTATTGTATTCCCATATGGCAGCGGCAGCGGCCTCGCATGTCTCTCCCTGCTCCTGAATCGCCTTGTCGATAATCTGGCTTGGGATATAACTGAGCATAGGGTCTAAACCAACGACAACCGGAGCCTTTGTCTTTTTAATCTTCTCTACTAATTTATCAATCATTTTAATATCCTCCTCTTCTTAAGAAATTCCTACAAAATTTACTGTCTGCACTCAATCTTCTGACGGCTCATATTGATAAACCACATTTCCACCTACAATGGTATAATAAACTCTGCCATTGACAGTATGTCCGTGAAATGGAGTATTCTTCCCCTTGGAAATAAACGTATTTTTATCAATTTTATACTCTGAATCCATATCCGCTATCGTTATATCCGCAGGCATGCCAATAGATAAGTCTCCCCCCGGTACGCCCAATATGCGGTGCGGCGCCGTGCTCATGCGCTCTGCCAGCTGCAGCGGCGTCAAATATCCCTTTTTCACAAGATAGGTCACTGCCAGCGCATAAGCAGTCTCTGAGCCGACAATTCCAAACGGCGCTTCCGCTATGGATTTTCTTTTTTCCTCTTCTGCGTGCGGTGCATGGTCTGTCGAGACAGCCTCCATCACACCGTCGGAAAGCCCCTGACAGAGAGCTTCAACATCTGCTCTGCTCCGGAGCGGTGGATTCATTTTATAATTGGCATCGTCTTCCCGTATGTCTTCATCCGTCAAAATGAAATGGTGCGGGCATACCTCTCCGGATACCGGCAATCCATCTTCTTTGGCGGCGCGAATCATTTTCACACTATCCTCGGTGGAACAGTGACAGAGATGAAGTTTTGCCCCCGTCTCTTTCGCCAGCAAAATATCTCTGGCAACAATAACATCTTCTACCGCGTTCGTGATGCCTGCCATGCCGAGTTCCTCCGCTCGTTTTCCGGCATTCATGGCTCCGCTGCCAACCATATTTTTATCTTCACAGTGTGCCATTACAGGAAGCCCCAGTCTGGCAGCCTCTTTCATTGCCTTGCGGTACAAATCGGCGTCCATGACCGACTTACCATCCTCACTAATCGCTCTGGCTCCTGCCGCTGCCATTCCGGCAATATCCGTCAGCGCCTCCCCATTCTGCCCCTGCGTCACCGCACCGACAGGATATACATGAATTGGGCTGCTTTTCTCTGCAATTTCCAACACTCTTTTTATCATCTCTGGACTATCTGTCGCCGGTTTCGTATTCGGCATCGGACACACGCCGGTAAAGCCGCCCTTTGCCATCGCTTTCGTACCGGTCTCTATCGTTTCCTTATACTCAAATCCCGGTTCCCGCAAATGAACGTGAAGGTCAAGGAAGCCCGGCATCACATACTTACCGGAAGCATCAATAACGATTGCCTGCTTTTTCCACTCTTCTGAAGCCGTATCTGACGAAAGGCTGCCGATACCAGCAACCTTTCCATCCACAACATATAAATCACATATCTCATCGCGCATATTCGCAGGGTCCAAAAGATGTCCATTTTTAATCCATAGGTTCAACGAATAAATCCACCTTTCCAAAATCATCTAAGCCAAAACTACTTGTCAGGCCTGCCTTTTCCACATCTTTTACAACTGCCTGATTGGTAATGACCTGAGAAATATCCTCTTTCAGTACCCATAAGCTGTCGTGCAAATCTTCAGATAAAACAATTTCATCGTTTTGCGCATCACACAAAAAGGCAATTCCTGACGTGCAGATTTCTCCTGCCGTAAAGCCCCATGTATACAACGGCTTATTCACTTGCACAGACAAACCTGTCTTCTCCTTAATAATACGCGCTACCGCTCCCTCAGGAGTCTCTCCGAATACCATTTCCCCATCAATGAATTCCCACTGATAAGGCTCGAAAATGCGGTCGTCATACCATCGCTCTACTGCTAAAAATTTGTTCTTGTACTGTACAATTCCTTTTACCAATATACGAAATTTGCCCATGATACACCTCCAATCTCACACTACTCTTACCGAGCTGTAATATATCCTTTTGCTTTTAATAATTCGGCCATCAACACAGCGCCGCCGGCAGCACCGCGCACCGTATTGTGGGAAAGACCGACAAACTTCCAGTCAAAATAGCTATCCTCACGAAGCCGTCCGATACTGACGCCAAAACCATCTTCATAATCAACATCCAAAGCAACCTGAGGCCGGTTATCATCTTCCAAATATTGAATAAACTGTTTCGGCGCACTCGGCAAATCCAACTCCTGCGGTTCTCCCTTAAACTCCACCAACGCCTGTATCAGCTCTTCTTTTGTTACTTTCTTTTTGAAATTCACAAACGCCGCTGCCGTATGACCATCCAAAACCGGCACACGAATACACTGACTCGTAATCAACGGAGTCTCCGCACTCACAATTACACCGTCTTTTACCTCTCCCCATAAACGAAGCGGTTCTTTCTCACTTTTCTCTTCTTCACCGCCAATATAAGGAATGATATTGTGCTCCATCTCCGGCCACTCTTTAAATGTCTTTCCGGCGCCGGAAATTGCCTGATAAGTAGTAGCTACTACAACTGTAGGCTCAAACTTCTTCCATGCCGTCAGCGCAGGCGCATAACTTTGAATGGAGCAGTTTGGTTTAACACAGACAAATCCCCGCTTTGTACCAAGACGTTTCTTTTGACTCTCAATCACTTGCAAATGCTCTGGATTAATCTCCGGTACAATCATAGGAACATCCGGCGTCCACCGATGCGCACTGTTATTGGAAACAACCGGAACCTCTGCTTTTGCATAAGCATCTTCAATTTCCCTGATTTCTTCTTTTGTCATATCTACGGCACTGAATACAAAGTCAACTTCACGGCTGACTTCTTCAATTTCATTCACGTTTTTTACAATTATTTTTTTTACTGCTTCCGGCATCGGCGTCTGCATCTTCCAACGTCCGCCAACAGCCTCCTCATATGTCTTTCCGGCGCTACGCGGACTGGCAGCAATGGCAACCACCTCAAACCACGGATGATTTTCCAATATTGAGAGAAATCTCTGTCCTACCATACCGGTACCTCCAAGGATACCTACTCGTAATTTATCACTCATGATATTCCTCCATCTTCTCATAGTCTTCTTTATTATAATACAAAAAGAATAAATATGCAATAAAAACCGCTCTATTGCAAACACGGAAGTGATAAACAATACAGCGGTTCCTTTCATTTTCTGACAAATATTAAGTTTCTCATGCAAACTTATTTTGCATAGTCCACTACTCTTGATTCACGGATTACATTAACTTTAATCTGACCCGGATATTGCAACTCATCTTCAATCTGCTTCGACAAATCACGGGCAAGAAGTACCATCTCATCATCGTTAATCTGATCCGGTACAACCATCACTCGAACCTCTCTACCTGCCTGAATAGCAAAAGACTTATCAACTCCCTTAAAGCTGTTAGAAATATCTTCTAATTGTTTCAACCTATTCGTGTAGGTCTCCAATGTCTCACGACGCGCTCCCGGACGCGCTGCAGAAATAGCGTCTGCCGCCTGCACCAGACAGGCAATCATACTCTCTGCCTCCACATCTCCATGATGCGCTTCTACCGCATTAATTACCAGAGCGGATTCTTTGAATTTGCGACACAAATCAGCGCCCAATTGAATATGGGAACCCTCCATATCATGGTCTACGGATTTGCCAATATCATGTAACAGTCCGGCGCGTTTTGCCATACGGACATCCACACCAATTTCACCAGCCAAAAGTCCGGACAAATGCGCTACTTCTATCGAATGTTTCAACGCATTCTGACCATAGCTGGTACGAAATTTCATCTTACCTAACAGGCGAATCAGTTCAGGATGAATACCGTGTACCCCAACTTCCAATGTCGCTTCTTCGCCCTCTTCACGAATCATTGTTTCAACTTCTTTTCTGGCCTTTTCAACCATTTCCTCGATTCTGGCAGGATGTATCCTGCCGTCTACGATTAATTTTTCCAAAGCAATTCTGGCTACCTCACGGCGAATCGGGTCAAACCCTGATAAGATGACCGCTTCCGGTGTATCGTCGATTATCAAATCAATACCGGTCAGGTTTTCCAATGTGCGGATATTTCTACCCTCGCGGCCGATAATCCTGCCTTTCATCTCATCGCTTGGCAACGGCACGACAGAAATCGTTGTCTCGGACACATGGTCTGCCGCACACTTCTGAATAGCCGTAACTACATAATCCTTGGCTTTCTTATTTGCCTCGTCTTTCGCCTGACGTTCCAATTCTTTTACCAAAACTGCTGTTTCGTGTTTAACATCTTCTTCCACAGTCTTTAATAAGTACTCTTTTGCTTGTTCGGAGGTGAGACCGGAAATCTTTTCTAACTCGCGCAAATGACTTTCCCGAAGTTCCGCAACCTTTTCACGTTCTTTCTCAAAATTGGCTTCTTTTGCGCTTAACTTCGATTCCCTTTTCTCGAGTGCATCCAGCTTTTTGTCCAGAGTCTCTTCTTTCCCTAACACACGTTTTTCGTAACGTTGAATTTCCGCTCTACGCTCTTTGGTCTCTTTGTCAAGATCATTTTTGGCTTTCAGATTTTCCTCTTTCGCCTCCAACAGAGCCTCGCGCTTTTTAGTCTCAGCAGTCTTTAATGCGTCGTCAATAATCTCTCTCGCTTTCTCCTCGGCGTTGCCGACCTTTGCCTCTCCTACCTTGATGTGGTAAGAAATGGCGCTTTTCCAAGAAATCAATATCGCTGCTGCCAACAATAGAACAATGACTACAATAGCTACGATTACATGTGCAACCTCTAATGTCATCACCAGAGTGCACCTCCTTATTTTATTCCGTATGTATAATATAAAAGGGTATACATACAACATCTAGTATTTTACACTCAATTCAGGTAATTGTCAAGGAGAGGCACAGATTTTCTACCGTGTATGCCTCCTCAAATAGCAATTCGTCAGCCAGAAATGCCAAATTCTCGCCAGAGTGTTCCAGCTCTTTCGCATAAATTCGGGAGAGATTAACCCGGTCTTCTTTCGTAAAGCCGCTCTCCTTTTGGGCATACCATGCACAATCCATGTCACGCAGCATAAGAAAGCTGGTGACAATCATCTTTGCTTTCGCTAAGTAATCATAGTCGTCGACACAACGGGCAAGAAACAAGAAACTGTAATAGACAAGCATATGCTCATATTCATACAATCGGTTCCGGCTCTCTACTTCCTGCCATAATTTCTGCTGCTCCTGAACATACCGCAAATCTCCGTCCGGTGGGGTAAGATATCTTTTTTGCAGCAACCCCAGTATTTCTTCCCACTCCTGACTTATGCTGTCCATCTCCGTAAACGTTCGCAGCCTTGATAAGAAGAAGCGGTAAGAAAGCTGCCGGCATGGTTCTTCTACATCGGTAGAGTCAACAAAAAATATTGTCTCATCAATCTTTTTAACAGATTCAACCAAATTTTGATTCAGGCATTCCTGAACCTTTTCAGCATAGTGTAGAAAGTGAATTATCCGTTTCGACAATGGTAGTTTCCGGTTTTGCAAAATGGTAATCGACATGTCGCGGGCATAACGAACCGCTTCTGCCAGCAACAACTCTTCTTCACTCTCTTCCAACTCCGGCTCACCGTCCGTCTCTTCCTCTACAAAGGAAAGAGGCGCTTCGTCTGCATATAACAGCCGTCCCGCCTCGCCGCAGCTACAGCTTAAGGAAAGTTCTCTCGCACCGCCGTATTCCAGATAATTGCGGGGCGTATCCGTGCAGACATCGCAGAGCGCCCCCTCTCCTAAGGCAAGATATAAATCACAGAGATTGTTGTCATTGAGAAAAGGACAACGCCTGTTGTCTTTTAATATGAACCCGTGCTTTTCATAAGCATCTTCACAATCTTCACCGTATTCCCGTATACTTTGGCGTAGCCGGCTGCCAAATTCACCCTCTACACTCATATAATAGCCATAACTCACATCATCAATGTCTATCTCCCATCCCGCGCAGCAGGTGTCCTCACATTGTCCTGCAATACATTGAAAATTTTCATAATACTTTGGATATCGAAATTTCAATCCTCTCTCCTCCTGTTTATTTTTGATATCATATCACAATAAGATAATTGTTTCCACTACTTTTGTCATATGTTCAGACGAATCAATATAGAAAAATAAGCTTTTGTTTGATATAATAGTATCATCAAACAGCGACGTACCAATAAAAAAGCATTTCACTGTGGAAAAGAGAGGGTTTATATGGCTTCAGAAAAAGAACTTTTCGTCACAAAGCAATATGTTCCTATGGGACAGCCAATTACACAAAATGAAAATACGATTATTTACAAAGTAAAATGTCTGGCAGAACCGGGCTCCCCCATCGGCATATTAAAAATGTACCGTCAGAAGAATATCCAAAATCTTTATACAAGACTTTATCAATTAGATTATAGCGAATGGCCGCACATATATAATGTGAAATTTTTTGATGGCAATACATTGGTCGTGGAAGAGTATTTAGAGGGAAATACACTGGCTGAACTGCTGGAGCAAAACCGCGCCCGTAACGTTTCCTTTACAGAGGAAGAAGCTTATCAGATTATGGACCGTCTCTGCGACTGCATCCAGCAACTTATGCAGCCGGAACCGCCTATCATTCACCATAACCTGAAACCAAGTAATATTTTCGTTACCTCGGCGGGAGCCATCAAACTTCTGGATTTTGTTCCCGGCTTTTCCAAACCGAAAAATCCGTTTCGCAGCCTATGGAAGACATTAGGAAATATTTTTCACCAGATGTTGACGGGCGAAACCCCCAAAAATGGAAAATGCACTTACGATGGCCGATACGAAACAGTCATTCGTAAGTGCATGGAGAAAAATCCCGAGAAGCAATATAAAGACATCGCCGAATTGAAAGAGGACCTCGAATATACCAATACTCACTTTTCAAAAAAAGCTCCCCGTGGAATTGCCGGAATTCCCTACGCGCTGACATATCCCTTTCAGGGATTTTTATTGGCTATTGAGTGGAGCCTCATCTCGTTCTTTTGGTTTCGTGGCAATCAAACAACAATGTGTCTGTTCGTCGTAATCTTTGTCTTGCATTCAATAGTGTTTGCCATTCAACGCCACTCTTACTTAAAAGAACGAAACATTCATTTGAGTACTGCACGCAAAGCCTTTCCAGTACTCTTATTGGCAATTATTTTATTTTGCCTCTTTCAGGTTATTTCTTTCATAAATTAATTACCGGTTTTCAGGACAGACTATCATTCCCCGATGACAGCCGTTACTGCTGCTACTCAATCAATTTGTTCGTTTTCAAAGCAAGTACTCTGTCAACCGGATATTTACAGCTTTTATAATAGCTGGAAGAGAATAATACATAGGTGTATGTGCCATAGATGGCAACCCCCTCCGACATCGGCGGCAATTTCATTTTCTTGAGTGCGGTATTTTTCAAAACTTTTCCCGAGCCGTTTGCCTGCGCAAAAGATGGCCGGTAAGTCCGAATCTGGGAAATATATCCGCTTTTTGCTTTCTTTGTCCGATAGCTTCTTGTCAATATCATGGTTCCGTCGCTGCTGAATGTAACTCCCTGCGTCTTACTCGGCACAGACATCGTATAGGCAGGCACTAAAGAAGGCAATGTCTGCGTATTATTAAGTTTATATCCTTTCATCGTCGAAGTACTCTGACTAAAGGAGCCAATCCATAAGACACCGTTGTAATATCCCATATAGGAGGCCGTTGAGTCTAATGCACAGACATTCCGGTAACTGTTCAATACGGTATAAGAAGTTCCCGCATTTACTGCGTCTGTTACTACGCTATACGGAAAACTGGCAACGGCTTTCCCTTTCGAAACCCAGACATTGGTGCCGTCAAAAGCCAATCCGCCGACTTTTGCCTTGCTTGGAAGAACAATCGTCGTAATATATGACTTGGAAGCGCGGCTGACTACATAAATAACGGAAGAATCTTCCTTTTTATAATCATAGGCCGAAATGAGGAAATAACTTCCAGCCAGACACATTCCCTGCGGAACCATCGTTGTACAGGCAAATCCACCTGCATTTGTCGTTTTCATACCCGGTATAGCAAAACTTTTATTGTAATTCATGGCAGCTTTTGTCTTCTTATATGTCTTGTATGCCGGTGAAGCTTTAAATTTGGCTTTCGTGCTATATTTCTTGGCCGTTTTCGACGTTGCCGACACCGATACCGGTGTTGCCGAAACAGCCGTCGACAAATCACCTTCTACCACTACCCCATTAACCGTACGATACGCTGCAATACGATAATAATATGTCGTTCCGTTCACCAGAGATGTTTTCGTATATTCTGTTGCCGCGGCATCTTTCACAGTCGCCATCAGTGTATAAGCAGCGTCCGCAGCTGTTCTGGCATAAATATAATACCCCTCTGCCCCGCTCGCTTTCGACCACGAAAGCCGAACACGGGAAGCACCCCCACGTGCTTTTAATGTTGTCGCAGGCAAACGGTAAGCTGACATATCCGGTGTTACCGTTGGTGTTACTGTTGGTGTCGCTGTCGGTGTCACCGTCGCTGTCTCCGTCGGCGTTACTGTCGGTGTTGTCGTCGGTGTATCCGTATTTACTGCACTGCCCGACGATGTATCCGGCGTGACTGCTTCTGTTGCCGGAGTGCCTGTTTCAGCCATAACGGAACTGACTTCGGGCAGATTCCCTAAAATCATGGCTAACGTCAGACAGGTTGCAATCCCTTTCGCAAAATTGTCTTTCATATGTTTTTACCATCCTTTCTGATGTTCTTTTATGAGCCTACTATAACAACTAATTTTGTCAGTGAAATGAAAAAAAAGTGTCAGTAATTGGTCACTTGTGCCATAAATATATTTGCGTTATAATGAAAGAAACCGAAAGCGGGAGGTAAACATGACAGATAAAGAACTGGGAATTCATACAGAAGAAGTACAGATTGATGGTACGGACAGCTTTCACTGTCACCGTTATGAACCGACCTCTTATGAAGTATTAGAAGAACTTTTTTATCACTATACACCGATGGAAAACGATGTAATTGTCGATTACGGATGCGGTCTGGGCCGCCTTAATTTCTATGTAGAAAATCGATTTTCCCTTATGTCTACGGGAGTAGAACTGACGGATAGATATTATACGAGAGCACTTAGAAACAGAGAAACTTATTTGGGAGACAAAGAAAAAATTACCTTTGTCCAATGTGCCGCGCAGAACTATGAAGTCTCTCCAAATGAAACCGTATTCTATTTTTTTAATCCTTTTTCCATCAGTATTTTCCGACAGGTTATAAACCGAATTTTACTTTCATGGCAGGAACATCCTCGTGTACTGACATTGATATTGTATTATCCGGAAGATGATGTGGTTTTTTATATCGAGCAGCATACATCGTTTAAATTATTTCAGGAATTTGCCAGCGGAGAAGAAGTGAAATGCGACCGGAGAGAGCGCTTCTGTCTTTATCGTCTGGACACATAAACGTTCTCTTCGGCCGCATTTCACTATGTTTTTTATGATTCTGCCGGACTGCTGTAGCGTTCCCACGCCGCCACTGTTTTCTCACAGATAACACAGAGCCAGAATGTATCGGTTTCTTCTTCATCATCTTCCCGCGGAACATCAATGCCAAACTCATAAGCATAGCCGGAATCTGCCTTGGCTGTCACTACCGTAAATATTTTTCCTTTTGCAATTCTCTTAAATACCGCCGTCTGCGCAGGCGCCGGAACATCTTCATCCGGAATCTCTTTCTGAAGATTTCCGTCGGCGTCATAATATTTCATTCCCTCTTTCATAACACGCACAACTTCCGCATTCTCCAACTGTAGAATAATGGTGTTGCAGTACATATTCTGTAATCTGGCATTCTGTGAATTTCCCGCCTTAATCATGGCGCCGTCAAAAGTAAATTCCATCTGCTTTTCCTGCATCCTAAATTCAGATATTTCCGAATCGTCAAAGCAAATCTGCTCCATCTCATTGACACACTTAAATTTCATGGTGAAAGACCTCCTGATAATATTTCCGATATTCTTCGAGCAGAGGCATCTCTGCACAGCCATCAAAATATTGTGCAAATATTTTACCCATTTCCCCGTAATACCAACCGTGCATAGACTTTTTTTTCTGATTAAACTTGTCCCACATGCGCTCTCCTGTCAAACGGTATTCAAACCACATCGAATAGAGATTTGCCAGCTTGTCCGCAAATGCAATGCGCATTGCCGGATGTTCCTGCTCTTTCCCGAGCCGGCACCGCATACGTTCTATCGTCTCCAATTTGCGCAGTTTCCATGTTTCCTGCGCTGATTTGTCTTCTCTTTTATATTCACTTTCTCCTACAACAAGATGCAGAACTTTCTTTCCAAATCTTTCGTACAACGCCTGAGCCTTTACCTGTGTATCTTCCAGTACGTCATGAAGGAGCGCCGCCTGCTGTTCTTCCAAATCCCCCTCCATGATAACAGTATAATGCCATGTCCGAATCAAATGAATAAGATAAGGAATTTTCGTCCCTTTGCGCATCTGGCCCCGATGAGCTTCTCTTGCAAAAGAAAAAGCCTCCTCCAGCCTTTTCTCCTTTTGGCACGCCGGAAGAAAGCGACGGCATATTTCACAGATTTCTTCCTCCCACCCCACTCTTTGCGCATCCAGTATATGACAAAAATAGGTCTCTTTCCGGAAATCTTCTTCCGGACACTCCGGCCATGATTCCATAGATTCTCTCTCTTTCCTTTTCGCTTCTGCCTGAATCTACGCTGTTACCGTAATCACCGCTGTACTCTTCCCGAGCCGTCGCCGCCGGCCAGCTTTAATACTTCCTCCATGGAAACCATATTGTAGTCGCCCTCGATGGAATGTTTCAGACAGGATGCCGCAACGGCAAACTCAATTATCTCCTGCGACGCATATTCATTCAGGCAGGCACATATCAAGCCACCGCCAAAACTATCGCCGCCTCCTACGCGGTCTACAATATGCATCTTATACTTCTTGCTAAAATAATAATCTGTTCCGTCATATAACATAGCCGACCAGTTATTGTCATTGGCGGATATCGATTCGCGCAGCGTAATGGCAACTTTACTGAAACCAAAACGGTCTGCCAACTGTTTTGCTACTTCCTTATATCCCTCATGATTTACCGTTCCCGCCGTGACGTCGGTTCCTTTTGAGGTAATACCGAACACATCGGCAGCATCTTCTTCGTTTGCAATGCATACATCTACATATTCACAAAGCTGTGCCATAACTTTACCGGCCTTTTCTTTACTCCACAATTTGTTACGGTAATTCAAATCGCAGGAAACCGTAATACCTGCTTCCTTAGCCGCCTTGCAGGCATGTAGACAAATGGCGGCAACTTCATCGTTTAACGCAGGCGTGATTCCGGTAAAATGGAACCAGTCAACGCCCTCAAATATTTTTTTCCAGTCAAAATCAGAAGCGGCAGCGGTAGCAATCGAAGAGCCGGCGCGGTCGTAAATTACCTTGGATGGTCTCTGCGAGGCACCCTTTTCCAGAAAATAGATACCCACACGGTCTCCGCCGCGCACAATATCCGTCGTATCCACACCATACTTTCTCAAAGAATTTACTGCCGCCTGACCAATCTCATGGGCCGGCAATTTTGTGACAAATTTAGCGTCCAAACCGTAATTTGCCAGCGAAACCGCCACATTTGCCTCCCCTCCGCCAAACGTTGCGCCGAGAGTATCCGCCTGTACGAACCGATAATACCCCTCCGGCGCGAGCCTTAACATTAACTCACCAAATGTTACTACTTTTTTAGCCATCTTTTTCCCCTCCAAATGTATCAACCTTTACCATTAACCGCGGATGCGCTTTACCATATCGGCAGCATCCTTTGTCATCTTTGCAATTTCCTCAAATTTTCCATTTTTAATCAAATCACCTTTTACCATCCAACTGCCGCCGCATGCCAGAATACGGTCGTATTGCAAATACGCTTCGACATTATTTAAGTTTATACCACCCGTCGGCATAAACTTTAACATTGTATAAGGCGCTGCTACCGCCTTAATCATCGCCAGTCCTCCTGCCGGTTCTGCCGGAAAAAACTTAACAACATCCAAACCCATTTCGATTGCCTGTTCCATCTCGCTCGGCGTCTGTGTTCCCGGCGTTACCGGAATGTCTTTTTCCAGACAATAACGCACAACCGCAGGATTAAAACCGGGACTGACAATGAATTTCGCCCCTGCCTTTACCGCGCGGTCTACCTGTTCCGTCGTGAGAACCGTTCCGGCACCGACTAACATTTGCGGATACTTTTCCGCAATAATGCGGATTGATTCTTCCGCTGCCTCTGTGCGGAAAGTCACCTCTGCACATGGCAGGCCGCCCTCGCACAAGGCCTTTGCCAACGGCTCTGCATCTTTCGCATCATCCAGCACTACGACTGGAACAATGCCGATTTTCTGTATCTCTTTTAACACTTCGTTCATAGTAACCTCCATCTCGAAGACTTTTATTCTTTTACTTTTATATTTGTATTAAATCCGAAGACAAACAACAATGACACTACGCCAAGCAATGTATTTAACACTTTGACAACAAGTAAATACAAATAGTCCAATTGCATCCCCTGCTCATTCATCGTTCGTATCGCCTCAATCATTTCATAGCCGAAACTTAAAATCAGCAGTACGCACCCGCAGACCGTCAGCGCCTTGTTTCCCCATCCCTGATAATAGAGAAAGAGTATAATAATACAAACTAACTCAATAGCTCCCAAAATAAACAGACTGGTAGCTCCCTCGTAGTGTATCGGTATGTAAATTAAATTATCTACCGCCAATAAAATCATCATCGCATATCCGAAAATAATATTATTGTCCGCTCCCGCCCCCTGTATAATCCGGTGGGCCCCAAAAGCAAAAAGCAGGGACGCAACAAAAGCAAACGGCGTGACAAGCAAATAAATAATGACGACAGGCAGCGATATTTCATAATTATTATAATAATCAAGTAAGACCATAATACACTGCACCATCGAAAAGGCGCTCAGAAACAAGTTAATGAGCGTGAGTATACGCATTGGTACTGCCCACGGTCTGTTTCCCAGTGTAATTGTATGATTGCTATTCATAGACAACCTCCCAAATGCTATCTTGAACTCGGCATAAACGGAATCAACGCAGATGCCATTTGATTTATAGGCATTGACTGTAAGTAAATTTTACCCGGTCCGGTTACTACCGTATTAAAGAATCCCTCGCCGCCAAGGAATTTGTTTTTCAATCCTTTCACCGACGTAATATCCATCGTACAACTGCCTGACATAGCTGCCAGATAGCCGGTATCAATTACCATACTTTGTCCGGCCTGCAAATCATATTCTTTTACATATCCGTCAATTTCCAGAAAGGCGGTTCCCTGACCAGAGAGGCGCTGCATAATAAATCCCTCCCCGCCAAAAAAGCCTCCGGCAAGTTTCTTCTGAAATGCCACAGACAATTCCACGGTAGAAGCAGACGCCAAAAAAGCGCTCTTCTGTGCTATAAGCTCCTGTCCAGCGGAAATTTCAAACGCTAAAATGGCTCCCGGAAAGCTTGATGCATAAACGATTTGTCCCGGACCACCCTCTGCCGTATAACGGTTCTGGAACATAGCTTCTCCACTGAACATCCGGCCAACCATTTTGCCAACGCCGCCACCTATCGTTTCCATTTTCATATTTGGCGTCATCCATGACATAGCGCCTTTCTCTGTAATCATTGTCTCTCCGGCATCCAAATCACAGATAACAATCGGTAATGGTGCACCTTCAATTATATATTTCATTCCTATTCCTCCTTTATCTTTTCTTTCATTTTACCACATTACTATCCCAATGAAAATAGCCATCTAAAAATATTTCCGTCATATTTGCTGTTACCCGGGCATAGAATATATAAGAATAGCGTGAGGATTATGCACTGAGAAAGGAGCAAGACATGAAATTATATGCTATATCATCCCATATCGTCGACACTATTTTACCTTATAGGAAAGTTCGCATTACGCAGAGCAAAAAACACGAAGTGTCTTTCATGAGAACTTTAGTTCTTTGGCTTCGGTTCTCAGCCAGCCATTTTTTATTTTTTCTTCTTATAATGAATTTCGTCGGCGGATGTGCGGCAGAAAAACAGCCTGCTGTGAACAAAAAAGTACATACAAAAGCCTCCTGCTTCCCCCAATTGGAAATTGATACACAACTCTGCTCCGCAGATACCCTTTTGTACAACCCAACCAACGATACTCTCTCCTCCGTCTGTCGAAAGAAAAATGACTATGAGTTGAGCACATGGAACGAGAATAATGGTTGGACTACAGGAGTAGCATCATGGAAAATAAAGAAAAATGAGACGCTCGACAACTTTACTTATAATACCACCGGCGCTCTGTTCGCCTGCTTAAAAACGTACAAAAACACTCAGCTTCAAAAACAGGACGTCGTCCGCTTGCGGGGAAACGGCGATATCGAATCACTTTCTCTCATCGGACTAAAAAATGTCACGCTGCAAAAAAAGTCTCCGTCTCTTACAGAAATAAAAGATTTACAGTGTTTTGGGACATCCCTTGCCATTACTTATCAATATGGCGCCGTAAAAATCTATAACATAGCAGAAAAACAGGCGCTCGGCGCAAGCAATATTACCGGAAGCAGCCAACACAGCATTTTTTATGACCTTCACTATCTGACTATCATGAAAGATACTTCATCACAGGAGATTCTTCTATACGATTATGATATCCGCTCCGGTGAAGTTGTCCGCTCTTTCCCGCTGGGAGGCAACGGGCAGGACAGCCGCGATTTTCATCTGAGCTGTTATCAGAATCAGCTCTGTCTTGTCTCGGAAAAAGGAATTTTTACGGGACCGTGTACGGAAACTGTACTTACCAAACAGCTCGAATACAAAGACCTGCAGCTCCCTGCGAATCACCGTATCACCTATTGTCAGGCGGCACGGGATGATACCATCTATATCGGTTATGAAACGTCAGATTCTGCTTTTCATCTGCAGAAATTTACCATAGCCTGACGGTGACAAGGCAAACTCCTGCTTATACTCGCTGCAGCTCGTCCAGCGTCAGCTCGTATGCGGGCAGGAAATCCTGCATAAAAATATCAATTTCCTCCATTTTCATCTCCTGAAGATACTTCTTAATACTCAGCTCCGCCGTCTTAAATTCCTGATTTCCGGAACGGAGTTCTTCGCGGCACTTAATGAGCGCCGATAATTTATCCGCCGCTTTGACTATACGCCACTCGTATACTTTGCTCTCGGTTTGGAAAAAAAGCGGCTCATAATATGTTTTCATATACTTGGGAAGTTTATTTATCAGCGTATGGCTCGCCACATTCTCTACACGCCGATAAGCCTCCTGAATATCGTTATCATAATATTTGACCGGCGTCGGCATATCTCCCGTTATAATCTCGTTGGCGTCGTGATAAATCCCCATCAATGCCACTTCGTTCGGCTCAATCTCCCGATTACATTTTTCTCTGGCGATTATCGCCAGTCCGTGAGCCAGCATTGCAACTTCTAGTGAATGCTCGCTTATATTTTCTTTATCCACATTGTGCATAAGCGCCCAGCGCTCGATATATTTCATACGTGCCATCATGGCAAAAAATGAATGCATGGTTTCCATCCTTTCGTGAAGCTCTACTATTCACTCAATATTTTTTTCATATAATAACCGGTGTAGGAGTTTTTGCACTTTGCCACCTGTTCGGGCGTTCCCTGCACAACAACGGTGCCTCCTCTGTCGCCGCCCTCCGGCCCCATATCAATAATATAGTCCGCCGTCTTTATAACGTCCAGATTGTGCTCAATCACAACGACGGAATTGCCGCCTTCGGTAAGACGCTGCAAAATCTCAATTAACTTGTGGACGTCGGCAAAGTGAAGCCCCGTCGTCGGTTCATCCAGAATATAAATCGTCCGTCCCGTGCTTCGCTTACTTAATTCGGTCGCCAGTTTAATACGCTGTGCCTCTCCTCCGGATAAGGTAGTCGAGGGCTGACCTAGTTTTACATACGACAGGCCCACGTCATACAATGTTTGTATTTTCCGGTGAATGGATGGAATATGCTTAAAAAAGTCTAACGCATCTTCAACCGTCATATCAAGCACATCATAAATATTTTTCCCTTTATATTTCACTTCCAGCGTTTCCCGATTATACCGTTTCCCGTCGCATACTTCACAAGGCACATAAATATCCGGCAAAAAGTTCATTTCTATTTTCAATATACCGTCTCCGGAGCACGCCTCGCAACGCCCGCCCTTTACATTAAAGCTGAAACGCCCTTTCAAATAGCCCTTTGCTTTGGCATCCGGCGTAGAGGCAAAAAGGTCGCGTATCATATCAAAGACGCCAGTATATGTTGCCGGATTAGAACGCGGAGTGCGCCCAATCGGCGACTGGTCAATGTTAATGACTTTATCAAGCATGTCCACACCGTCTATACCAGTATGTTTTCCCGGGATGCAACGGGCCCGATTGAGCGTACGCATCAGACTCTTGCACAATATTTCATTGATGAGCGAACTCTTACCGGAGCCGGATACTCCCGTTATACAGGTCATAACTCCAAGCGGCAGCTTTACATTGATTTTCTTTAAATTATTTTCCCGCGCCCCTCTAATCGTAAGAAAAGCATTTGGTTTGCGACGGCTCTGTGGTACCGGAATCTCCACCTTTCTGCTCAGATATGCGCCGGTAATTGAAGTCGGCTCTTTCATTATCTCCTCTGCCGTTCCGGCCGCCACAACCTTACCTCCGTTTTTTCCGGCCCCCGGCCCGATATCCACGACATAATCCGCCGCTAACATCGTGTCCTCATCGTGTTCTACAACAATAAGCGTGTTTCCTAAATCTTTCAGCTTTTTAAGCGTCTTAATCAATTTGTCGTTGTCACGCTGGTGCAGGCCTATGCTTGGCTCGTCCAAAATGTAGGCGACGCCTACCAGTCCGGAGCCAATCTGCGTGGCAAGCCGAATCCGCTGTGCCTCTCCTCCTGACAGAGAAGCGGTAGCACGCGCCAGCGAAAGATAATCGAGCCCAACATCAATCAAGAATCCAAGTCTCGCATGAATCTCCTTTAATACCAGATGCCCAATCTGTTTCTGACGCTCTGTCAACTGCAACTGCTCCATATACAGTTTTAAATCGGCAATGGAAAATTCACTGATTTCCGCAATATTTTTATCCCCTACCGTCACCGCCAGCGACTCTTTTTTCAATCTCTTCCCACCGCAGACATGACATGGCGTAACCTGCATAAACGACTCGTATTCCGCTTTAGAACGCTCGGATGAAGTTTCCCGATAGCGTTTCTGTAAATTTCCGAGGATTCCCTCAAAGGCAATGTTGTATACGCCGTGTCCGTTTCGTCCGGTGTATTCCACCTCAACCCGCTCTCCTCCGGTTCCGAGCCAAAGCAAATCATGTACATCTTCCGTATATTCCTCAAACGGCGTATCCAAATCAAAACCGTAAAAGTGAGCCATCCCCTCTAATATGCTGCGGCTGTAACTGTCTTCATTGACGACCGACTGCCATCCCGGTGCCACAATCGCCCCCTCCGCAATACTGAGGCTCTTATCCGGAAAGATTAAGTCTTCATCAAACTCCATGCGAAATCCGATTCCGTGACACTCCGGACACGCCCCAAAGGGGTTGTTAAAAGAAAAACTGCGGGGTTCTATCTCATCAATGCTGATACCGCACTCTTCACACGAAAAGCTCTGGCTGAAGCTCATGCGCTCTCCTCCCACAACATCAACAATAACCAGACCGTCTGCCAGTTTTAGAACCGTTTCCATTGAATCGGTCATTCGCTTCTCAATTCCCTCGCGAATGGAGAGGCGGTCTACAACGATTTCGATATTGTGCTTTTTGTTTTTCTCTAACTTAATCTCTTCTTCCAAATTGTAAAGATGTCCATCTGCTATAATTCGGATATAACCGCTTTTCTTCGCCTTTTCAAACACTTTGACGTGCTCGCCTTTGCGCCCGCGGACAACCGGAGCCAACAACATGATTTTCGTGCGCTCCGGCAATTTCATAATCTCATCTACCATCTGGTCTACCGTCTGCTTTTTAATCTCCTTACCGCAATTTGGGCAGTGCGGAACCCCGACGCGGGCATACAGCAGACGAAAATAGTCATAAATCTCCGTCACGGTTCCTACGGTGGAACGCGGATTGCGGTTCGTCGACTTTTGGTCTATGGAAATCGCCGGCGGCAGTCCCTCCAGACTCTCGACATTCGGCTTTTCCATCTGCCCCAGAAACTGCCTCGCATAAGAAGAAAGCGACTCCATATAGCGGCGCTGTCCCTCCGCATAAATCGTATCAAAAGCAAGGGAAGATTTTCCTGAACCACTCAAACCTGTCAACACAACGAACTCGTCCCTTGGAATATCCAAATCAATATTTTGTAAATTATGCTCTTTGGCACCTCGTATTCGAATCATACGCTTCTTATCCATGTTTTTTGTCTCCATTTTCTTTTCTTTTTAAAAACCATCCGAAATTTCCTGTAAATGTTTCTTGTATTCTAACATCTTATCACGCAGCGTTGCCGCCGTCTCGAAATCGAGCTCCAGAGCAGCCTGATTCATTCTCTTTGCGACTTTGGCAATCGCTTTTTCGAGTTCCTGCCGGCTCATTGATTCCGCGTCTTTTTCTTCTTCCGTAATGTCGGCTTCCGCTTTCTTGGAAATGCGTATCAAATCTCGTACTGCCTTTTTAATTGTCTGTGGAGTAATACCATGCGCTTGATTGTATTCCTGCTGCAGCTTACGACGCCGGTTTGTTTCTCCAACTGCTTTCTTTATCGAATCCGTCTCCGAATCCGCATACATAATAACATGTCCTTCGGCATTGCGGGCAGCACGGCCAATCGTCTGAATCAGCGATGTCTCCGAGCGCAGAAATCCCTCCTTGTCGGCGTCTAAAATCGCCACAAGCTGTATCTCCGGAATATCCAACCCCTCTCGCAAAAGATTAATTCCTACGAGAACATCAAAAACATCCATTCGCATATCGCGGATAATCTCCGAGCGCTCCAACGTATCAATATCGGAGTGAAGATAACGCACACGAACATCTACTTCTTTCAAATATTTCGTTAAGTCCTCGGCCATACGCTTCGTCAATGTCGTGACGAGTACCTTTCCCTTTTTATCCGTCACTTTGCGAATCTCTCCCAGCAAATCGTCTACCTGTCCTTTTACTGGCCGCAGTTCCACTTTCGGGTCGAGCAATCCGGTCGGACGGATGATTTGCTCCGTTCTCATCAATTCATGACTCGATTCATACTCGGACGGAGTGGCGGATACAAATAGCATTTGATTGATATGCTGCTCAAATTCTTCAAAATTCAGCGGGCGGTTACTTCTTGCCGAGGGCAGGCGGAATCCGTATTCTACTAATGTAGTCTTTCGTGACTGGTCGCCCGCATACATACCCCGAATCTGCGGCACCGTAATATGCGACTCATCTACTATTATTAGAAAATCATCGGGAAAATAATCCATCAGCGTCATCGGCGTCTCCATCGGTTGTAACCCGTTTAAATGCATGGAATAATTCTCAATGCCGGAGCAGAAACCGGTTTCACGCAGCATTTCGATATCAAAATGTGTTCTCTCGGAAATTCTCTGCGCCTCTATCAGCTTGTCCTCGCTCTTGAACTGCCTGACCCGCTCTTTCAGCTCTTCCTCAATACCGAGAATCGCCCGCTCCATCTTATCCGGCGCCACGACATAATGGGAAGCTGGAAAGACTACCATATGTTCCAGTTCTGCCATGGCTTCTCCGGTCAGCACGTCAATCTCCTGAATGCGGTCTACTTCGTCGCCAAAAAACTCTACCCGAATCGCCCTGTCAGTGGCCGACGCAGGAAATATCTCCACCACATCTCCCCGCACACGAAATGTGCCGCGGTGAAAATCCATGTCGTTTCTCGTATACTGAATATCAATCAGCTTGCGGATGACCTCGTCGCGGTCCCGCTCCATCCCCGGCCGCAGCGACACCGTCATATTCTGATAGTCGATAGGACTACCAAGACCATAGATGCAGGAAACACTGGCAATAATAATAACATCACGGCGCTCCGTCAGCGCCGCCGTTGCCGAATGGCGGAGTTTGTCTATCTCATCGTTGATAGCAGAATCCTTTTCGATATAAGTATCAGTGGACGGAACATACGCCTCCGGCTGGTAATAATCGTAGTAGGAGACAAAATACTCGACCGCGTTCTCAGGGAAGAACTCCTTGAACTCCCCGTACAACTGCGCCGCCAGCGTTTTGTTATGCGCAATGACGAGCGTCGGTTTATTTAATTGCTGAATAACATTTGCCATCGTAAATGTCTTACCGGAGCCGGTGACACCGAGCAAAGTCTGGAATTGGTTGCCGTCTTTGAAGCCATTGACCAGGGCTTCTATCGCCTGCGGCTGGTCGCCGGTGGGCTTGTATTCTGAATGAAGTTTAAATATATTTTGTGCCGTTTGCACAAATATCACCTCCAAAAATCCAATGCTAAGGTATTTTCTCACTGCCAAACCCTCATCAAAACTACATGGATTTGATAACACCAAAACAATTTTTAGTATAGCACAGCACTACTTTCGTTGCAACAAAAATTTGAACATTTGTTCGTTTTTTATCTCCCCTGCCCAAAAATAAGGGGCTGTCGGGAAATGACAGCCCCTATGTAAAAAACTTTATTGCTATTATCTTCAAACAAAATGTTATTTCTTATTCAACACTTAACTTCTTTAGAAAACATTCAATCTCTGTAATCACCTTTTCCGCCACTAAAATTTGTTGCTCCGCTTTCCCTATGGAGGCAACAAAAATTTCAGAAGCTTTCAAACTTTCTCTTGCCTGTTCAATACGATACTCGCATAAATCCCACCGTCTTTCATCCAACTATTTCAATCCCCTCTCGTTCCACATTATCATAAAAAGGCAACGCCCCAAGCCAGTACTTAAAGTGTTCTTCATTCTTCACAATGACAGAAATTTGTATTTCGTATTCCATCATAAAATCAAATGCTATATCATACAGAGCATCTTCTATAGGTTCTATCTTATTTTCCGGCAAAGAAGTCAGAATCATAATGTCTATATCTGAATTTTCATTATAGTCCCCGCGGGCATAAGAACCATACACAAGAATCTTACTTAAATTTTTACCTATAAGTTTTCTAACATTCTGTGCAAATAGCAATAAAATATTCTGGATATCCTCCATAACAATCCTTTCTTTCCTTAATAACCGCCTTATAAACATATTTTTCTTTTATTCTATCGGTTTCATATTTTAATGTCAATCTGTAATCTTCTCCAATTAGAGCAATTGCTTAAGAATTTGTCATTTTCAAGGCTGCGTAGCGGTCTAGTGCAAACGGGCTGTCAAAAGTCAGGAAACTTTCTTACCGCTTTTGGATTTTTCAAAATAACCGTTTTCTCTGAATATTTTTCACAGAGATTCCGAAATCTTCTTTTGCGCATTTTATTCCTTCCCTTATGCAGAAGCCACCAGAAAAATTCCCTGTCAATTTTCTCGTCACAACCCTGCGTTATTGACTCACGCGTCTTCCCACGATAAGTAAAATAGCGCCTGAACGCCCGATACAGACAAATGACCGCGGGAAAATCGAGAAAAATAATCTGTGTCGCCTCTCTCATTCTTCTGTCCCAGCAAAGCGAATTATAGTTGCCATCCATAACCCAGCTCTTATGAGTATCCATAAATTCCGAGACAATGCTCTCCTCTTCCTCCCGCCTGCGCTCCTGCCAGTTGGGAAGCCAGTGGACGCAATCCAGATGCAAAACTTCACAGCCGTATTGGCGCCCCAATTTGCGTGCCAGCGTTGATTTTCCACTTCCACTGTAACCAATAATAATGATTCTGTGCTCCATATGCCCCTCCGTCTTTTCTTTTTGCCTGTCTAAAAAAAACGCATGCATCACTCCCGCTGTCCTGCCGCCACTTTTGCTTTTGAATATGCCAGTCCCGCACAGACAAACGCCACGCCGAATAACAACTGGATGCCGAGTCCCTGCCAGAGCTCTCCGAGCTCTTTCCCCGCTGTATAACTGTCAATTTCAACCGCCGATGTAATGTACCAGTACGCCGGCAGAAAATGGGCTACTTTGACAAGGCCCTCTCCCAAATATTCCAGCGGAACAAAAATACCGCACAGAAAACTCATCCCCAGAGCAATGATATTAGAAATCATATTGAGCGCAGGCGCTTTCTTAACCATCTGCCCTATGAGAAATACAATTCCCAACGTAACTACCATAAAACACAGTGTATTCAGACAGTACAGCATTCCTTGAAAACTAAAAAGCTGAAAATCTCTCATCCCCAACAATACTACAATAAAGTAGCAAAAACAAAAACCAATTTCCGTTATAACCATCGCGGTGTACAGTTCCATATTCATCCTTGACAGCGGATAACAGGAGCAGATATTCCTTTCTCTGACTTCTTTATTATGAAATACGACAAGTATCGCACCAATGCCGACAACAGAAATGGATATGAAAATGTAAGGAAAATAGGCAAAGAAATAGTACATTGCTTCATGGCTGCTCTCTTTCGCCCCCTCGGACAGCGATACGGAAACTTCTTCCTTACATACGGAAACCGTCTTCTGTGCGGCCTGCTGCAAATCAAACCCGCCCGCCCGATATGCTTTGGCAATCGAGCTGTAACGGTTCACCATGCTTTTCAATATTTCCGCACTAATCGTTGCCGGAATTGAGATAACCTGCACTTTCATTACATTACCGTCTCCGGTAAACGACTCTTCATATCCTTTCGGAATGCGAATAACGCCCGTAATATTCCGATTGTAAAGCTCATCCTGAATTGTCTCTTTCTCATCGTCTATTTTGATGATTTCATTGCCCTCTGACAGATACCGCACCATTCCCCGGCTGAGTTCGCTCCCGTCATCATCAAAGACTGCAATTTTTTGAGACTGCGCTTTAAATACCCCTTCCTGTGTCTCTTCTCCCTGAAGAGACACGACAACGGAAATACTTAAAAAAATTGCCAGATACATAATAATTCGAATCTTCTGTTTATTTAAGATGCGGAAAAAGACTTTATAAACTTGCATATCGACTCCTCCTAACCATAGCATAGCTCACCAGTGTGAACAAAACAATTCCTGTTCCCAGACAGATTATGTTGCCAAAGAAACGCTCGTTCGTCTCGTAAATATTCAGTGCATAGAAAGAATCGGTAATTAACGCTGCCGGATTGATATCATTGATAATTGGTACTGTATGTTCAATTCCATCTTTTATGCCCGATATCATCAAATCGCTCATTGCACTAAAGACAAGCCCGACACAAACCAACACTCCGATTTTCATGCCCTCTTCCATCCGCGGAAGCGAACCGACAAATATGCCAAACATAATTCCATAACTCGTTCCGAACAGAAGCAGCAGAAGAATCTGCGGCAGGTTGTCTCCCAACGGTAGTTTCAATACAAATTTCATATAGATTAGTAAGAGAAGAACAATCGTATATTGTACGATTTCACACGCTGCAAAATCCGCTATTATACTTTTCATCTTGTGAATGGGAATCATATTTCTCCGCTGCCCCAGCACGGATACATTCGCCTGTATTTTCAGTATCCGGTCGCAGCCGGCAAAACTGGCAAACAGGCAAACCATTGCCAGCACCGCATAAAAATAGTTCATGATGTTATCCTGATTCCCCTCGGATGTTTTTTTCTCTTCCACATATTGTTCCTGTGAAGCCAGAGCAGTTACCGACTGCATCAGCTTATCGGGATGAAACTGCCATACATCGGAAATCGTCTTTTCATACTGTACAAACTGCTCCATAATCATCTTCAGCATTGTCTGGTCCATGCCGGATTCTGCCACTGCCAGAGAAACCGTTTCCCCCTCATACAAAATCCCTTTGACGTCACCATCCTGCAACATCTTTTCCGCCTGTGCCTTTTCCTTTCTCTGCACTTGCAAAATCTGGTTCTCCCCCTCGGCAGACAACATATCCAGTATTTGTGTAAATGCTTTATTCTCACTTTGCCGAACTACCGCCACCGGAATCGCATGAAACTGTTCCGTCGTACTAAATATATTACTAAAGGCAAAATACATAAACGTTGTAAGGGCAAATGGGAAAATCAGTGTCCAAAACACAATTTCTCTTGTCCGCAAAAGCGACAGCAGCCCGTATTTTAAAATATGTCGAAACATATTGCCCCCCTTTCTGCTAATCCCTGAGCTCTTTTCCCGTAATCTCCAGAAATACATCATTTAATGTCGGCAGCTCGGTGTACACTTTACCAAACGGAATTTCGTCAGCGTGCAACACTTCCAGCACATGAATGAGATTATGTCCGCCGCCGCTAAAACAAACGCGAAGCCGCCCATTTTCAAAAGCCGCCTCATAGGCGTATTCCAGTTTCCGAAAACACGCTAACTGTTCTTCGTTTAAATCTGCCGCCTCTACCGTAATCGTTTCCGTATTCTTAATCATCTTCTTCAGCTCTTCTTTTGTGCCAATGGCAACATTCTGCCCCTTGTCCATAATGGCAATTCGCGTACAAATCTGCTCTACCTCTTCCATGTAATGGGATGTATACACAATCGTAGCTCCCTTTTTGTTTAGCTCAACGATGCCATTTAAAATCTTATTTCTGCTCTGTGGGTCTACCGCCACGGTCGGCTCGTCGAAAAAGATTAAATTCGGCTTATGGGCAATGCCACAAGCAATGTTCAGTCTTCTCAACAATCCGCCGGAAAGTTTCTTCGGATAAAACTTTCGAAATTCATCCAGACCGACAAACTGGATTGCTTCTTCTACATACTGTTTTCTCTTCTGCTTATCCTTAATATAGAGCCCGCAAAAATAATCTATATTTTCATATACCGTCAGTTCATTAAAAACCGCCACATTTTGCAGGACTACCCCTATCTGTCTCTTGCTGTCATAGGAGTCGGGGCGCATTTCCTTACCGAAAACCCGAATCCTGCCTTTATCATATCGGAGCAGGGAAAGAATAGCGCTGATTGCCGTCGTCTTTCCCGAGCCGTTCGGCCCCAGCAGTCCGAAGATTTCTCCCTCCTGAATCGTCAGATTAAAATGGTCGAGCGCTACCAGTTCCTTATATCTCTTCACTAAATTTTCCACTTCAATTACTGCTGCCATCGTATTCCTCCTTTTCCACTATTCTAATTTTATTGTAATTGATAGACAATAGAAAGAAAAGTGAATGCCATCACTTTTTCCCATGACATTTGTCATTTGTTATTTTTAACATTTTGAAGTATACTTAAAATAATGATAAATTATGGGAGGGTCATATGCAGGATTTAGTCAATAAATTGTTTCTTTTTCTATCCGGAAGCTATCTCATATGGTGTTTTGGCGTCAACGTTATATCAATTTTTGCCTTTACTCTTTCTTTGACTTTAAGCTGTTTGTGCACTTATTTTGCGAAACAGAGAATATGTGGTTTTATTATCGTGCTTTTTTGTTTGATTTCCCTGCCCGAACCACATTTTGCCCCTTATCTCCCTCTCTTTTTTTATGACATATTACACGTTCAAAAGAAATTTCTGTTGCCCACAGTTCTTTTGGCCGCTATCTGCGCCGTATTTCAACTTCCGTCGGCTCTTCTCTGTCCCTTTGTCATTTTAAATGCGATGAGTTTCTTACTGGCGCGATATTCCGGAAAAAATGAGACGCTTCTGCGGGAGCTGCATTTTATCAGAGACCAGAGCACAGAGGCGGAGATTCATCTCAAAGAGCGCAATCAGGCACTCATTCAAAAACAAAATATGGAGATACAGGCAGCGACCCTTTGCGAACGAAACCGAATCGCAAGGGAAATTCATGATAATGTAGGTCATCTGTTGACCCGCTCCCTCCTGCAGACCGGCGCCATAAAAGTAATCAATACAAATCCATCTCTGGAAGAAGCTCTGAATACGCTTAACGACACGTTGAATACCGCTATGACCAGCATTCGGACAAGCGTTCACGACCTTCACGACGAATCCATTAATCTCCACCGTATCTTACAGGAAATCGTCTCCCGTGATTCGTTTCTCACGATTCAGTTAGAATACGATGTCGAACATGAGCTACCCCATGAAATGAAATATGCTTTCATTTCCATTGTCCGAGAAGCGATAAATAATATTCACAAACATAGTAACGCCGACCGGGCAAAAATTGTCGTACGAGAACATCCCGGATTTTTCCTGCTACAGATTCAAGACAACGGAACGATACAAAATGAGCCGTCCGAAACAAACGGCATTGGACTTTCCGGAATCCGGGACCGAATACAATCACTGGGAGGAACATTGCGGATTGACACACGGCATGGTTTCCTTATCAACATTTCCATTGTAAAAAACAGTTATACTGCACATTGAACGAATAGCGGAACTTTTAAACAGGGGAGGCAAATATATGAAAGTATTAATTATTGATGATGATAAGCTCGTATCCTTATCTCTGAAAACAATATTGGAAGCAAGCGGAAAGATAGAAATTATCGGAACCGGCGACAGCGGTTCTGCTGCCATTGAACTTTATGAAACGCTAAAACCGGATATTCTTCTCATGGATATCCGCATGGACGGCATGACCGGTCTCGACGCAGGAGCACACATTCTCTCCTCCCACCCCGAGGCAAAAATCTTATTTCTAACTACTTTTTCCGATGATGAGTATATCGTAAAGGCGCTGAAAATCGGTGCAAAAGGATATATTCTCAAACAAAATTTTGACAGCATTGTTCCAGCGCTTCTGGCAATAGAAAACGGCCAAAATGTATTCGGTGACGAAATTACAGGAAAACTTCCTGCTCTTATGAATCTGTCACCGGAAATGAAGAATTTTGAAAGCTATGATATTTCCAAAAAGGAGCAGAAAATAATCTCACTGGTAGCAGAGGGATTAAACAATCGGGAAATCGCAGAGAGACTCTTTTTAAGCGAGGGAACCGTGCGAAACTATCTAAGCCAGATACTGGAAAAACTGGAACTTCGCGACAGAACACAATTGGCCGTGTTTTACTACAGGGGAACGCTGCCCCCTGTGTAAATCTTAACCCGGCTTGTCACCATCAAGCTACTCAATACGGAACTGACTGATTAAATGGTTCAACGTTCCTGCCTGCTCTGATAATTCTTTCGAGGCAACGGCGCTTTCTCTCGCAACACTGGAGTTTATCTGTACTACGTTGGATATTTCTTTGATACCCTCTTCCACGGAAACAATCATTTCTGACTGCCGGACACTGGCAAGCGCAATGTCATCCATCAACGTTTTAATTGACTGAATACATTCATTGATTACCTGCATGGCAGAAATGGCATGACTGGTTGACTCCGTTCCTATTTTCACATCCTCAATCGAACGTCCGATTAATACGCCGGTATTTTGAGCTGCTTCACCGGACTTGGCGGCAAGACTCCGCACCTCGTCCGCCACAACAGAGAAGCCTTTCCCTGCTTCACCGGCATGAGCTGCTTCCACGGAAGCATTCAATGCCAAAATATTAGTTTGGAATGCAATATCTTCAATGGCTTTTATAATACTGCCGATTTGCGTTGAGGACTGCTCAATATTCTTTGTCGCAGCAGACAATTCCGTCATCTTTGTATCCGCCTCGTCGGCATAGCCGTTCACTTTATCTACCAGTTCGCTGGCATCATGGCAACGTACGGCGCTGTCATTGATTTGCTCCGTAATCTCCGTCACATTGGACACAAGTCCCTCAACGGATTCCGCCTGCTCCACCGTTCCCTGTGACAGCGTCTGAACGCCGGCAGACACCTGATTGGCGCTTTCGTCTACCTGATTGGTAATGGCAGAAATCTCACTCATCAACCCCGTAAGATTATAGCGGATTGTTTTCAGGCTTTCCGACAGCACTTTAAAATCACCGATATAATAGGATTCATTTTTAGCGACATCAACCGCAATATTCCCCTCTGCCATTTCAGCTAAAATCCGCCCGATATCTTCAATCGTCTTTTGCAGATAGCTGCACACATGATGCGTCGTCTGGGCAATCATGCCGATTTCGTCTTTTCTTCCATAAAATCTTTGTAACTTACTGTCAGCAGAAAGGTCTAAATTCCCCAAATGCCTTATCGCACCCTCTACTAACAGCAATTCTTTCCCCTGCCGATATAAAATGAAAACTGTAACAAATATAATAACGGCGGCAACCGCGGCGCACAGAGAGCCTATAACAATACGAACTGACTTTACCGGGCCGTAAACTTCCGAAGAACTGTCACGAACCATAAACACCCACCCGCGGTCTTTCAAATATTTATAAACGACTAATTGGTCTTCTCCTTTTTCATCCTGATAAGCATAGGTAGCCGCCTCGGTATTTCCATCTTCCTTAATCCGGCGGATAATTTCCAGATATCCGCTATCTTTCGTTATGTTATTTAACTGAGCTTTGTCTTCATGATAAAGATAAACGCCGGTATCTACATTTAGAAAGGCATATTCACTATCCGGCAGACCCTTAATATCTAACCCTAGTAAGGCATCCATCAACTTATTGGCAAATACACCGGCGCCCACATAGCCGATACATTCCTGATTCTCAAAAATCGGATAATACATAGAAAGAATCATGCTTCCCGTTCCCGGAGACTTCATGATGCCCAGATTTGTCAATTTCTGTTTCGCCAAAATCGTATTCTGGAATGATTTCAGCGCATCTCCTTTTCTTGTTGTCATGCCAACGGCGCTTTTTGAAGTATGCGTCAGAACATGCGTTTCCGGCGTAGCAATATATAATCCCTCAAACACTCCTTTTACTTCGGCAAAGTCTTCCGTATACTTTTGAACTTTCTTTGCCAGCTCGGGGTCTTGCGGGTCTTTAAGCAAATTATGTACGTCACTGCCAAGAGCGAAAGCCGTCATATACTCTTCCGCCGAAGATACATAGTCATTAATGATGGCAGCCCTCGACTCTACGGCATCTGTCATCTGATTCGTAATATCGTTCTCAACGATGGATGCAACATTATCCGATACCGTGCGCCAAAGTAACAACATTCCCAATAAAGTGATAGTTGTAGTAATAATGCTGATGCGCGTTGCCAGTTTACGGTTTGCAAGAAATTTCATACAAAATTACCTCCCAAATATCAAATTAATTATAGCAAAACATGTTGCCGGTTACTACATTTCCCTCTCTATAAGGATATGACAATATGTTTATGCTTTTGCGCAAATTATTCTATCATAAAGTTTTTTATTTTTCAATTGTTAATAATAGAAAAGAAATGCCTCCTGTAGTTTACCCCATTTGATAGACACAGAGAATAAATGGTATAATCAATTCAGCGAATTTTTTACGACGCTTTTTTCACCATTTTCCACCCTCAGGTGTGTATAGGGTGAAAGGAGGAGATTACTTGACACTGGAACAATCCAAGGAAAAGATTGAGCAGGCGCTTGATTTATATGGTGATATGCTGATGAGAGTCTGCCTTTCTATGCTTGGCAACCGTTATGACGCGGAGGAGATTGTGCAGGAAACTTTTATTTCCTATATGACCCATTCCGGTAAATTTCGGGAAGAGGAACATGAGAAAGCATGGCTGCTGCGGGTAGCCGTAAATAAATCAAAAAATTTCCTGCGAAAGAATAGACGAAGAATCCATATCAATTTGGATGATATCAAAGAAGTAGTTGCCGCGGAGGAAAAGCAGGAGCAGATGGCCGAAATCCTGCAGCTTCCGTCCCCGATTAAGGCGGCCGTTCATCTACACTATTATGAGGGCTATACGTGTAAGGAAATCGGAGCGATTGTGGGTTCGTCGGAAGCGGCCGTGAAAAAGCGGCTGCAAAGAGGGCGAGAAATGTTAAAAGATATTTTGGAAAATGGAGGGACGTTATGAAAGAGCAGTATAATGAATTATTTAAAGAAATACATCTATCGGAAACAGCGAAAGCAAAAATTCGGAAACAGGATGAGAAGCGGGCCCAAAAGCTCACAAAACGAGACAAATGCAGGATGGGATTTCGGGCAGCGGCGCTTGTGGGAATCGTGTTTCTGGGAAGTACGGGAATCTATGCGGCCACTCATCTGCCTACGTCGACAGAGAAGCAGCGCGGTGAGAAATGGCAAGTCCATGTGGACAAGGAGCTCGAGGAAATTACAGAAGTTTCACTGCCTACAAGCAAACCGGAGAATAGCAAAAAAGAGGGTTTATGCGATATAAAATTATCTTATATCCCGCATGGGTTTAAGCAGGATAAAGAGGATACTTATTTTTACCGCAAAGGAAAAAAGGATGAAAACGGCTTTTTCAGTGTTATTTTATATCATATGAAAACGGACTATAGGACAATCCGCAGAACGGAAGGGTTGAAAAAATTCCAGACCGAAGAGGGACAAGGAATCATTGCGGATAAGGGAGGCAGGAGATATATCGCCCTGTTCCAGTATAACGATTCCGATTATATGATTTGTATAGACGGCTGCAGTATGCCAAAGAACGAAGTGCGCAAAATAGCGGAAAACGCTTCTCTATTTGAGGTATCAGAAAAGAAAGATATACAGGCAAGTTATATCGAATGGACCAAAGACAGACAAAAGAAGATGGATGAGTATATAGAAAAAATTGAAAAGATGGAAAAAAAGTATGCAAAGGGAACGGAATAAGGAACGGTTCCGGAAACGGAGAATGAAAACAGTCTGGCTAAAGCCGGACTGTTTTTCTTATTTGCTCAGGTAATTGAAAAAGCAATATAAAATTGGTGACAAACAAAATTACTTTTGATATTATGTAAACAGGCAAAATATATACACATTGACATGTGATGAAAGGATGGATTTTATGAAGCTATTAGTAATAAGACACGGCGAAAGCGAAGCTGATATTCTTGACGTACATGAGGGCAGAGCTGATTTTGAACTGACCGAACGGGGACATAATCAAGCAGAAGCCACGAGCAAATACATCTGTCAAAATTATCAGGTTGAAAAGATTTATCACAGCACACTTAAAAGAGCTATGCAGACGGCACAGCATTTGGCTTCACAAACCGGTTCCCCTCTAATACCTGATGAGCGCTTAATGGAGTTTAACAACGGCTTGCTCGCAGGTTTAGCCCATGATGTTGTCGAAGAAAAATATCCGCAAGTCGACGTACCATTACATTCCGCCGTTTATGAGCAGGAAAGTGCACTTGAATTCAGATATAGAGCTGAGTTTATGCTGTCAAAGATAATTTCGGAAAATGATGAAAACAGCACGTTAGCCATCGTTACCCACGGCGGTATGATAAATCAACTATACCGTGCATTTTTCAGATTTCCTGTAGACGCAGAATATATATTTTGTACCGGTGATGCGGGGATGCACGAATGGATTTTAAATGGTGACTGTCGTATCGTTGTAAAATCAAACTTAATACCACACGATATATAGAAACAACACTCCCATACTCTGTGTAAAGCCTGCAGGCTATGCTCTGAACATAACTATATAGCTGATTAAAATAATTCCGCTCCCAAGCATGGATAGCAGAAATAAAATCAAGTATGGTTTTTGCCTCTTCAAAAACCATACTATGCAGGCAAATACTAGAACATATAAAACACACCCGATTAGTCCAAATATACGCATGCGTTCGCCCTCCCACTCATAATCGAGCGAACCCGGTTCCTCTATGAGATTACCTATAGTCAGAATGCTATAACCCAACCAAAAGAAACTAACTGCTCCCCAAATAAAACCCGACAATATCACAACACTTCGCTGAAGCATTAAAAATATGCGTTTCATAATTCAAACTCCTACTTATAAATCAAGAAATTGGCGCTTCTTTTTCTCAAATTCATCCGCCGTAATAATTCCGTCATCCAATAATTTTTTGTACTTCATTATCTCATCTGCAGAAGAAGTTTTCGCTCCTTTTGACGTCATCCCCCCATTCGATATATAGGCAGAATCCTTTTCTGGTAAGACAATCTTTAACGTATTATAATCCTGAAAATCACATACGAGCTGCCGCTGCCCCACCATAATTAAGCGCAGGCGTCTGGTATCAACTCCGCGCCCCATGGCGCTAAATCCCACATACCCCTCTACTTTATAATACATGATATCTTCAATGGCAATCGAAACCACTTCTTCTATCGGATTCTTTAACACCCTCCAGACCGGATAAAAGCTTAGCATATCGTACTCTTTCCAAATATAATACTTCCCATGTTTTAGCCCAAACGTATTTCTTGACACGGTAACAACTGTCTGGCAGTCTGCTGGTACAACACGATGTATTTCCCTTGATATTGCCTGCCGTTTTCTTCTCCCCAGCTCCAAATCAATAGGATGATTTTTTTTGCAGACATAAATGGTACAGCCGCCGCAAATACAACAACAAATTACAAACCAAGTCATTATAATAATATCTATTTCAAAAAAAAGTAAAGAGAGCAGAGCGCCAACAATAAATACAAAACCAATCAAAGCTATTTTCACGCTACCCTTCTTTATTTTAACTAATTCTTCATCCGTCATTTCAGAAAAGTTCATATACATCCTCCATTCACACAAAATCTGTACCTGTACCTTCCTATAAGTGGTCGTTTCCTAACGCTCGTCTGAAATATCATGCTGTATTGATTGCGGCATTTCACACAACTTATCGCCAAAAAATTGTGGAAACACTTTGTAATCTTTTAGTTGTTGCAATGGTATCCAACGCAAATATTCCGGCACCCCTTGTGTCGTGCCTCTGCTCTCCCCATTTTCAAGCAGGCGTTTCCCTTTTGGTTTCATCAAATAATAAAACTCTACTATATGGCATTGTTTACCGGAAAAAGAAGTTTTACCATGATACATGCATTCTCTTATAAATGCCAATCGCTCCACCTCATATGTCATACCGGTTTCTTCTTTTACCTCTCTTATCACCGCCTGTTCTGAAGTCTCACCCAAATGTACGCCCCCGCCAATACTATAAAAATAATCATCCACATCATTATATGCCATTAAAACGCATCCATCCTCAATAATAATTGCCGCCGCACGATACCGAAACCAAAAATTATCCTGCTCAAAACAACAATCCTTATCCGATATATATTTCACTTTAAGCCCCCCTTTGCAGAAATACATTGTCCATTTGCAATAGCGTCCTTTACCTGTTCCAGATTATCGTATCTGGCAATAATTATTTTCAAAGTCTCTTCGTCCGGCTGCCATAAATCGGGAACCATAACAGGCTTACAACCCGCCCTATAGGCTGCTAATAATCCATTCTTCGAATCCTCCAAAGCGAAACAGTCTTCGGGTGACGCTCCCAATATCTCACATGCTTTCAGGTAAATATCCGGCGCCGGCTTTGAGTTTTCCACCATATCGCCGCAGATAATATCAACAAAATAGTTGGATACTCCGGCGCTTTTTAAATGTTTTTCAACCTGCCGGCGGGAAGAAGAACTTGCGACCATCATCTTACAGTTTTTATCCCGTAAATAATCAAGCAATTCATACAGGCCATATTTCACGGGAACTGTATTTTCAGCATAATATTTTTTCATATAATCATTTGTATATTTCCTCAATTCATCCTCGTTATATCTGTCGCCAAATTCCTCATTCCAGACTTTGTTAGCGGCAGCGCTATTCATTCCCAACGTCTTATATACCATGTATCCGGCTTTGCCAACACCAATCTTCTCTCCGGCATAATCCCATGCCTTAATACAGATTCTCTCCGTATCAAACATAAGTCCGTCCATATCAAAAATGAAATTCACAGATACCCCTCCCGGTCATCATAGACTTTGTTTTTGCAATTACTTTCACCAGAGCAATACATCAATTCATTGTGCAGTTTTTCAACAACTCTGCCAGAGTTCCCTCTTTATAAAACTCCAAAACGCTTAGTTTAGTGTTTGGAGACACGTATGAAAAGTCCGCATTATATTGATATAATAGTTTCAATATTCTTGTCAAATCTTCTTCTAATTCTTTTGTGAAAACTCTATCCTCTCTTTCGCAATGATTGTTATAATCATATGTAGGTAATATTTGACTTGCCTGTAAACAAAATCTCCAGATTCCCGAATTGCCATAAGAATCCAGTGCATTCACATCTGCACCTAATTTGACCACTTTTTCAAGCACCATATATGCTCTCTTAGCTTCCTGCTCTGTTGAAAATATTCTGAATCCCATAAGTTTATCATTCGTATTCCATCTGCTATTCATTACCGCAGCATTAATTGCATCGTGAATAACAGGAGCTCTCCACAAATTACAACAAGAAACATCTTCTATAAAGTCCAAATCAGCCCCCTTATCAATGAGATACTCTGCTATTTGGAAACAACCGGTTTTCAAAGATACCTGTAAAGGAGACTGCCCATCATCCTTTTTGGGTGGTTGCTTTGCGACACAATTGACTAATTCCGGTTTACTTTCAATTATCTTCTTAATTTGCTCTATATCATTTTTCCGAATTGCCTGAAACAATTTCTTCAATGTATCACTCCTGTCATTCAAAGTAAAATTTTAATAGAGTTAGAATATTCCTCTTTTCATTTATATTTCATAACAGTCACAGATATCAAATACCTATAATATTCTCAAATTCTCTTTGTAAAACAAATAATGCGGTTTGCTTCTGTAAATCCCGTATTCATATGGAAAGCAAGACTCACATTATTATTTAACTCGCAATCACTTGCAAACTCAGAACAGCCTTTTTGTTTGACCCATTTTTCGCATTCCCTCAATAAATCGCCGGCATATCCTTTTTTCCGGTATTGTTCACGAATAAAAATCCCCTCTAAATATCCAACCGGACTACTTTCCGTTCCCTCTACATAATCATGGCGCAATCCGCACTGTGCAAATCCGATTGGCATATTGTCGACACAATAAAGATATATCACACATTCCTCATTTCCCAACGCCATCTCAAATTCTTCCGCTAATTCTTCCAAATGGCTTTCCCACATGATATGCGCCATTTCAGCAATACATGTCACATCTTCCTTTGTTGCTTCTCTTATCATAGTTTCCTCCTATATTTGATAACTATAAGACTTCCCAATGTTTCTCCCACAAACCATTCCCTACTCTGCTCCCCTGCCGGTAAAGTAATAACCTCTTATCCTGCTTTGATATATATACAGATGTCATATTCCTCAGTTTCCCGTCCAATTCACTTATCCTTTTTTCCGATATCACTTATTCATTTTTGTTACTGTGTCCATATCTTTTACCGTCATCTCAATCCAAGCAGGTCTAAATCCGCTCTTAATCGCATTTCTGACAGATTTCAGATTACTCCATGCGGTACAATAAAAGGGAACTTTTCCCTCATCTAATATCTCTAATGCTAACCTGCTTGTAAGCGCTGACGCAATACCCCGCATCCGGTATTCAGGCAAAACATCCACTCCTATCTGCCACATGGACTCGCAATCCGCAGAACATGCCGCCAAACCTATCAGTTTCTCATCATCATACGCAGCCATACCCAATACATCCAGTTCTTTTCTTCTTTCGCAAAGGGCATTTTCCCATTCCGTCTTATACAAATCAGCAAAATCCTTTTGTTTAAGGATTCTCAATTCATAGTCACAATTCCGCTTTTTCAGATAATTTATATCCGGCAAAAAATATTCTGCCATAAAACAAATCCTTAAATTTTGTTTTTGCAATTCATCATTCAGCACATGCATATTAGGAGTTTCAAAACAATGTTCTACCGGATATTTATTAATGTACAACCCAACAATTTCTCTGTACTCTTCTTTTGTTGATGCTACAATATTGTTGCCATAAGAAATTAAATTGCACTCAAATGGCAGTTGCAAATATTTTCTTGCCTGTTCATTTTTCTCAGACATAACTACTACATTTTCTTTTTTACAAAAATCTTCTACTTTGCAATTAGCATCAATCGCCGACTGCTTCATCGCAATCTGCATGATTTCCTTATTTGTAAAACGCATGAACTCCGGTCCTCTTTCTCTGATAATTAATTTTTTCTGTATAATTTGCATATATCCTCCACGGATTTGCCTCGTCCGGCAATTTAGGAAACACATACAATACACCTGTTTAGAATAGCACAATATGCATGTCTGTGCAATGATATTACCATATACTTGACATAGATATCTGTTCGGATTGGCAAATGGACGAATTAGTGTGCCGTTATGATTGTATAACTATGCGCATTGACTGTAATAACAATGTCATCTACATTTATGTACCAGTTTTTACCTCTTCTTGCAATAGCGGCATGAGGCGAATTGATTTTATCTTTGCACCATACAACAACATCATCTGTATCCAGAGACAGATTCTTTTTTATCCGTGCAATTCCTAATTCTGTCGTATGCAGCTCGTCTAAATGATGCAGCAGTTCAGAGTTTTGCTCGCAGGTGTATTCCGTTATTCTTAATTTTCGTTTCTCATATTGTTTACCCGCTACAATAGTAAACTCCCCTGGTATCTTCTCATTTGTCCACGCCGGATGTTCGTCAAACTTTTTTAAAGTAAAACCACTATTTATGATTGAATTGATAATCTCACTAATGGTATATTTTCTATAACTGCACTTAGGCATGTCCGCCCGAATATTTTCATCAAAAAAGCGGGCATGCGCCATTTCGCCCTCAAAAATTTCTGTTGAAAAGTAACTCATCGCCGGCTGTTCCAAACTCAATATATCTGATATTTTTGTAAATGGATGAAAATCGCTGCATATCATTTTGCCGTTGTCCTTTAATAAAGAATGCATAATATGCATAAACTCATCAATGTCATGAAAATAGTGCAATACGCCTCCTTCCATAAACACCACATCAAAGTAATTCCCATACTTCCCTGTATCAATTTCCAATATATCACATACCTCAAAATTCAAATCAACTTTCGCAGCCGCTGCGACTTCAAGCGCATATTTCTTATTATCTTCTGAAATGTCAAAGACCGTAACATCCGCCCCTAAAATAGCCAGAGGAACTGCTTTCTTTCCACAGGAGCCGCATATGTTCGCTATTTTAACACCTTGATAAGTATCAAAATAATCCGAATACCTTTTCAACATTCCTATGGGATTTTCCAAATCTCTTTTCGCCCTCTCAACCGGTGCGCCCGAGTGCTTTGTCCAAAAGTCATATGCATTATATTCCCATGCCTTTTTATTTTGACGGCTATAATCTCTCATTTTAATCTCCATTCCAAACATATTAATCCCTATTTCTGAGCGATTTATCGCGAAGAACCGCACGAGAAACCTACAAGAGTTTCTCGTGTCGGAACAAAGTTATTTCTTATACTTTGTTTCAATCTTTATGTATACAATCATCATAACAAGAAGCAAAATCACTACTGCAAAAACTACCAGAACGAACAAGGGCGAATTTTGCTTTAAAAACAAAAGTGGAACACCAATAATTTCAAATACACCTGACCCGACAAACCATAATTTGGACACTGCATTATTATAATGTTCCACATCCTCCACTACCGGCGGCTTCACGAAAGTAAAAAAGCCTGCTGCTTCCCCTGATTTACGACAGGAAATTCCTATTCCCAAAAAAATAGCGGTGCATATGCTCCATATAATAAATCCCACAATCATATTTCCCCTCTCCAATTCCTATAATAAGCTTTCCCATTACCGTTCACAAAAGAATGGCGTGTCTGACCCGACACTAGCTTTTTTACTTCGGAAACACCTAAATCCACTGAATAAAGGCTGTCTTGTCTTCGCTGTTATAACCTGCCTTGCGATAGAAACTTAACGTGCTTTCTTTCCTTGAACCAGTCAGCAACATCAGTTTATAACAATTTTCTTTTAATGCAATCTCCTTAGCATAGTTCAAACATGCTGACGCAAAACCCTGACATCGATATTGAGCATCTGTTATAACATTTTCTACAAAAGCGTAGGGCCGTTGGTTGCGTGTCAAATTCGGAATAATTACACAGACACAGGAGGAAACGATTTTTCCATCCTCCTCTGCCACAATGATATGATGGTCCTTGTCATACAAAATCCGTTCCCACAATGCTATTACATCTGCTGTCTCCTCAGGCATAGGATTATCATGCAATTGCATATACAATGTCATCAAAGCATTGTAGTCCTTTTCCGTAATCTCGCGAACCATAATTACCTCCTAATCTGTATCTGCAAACCAAAACAACTTACTAATCGGTGGAATTGTTTACTCATTTTTCTTTGCATTCTTTGATTGCAACATGCAACCCTGCAAATACCTCCTCATAACGGCAACATTCTTTTAGACTTGTCGTTGTCACATGCAGGGACAACGGTATTTGCTGCTTTTCAAAGGCAAATGTCTGATTATTCATATTACGGATTCTTTGCGCAATCTGCTCTGCATAGGACTCCTCGTTACTGGTTGTGAGGATGCAAAATTCATCTCCGCCAATACGGAATGTTATATCCTCCTCCCCTGCCGCCGCTGTCATACGCCGCATCTGCTCCAAAATAGCCAAATCACCTGCTTTTCTCGAAATCTCATTAATAGGAGCCATATGTTTAATGTCACAAAGAACAAAATAACAGTCTTTCCTATCTTGAAATAAATCGTATAATTCACTGATATCTACATGTCGTCTCTCCATAATATAGTTGTCTCCTTTCTCCGTTGGCACATTTAACCTCGGAAATAATTCTGTGAATCGCTTTTTGCGAAACTCAGAAGGTTTACAATTCCATACCTGTTTAAATGCACGTGCAAAGGATTCGTGGGTACTATAACCATATTCAAGGGCTATGTCGAGAATTGCCACTTCAGGATTTTGGGATAATCTCTTTGCCCCTAACATCATCCTTCTGCGGACAATGTAGTCATGTACCGAAATACCATGTACCCTGCGAAATAATTTTTCAAGGGTTGATTTAGAGCAAAAGCAAACAGCAGCCACATCCTCCGTTTTAATTTCATCGCGAAGATGCTGCTCAATATATTCTAATGCTTTCATTAAAAGTTCTATGCTCCGCATATTCCAACCTCTTTCCGATATCGTAAATTCATTATATCAAAAAGGAGCATATTACGTTTGACGTTTTGAGTAAATTTCTTTTTTTCACTCTTCCCAAAATCAACTTTCCTTTTCAATTTCTTTTATATAATAGTCTATTAAATCATAGAGCCAGTCTTTCAATGTTGAAAATCTGAAGCCTAATTCTTCAGCGACTTCTGTATTAATACTATATTGCGGTTCTCCATTATAGGGAGCCTCTTCTCCATCCACAGATAGAGACGCTTTCCTGCCTGTTTTCTGCTCCACATATGAAATGATTTCTCTTATGGAAATTGTTCCATGGGAACTGCCATTTACGGCACCCATAAAATCTGTATCCACCAGATAGGCAAGAAATTTTCCCGCTTCATCAGAGCGAATATATCCCATCTGACAGTCCATATTGTCAATATTCATCGGGATTTCTTTCATTGTATGCTCTACATAAAATCGCAGCCTGTTTGTATAATCATCCATCCCTATCACAAATGGATAGCGGACAGCAATCCACTTTTTATCACTGTATTTCTGCCATAAAGCGCACTCTGCCTGACGCTTGATTTCCTCATAAGGATAATCAAATCGGGTACACCACTCCATTTTTCTATGAATGCCATCAAAATCTGTTTCTTTTGTGTTACTATGCTTTGGTTCATACACCGATGTGCTGGACATATAAATATACTTTTCAAAATTCAGCGCATCCATTACATATCTGATATCGTTTGAGCAGTACGCAATTTTATCAATAACGGCATCATAATATTGTCCCGCAAATGCTTTTTTCATGCTTTCGGCATCGGTTCTCTCAACTATAATCCGCTCTATCTTATCACCAAAATCGTCTTCGACATTTCCTCTCGTCGCTATCGTTACATTATGTCCCCGGACAAGCAATTCTTTTATCATGGGAATACCAAAATATCTTGTACCGCCTAAAACTAAGATACGCATTCTGTTCCTCTCTTTCTGTAAGAAGTGTTTTTCACTTTAATGCCTATAATAAACTGTCCCATTCATTTACTTTAAAACCAACAAGTACTTTATCGTCACTGATTATAATTGGACGTTTCACAAGCATTCCATTGGTGGCTAGAAGTTTCAATTGCTCATCCTCGCTCATTGACGGAAGCTTATTTTTCAATTCCATTTCTTTATAGAGCACGCCACTGGTATTAAAAAACCTTTTCAATGGAAGCCCGCTTTTCTTATGCCATTCTCTTAATTCATCATAAGAGGGATTGTCCTCCGCAATATGGCGCACTGCATATTGCAAATTGTGTTCATTCAGCCACTTCTCAGCCTTTTTACAAGTTGAACATTTTGGGTAACATACAAATAACATTTTTCTTCCTCCAATTTCTTTTATATTTCATTCAGGTATTGTTGCCATTTATCTGCAAATTTCCCGATATGTATACCATCCACAATGTAGCTTTATATAGCCTATTGCTGTGCACAAGTTTCCATATTTTTGTCCCGCTTCCTCTTCTCAATTTCTTTCAAATCTCGCACCAACGTTGCGAGATTTGCTTCAGCCTTTACAACACCGCATCTTCCGCCATAAAACTTTCCTCCAATGCCTTATTCCATGAGTGTCCATCTCATGACAATAATCAATCAGTTATGCATATTTGAATTTTATCTGTAGCTTTTGCTGCCATATCGTAGTATTCTGATATGGCATGTAGAACGTATTTGCCTTTTTCAATACCCCTAAACTTATCAGCAAATATTTTTCCACAGTTTTATACTTTCTCCATATACACAAATCTCAATTCCTCTGTAACTTGTTTCTCGTCAAAAATTTTATAGCCCTGTTTCTGATACAATGCTATATTCTTTTTACTCTTGGTACTGGTAAACAATTCATACCTTTTGTTTGGATATTCATTTTCTATTTCCAAAAGAAGTTTTGTTCCTATTCCTTGTCCCTGTTTTGATGGATGAACCATCAATTTTCCAATATAAACCGTCTCGTTATCGCAAAATGCTCTTACAGAACCTATGATGTTTTGGTCTTCATCCAAAGCTTTTAAAATAACACCTCTTTGATATTCGTTCTCCACATCAGCCAAAGTTTGTTTTAATGGCGGAATATCTTCGTTATCAAAAAGCCTTGCTTCACTTTGATAAGCAAGATACTGCAAGTTAAGTATTTTTAATAAATCAACTTTTTCTGCTCTTTCTATTTTCATGCTGCATCCTCCAAAGCAAAATTTCTGTATAACGCCAGCGCAGATACAAGCAGTTCCCCAGCTTCCTGTATAAGATACCAAATTCCCTTTTCTGTGCCTGTTTTCCGAGCATTATTCTACCACCACTTGACCTAAATTTTGTATCTGTTCCATAACAAAATCCACGTTTTCTTCAATAGGTTTTGTTCCGTCGATTCGTAGAATAGGACATTTTAACGACCGCACCCATTTTTCAACCATATTTTCCGGTCGGGATTTCACAAATTCGAAGAATTTTTCTTCTTGCTCATGCAAATCCCCGCCTAATAGCATCCTTTTACCAAACTTCTGAAACGAACGATTTCTAACTCGCTGCAACCGAATATCCTTTGGAACATCAATCAAGACAGCATATTGAAAAAAGGAAGAGATAGTTTCTCCATAATCTCCTTTTACAGAAGTAAAAACAAAATTCTCATATGCTCTTATCTCATTCCAAAGCAACTTTTCTACCTCTTCACGAGAACGTGGAGAGGCATAAATATACTTGGGGTCTGTCTTAGGAAAATACAAGTCCTCATTATCTATAAAATGAAAATGCAGCTTCTTCGCAAGAGCTTTTCCTAATGTACTCTTTCCACTGCCATTTAAGCCACATACAATAATTCCCATAGGTTCCTCTTTCATAATCCGATTTCTGCATCAACATCACATATGCCAATTCAACAAACAGAAATTTACCAACGTGTCATATTTTTTTAATTTTGTAGCACTGATATTTGACTACCTTAATATCTCCACTAGCTTATCGCCATCACATACACCTGACATGGGTTCGCCTCGTCCCATAGACTTTCCATACACTCCAGTTCCCGAAATCCTACCTTTTGATAAAATGCATTCGTCAAATCGTAATCCGGATACATCCCTTTCCGGACGGTCTTTACTTGAATAAACTCATATCCTTTCTCTTTTGCAGTCTGATAAAATGCTTCAAAAAGTTCACTGCCAATTCCTAAACGGTGATACTCTTTCTTAACACCCATAACATAGATTTCCACCGTATAATGACTGGTTTCTTTCATTACAATAAATCCTCTGGCAATCTCATTCCCTACATCTGCAAAAAAAGGAAGTTCCCTGCTTTCTTTCGCATAAGACACTCTGCTCTCTGGAATTTCAAACCATTCTGGCAGTGCTTCCAACACTTCCATGCAAATCTTTTCTTTTTCCTTTTTATTGTCAATCTTTTTAATCATTATTTATCTCTTTTCATTATAGTTCTATAGATTCGTTCCACAATGTCTTCCGGTGTTTCCTCAAAAGGTAGTTTAAAATTTACTTTCTCTTTTTCTAAACGATTTAATACCTCTCATCCCGCATTCTCGTTTCAGTTTATATTGTAAGAACACCTTTACAACATCTTTTTCATATAACCACAGACAAAAGGAAAAAAATCATATTTTTCCGTTCCTATATGCTCCACTCCGTATGCCTCATACCATTTTCGCAGCTTCACATTTTCCTCCACAATTCCAATATTCATCTGAGAACATCCCATGCTCCTTGCCTCAGCGATGGCATGCTCCAAAAGCTGCTCTCCAATTTTTTTATGTCTGTACTCCTCTAACACACATAAATTATTTAGTTCACACTCTTTTTCATTTTTCTTCAGCAAAGAATAATATCCTACCATCTTACCATCGCTGTAATATGCAAACATTAGTCTCTGCTCTTGTTCCAGATGATAAATAAGGCGTTCCTCTGTTGTCGCAAAAGCTGTAAATCTCGGCGCGTTTTCTGCCGTAAATCCAAACTCGTCTGCTACTGTCATAAAACTTTTGCAGATAACTTCTACACAGTCTGGTATCTCTTTCCTTCTAATTTTGCAAATCATCAACTCACCTCCTAAAACTCAGGCATTTCCATAAATACTACTTTTTGACTATCTGCAATCCCGCCATATATCACATCTGTTTTACATCCCACATTCAGATAATGTTCAATCACATATTTTGACGTAAATGGCATTTCCAAAGATGTTAATTCTGATAAAGGGAACCATCTGCTGACACCCTCATTAGAAGAAAATTTCTCGTCTACATTATTTTTTAAATCAGCAAAAAAATAATAATTCTGACGTATCTCCCCCTTGCTTCTTCGTAATGTTACATAACGCAGATACAAATTTTCTATATCCTTCTCGGCAATACCTAATTCCTCCTGCATTTCACGCAACACACAAGCTCTGGCATCATTTAATTCATATTCCTCGAAATGTCCGCCCGCAGAGCCTACCCAGACGTCATTAACCACTCTGCCGCCCTGTCGGTAGAGCAACAACATTTTATTATCTTTTGATATGTATATGGATGCCATATTTCTCAATCTTCCGTCCATATCCTCCCTCCAGTTGGGCCATGCATTTTCCATCGCCTCCTGACTGTTACTTTTCTGCTAAAAATGTAACTCTCCTAATCCAACATCAAAAGTTATCTCTTTTCTTCATATGCATATCCAAAGTCAATCGGTGGAGCTGTTACAGAAATATATACAAATTCTGTATTTCCATCATTTAATAATCCATGAATATCCTTATCAGCAAACCGCACTACATCACCAGCTTTAAAGTCTTTTTCTTTATTATCTGCTAACAAAAGTTTCCCACTCCCCTGCGTAGCATACCAAATTTGTTCTGACATATCATGTGTATGCCTTGGTTGACTTGCTCCAATTTCTAAATGTACTTCTGTTATCGTTACTCTTTTACTTGTAGAATTTTCCGGATTCAATAATTGCCTTGACACTACGCCCGGATTCGCTAATTCTTGTATATCATTTTTATTAATAAATTCCATGTTTTATTTCCCCCTTAAACTAAAAAATTATCATTAACAACACTAACAGTATAACATAACACTCAATATAATTCTACAATGTCCCTCCATATGCACGGCCAAGTATTGTAAGGGTATCAATGATTGGTAACACTTCACCTCTAAACTAATGTCAAGAGAAAGTGGAGATTCTCGCAGAAAATACTACCTAGCCTTGACATTATATATATGATATAATGATTTCCGACAACAGCATACCCTGCTGTTACCCTTAGCTGTATTAGAACATTAACGACTGATACATTAAAACCATCTGATTTGGTGTCTTCATTCCAAGACAGGTCTTCATATAGCCGTGCATGGCTTATGACGCCATGCTTCATCACAGGCTCTCTATTGCTTTATAAACTCTCTAATTCTCGAATCAATATATCCATAATCCACTTTATCCCAATCGGACACATCAACTTCGAGCCGTTTATCACCCAAATCAAACTCTGTTTGATGTATGGCAACTTTCCTATATGTTTCAAAATCATTGTAAACACCATGACTTAGCCCTATATGTCGCTCTTCCGTCTTTTCCCTGTTAATAAATCTTTGATGCAGAAGTTCCAAAGGGGCATTCAAAAATATAGTCATAGATTCATAATGATATGTCTCTAAAAGAAAAAGTATTATATCTTTTCCCTGATTCGTAAAGTTGCTTTCCAAACATAGGTCAACTCCACTTTTCATCATACATTCTGCAAAATGAAAGAACAACTTATATGCACATGCACCATAATATTGTGTCTGCTCAACCGTCTCGGCATTAAAATGTAATCCGTCATGCATTACTTCTTTTATTGAATCCTTGCTTATAACAGGAAGCTTCAAAGAATTAATGAGATGTTTGGCATATCTTGATTTTCCTGTTGCTGATGCACCTGCAATTAGAATAAGTTTATTCATTCCTATTAAACCTCTTTCTCTATATAATAAAACAGAATTTTCTTCTCACTTGTTTTTATTACTTTTTAAATATAGCTGAAAAGTTTCGCTGTCCATAGTTTCCATTGCCTCACGCATAAACAAAGCATAGACATCTATACCAATCTTATCCTTACTTTTATTATCTAAATACAAAATTATCATATATTGCTCACATATATATCATATACGTGTTATCAAAATTATTACAAGAAGAAATGTTTATACTCACGCCGTTAGAATCTCTTTGTTCTGCGGATAAAAAAACACTTACTAAGATATCTAAATTACCAAGTCTATGTATTTGAAAAAATTCCTCAATAAGCTTATCATCATTCTGAAAGAAATAGCTTATGGAAATCTTCATGTTTTCTATATCATTAACCGAAAAATATTCAAGTATTGAAGCATTACCTCTTTGCAGACTCTTACAAATCTCATATTGAACAAATGGGCGTTCCAAAGTTTTTGTCCCAATAAGAACAACTGTACATCCAAATACTTTTCATCTGCTAAAATGATTGCTTCTCTTTCCCCAGCATCTAATCCGATAAAATTTCGTAAAATGGTAACGGATTTCCCATTGTCCACTTCTTCCACATAAAGAAATTGGCACTCTTGCACCATTCTTACTTCTTCAGAAAATGCTCTATTCTCTATCAATTCCCGATATACTGCCTTTGGAATATATACAACACCAAACAATTTCTGCAACAGTTCCATGAGACATGACACCACTTTTGATATAAGGGTATACCAGCATTACATTTCTTATTATTTGTGCGTCCTTATCCTCCAGATACAATTTCCTCCGGCACACGAATCCCCAATTCAAATAGTTTTCTGACATTTTCGTATTCCTGCTGAACATATTCATAAGGTATTCCTTGATAAAATAGTTTACAGACCCTTTCTCCATCATAATCAAATACTTCCGCCGTATTTCCGTTTTGTATATCCATACCGTCTCCTTATACAGACCAATACATTATAACATTACATTTTTAACGTAAACAGTGCCTCTCATGTTTTATACAGCATTTATTTTCTTGCCAATATCCCCACCTGCATATAAGACACCCACAAAATTTCTACCATACGAAACCCACAGTCTTTCAAAAGTCCGATGGATTCTGAAATTGATATAGGAAAATAATTCTGTCCAAAACGTTTGATGTACAAATCTGCCTCTTCCTTGGTTTTTCCATTCACAATCTGAAACTCTTTCCAACGCTTTAAATATAATCCTGCACCTTCCTCACTGTATGGTTCAAAATTTTCAAAGGAAATATATATTCCATTTTCTGCCAAGGCATCATAACAATTTTTCATGGCTACTATACGTTCATCTTTCCTAAAATAATGATTTACTTGTATTGCAGTCACAATATCAAACATCTCCTGATATGGCAGTCCCCTGACATCACACTGTAAAAATTGTACCTTTTCATCATTGCACAATTCCCTTGCCCTCTCAAGCATTTCTTTCTCCACATCAATGCACACCATTTTCTGTATATCAAAATTATCCAACACTGTTCTAGCCATTTTCCCGGTTCCACATCCCACATCAAGCCATCTTAGCGATTGCAAATTCAATATTCTTACAATATCAACAACCTGCTGAAACATTTCCTCATAAAATGGCAATGTCCTTTTTATCTGTTTATCATATTCTGCCATGTCAAAGGGTATAGAATTTTGCTTCATGGCGTTATCACCCGCCTTTATAATCTGCCAAATATTCTGCTACTTTCAAATCCACCATTCCGGCGTCAAAGCTCCCAATGTAACTATTTTTCCCGTATTGTAATCAAGCATGATTTCAATATCCTGATAGGTCTCTGGCATGAGCTGCACCATTAACTCCCTGCATGCTCCACAGGGTGCTCCCGTTTTCCCATCCGGCATAATAGCAATTACTTTCTGTATAATACTCTCTCCATTTGTAATCATATTAAAAATAGCATTGCGTTCCGCACAGATGCCTAAAGTAGAACAAGTATCAATACAGACTCCGGTATAAATTTTGCCGGAAGCAGAAAGGACTGCTGCTGCCACTCCGCCTGCGTCTATGTAATCAGATACTTTCCTTTCGTTTTGTACCCGCTTTGCCGCCTCATATAGGTCATTCCAGATTAATTCCATATTTCTTCCCCCTTTTATTATAAATAAAATATCATCTATCTTGATAGCAATATTACTAATCAAACAACACTTTGTCAAATCCCATTTTCTTCAATTCTTGACTTGCCAAAGCCAGATGTCCCAACAATTATCCCCGCCTCAACCATGACCAGATTCTTTCTATCTGCCTGTTCTATATGCGATAATCAGCATGGGAGAAAACTCGCTTTTGATTAAAGAGCGTTTAGGGCATGAAAAGATACAGACCACTTTAAGAACATACGAGCATTTATACCCAAACAGCAATCTTGAAGCTGCCAATAAATTAACGGGCGTGCTGATTTTCTGTTGCCAAAATGTTGCCACGCATTTATCATAGCAAATTGGCAATCTATTTTTGAAATGTTACGCAGTAAAAGCCTATTTTGAAAATAGCAGTATAAAATATCCATCTAGGCATAATTTACGCCCGAAACCCTTTATAAAACTGGACGCTCAATACATCTAAAGCGTACATTCCAATAACCAAATACCAATTTCTCCTTATCCACCATGTCTTTCACATCACTAAGAGAAAGACAAACATCCTCAAAATGTAACTTCATCAGTATAACTCATGCTCCTTAATCATTATACATTTTGTATCCTCATCAAAAACAAACTCCACAATCCACGGCATAATGTTTTTGATTCTTTCAAAATCGTTATGCCCGAAAGAATGGTCATAATAATTAATAATCGTACTTAAGGCAGTTCCATGACTTCCTACTGCAATATTCTTTCCTGCATACTTATTTAATACCTGCTGCAATGCCGATATATTTCTCGTTTGAACTTCTTGAAGGCATTCTCCATCTGACAATTTGTATGTAAAATCATTCCATTGCATTTTTGTAAATAAAGTAAAATCTTCAATCCAGCCACTTTCTACTTTTCTTTCCCTAAAATCATATATAATATCAATTTCTATACCATAACTATCTGCAAAATCTTTAACTGTATCTACTGCTCTTTTATATGGACTTGATAGAACAACATCAATATGCTTATCTACCAGAAATTTAGTAACCAATTTTCTATCTTCCATTCCTTTTGAAGATAATTCTCGAAGAGCGTCATTATGATTGTTATAATTTGGCTCTGCGTGACGAACGAAATATACTTTAGTCACAATAATGCCTCCTCAAATTTAATTTCATGTATATTCTGATTCTTTGTATAAATATCACTTATCAGTAATATTATTATCCCAGACCTCCCCTTTTCCAGTTTGTATAATTTTCAATAGAACTCTAACAGTTTTTCATTTATTTCATCTATGTTTTCTTCTCGTGCTTTTAGTTCAGAATATAATCCAATCTCACCAATTTCATCCTTTATCACATTATCTTCTATCCGATAAACAATACGGTTTGCATCGTCGATTCGCCGACTCCAATAGGATGCCAAATCACCACTTAATCTTTCCGGCTTTCCTATTCCCTCGTATCCATTCCGGTCAATATCCTTCAATAATTGAAGAATACGCCTTAATGTCTTTTTATCCTGCTTTGTCCAGTATTCAAAATCTTCCCACGCCGCATCTGACAACGACTTAATCATCAATGTCCACCTCATGTACCGTACCGCCTGTAGCCTCCATTTGCGCTACAGATTCTCTAAGCCTAGCCATATTCTCCTGCGAATAAAATGGATCAACAGATACTTCAAATGGTATCCGTTTCTCTCGCCCCAATTTTTTTAGATAAATATTAATAGCCGTAGACAAAGACATTCCAATATCGGCACAAGCTTGCTCTGCCTTTTTCTTTACATCATCCTCTATACGCAAACTAATTTGAGCCATTATACCACCTCTTTCTTCATATTGGTATTAGTATAGCCCATATTGTAGCATTTGTAGAGTATTTCTCTATACAAATGCTTATTTTTTTATTATTTTTTCAATATCATTTATAAAAATGGATAACATATCCCCTTTGCCCAACCTTTTTCTTTGTCCAACATCCTTTCTGATTTCATAAATGATATCTTCCAATAGTAATAAAGAATTCTCTGGACTTATGCCTTTCAGTGACGCTCTTCTGTATCTTAACCACTTTTTTACTACTTTATTTGATCCCCATAACGTTAATCCCTTGGAAAAGTCTGACATCATTCTAAACTTATCGGATTCTGTCATTTGCTCATTTACAGGTTTTTCTGTATCTTCCATAATAGTATAAATTATGCTTATAAATTGTTCATACGGTGCCTCTCTTTTGTCATATAAATACTTTTTTACATTGTATCGATAATCAATGATTTTTGCTATTACAGACGTAAAAACCACACCGATTATAGACACCATGCCTGTTATCATTGCCACAATAATTACTTTATCTGTGGTACTTACAAACTTTTTCAGGAAATCAACGAAATGCTCAATTCCATTCCCTAAGCAAGAAAAAATAAGCCATATAAGTAATATTGCCACAAACATAAGTATTACCAGCCAAGCCAACCCTATCACAAAATTGATTCTAGGATGTCTCTGAGCAAACGGCGCTTTTTCTTCCACTTTCACTGAATCCTTTTTCGTACTTTTCATATACTATCCTCATTAGCTATTCGTCAATTTTATATAAATACACATTTCTATTGGCAACAACTTACCACCTAAATTTTTCTGAAACAATAGATTGTAAATATAGCAGGCAATCTCATAGACTACCTGCCATATGAAATAAATAATATACTCTTGTACTATTCGAACTCGACAAGTTCATCTCTTAAATTAAACTATTTTATTTAAGTTTTATTCTGAAAGTGCGGATTTTTTACTTCAATTACACAATTTATTTGGACTTACTGATTTTCTGTTGCCAAAATGTTGCCACAATTCCATTATAGTAACTCTCGAAATTCTTTCAAATAACCTTTCAAACTTCTTTACAAATTTCATAATCATCAATATTGTCCTGTCTTACACAAGCACTTTCTATATATGTACTATAATTGCTGATGAAATCACTCCATTTAACAGCTTTAATATAGCTACTTTCTCCATACCAAATTGTTGAACCAGTATCACACACCTTATTATTTGCATCTTTCAAATTAAATTTATTTTTTCTTAGTATTGTGAACAATTTATCCGTGTGATGTGTTGTACAACCATTTTCACAGCAGTTCCTGCTTTCTAAATAATAAGAATAAGAACCATTCTCATCTGGTAACACAACCGCTACCATTGCGTTACTCCTACTTGTAATGGCATCTCCATTCTTGTTTTTTCGTGATACTTCTTTTAGTGAATACGAAATTTCCCACGGTATCCACTGGTTTTTCTCTGTTTGCCAACTTTCTTTCATACCTGGTGATATAAATACTACTGTTATAGAACTATCATATATTCTGTCTTTTAACTTTTTCCATATTGTTTCTTCAGACAGGTTACTTAAATCTTCTCCATCATTTTCACCTTTATAAATATTGTCTGACGGATCTAATATTTCTTCAAACTTTGTAACATAATCACGTACCGTTGAATTCTCATAAAATGATAAATTTTTCACTTGGCTATCTGCAAACTTATATGATACAAAAATCTTTTTCCCCATAATACATTCTCCTCAATTATTTTTAAATATGTGTAATAATTATTATTCCAGTGCAAACCACTGCTAGTGGCAAATAAAACCACAATTCAGTTTTTGAAAGCAGGCAACTGCAATAACAATTTTTATTACTATAAAATTCTTCTGTTGTTGCTATCAATGAAAAATCTATATCATTTTCCTCTGTTTTTCTAACTTTTTCATATAGTGACCGGTATAACCTCTCTTGAAGCAAATAATATGCATCTAACCCCCAAAAAACTAGTACTGGTACATACGCAACAAGAAAATAAAGTTTGTCCGCATCTTTACCTGCTAAAGCAAAAATACCTGCCACTAAGGTCACAGCCCATCCTTTTAACATAAATGAATTATTTGCCATACGATTTATAACACCTTGCACCAATTCTAAATGTTTATGCATTTTATCCATATTTTTCAACCTCCAATTTTTAATTTTATTTAGGTAATATAGGTAAATTATAAAGAACATCTAAGGGATGAATACTTTCATATTCCGTTATATTCGAAATACAATCACCATCTACTTTATGAGTTAAAATCTCATAGTTTCTTTTCCCAAATTTAAGTTCCTCTGCTGAAATGGGAAGCATTTCTTCTAAATATTTATTGACATCGTGCTCTATATTAATATTGTTATTTTCACTAAATGCTTTATTGATGAGAACATTTTCTAATAATAAAACCGTTCTACATGGTTCACATCTTCTCACTAAGGACGTCATGGCTAACTCATGATATATCCAAGGCGATAATGTCACTTTTTTCTTTTCTTTTTTAATCGTCTGCAAATCATATACCAAGGAAACAGAATTAGGCGTATTATAACATAATGCATTGCGTGTTATCAATCATTTCTGTCAAAGCATTAGACAACATCATATAAACATGACTGGTTATATAATTTCTGAGATCATAATCATATGTTTTTCCATCTTTCTTTTTACAATGTTCATCGTCTATTTGTTTTAACAAATCATTGCAATAGCCCCATGCGCAGGAATCAATAAACGCTGTTAAATTAAATTCATCATATAACCATCCCGCAAAAGCTTTCACCTTAGTTATGTTCTGGGGTGAATGTGATATAAATATGTCAACATCTTCAATTTGAAACCAATTATTTTTCATGGCAGTCCCGTCAATATGATTATTATCATATATGAACTCTTTTAAACTTTTCTTAGCAAGCGCTTCATAACCTTCGTATATCCATTTACCAATTTCAAGATGTCTATTCAATTCATTGTTATAAAAATAATCGCTAATCGATAAATTGAATTTTGAATACAAAACTTCACACCTCTTTTCATCGCTAATCAAAAATTCTAATTATATCTTTATATCGATTTATCAATGTTCCTAATCTATATTAACATAACCATTTTACACCCTATCAAATAGATGTAATACAAAGGTAGCAGGCAATCCTATAGACTACCTGCCATATAAAATAATCCATGCACTCTCGTACTACTCGAACTCTTGCTCGGATAATGTAATCCTTGTGTTTTTCAACACATTTGTGTACTTATTTTCACTTCAAAATCATATTTTTGCATCTATTATCTGACTCTGCGAAAATTATTAGAGCCATTTTAGAGCCAATCAAAATTTTGACAGACACAGTGTAAAAAACTTTCAAACCCAAAATTCTATCTTATTACAGTTTGAAAGTCTTTACAAAGTGAGGAACTATTCTTACCATAACTGATAATCTTCTCAATCTCCATCCATATTCTTTTCCTCCTCTACTTAAGCCACTATTCACTTGCCTAGTATACAATAAAATAAGTAGATGAACATGATACCTAATAAAATATACAAAAACTGCAAATTTTACATCATTACACGTTTAAGATAACAAATGATATTGTCAATATTGGTTGACACTTTTTTTACAAGGATATCAATGCCTAAGC
>CAPAOV010000007.1 GCA_948579355.1 uncultured Eubacterium sp. | reverse complement strand
GCAAGACTTCCATTGTACCAGTCAGCATAATGCCCTCATATTTGAAGCGTCCCTTGTTATAAAAATAAATACTTGCCTTTGGATTTTTTATAAATTGCTGTGAGCGCATAGCGGAAGTGTTCGTTGAAAAATAAAAACAATTTCCCTCAATCTTGCGTGGTATAAACATTGCTTTTATATTAGGGAAACCTTCTTCGTCTACGGAAGCAATAAATGACACTTTTTGTTTTTTAATAAATTCAATAATATGTTCTCTTGTTTTCATTGGAAATTATCCTCCTTATAAAATTATTAGTTTGTATGTAGGTTTTCAATCAAGGTTTCAAGTATTCGAGCAAGATACCGTTCAAATTGTCTTTGCTCTTCTTCTGAAAAGCCTTGATAAAATAATACATTCATCTGCTGAGATACTATTTCATACTTTTCCTGTAAAGATTTTGCATACTCAGTGAGTGATACAATCGTTTGTCGGCGATTGTGTGGGTTAATATTTCTTTCTACAATTCCTTTATTTACCATTCCATTTATTACAACGGATACAGTATTTTTTGCAAGAGAGGTTTTTTCACTTATTTCACTAATCGTAAGATTATCTGTTTTCCATAGAATAAATAATATTCGTCCCTGCCCGCCACTTATTTCAATGCCATTTTCAAGTAGTAACCGTTCAAAAATCCTATCTTGAAGTTGTTTGATTTGTGTAATATAAAAACCACCCCTTGTTTCCAAATATATCACCTCATTTCTTGTTAGAACATTTCTATATAGAACGATTATACTAAATAAGATTTGAAAAATCAATCTCTAACTGAAATGTTTATAAATATTTCACCACTAAATAAAATTTTTCATTTCCAGATATGCAAATTGTACCCCAAAAAGTGCGAATTGTACCCAAAGACAGAAAAAAGCAGTTTTTTATACTATAATTAGGAGAGAGTGAAGAGAAGAGTGATAGCTTGTTTAAGAAATGTGAATGAATCTCTGCGGCCTGTTCAATAGCAGCCCCGAAAAGAAAGAAAAATTGAAAATCAGCAAAATTAACATAATTTGCGACAAAATTGACATAAAGGAAAGAGTGGCGATATGTTATAATAGATTATATATTTCTTTACAAAAGGGCTGTTAAAGTGAAAATCTATTCTTTATGTATACAAAATTTTGTTAAGGAGGATGCTTATGCGAATAGCAGTCTGTGACGACTGTATGGAGGACGCACTGACTCTTAAAAAATTTTTAGGAAAACAGGAGGTCAGTATCTATTCCGATGGGGAAAGTCTTTGGGCGGACGTGGAAGAGGGGAACAAACAGTTTGATTTATATCTGCTTGATATTTTCATGGGCAAATCCATGAATGGGATTGAGTTAGCGAAAAAGCTTTGCAGGGTACAGGAAGAGGCGTTTATCTGTTTTGTCTCAACCAGCGATGATTTTTATCGGGAGGCGTACGACCTCTATGCCGTTCAGTACCTGATAAAACCCATAGAGGAGGAGAGTGTCAGGAAATTGCTGTGGAAAGTGCAGAAAAACCTTGCCGGACGTTTCGGTGGCAAAGAGAAGAATCTTGTCTACTCGTGGTGGGGAAAGAGCGGCACAATTCCCTACGGAAAGATACTCCATATCAGCAGCAGGGGGCATACGCTTTCCATATACTGCACGGACGGAAAGACACAGGAGAGCACGGGAAAGTTAAACGATTTGGAGCGGCAGATATGCGGGGATGTATTTTTGCGCTGCCATCAGAGTTTTATCGTAAATATGTACCATGTAGAGAGCATGGGAGGCTCCGAGCTGACGGTTGCCGGAGAGCGGATTCCCGTGTCCAGAAGATATTATGCAGAAGTAAGGAAACGGTATCAGGAGATACTGTTTGAGGGGGTGGAATGGTAAGATGACGATACTCAGAGATTTATCCATGCTGTGGTCGCTGTTCCACATACTAATTCTTTTTATGCTGCTGTACCGTTCCCGTTATTCCCGAAATAAAACATTTCTGCTCACAGGGATTATTATGGGGCCGCTCATCCTTTTGAACGTGGTGGGGCTGGCGATATATGGGGCGGAGCTTATGGGCAAGGTCTTTATCCTGACATGCACCCTGCCAAGCCTCCTGTTCTTCCTGTATATGTCCAGAGATAAAAAAGGAAAGTTTTTCTTTACTTTTTGTCTGGCAGACACGGTGGCATTGTGGATTATTGCCGTGACAAATATTATGGATTTCTATTTGGGCGGGCAGCAGTATATCCTGATGTTTGTCGGGCGGCTGGTGCTGTTTCCGCTGGTGGAATGGGGGGCAGCCCGCCGGATACGCAAACCATATAGGGAACTGCAGGAGTCGGTGATTGGCGGTTGGGGACTTTTTGCGGGCATGACGGCGCTGTATTATATTCTGCTTGCCGTCGTTGCCAACTTCCCTGTGGTAATAACGAAAAGACCGCAGGAACTTCCGGCTTTCGTGCTCATTCTTTTGCTGATGCCGATGACTTACGCCACGATTCTTGTAGCCATGTACCGCCAGCTTCTGCTCCACAGAAAGCAGCAGAGCGGGCGAATCCTGCAGGAACAGAAAAATACGCTGGAGGCACAGCTTGATAATCAGCAGAATATCCGCAAGATGAAGCATGACATGAAAGGCTACACGGCGACCCTCTCCGGCCTGCTGGCGGCGGGGAAAACACAGGAGGCGGCAGAGTATCTGGCGGGTATGGATAAGAAAATGGACGCCCTGTCGGGGCAGTTCTGTGCCAATCCATACATCAATGCCACACTTGCCTCCTACGACCGGAAAATGGAAGAAATTTCTGCGGTGTGCAGAATGGACATCCAGATAGGAGAGGAAGAACTGCCGTATATGGATTTGTGCCGTATTCTTGCCGATGGTCTGGAAAACGCTTTGGATGCCCTAAAGGAGCTTGAGGAAGATAGGAGGGAGGTTTCCGTCCATATGCGGTATCACAGGGAATATCTCCTAATCCGCATTAAGAACCGGTGCATGGACAGTCTGCATGTGGCGTGGGGCGAGGAAGTTCCCACCAGCAAGACAGAGCCGGGGCATGGCTTCGGACTTCCCGCTATACGGGAAGCGGCAGAGCGGCTTGACGGAGACATGTGCTGCTATACGGAAAACGGATATTTTCTGTTAGATGTGATGGTAAAGATATAGTGATGTGCTAAAGTACTTAAAATAAATAGAACAGGGGGAAATTTGTATGAAAAAGAGACTGGTTGCATTTTTAACGGCCATGAGCATGGTGTTCATGTTTTTTATGGCTATGCCAAAAACGGCTGTAAACAAAAGATTGAAATAAAGGTAGAAAAATAAGAGGTGAATAAATGTTAGGCGGTTCTGTGTTTGTTGCGTTTATCCGGTTTGTAATCAGTCTCGGGGGAGTCATTTTACTGTTTTCCATTTTATGCGAATCACGGTTTGACAGGAAAAAAACGACGCTGTATTATTTGTGTTTCGGTGTGGTTATGACAGCATTGTCCTGCCTCTGGTATTTGACGAATCGGGCGCTCTATGTGAGGATGGGGCCGCATGTGATGTATCTTGGCTTTGCCCTGTTTGCCTTTTGGCTCAGCAAAGGTTACGTCTGGGTGAAAATATATAAGCTTGTGCTTGTATTTTATCTGATGGCAGTATATATTGTCGGCTCCATCGAAATTTCCGCTTTTTTCTTTGGACGAAGCATATGGGTAGATATTATCGCACGTATTTTTCTGCTCCTGCTCTTTGCTTTCTTTCTCGAAAAATATGTGCGGAAATATATGGAAGGATTTGGCAATTATGTGGAGCGGGAGACAGACAGGGTCAGTGTTATCACGATGATTATATGTAGTCTGTTCGGCATTGGTTATATTATGAATCCCAGTCTGAACAGAAATATGAACTTTTCTCGTATCTTTCAGATTGTAACGAATTTTCTTCTGATAGGTACGCTGCAGCTTCTTGTATTCCGTTTCTATCTGCACATCAGCAAGGAAAAGGAACATGAGAGGGAGCGGCAGCTTATGCAGATGAATTACAGGCTGTTGGAGCGGCAGCTTGAGCTTCTGGAAGATTCTGTGGAATCGGGCAGGCGAATCCGTCATGATGCGAGGCATCACAATGCGGTTATCGCAGAATATGCACGCAGGGGACAGCAGGAAGAATTGCTGCAATACCTCGAAGAGTATGAAGAAGAAATCGCGCAGGGCATACCGGAGACAATATGTGCCAATCCGGCAGTCAATAATATTCTCGCGGCATATACCGCAAAGGCGGAAAAAGAGGGAATTAAGGTGACGCTGAATGTGGAGATTGGGAAGACGCTGATGATTTCAAGCCTTGATTTGGTAGCGATTCTTGCCAATGCTTATGAAAATGCGATTTATGCCTGCATGGAAGTAAAAAAAAATGCGGATGAAAGAGAGTGTTTTATCCGCCTGACACTTAAAATCAGGAAAAATAAACTGGTTATTATCTGTAAAAATACATGCAGAATAGAAGCGGAATTAAAGGACGGAAAGCCGAAATCAGAATTTACGGGCGGTATCGGGGTTTCGAGTATTATCCGGACGGCAGAGAAATATCAGGGGGAATGCGATTTTAGAAACGAGAATGGTGTGTTTGTATTCCGGCTGATTATGAACATGGAGGTTAAGGATGACAGTTCAGATTGCACTGTGTGATGACGAACCGGCAGAACTTATGAAAACCGAAAAAATATTGCGTGCGTATGAGCAGGAACATCCGCAGGCAGACTTTAAAATAGAGCGTTTTGAAAGTGCAGACAAGTTACTTGGCATGGTGGGGGAAGAAACATATTTGCCGCATTTAATTTTTATCGATATTTATATGCCGGATGGAAAGACAAAAGAAAGACTTCCGATAGGGGTAGAGGCGGCGAGACGGCTCCGCGATATGGGGAGTACGGCAAAACTGTTCTTTCTCACGACCTCAAGGGAGCATGCACTGGATGCATTTGAGGTAGAGGCGTCCCGATATCTGCTCAAGCCGCTGTCAGCAGAAAAGGTGTTTACCCTGTTGGATGGTTTTCTGATAGAGATGGAAGAGGAGCGGGAGAAATACATATTGCTGCGTGTAGAGGAAATGATAACAAGAATATCACTAAATGATATTATATATTGTGAAGCGAAAGGGAAATCTCAGTACATTTATATGAAAGATGGCGCACGGGTAATGCAGAATCTGACGATGGCAAGGATTTATGAGATGTGCTCCGTCTGTCAGGCGCTTGTGAAAGTGGGCGTTTCCTATATCGTCAATCTGGAGCATATCGTCAGTATGAATGCGCGGGAGCTGCTCATGGATAATGGGCAGAAAATCTATCTTCCGCGAGGGACATTCCGTCTTTTGCGGGAACAGTATCTTGATTATTATTGCGGCAGTGAATGAGAAGCGGGAAACAGGTAGTTTTGGAGGTGGACGGATGGTCCTGACATATGGCGTAATTAGTATAACGGCACTCATTTTACTTGGCGCCTGTATTTTTATAGACAGAAAGAAAGAGAATTGGCTGCGTCTTTTGTTCTTGTCAGTCTTTGTTGCAGACCTTGGATATTTTCTGCTAGCCTCTTCAAAGACGCTTGGTTTTGCTCTTATGGCTAATAGGATTGCCTATTCCGGCAATGTTTTTCTGCCGTTCTTTATGTTGATGATAATCTTAAAGCTCTGTGGAGTACAGTATTCCAAATGGCTTCCGGCGGTTTTGTCTGTTGTCGGTCTGGTTGTACTTTTCATTGCCGCAAGTCCCGGATACTTAACCGTATATTATAAGTCGGTTTCATTTGAAATCGTGGACGGTACTGCCGTGCTTGTGAAAGAATACGGCTCGCTTCATTTATTGTACTATATTTATTTGTTCCTGTACTTTGCGGCTATGCTTGCCGCCATCGTCTTTTCGATAAAGAGAAAGAAAGTGACTACTTATATCCAAGGTATCGTTTTGCTGTGTGCCGTGTTTATGGATATTATTGTCTGGCTGATAGAACAGTTCCGTTCTCACGGATTTGAATTTCTGTCAATTACTTATATATTGTCCGAATGTCTGCTTCTCATTTTGTACAGCGTATATCAGAAATATAATATCAAGCGGCGGATTATCTCTGTGTGGACGATGGTATTTACCGGAGTGGGTATTGCACTGGCCTGCAAATTTGTACCGCCCGAAAATACGGAATACTATTTTTTCAGTCTGTTTCGCAGTTTTATCTATATGGGAATGTATTACGCGTGGGGGCGAATCGCCTGCCACGGTATCATCCAGAAGATGATAAGGCGCTGTTTTGGCGGGGTTTCTGTACTTCTTGTATTCTGGATTGCCGTGAGTATGTGCAAACATCTGCTCTTTCAGGGGGATGTCACGATTGTGCGTTATCTGTGGTATGCCTACTATATACCGCAGATATTGATTGCTGTTCTCGGACTGAATATAGCTATCATGGCAGGCCGGGGCGAAAATGTCGGTTTCGGTAAGTGGGGCTGGACTCTGTTTGGCGTGGGAGCGGCGCTGATTTTGCTTGTTTTGACAAACGACTGGCACCAGATTGTCTTTTCTTTTCCGGAGGGCGTACCATGGACCAATGCTGCCTGTACTCATGAGGCGGGCTACTATTTGATTATGGCGTTGATTGCCCTGTGCGGTATTTTAATACTTGCGATTATCGTAGGTAAATGCCGAATCCCCAGACGGAAAAAGTTTACGCTGTTGCCGCTCCTTTGTGTGATTTTTCTCATTGCATACGCAATCCAGTATTTTATGGACGACAGTTTTGTCCGTAATTATCTCAACGATATGACAGCATCCGGCTGCCTGATGACGGCGGTTTTGTTTGAACTGATTATTGAAAGCGGCTTGTTTCAGACGAATATCAGTTATGAAAATTTGTTTCAGAGCGCCGCCATCACTGTACAGCTTGCGAATCGGGAACATGTGATTCTCTATTCTTCGGAGGGTGCGGGAACGATTCCCAAAGAGGTACTGCTTCAGGCAGATACGGCGCCGGTCATGCTGGAGAAGTCAGTCCGCTTATCAGGAGCAGCGTTTCGCGGCGGCTATATGTATTGGCAGGAGGATGTTTCAGAGCTTCTTTCTGTCCAGAGGGATTTGGAGATGACGCGGGAGGAACTGTGCGATACTGGAGATGTGCTGAAAGCGGAGGCAGAGCAAAAGGCTTATCGGCTGCATTTGGATGAGGAAAACCGGCTCTATGATTTGGTGGAAGCGCAGACGGCGTCACAGGTTGCCATTCTCCGCAAACTGACAGGGCAGCTCAGGCAGACAGACGATTTGGATGAGGCAAAACATATCCTTGGCAAAATAGTGATTGTCGGCACTTACATCAAACGCCGCAGCGACCTTATTTTTGTCTCCGTACAGAAACAGAGCATCCGCAAGGAGGAGCTGCTTCTCGGGATTAGGGAATTTGCGGAGAATCTCAAACTTTACGGCGTGGAATGCGCAGTGCGTGTTTTGAATTGTGAGAAACTATTTACGGAAACCGCAGGCGCTGTGTACAATATTTTTGAAGCCGCCATAGAAAAAGGTATCGACACGATTTCTGCTATTTTACTCTGTCTGGAAGAAAAAGGCAGCAGTCTTTTGCTTACGCTCTGCGCAGATTGCAGCGAAAATTTAACAACCCTCACAGAGATGTTTCCGGAGATTACGGTATATCGGGACGAGGATGGGCTGTGGTATGTGAACCGGGTATTTGAGAAAGGAGGCATTGCGTCATGAGTTTCTTTTCCGCATGTGGAAATGTACAACAGACATTGCTGATACTGCTTATGCTTGCAACTGCTGTGCTGCAGTTGTTCCTTGTGATTGAAGATGTGGCGGGCGGAAGATATTTGTTCACCGTATTTGATGGTGTACTGCTGATGGCAGAACTGTTATATATAAAAACACTGTTTGAAATGAGGACAGAGACTGCCGGTATGGGTGACTTTGCGGGGGCTGCCGTTTTCCTCTGGTTTGCGGAAGCGGGATTGCTCGTCTATGCCGCAGTACGCTATCTCCGTATGTGGATGAGGATGCGATACTCCCTGTCGCGGGATACGATTAAAGAGGCGGGCGATAACCTGCCGGATGGCATTTGCTTTTTTGATGAATATGGCACAGTGCGGATGATTAACAGAAAAATGATGTCGATTGGAGTTATGTTGTTTGGAAAGGAAATACAGACGCTTGACGAGCTGCATGGGGCGCTGTTTCATCCGCGCTCTGCCGTGGAATGTCTTGACGGGGAGATTGCGCTGTACCGTTTTCCGGACGGAACGGTTCACCGATTCACAGAATCTATAATTACAGACAGGGAGGGAAAACAGATAACGGAAGTAATTGCCGCAAACGTAACGGAGCTGTACGCAAAACAGGCGGAGCTGAACCGCGAAAATGCCCGCCTTGCGGATGCCAATAAGAGAGTCAAATGGATTCTGGACAACATGAAAGACATTGTGAGGGAAGAGGAAATACTGTCGATGAAGATACGTGTCCATGATGATATCGGCCACAGTATTCTCGCCGCCAAAAAAGCGCTTATACAACATCAGGATATTGCTGTCATCAGAAAGAATGCCGTGTTGTGGGAAACTGCCGTTGACTTGCTTTATCGGGCCAATAATATGCCTGCCAATCAGGACGAATGGGAGGCTGTTAGCATCCGCGCAGAGGATTTGGGGGTGGAACTCGTATGGGAGGGAAATGTTCCTGAAGATGAGTTTGTGCGTCATCTGCTTCTCCTTGCCATTCGGGAATGTGTGAATAATTGTGCGCGCCATGCCGGCGGGGATAAGGTGTTTGTGGAGTTGGGAAGTGACGGCGGACAGATTACCTGTGCGATAACAAATAACGGTATGGCTCCTGAGCGGACGGTTGTTGAGGGCAGCGGGCTTTCCGGTTTGCGCAGCCGTATCGAGCATGCCGGCGGTAGTCTGGAGCTGATAAGCCGCCCCCGATTTGTGTGCCGAATCATTCTGCCGGCAGCAGGTACAGGATAAAAAAGGAAACAGTGTGATAAAATTGATTCGGAAATGAGGATTAGTATGAAAAATGTAATGATAGTGGAAGACCAGAAGATGATACGAAGTATTTTGGAGGGGTATATTGATAAGTCTGACGATTTTCTGCTGAAGGCATCTATCGAGGGGGCCGAGCAGGCGTATGAAATTTGTGAGACGAGAGCAATTCACCTGATTTTGATGGATGTACAGACGGCACATCGGGAAAATGGTCTGGCTGCCGTGAAAAAGATTAAGAAGAGTTTTCCCGACATCCGGATTGTTGTGGTGACTTCTCTAGTAGATGACGAGATTCTTGAGCAGGCAAAATGCTTTGGGGCAGATAGTCTGTGGTATAAAGATACCGATGAGACAACGCTGATGCAGATTATCTCCCGCACGCTGGCAGGCGAACATGTTTTCCCTGATGCGCCACCGGTCGTTGAAATTGGCACGGCTAAAAGTACGGAGTTTACGAAGACGGAGATGCGCGTCCTGCGCTGTCTTGTCAAGGGTCTGACCTATCCTCAGATTGCGGAAAGGCTCAACGTGGAAGTGGTAACGGTCAAATACCATGTGACAAATATGCTGGCAAAGACGAATCTGAAAAACAAACTTCAGCTTGCCGTTGCCGTGAGCGACGCAAAATTTGTCGTGGATATTGCGGAGGATGGAGAGTACTGATTTTCAGAAACCCTATATCATGGTATAGGGTATAATCTGTCGAAAGATTGTATAATAGTGATATGTATGTATTTGATATGGAGGTGTCAGACATGTATCAGATTGCAATCTGTGACAGTGAAAAAACAGAGTCGGACAGAGTAGAGCGCATTCTGAGAAGTGAGCAAAGTCCGCTTGCAGAAAAAGCATTTCTGTTAAAGCGTTTTACCAATACAGGAGATTTGCTGCAGGAGGCAGGAACAGGGAATTGGAAACCGGATATTATTCTGATGGACATTAACGTGCCAGAGCAAATGGGAATTGAGACGGTACGGGAGCTGCACCGCATGGGAAATAGCGGGAAAATTATTCTTTTTGCCTCGTCGGCAGAGAATGCTCTGGCGGCGTTTGAAGTGGAGGTGGCATCGTATCTGATAAAACCGGTTTCGGAAAGAGCGCTTTTTAAGGCGCTTCATAAAATTCTCGAGGCCAGGAGAGATGACAGACATCAATATGTCCTATTGAAAGTGGACAGCCATATCCGCAAATTTGCGCTGAACGATATTGTATATTGTGAGGCTCAGGGGAAACGTCAGTGTATCCATATGACGGATGGCGCGGAAGTACTGCAGAATCTCACGATGGCGAAGATTTATGAGATGTGTTGCGCCTGTCAGGAACTGGTGAAAGTTGGCGCCTCTTATATTATCCATTTAGGGCATATCGAAAGCATGAATGCACAGGAAGTGCAAATGGATAACGGGCAGAAAATCTACCTGCCAAGAGGAACCTATCCGTTTCTGCGGGATAAATATCTGGATTATTACCGTGGAAAGAAATGAGACGAGTGAACTGAACCAATGGATTCATATCCTAATAAATATTTTGATAGAAAAGGTGGATTAGAATTATGAGAAAGACAATTAAAGGAAAGCTGACATTAAATGTTATCTGTATTGTAGCGGTAAGTATCATTTTGACAACTGCCGGAATTGTTATTCTGGCGGGAAGAAATCTGATTCAGAAGCAGACGGAGGCATTGCAGTTAAATGCGGATAAGTATGCGGAGGAGATTAATACATGGATTGAGGCGGAAAAGTTGCTGACGGACGGAGCTGCAAACAGTATAGAAGCGGCGGCAAACACCGACGTAAAGTTTATCCAGTCAGTTGTGGATACCTATGCGTCGGGGCGGGAAGAAATTCTTAACCTGTACTGCGGGACGAAAGACAGCAAGTTTATCCAGTCCAACCGGAAAGCAGAGATACCGGAGGGGTACGACCCGGTTAAGCGTGGCTGGTATCAGCAGGCATCGGAGAAAAAAGAAGTAATCGTAACAAATCCTTATTGGGATGTGCTGACGAATCAGATGTGTGCGACGATTGCCGCACCGGTGTACATAGAAGACGAACTGGCGGCTGTCATCGGACTGGATGTAACGCTGGGAACGGTGACGGATTTAACCGGAAGTATCAATTATGAAGAGGGTGTGTACGGATTTCTTGTAGATAGCAGCGGACAGTATATCGCCCATAAAAATAAGGAGTACGAACCAAAAGAAGAATCAGCGGTTGCCGTTACGGATATAATGCCGGGATTGTCCGGTCTGATGGATGGAACGGACAGTGACGTGTTGAAACTCAGGGATTACAATGGAAGCAACTGCTATTTTGCCGCTTCGCAGATTAAGGGGAGCGACTGGCGGTTAGGCGTTGTGGTTCCAACTGCTAATGTCATAAAGTCCCTGACGACGATGATTATAGTAGCTCTTATCATCGCCCTTGTCATCATTGTTCTCGTCGTCGTATTTATGACGGGCCTTATCGGGAAAATGCTGGCTCCGGTACAGATGTTAAAACAGTTTGCTTCCGGTGACTTCTCTGAACATATAGTCAGTGAAAAAGGCATTCCGAAAGAATATAAGAATGAAACTGAGCAGATACAAAAGGCTACGGTAGAAGTAAAACAGCAGATTCGCAGTATTATTTTGAATACAAAGGAAGAGGCGGAAGATATTGACACGATTGCCAAAGGAACATCAAAAGAGATGGCGGTGCTGACCGAAGACCTCTCCCATATTCTCGATTCGGTTTTACAGGTTATGACACAGACGAAAGAGGCAAAGGGACTGGCTGATGATATCGAGAATATCGGTCAGGAACTGGGAGTTCTTGTCGGCAATGTGACGGAGCGCGCCGGTGAAGCGGCAGAGCAGTCAAGCGACATTATGAGCCGCGCCAGAGAGAGGCATGAGAGTTCGGAAAAATCCGGACAGGAGGCGATTTCCATCTATCAGGAGGCGAGAAAGGAACTGGAGCAGGCGATTTCCGAGAGCGACAGGGTACGGGATATTGATTCGCTGACAGAGGAAATCCTTGTCATCAGCGACCAGACGAATCTTCTGGCGCTGAATGCGTCGATTGAGGCGGCAAGAGCCGGTCAGGCGGGAGCAGGTTTTTCGGTCGTTGCGGATGAGATTCGTGAGCTGGCAGATAATTCCAAAGTTGCGGTAGACAAAATCCGTCAGGTGACAGAAGATGTAATCAGAAGCGTCGTTGTGTTGTCGGGCACTTCCCAGAAACTGCTTGATTTTATGAATGATAAGGTGATGGAAGATTACAGGGAAATGACGGAACTCGCCGAAGTATATGAACAGGACGCCGTATTCTACAGCAATATCTCCGGTGATTTGGGAGCCTCTTCCCGACAGATGAGTGTGAAGATGGACGGAATCAATGAGGCGATTCACGACATCACAGTATTGGTCGGGGCCATAACCGAATACATGCAGGAAGTACAGAAATCGGCACAGAGTTCCGATGAAAACGCCAGTACGGTACTCGCTAAAATGGAGGAACTGTTCCGTCTGAGCGAACTTCTGAATCAGACGGTAGCGTCGTTTAAAGTATGATAAAAGTCTGGTATATAGGCAGCGATGTAAGAGTTGCAGCAATCATGGAGTCCGTACACACAACAGTGTATGGGCTCTTTTTTTGAAATCACCCAACAAAATGCTTTTTTTGGACACTTTATAAATGAAGGCAGGTGAGAATGATGAAATACGATAAGATTGAGTGCTATATCGACAAAGTATATGGATACGCAATTAATCACACATACTCTCGGGAAGAGGCGGATGAGCTGGCGCAGGAAATTTTATTTACTGCTGTCCGTGAGCTGCCTAAATTGAGGGATGAGAGCAGGTTCGAACCGTGGCTTTGGGGAGTGGCGCGGAATGTAGCTAATACATTTAGGCGCAATATGGGGAAACAGCGTGCCCTGTATTGTTATGACGTGCCGGAAAATCTTTTTTATGAGGACGAATACCCTTTTGTCGAGGAAGAAATATACGATACCTTGCGCACAAAAATAGCAATGCTCTCAGCAACATATCGTGATATCATCATATGGCATTACTATGACGGCCTTTCTGCGAAAACAATCGCGGAGAAGCTGAATGTGCCGGAGGGAACTGTCAGATGGCGTCTCAGTGAAGCGCGGAAAAAGCTTAAAAAGGAGTGTGGTGAAATGAATGAAACGGCTTTAAGACCAATAAGGATGAAACTGGATATTTATGGCAACGGAAATTATAATGGAAAAACGATTCCTTTTCCTACTGTCTATATTGATGACGCGCTGTCCCAAAACATTTTGTATTATTGTTATGAAGAGCCAGCGTCTGTTGAGGACTTGGCAAAGATGTGCGGAGTTCCCGCTTATTATATTGAAGAGCGCATGGAAAATCTGTTAAAAAGGGAGGCCGTCACAGAGGCGGTTAAGGGTAAGTACCAGACGGATTTTATTATTTGGTCGGATAAATACGGTATTTATTGTGAAGAGCATGCCGAAAAGGCATTACTCCCGCTTATGGATGAAATTATCTTGGCGTTAAACAGTATAGCGGAAGAGGCAAAGGCAATTGATTTTTATAAGGCGAAAAAAGGCGACAACGATTTGCGCTATCTTTATGGGGTAATGGCTTTTGCCTATGCCGATGAGCATTATTGCAAATTGCCATATCCGTCGTTCAAAAAGAAATATGATGGCAATGAATGGTGTTATCTTGGAAATATGGAGACCGGAAAGCACAAAAGAATCGCTATAGGCTTTCAGCACAGCGCCAATTTGGGAAAGCGCGGGGGATTTAGCCATACGTCGTATTTTTCAATCAATGGCATTACGTTCCGCCCCATGATGTATGACAACTATATCAATGTATGTGCAGATATTTTGTATCATGGCGCTTCCAAAGATATTGAGTCGCTTGCCAATGCGATTCAAGACGGATATATTATCAAAAGAAGCGACGGCAGTTTTTTTGTAACCGTACCTTCGTTTACGAAAGAACAGAAAGCAGCATTTGACGCCATATCGGAAAAGTATCTGGCGCCAATTATGGCGGAATACAATGAGATTGTCGGCAACTTTATTCAGGGGTACAAGAAGTTATTTCCCAAACATCTGCTTGACGACGCACAGCGTATGTGCAGGAATATGTTTACCGGTATGTATTCTGTGATTGCTGCGCATGCGCAGCGTACGGGAAAACTTTCCATGCCCTCTGAAAATTGTTATTGTGATGTCATGATTCAGCATAAGTGAAAAATTTGCTGTAATTATTGTCTTCTGAAAGAATGTATGATACGCTTTATCTGATACTTGCGGGTGATAAATAAAAAATGGAGTGTATGCTCCGGAACGGAGAGGAAAATGAGGAAAAATAAGTTTGAACTTTCACCGGAAGAAAAGAAAAAGTTACAGGAAGAAATCATTTACTTTTTTCAAGAAGAACGGGATGAGAAATTGGGTATCATTGGTTCTGAGACAATATTAGATTTTTTTCTTGATGTGTTAGGAGAAGCGATTTATAATAAGGCGTTAGATGATGTAAAGCTATGGCTTACGAAGAATGTGGAAAATATGGAAAGCGATTACTATGCATTGTATAAATAACTCCTTGACCTTTTCGTAACAGCAGGGATAAAGAGATGGATTATTATTTTCAGCGTGGTGCGTTCCAGACAAAAGGGATGCAACACGCTATTTTGTTTAAGAGTTATTTCACACCCAAAATCTCGTATCTGACACCCATTCCCACAACACGGAGACATAAAAAGCCGATATAGTAAAAGGTTTTTTGCCTGCATTTTCATAATTAGAGAAAGGAAATAAGAAAATGATAAAGATAGCAGTGTGTGATGATGATAAAGCAGCGAGGGAGCATATTGTTTCCCTGATAGAAGAGCAGCTACAAGGTGCAGAGATTACAACTTTTGCCACAGGGGAGGAAATGATTCAGGCACAAAGGGATTTTGATATTTGTTTTCTTGATGTGGAAATGCGGGAGATATCGGGAATGGACGTTGCGAGCCACATTCGACAGCAGGAAGAGGGAAGAACGAAGAGTATCATTATTTTTGTGACAGGCTATGAGAGATATATGAATAGCGCCTTTGATGTGTCGGCGTTTCACTATCTGTTAAAGCCGGTTGACGAGGAAAAGTTCTGCCATGTTTTTGGGCGGGCGTTAAGAGAATTATATGCGGAAGAGGAGCGGACGAAGCAGTATATTTTAGTGAAAAATTCCGGCACATGGAGGAAAGTTTTTATTAAAGATATTTATTATATTGAGAGTGCAAATAAGAAAGTTATAATTCATACAGAGGCGGGCGCCTTGGATTGTTATGGAAAAATGGACGAATTGGAGCGCATGACGGGCAGTGGCTTTTACCGCTGCCACAGGTGTTTTCTCGTGAATATGGAAAAGATTGTTTCTTACAATGCAGACACAATTAAAGTTGCCAATGGAGACAGACTGATACTGGCGCGGAAGAGATACAACGATTTTATCAGGCAATATATGAAATATGCAAAAGACGGAGGAATTGTCAATGTATGAAAAAGGGATATCGGTTTCCCTATACCTTGTAAACAGTATAACATGCAGTATGTACGTGTGGAAATTTCTCAGGGGGAAGTTCCAGAAAAAGTTTGTCCTTTGCGCGTGGACGGGTCTGTATTTTATCATTCAAATGCTTATACTGGACAGGATTGATTGGAGTTATCCGTTGCACGGCCTTATAAAAGTGCTTGCCGATATCACATGCATAGTACTTTTACAAATGCTATTGTATCACAGAGAGTTGTTTAAGCAGTTATTTGTGGCGGTCAGTTTTGTTGTTGCCAAAGAGTTGATGACATATATCGTAGTAGTGTTGAATTATGGCTGGCACTGGATAATCGGCAGATTTCTTATAGTATTATCAAAGAAGATAACGACAATGGCAGAAGTGGAAATGTGGAATAACATATTAAGCGTGGCGGCTGGGATTGTTTATGTCTTTTTGTATGTCCTGCTGATGAAAGGATACCTCTCTGCCATCAGCAGAAAATTTATCAGGAAAGATTATTCATTCCGGACACGGGAGTATGCTTTTCTGATTCTTCCCAATGTGTCCACCTTGTGCATTTCCCTCACCCTTAAGATGATGATTTTTTCAGTAGGGAATGGTACATCGGCGACGATGTTTGACCGGCTGCCTGCCACATTGTTCTGGGTATCGCTTATCTGCCTTTTGTTGTCAGGTGGCAATATCGCTTCTGTCATACTTTTTCAAAAGCTTGTGCGGCTGGGTGGAGAAGAACGGAAGCGTGCGATGCTGGAAAATCAGATGGTGCAGATGCAGCGTCAGATAGAGGAACTACAGGATATATATGCCGATATGAGAGGACTCCGACATGATATGAAAAATCATCTGCAAAGTATAGCCGCCGTCGTCAGAAAAGTATCCGGCGAGGACAAAGAAGAACTAGACAGTTATATTGATAAAATGGAAACAACCGTCAAACGGCTGGATTTTGCATACAGGACGGGAAACCCGATTACGGACGTTATCGTACACCAGAAGAAACAGGAAGCAGAACGGCAAAAGATTTCTTTTGAAGCCGATTTTATTTATCCCGATAAGCAGCAGATAGATGTTTACGACATGGGAATTGTACTAAATAACGCACTGGAAAATGCAATTGAGGCCGCCAGCAAATGTAAGGGTAAAAAGCGTATCTGCCTGCGCTCTTATGGTAAAGGGAATTTATTTTTTATTGAGGTAGAAAATGATTTTTCGGGTGAAATCGTCTTTCATCGCGAAACGGGGCTGCCGCTCAGCAGTAAAGAGGACGCGCAGGTTCATGGTTTGGGCATGGAGAATATACAAAGGTGCGCCAAAAAGTATAAGGGGGATATTGATATAACAATTTGCGATACGGGGGAGGGAAAGAAATTTATTCTTACCGTAATGATGTATGAGAGGCATCTCACACCCTGATTTCCGTCGTTCGCGCCATATCTGTGAAGAGGAAGATGAAAAAATACGATAAGGAGAGTAGAAACTGCTAATCAGTTTAAAAACGAAAAATAGGAGGTAAGGATTATGGCGATTACGGGAATTGGAAACAATTACAATCATGCGTATGAAAACACATATGTGGCACGGAGAAACGAGGGAAAGGATTATTATTCTTATCTTGCCGGAAAATACGATTGCGTTAAAAATGGAGCAGTTGCGATTTCGGGGGCATATTTAAAAGAGTGTGCCGGAAATGCCGACAAGGCGAAAGAGCTGGAAGAAGCTCTTGCTTATTATAAGGAGAGCTATCAGAGCGGGTACAAAAGTGCAAAAGCAAATGCGAGGGCAATCGGTGCAAGATTGACGAATTATTCGGAGAGCTGGAGTATTGATAGTACGGGAAATGTAGTTATGCAGGCTACGTCGACGGTAGTGTCTGATACAAAGGGATGGCGGGAATTAAAAGAGGAGCGTGAAGAGCACATAAAGAAGAAAAAGGAGCAGGAAGAGAAAGAGAAAAAAACAGAGGAAAAAAAGGAGGAGCGGGAGGAAGTCTATTACACAAAATTTGATATTAACATTTAGGAGAGTTTTCCTTTCATTCCCGAAAAGCAGGCGTTTCATTCCATATGTCCGAAAAACGGATTTTTTCTGCCGATATAAAAAGTGTAACGATAAAAGTTTGTTACTATCGTTCTGAATAGGATTCGAGGTGATAAATTTTGAATATCGCTGTAGCGGATGACGAGAGAGTGATACGGGAGCAGATAGGCGCTCTGATAGCAAAGCAGATGCCGAATTGTTGTCCGGACTTCTATGCAACAGGAGAGGAACTGCTTGGAGCAGAAAAACGATTTGACATCGTTTTTCTTGACATACAGATGGCTGGCATGGACGGAATTGAGACGGCGAGGAGTCTGCGGGAAAGGCAGGATGACATTGTACTGATATTTATTACTGGCAATCGGGAGTATGTGTTTGAGGCTCTTGACTTGTATGCATTCCACTATCTGTTAAAGCCGGTGGCTGAAAGCAAGTTCAGGGAAGTGCTGGAACGGGCGGTAGGAGAAGTGTCAAAAAGGAAAGAAAAGAGAGAACTTTTTATTAAAAAGAAAAACCTCACGCTGAACCAGAGTGACATTCTGTATATTGAGAGCAGGGCAAAAAAGGTGGCAATCCATACGGCCGGAGCAAAAGGCGTCATAGAAATTTATGCAACAATGGAAGAACTGGCAGGGCAGCTCGGGGAAGATTTTTACCGCAGCCATCGGGCGTATCTTGTGAACATGGCACACATTACGGAATATGACAATGACAGCATAACCATTTCAAACGGAGATAAAGTCTATCTGACAAAGAAAAAATATGGGGAGTTTGTAAAGGCATATATGTGGTATTTGCAGAATGGGGGGATTCCCGATGTATGAAACAATGGAGCTGTTATATATGGCGGTCGTTCTTTTTCAGGGATACTGCCTGCAATATTTTTTTGGCAGCTTTTTGGAAAGCCGTTGGAAGAGCCGGTGGAATGGTCTGTGTGTGGCAGTTTTATATACGGCGGGACTGTATGGAATATCAAAGATGTTTCATACGGCCTCCGTCACAAGATACGATGATTATTGGGAGACTGTGTGGAAAATGGCATTGTCGCTCTGTCTTCTATTTGTTCTTGCCATGTGTTTCTATAAAGCGTTTCGTCCTATTTCGGTTTTTCTTATCGCAGCCTTTCAGGCGGTGGTAGATATTGGCAGGCATGCCGCAGTCATTTTGCTGGCGAAGCTGGGAGACAGTGTCATTGATATATGGAACTGCTGTGTAGAGAAAGGGATAATCAAATCTGACAAAGCTCTTATGCTGACACTGAACGGTAGTATTCTGGCGGTACAAGTTCTTCAATATTTGTCTATTGCCCTGATAATCTGCATATCGTTGAGAAAAGTTGTGCGGGATTTTAAGGAAAAGGATTACGAAATCCGCAGGACGGAGCTGTTGTTTCTGCTTACGCCGTCTGCCGTCGGACTGTTTATCTGTCTGCTGCTGCGGATTATTATGGTTACGCTGGAGGACAAGGTGCCGAAAATGCTGTATGACAGATATCCCATTTTGCTTGTTGTACTTCCGGCAATTCTACTGTTATCCCTGCTTTCTATTTTGTATGGGGTGAAACTGTTTCAGGATATGATTTACCGCAACAAGGAAAAAAGCGAGCGGGTCATACTGAAAAATCAGGTAAGAGGTATGCAGGAACATATCGAAGAAATGGAGCGCATTTACTCTGAGATACGGGGCATGAAACACGATATGAAAAATACCCTTGCCGTAATCCTGCGGCTTTCTCGGGAAGAGGGAGAACTACAGGATTATCTGGCTGATTTAAACCGCACGTTTGAGCGCTTGGATATGCATTTTTGCACGGGGAATACTGTAGCGGATATTTTGCTCAATATGAAATACCATGAGGCGGTGCGCCTGATTCCGGATTTGGAAATGGATACGGACAGGTTGTTGTTTCCGCAGGACTTAAAAATCCACAGCTACGATATCGGTATCATTCTTGGCAATGCAGTTGACAATGCCGTGCGGGCGTGCAGGAGATTGAAAGAGAAAGAGCCGGAGGCTAGTGCTTTTATCCGCTTTTCATCCGTGCAGAAAGGGAATATTCTTGTGTTGAAAGTGGAAAACAGTTTTGACGGGGAACTTGTTAGGAGGCCGCGGGAGGATTTTCCGGCAACGGATAAAGAAGACAAAGAAAATCATGGGATGGGACTTGCCAATATTAAAAATACGGTGGAGAAATATAAGGGGACAATGGATTATATGGTAAAAGACAGGGTGTTTATTCTGTCTATGATGATGAAAAACGACGCACAGGGCGCTTATAAGCAGGAAAGGGGAAAGGAATGACGGATTTTGGTGTAACAAATAGGCTGTGGCAGTACGGGATAAGCAGCCATGGCGAAACAAAAAAGAATGCCGTGGGAGGATTTAAAGAAATTGCGGCGGCAAAGGCAGCAGAGAGAGGGGCTTACTCAAAGAGAATGACAGGAGCCGCAGATTTTAAAGCTGCTTTTCCGCAATATGATGTCATCACTCATGTAGGCAATGCCAATATTTCTACCGGCAACTGGCAGAGAAACGATTTTCCTTTTTGGAAGTATTTTGACAGGGATACAGGCGCAGATGCCCTAAATGACTGGAAGCCGCAAGGGCCAAATCCATCGCAGCTGCGCAGCGACTTGCAGAGGAATTATAACAGTGTGGGGGCTGGACAGATGGCAATTCTTGTGCCGGAGAGTTTGCAGCAGAAGATGGACGCAGACCCCGATTATGCCCGAAAGATAATGGCAAAGCTGCAGGCATGGAAAGAGAATTATGACCGGCGGGATAATATGCTGGCGGCAGCTTATGGCTATAATGTGGCGGAACATCAGGCGGGAAAAAGCTATGTATTTGATTTGGACGAAAACGGTGATGTGCGGAATTGTACCGTTACCGGCTGCGGACGGATTACTGTCTCGTCGTCTGAGTTTGCAGAGGAAAGCAAAGCAAGAAAGGAAAAACGTCGGAAATACGAGAGACTGGCAGAAGAAAATGCCCTGAAACGGAAAATGCTGGAGCGGAAGATGATGGAATGGGAAGGAGAAAAATTTATATGGGGATTTATGCAGTAACGGATTACACAAATACTTATGCAGCAGGCAGGACGAATGGGAGCAATGGGATTTCGGGAAGCGCACAGGATTATTTGAATGGATTGAAAGAAAAGTATCCCGATGTAAACATAACGGTAGCGGATTTAAAGAATGAAAAACAGGAAGACGCCTATATGTTTGGCAGCAGGGGCGGCAATAATATAGTCATAGCCTCTGATATTATTGAAAAAATGGCGGCCGATTCGTCGACAGCGGCAAAATATGAAAAATATATTGCCGAAGTTCCAGAGGCGGCGGAGATAATGAAAGATGGCATTGCCGCACACGGGGGCGAGATGGTAGCTTGCGGCACAGCGATAGATAAAGATGGGAAAGTTACTTACTGGAGTATTAGCAGGCATAAACAATCGAAAGAAAGCCAGTCAGTATCTTACAAGAAGATATTACAGGAGCAGTTGGAGGAAAAACGTGCAAAGAAGAAAGAAGAAGAAAAATTAAAGGAAAAGCGAGCGACCGGCAAAGGCATGCAGATGGATGTATCTATATAGCAGATGGAGGATTATTATGCGGATAATTAACAGCAATCAGGGGATTTTTCAGCTCTTTTCAAGGATGAACGGAAACAAAGCAAATCGAAATGAAACGGGCTTATTACAAATACAACAGTATGTCGGGAGATAATGAGGCGGAATGGGATGCCTACTACCGTAAAAATATTGTTATGGCTATATTGTTGACGATAAGGAGGTTAGGAAAGATGAATGTATACGGAATAGGAACGGCGGGATATATGGCAGGAAAGACAAAAAGGGGCGCCACATCCGGCTCTGCGGATTTTATGGAGACATTGACACAAAAGAGCAACAGCGTTGTTGAGCGTTACAAAAGGGAACATCCGGAAGATGCATCCCACGTGGACGCACAGGTGCGGGCCGGAAAGTCCGTCATGGCAAAGAACGGTGTGGAAAATGTTTCCAGAGAAGATATGACGATGGAAGAATATAAGAGTTTTATACACGGATTGCTGAACAGTATACCATTTGATTCCACCAGAATATTCGACAGGGAAATTATTTCCATCTCGGACGCTGGATGGGAGCAGATGAAAAATAATCGGGATTACGAGGCGTGGGTGCTGGGGTACACAGTGGAAAACAGGTCTGTGCGGAATCCGTTTTTCGGATGGCCGGGGGCGTCGGCGAATTTGTGTGTGGAAAAATTTGGTGCATCCATTGAAGAACATATCGGACAGAGTGTTAGTACATCCCCCTTCGGCAGTAAGCCCGCCAATAAGAAAAATGAAAAATCATGGTGGGAGAAACGTCATGCGAGGATGGAAGAACTGATAGCGGAACAGGTGGAGAAATCCATGGCAAAAAGGGCGTTGGAGCTAAATGAAATAAGTGCATTTTGGTGAGCCTGCCTTATTAGACTGCGAAGACAGAGGTCGGTAATGACGAATAAATATGAGTAAAAGGCAAAGATTCGGCTACAATAAGAAAAAAGTGAAAGGAATGAATAAACAATGAAAAGAGGCAGAAGAGGAACGGGAAAATGGACGAATGATTTATGAACTTGAGTTTATTAAGGGAAAACAGGAATATGATTTTGAGATTGACGCGGAGACAGGAAAAGTTCTTAAACTTAAAGAAGAGCCGGTTGATGACTGAGAAAAAATGAAGCAGGAACTTTACTGTAATTAAAAAGGCAGCGCCACGGGGAAAGTAAGATTACGCCGCCCTGTGGCGCTTTTAGTGATTTCGTAGCGGAAGTACTTCTTTCTGTATGCCGGATATTCTGATATAATCCTATTGACCTTTCCGCAACGGCAGGGTGTATGGTTAAATGGAAAGTGATAACATAATCCATTGACAAGGAGGTACGAAAGGTATGTATACAGTAGGAGATTTAGCTAAGGAAATGGGAATATCGGTAAGAACGGTTCGCTTTTATGATGAGAAAGGCATTTTGAGACCGGTAGGGTATTCGCAGGCAGGTTATCGGATTTATGATGAGAACAGTGTGGAAAAACTGCAAAAAATTTTAATGCTGCGGTTTTTAGATTTTTCACTGGAGCAGATTGGACAAATGGTAGGAGATGAAGATGTTGACGTCAGGCAGTCATTGGCGGAACAGGAACGATTGCTGACAGAGAAATTGGAACATTTAGAACGTGTCCTTCTGGCAGTGAGGCGTGCAAAGTCTGCGGAGAAGCCGGATTTATGGAAGAAACTTCGGGAAATTGTAGAACTTACGCGGGAAAGGGAGTTTGTGGATGAACAATACCGCGATGACGAGAATTTCAATAAACGTGTGAATATCCATGAATACAGTACGGCGGAGGTTGGATTTTTTTCATGGATGCTTGAAAAATTAAAATTGGAGTCAGGCATGAAAATTTTAGAAATTGGTTGCGGAAATGCGGTTTTTTGGAAAGAGGTCGCTCCATTATTGCCGGAAAGGCTGGAAATCCATTTGACAGATTATTCCAGTGGGATGTTGGCGGGAGCAGCAGAAACAGTGGAAGAGATTCAGGAAAAGTTTCCGCAGAAAATGTTTCGCTTTGTTTTAGAAAAAAGAGATGCGGAGAATTTTTCTTATCCGGTTGGTGATTTTGACCGGATTATGGCGAATCACGTACTGTTTCATCTGAAAAAGGATACCCGTCCGTCTCTGTATCGGACAATTGGGGATTTGCTGAAAGAAAAAGGAATCTTTTCCTGTAGTCTGATAGGAAGAGAACATAATCGGGAATTGCATCAATTGTTAAAAAAATTTGATTCACGGATGGATATTCCGTCAGACTTTTTTGATATTTATCTGGAAACGGCAGAGGATGAATTACAAGAATACTTTACCGCAATACAGTGTTGGGAGCAGGAAAATAACCTGCTTGTACCTGATACAGAATCGATTTTTCAATATGTGTCCTCGTATTCAAAAGAGAATGCGGAAAGATTGGCAGAAGAAAAAGAGCGTTTTTGCACAATGGTTGAGAAACAGAAAAATTCAGACGGATTTTTCTTTATTCATAAGGCGACAGGGTGCGTGGTTTGTAAAAAAGGTTAGAAAAATTTCTGCCGATGTTGCCGGTTGAGTTTCAGCTCCACATTTCGTTGTTTTACAATTGCATTGCCGTCTGTTACGATAGTGGCAAGAGACAAATATAAGCGAAAGAAGCAGTTGAAATCTGCGGAATGGAGGTTTAAATGAAAATGAAACATAATTGTATAGGAGATAAGATTTCTGAATATCGGCAAAATAAAGGCTTGACACAGGAGGAATTAGCAGGCAAACTGGGAGTAACACCTCAGGCTTTAAGCAAGTGGGAACGCGGACAGAGTCTGCCGGATGTTGGATTGCTGGCCGGCCTTTGTAACATACTCGGCTGCCGTGCGGACGATTTGTTGGGAATAACCGCGGCAAAAATAACGGAGAACGATGATGAAAAGGCACAAGATGAGATATGGGCAAATCTTCGCAATTGTATGGAGCCGTTAGAGCTGACATTTGGGAAAGGTTTTGTTCCTGCCTTTATGGATGCTTCCTATGTGGAACAGATAGTTTCGGTGCGGAAAAATCTGTCAAAGGAAGGACTTCTGATGCCGATTGTCCATGTGAGGGATGATTTGCAGTTGGAGCCATTGGAGTTTGCGATTGTGTCTTATCGAAAAGTATTGTATCGTGAGACGTATTCTGACTGTTCCGATTTGGCTATGTGCAGGCAGTACATGATGGAATGTTTAGAAAAGACGGTCAGAGAAAAGTATGCGTATATACTAAATCGTGATATTGTTAAGGAAATGGTTGAAAATCTTCAGAAAAGATTTCCCGTGCTGATTTCCGAAACCGTTCCTGTCAGGATATCTTATGGTTTCCTAACGGATGTCTTGAAAAAGTATATGGAAATGGGAAACAGTGACCTTTATCTTGTAAAAATAATTGAAATCCTTGACGATATATTGAGAAAGGGAGGAACGGCGACGCCAGAAGAGATGGCAGCGGCGTTAGCGAAAGAATGGAAGCGATTACATTCAGAATAAGAAATTAGGAGGAAAGTAGATGAATCGAATCAAATTGGCAGCAGTGGTGGTTTGCTTTTTTATAGGGATGGCGGTCTCATCCCTTGTTTGCTCTGCCGCTAGTTGTGGTGAAACAGTGAGCCAGAATACGGAGGACATTCTCAAAGCTGTCAATTATGATACGGATGAGGAGATAGCCGGACTGCTTAGCGTTAACTATACGATAACGCAAATTACGAATAAGAGATTGGAGATTGCAAATAGGGACGGAAGAAAATTTTTGGATGTTACAGAGGATGAGGCTTTAGCAGAACTAAGACAGGATAATGCCAAAGAAATGTCGTTTGGGGCAGCTTTTGAGAGAGTGCAGGGAGAGATTGGCACCATCATCCGGAGAATCGTCGATAATACTGCCGGAGCCGAGAGCACAGGGGCGGCCGTTTTCACTGATAAAATAAAGAAGAATAAAGGGAAAGTATTGCTGGGGCTGGCATATATTGAGCGATTGTACAATTTTAATATGGGAGAGAAAAATATTCGGGATGTCCTTCTCTATGAGCCGGGAACATACGGGGTGAAGACGAATGTTTTGGACTGGCTGATTAAGATTGGAGGCGCCGGGGCAGAGCGATTAAAAATCTCAAATCATACGAAAGAATTCGGGTATAACCGTTTTTTCTGGGATATTACTTATTCCAGCACGCTAATCAAATTCCTTGAGGAGAATCACCAGAAATGGATTCCGGACATATCAATGGACGAGTGGTTTGTACAGGAAAGTCCGGCATTTATTGTGGAAAAGACTTCTTCGTGGGATATGTCGTTAAATAATCGGCTATATAGCAGGTTAATGAATGAAAGTAATGGCCTGCAGTTGTATATTCTCCCCTTACTTACCGTGTCAGAGGATAGTATTTATGTGATTGCCAACTCGGCAACGATTACATATGGAATTGTCGACTGTTATGTGGACAGGGAATTAAAAGATACCGATTTGACTCGTTATATGGAAATGCGCGAACAGTTTCAAGAGAATGTGGAGAAAGCAGCCACACAGCAGAAAGAATTTATTGACCTTTGGTATCGGATTGCAAAACCGGAAATGCGGGAGAAGCTTTCGTCAAACCGGATTGTTTTGGACAGTCTGCGGATTTATGCGGAGGAGACCGTGAATGCATCGGCCGAGTGGTCAGCCAAATATGGAGATAAGGCATCACGGGGAGTTTGGGAGTTTTTTACTCCTTTAAATCTCTATACAACTTATATGTTTTTCGATGGGGAAGCGAGCGGCACAGGTATCCGGTATTATCTCTCAAAGGCACTGACCGAGAGGGGATTTTCCACTTATGCCCATGAGTTGACACATCTTCTTGTTTCTTCAGTCATGCTCAACGGAAACGGAGCACGGGATGGCATGAGAGCAGAGGTATATACAAGAGGAATGTTTGAGCCGTATGAGCAGAAAGACGCTCCCGTCTACAATCTGAATCTGATTTATGACCGTCTGTCGTGCAGCGAACGATTATATAATGCAGTACCGCAGCGGTTTCAGGATGAGACAGACTTGCAGACATATATGCAGGGAATACTGGACGTTGTGTATACACTGGATTATGCGGAAGCGGAAGTAGTACTTGCCAAAACACCGGAAGAAAAAAAGAAGTGGTTTCATAAAATGGAGCAAATTGACGATACCGATTTGCGGAACATTCCGGCGTCAGAGGGATACTGTCATAAATTAGATTCGGTGAGAGAACTGACATTGGATGAGGCGCAGGAGCTCAACACCGTAGACGACCTCATTCAAAATAGCATTTTAGTATCTCGTTATGAAGTAAATGGAACACAGACGACAGGCACTATACCGAGTAATGGATATTATGTGGTGCCGCTGTTCAGCGCCAATTATGCCGGAGTGCAAAATGATAATGGCGTCAGCGGTGATGTTATGATACGCCGTCAGGCATTTGAACTGCTTGCAGAATACGGCTATTATGGCGGCATGGTTCCGTATATATCCAATCAGTACAAAGCAAGTGCCAAAGGCGATAATGCAATTCTGTCCGATACTTATATTTTAAATAAGATATTTGGCGGGGAATATGCCACAATGACCGCTTTCAAGCAGGCAATGTTTCAGAAGAGAATAGCAAGAATCGGTGAGTTAAAACCGATTACCATCACGTGGAAAAACCAGACGGTTAAGATTACGAATTTTGAAATGTTGAGCCAATTGATGAAAGAAGCGGTAGAAAGTGATTTGAAAAATGTTATTGTTACGTCCGGCAGCGCTTATAATATTCGTGCGCAGGATACACAGGTCGAGCAATTAAAAACGCAAATCTTCCGGGCATATTTAATTCAGACGGAAGATTTCCAGCAATCCATATACGGCTTGCTGCCGCCAACAGAGGAACCAACAGAAGAACCAACGGCAACGCCGACGGAAGAGCCAACAGAGGAACCAACGGCGACCCCAACATTTGGGCCGACAGAGGAACCAACGGTAACGCCGACGGAAGAGCCAACAGCGACACCAACGGAAGAACCAACAGCGACACCGACGGAAGAACCGACAGCGACGCCAACAGAGGAACCGACAGCAACACCGACGGAAGAACCGACGGCAACACCGACAGCAACGCCAACGGAAGAGCCAACAGAGGAACCGACGGCAACACCGACGGAAGAACCAACAGAGGAGCCGACCGCAACGCCAACGGAGGAACCAACGATAGAGCCAACAGAGGAACCAACAATAGAGCCGACAATAGAGCCGACAATAGAGCCGACAGAGGAACCGACGTTTGGGCCAACGGAGAAACCAACGATAGAGCCAACAGAGGAACCGACAATAGAACCGACGGAAGAACCAACAGAGGAACCGACGGAAGAGCCAACAGAGGAACCGACAATAGAACCGACAATAGAACCGACAATAGAACCGACGGAGGAACCAACAGGGGAACCGACGGAAGAACCAACGATAGAGCCAACAGCGCCCCCGACATTTGGGCCGACAGAGCTTCCGACCGTATCACCGATGGCAACGCCGCCGACATCCAGAGAACCTTTTGTTTTGCCGACCGCAACACCGGAAATCAAGCCTGCCATGCTTATGGTTCGCGTGTCTGCCTCCAAAACCTCACAGACGCTTCGGTGGAAGACAGTGAAATCGGCAGACGGTTATTGTATTTATGGAGGGAAATTAAAAGGTAAATATAAATGTTTGAAGACAGTAAGTAAGAAGACAAAGAAATGGAAACATAAAAAATTAAAGAAAGGGAAAACATTCCAATATTATGTAACGGCATACAAAATAATAGATGGAAAACGAGTAATCCTTTCGAAATCCCTGCCTGTCTTTAGCACGACAAAGGGAGGAAAATACGGCAATCCCACAAAATTGAAAATAAAGAAAAAGACTGTAGTTGTAAAATCAAAAAAGAAAGTCAGGCTGAAAGTAAAAGTAAAAGGGAAAAAAATGAATAAGGCAGGAAGAACGGTGCGTTTCAAAACAACCGATTCTTCTGTGGCAAAGGTTTCCAAGAAAGGCTTCGTTACCGGAGTACGGCGAGGAACATGCCATGTTTACTGTGTTGCCGGAAATGGAATTTTCAAAAGGATAAAAGTAAAGGTAGTGTAGAACACGGATTTGCCCGCTGTTTTGTCTTGTATTTAAAAAAGGTCAGCAATTCTTGTAAGGGTTGCTGACCTTTTTATACGTTTCTGCCGGACAAATGAAAGAGAGCCGGCAAGCTGGCGGTTTTTCACGAGGCTGTCGGGTCGGGCACTTATTTATGAATATACATTCTCGTCATATCCGGTTCATCATCTCCCTGTACAACTATATCTGCAAAAGTCAATGAAAAACGATAATTTCCTCATTGCATACCGCCTGCCACCGTCAGGCTAATATAAATATATTATATAAGATTCAAAAGGCTGTGTAAATATCATGTAATATTTGTTGATAGCTTTTTCTTTTGATGTTATAATATATTTATATTTATTTTACAGGAAGGAGTCTGTGTGGTTGTGTATAAAAAGATTGTGTATATCATAGTGTTTTGTTTATGTAGTTTAACTCTGTCCGGCTGTGGCGACAAAACGGAGAATCAGAGTTCACCGCCATCAGACGAACAGGCGGATTTGAACAATCGGACGGATGAGGGAAAAGACAGTATCCATGCGGTTACGTTTGAGCAGAAATTAGATGGTTACAAACCGCATAAAAACAATTACAATTTCTATTTTACATATAAAGTAGTTCATCCATGGTGGGATGCGGTTGCGCTTGGCATGGAAGATGCGGCGGAACAATACGAAAGTATGGGAATTACGATTAACTATGAATATCTGGCTCCCAATAAGGCGTCGGCTGAAGACCAGATTAAACGTCTTACGCAAGCTTCTACGCGTGGTTTTGATGTGTTAGGCGTAGACGTGGCGGATGTGAAAAAGGTAACGCCTGTGATTAACAATTTGATAAAAGAGAAACAAAAGGTAATGACATTTTCCAGTTCCGACGCGGCAAAGGAGGATGGCTGTCACCGGATTGCCTATGTGGGAAACACCCACAACTATAAAGATGGAGTTGACATTACGGAAGCTCTCTGCAAAAAACTTGGGCAGAAAGGGAAAGTTGCGGTTCTTGTAGGGACGAAAGGCGCGCCGTGCCATGAGGACAGGGCGCTTGGTGCAAAGGATGTGATTGCCAAGTATCCGGATATGGAGATTGCAGAGATTGTTTATGATGAGGATGATGTTGAAAAAGCGTACAAATTGACGCGGGAGATTTTGGCGAAGCATCAGGAACTCGCAGGAATTATTTGCTGCAATATGAGTAATCCGGTTGGCGCAGCCCGAGCAGTTACCGAAGCTGGTCGTCAAAACCAGACCATCATTGTCGGGATGGACCACGATCAGGAGGCTTTGCGCTATTTAAGAGATGGGGTCATTTATGCATTAGGTGTTCAGGACTGCTATTCCATCGGGTTTGATACGATTCAGGTGGCAGTAAAGATTGCAGACGGGCATTTGCCGGGAGAAATCTATCCCGAAAAGACAGAAGAAATGACAACCATTATCTATCAGGATGGAGCGGCAGCGATGCTTCAGACACTATACGGTGAATTAGATTGAGGACTGCGGGGGAAAAACGATGGAACAATCAAAATATAACGGCATCCATGAAAAGCAGAAAAAACAGACGGTGGTCTATGCCATAGCGGGCGGAATTACGATAGCGGCCATTCTTCTCGTTACCATGATATGGGTGTCGGGTAGTGCGAGAGTTGGTACAGACGAGGCGGTAAACAGGGTCAGCCAATTTTATTTGGAAGAGCTGGCCGGACGTCGGCAGCAGGTCGTGTCACAGGAATTAAAAAACCATTTTTCCTATATGGAAAAGGCGATAGAGACACTGAAAAAAACGGATTTGGAATCGCAAGAGGCTTTGCGGGAGTTCCTTGGTACGTTGAAAAACCTCTATCAGGTAGAGAAGTTTGCTCTCGTAGATGAAAACGGAATTGTCTATACGGAAAACAGCACGACATCCGGACTGAGCAGATATAGTTTTCTTTCCGGGGATTTGACAGAGCCTGTTATCAGTACGGGGAATCTCTACGGGGCAAAGAAGCAGGTTATTCTTGCTGTTCCTGTAAAAGATATTGCGTTTCAGGGCTCACAAATTAAAGTTTGTTTTATTCAGATAAATATCGACGAGATGTTAAGCTCGCTGACAATAAAGACGGACAAAAACGAAACTTATTGCAATTTGTACTATCAAAATGGCGAGAGGCTTACGAAAGGAGCCTTTGGAAACTTAAAAGATGGGGAAAATCTTCTCGCTGCCTTAAAGAGTGCAGAAATGGATTCCGGTTTCAGTTACAAAACGGCGGAAAATGATTTTACAAACGGAAAAGCGGGGCAGGTATCCTTTAAGTATGAGGGTACGCAGGAGGCTCTCTGCTATATTCCGGTAGAGGGTACGAACTGGATGCTGGCGATACTTGTTCGCGAAAATGTGATAAGCAGTCAGATTAGCTCCATCAGTTCCGGCATGATGAAGCGCGGCGCTATTCAAATTGTGATTACGGTAGTAGTAATGCTTCTTGTGTTTTTAGCCCTGATTTACCAGTCGAAAAGAAATGCAAAGACTCTTTTGGAGCAGGAAAAAGAGGATGGAAACCGCATCAGAGCCGCTTATGCACAAATCGAGCGGGAACAGATAGCGATGCAGAATATTCACAATGCCATGGGTTCCGGTCTCTGGAGTATGGATTTTAACGAAAAGGCAGAACTGGTATCCTGCACATGGTCGGATGTATTCCGAAAAATGTTGGGATACGAGAGCGAAATGGAGTTTCCAAATCGTTTGGAATCGTGGTCGGATTTGCTGCATGAGGAAGATAAACAGAGGATACTGAAAGAGTATTGGGATACCGTTAGGGATTATACGGGGGAAAAAACCTATGACGTGCAGTACCGTCTGCAGACGAAACATGCCGGATGGCGGTGGTTTCATGCGGCCGGGCGGCTGTCCAGAAGAGAGGATGGTTCTCCGATTACGTTTGTCGGACTGTTTGTAGACATTGATGATGAGAAGAAAATGGAAGAATTATTGGAGAAGCAGACGAAAGACTTGCAGGATGCGCTGGCGGCAGCGCAGCACGCCAACAAGGCCAAGACTACGTTCCTCAACAACATGTCGCATGATATCAGGACGCCGATGAATGCCATTATAGGTTTTACGTCTCTGGCGGCGGCTCATATTGATAATCAGGAACAGGTTCAGAATTATTTGTCCAAAATTTCTACTTCCAGTAATCATCTGCTCAGTCTGATAAATGATGTGCTGGATATGAGCCGGATTGAGAGCGGTAAAGTAAAAATCGAAGAAAAAGAGACTTCGCTGCCGGAGATTATGCATGATTTGAAGACGATTGTGCAGTCGGATATCACGTCTAAGCAATTGGAATTTTATATCGACACGGCCGATGTTGTGAATGAACATGTGTTGTGTGATAAACTAAGGCTGAATCAGATTTTGCTGAATCTGCTAAGCAATGCCATGAAGTTTACGAAGCATGGCGGCATTGTGAGCGTCCGAATCCTGCAGAAAGGGATGACGCCCGACGGTTTTGCCTCGTATGAATTTCAGGTAAAAGATACCGGTATCGGTATGAGTCAGGAGTTTTTAGAGCATGTGTTTGAGCCGTTTGAGCGTGAGAGAACAAGTACGATAAGCGGCATTCAGGGAACCGGTCTGGGGATGGCTATTACGAAAAATATCGTTGATATGATGGGCGGTACGATTACTGTAGCCAGCGAAGAGGGCAAAGGAACTACCTTTACGGTTGCTTTACAGTTTAAGACCTGTTCCGGGCCGGTGCGGCAGGAAGTGATTCCGGAGTTAAGAGGACTTCGGGCTCTGGTGGCGGACGACGATTTCAATACTTGTTCCAGCGTCACTAAGATGCTTACTACGATTGGTATGCGGCCTGACTGGACGACGTCCGGCAAAGAGGCGGTACTTCGCACCCGGCTGGCCGGTGAGCAAAATGATGATTATTCGGTATTTATTATAGACTGGCTGATGCCGGATATGAATGGCGTCGAAGTGGTAAGGCGGATACGCACAATTATCGGTGATGACAAACCGATTATTATTCTGACGGCATACGACTGGTCTGACATTGAAGAGGAAGCGAGAAAAGCGGGTGTTACGGCTTTCTGCTCCAAACCGATTTTCCTCTCAGAATTAAGAGAAATTTTAGAATCTCCATTTACGCTTCCGGACAGTGAAGAGGCGGTTTCGGAGGAGAACAGCGCTTTTGAGGGCAGGAAAATTCTTCTGGTAGAGGATAATGAGATAAATCAGGAAATTGCGGTAGAAATATTGGAAGAGGCAGGCTTCATTCTCGATGTGGCGGACGATGGAACGGTTGCCGTGGAAAAGATGAAGAATGCCAAAGCCAATCAGTACGATTTGATTCTGATGGATATACAGATGCCGGTTATGAATGGCTACGAGGCCACAAAGAAAATAAGGGCGCTGGATAATCCGCAGTTTGCGGACATTCCGATTATTGCCATGACGGCGAATGCGTTTGAAGAGGACAAAAAGGCGGCGTTTGAAGCCGGTATGAACGGACATGTGGCTAAGCCGATTGATATTCCGAAACTGATGGATTTGCTCAAAGAAATATTAGCCTGACGATGGCAAGGCTAACCTGACGACGGCAGGCCGGATTCCCATTCACACTGTGACGAATCACTAATATATTACTTATACAAAGATATATTAGGAGAGAATAAATATGGAAGAAAAGAAAAGTCCGCTCGTCAATTCGTGCAGTTTTGCCGGTATCAAACCGATTATGGTTGATTTGCCATATCCGCCGCTGGAGGTTCAGGAAAGGAATCGGAATTATGCGAATTTATTAAGTGTTGATTATTGTGGTTCGGTTTCCGAGTTATCTGCGATTACACAGTATATTAATAACGAAAACCGGCTGTCCTGTGAAAAATGTCCGCTTGCTAAAACACTTCTGGGAATTGCAATAGCAGAAATGATGCATTTGCAAAAGCTGGGGGAGCTGATTCATCTGCTCGGCGGCAATGTCGATTTTGTTGCTAAATTGCGCAATGGCAAGCAGCTTATGTGGACGCCCGAATATTTGAATATTCCGCAGCAGGAAAAGAAGATGCTCATGGCGGATATTGAGGCGGAGAGGGCGGCAATTAAGCAGTACAAGATGCACATAACAATGATAAAAGATAATTGTGTAAATCGGGTGCTGATGCGAATTATCAAAGACGAAGAATATCACATTATGATATTGCAGACGCTGATGAATGAAATAAATAATTAGCATGGGAGCTGCAAAATGGATGAAAGAGGGAAACAGGAAAGGAACCGCAATAACATCAGGAGGTAAGTGACATGAAGAAAATATGGGAGTTTTTTGAAAATATGGACGAACTCGTTTATGTATCCGATATAGAAAACTACGACTTGATTTATATGAATAAAAAGTCGCGTGATACATACGGTTTTCATTCTTTGGAGGAAATGTCAGGCAAAAAGTGTTATGAGGTTCTGCAGAATTGTTCTACTCCCTGCTCCATTTGCAATAACCATGAACTGAAAGAGGGCTTCTTTAAAGAGTGGTCATACTATAATCCGATTCTTGACAAGTATATGATTTTGAAAGATACCGTCGTCGAAGAGAACGGCAGAAAATACAGGATAGAGTTAGCGGTCGACCCGGGAAAACAGGAGCAGCGGGGCAATATGCTGCGAAGTTATCAGAACCTTGAGGCAATGATAAACGAGGGTCTTCGTGTCGCTCTATTAAAGAAAACGCCCTCACAGACGCTCGAAGTACTGTTAGAGCATTTAGGTAAGGCGTTAGGGGGAGAACGAGTTTATATTTTTGAGAAAAATAAAGAGGGCGGCGATGATAATACATACGAGTGGGTGGCAAATGGAGTCAGTCCGGAAAAGGAAAATCTTCAAAACGTACCCTCCGAAGTATGTGCAAACTGGTATCAGAATTTCAGCATAGGAAAACACATCGTTATTAAAAATATAGAAGATATTCGAGAAAAGGACCCTTTGCAGTATGAGAATCTTAAACGGCAGGATATTCATTCTTTAGTAGTCGTGCCGCTCTATGATGATGGTGAGGCGATTGGATTTTACGGTGTGGATAATCCTCCAAAGAAGTCGCTGGAGTATGCATCAAATATGCTTCAAATCATGGCGCATTTTATTATATCTTCATTGAGAAGGAGAAATTTAATTCGGACGCTTCAGGATATGAGTTATTGCGACCAGTTGACAAAAATCGGAAACCGGCACGCGATGAACGACTATATTGAAAATATGGAGCAGAATCAATGTCTTGGTATTGTCTATTGCGATGTGACCGGATTGAAACAGACGAACGACAGGGAGGGCCACGAGGCGGGAGACCGGCTTATTATAAATTCCTGCGAGAGCATGAAACAGATATTTGACGGATACGGCCTCTTTCGTATTGGCGGCGACGAGCTGCTGGCAATTTGTACGCAGATGGAAGAGAGCGTATTTGCCGAAAAGATAGAGCAACTCAAAAAGGATTTGATTGAAAGGGGGGTTCATATGGCGGTAGGCGCTGTCTGGGAAAAAGACAGTCTTGCCGGAATGGACAAACTGATATCCGAGGCCGAGAAGAGAATGTATAAAGATAAATCTGAATATTACAAAGCATGTGGACGGGACAGAAGAAGAACGTAGCCGGATGATGGCAAGCGCTGGAAGACGGTTGGAATAAATAACGGAATATATCCCATACTAATAATACCTGTGGTTTATTTTGAAATTTGAATAGAAAAGGGTTGATTGGTATGGAATATAAAGGAACACTACCTTTGACAAATGAAAATGGATATTATGAAATCCGTTTAGAGAGTATCGGCGGGCTTGGCGCCAATCTGTGCGGAAAAATGTTAGGAGAGCTGGGAGCTATTTATATGAACTTAAATGCTGCCAGCTTTTCCAGTTATGGCTCGGAGAAGAGGGGGTCGCCGGTAAAGGCGTTTATCCGATACAGCCATCCGGATACGGAAATAGGGATTAATTCTCCGGTAGAGACGCCGCATATCCTTGGACTGTTCCACGAGGCGATGATAGGGAAGTCTTCGGTGACAGCCGGAGTGACGGAGGACACGTGTATTGTCATCAATACAGATGACAGTCCGGATACAATCCGGCAGCGGCTGAAATTATATGCGGGAACGGTATATTGTGTCGATGCCATGAAGATAGCCATGGAATCAAAGACCAGAATCAATATGGTAATGCTGGGGGCGATTGCGAGAGTATCGCAATTTATTCCCCTTGAAGCCGTCCTGGAAATGGCAAAAGAAACGATTGGTAAAAAGTATCCGGCGTTGTTGGAGGCCAACCTGACGGGAGTCCGGAGAGGTTATGAAGAGATGACAGAAAAACATTTCGCCCCTTCCGATTTCCCTTTTGTGCCATATGAGGAAGTGCAGAATGAGTGGGGGTATGAAAATGCTCCCATCGGCGGTGTGAATCCCTGTTTTGGCTCGATGGTTTCCAACGACCTCTCTCCGTCGAGAGAGGGTTATATTCCTCTGTTTATCAAGGAGAGGTGTATCAATTGCGGATTGTGTGACAGCACCTGTCCGGATATGGTGTTCCAATTTCAAAAGGGAGAATATAAGGGCAAAGAAGCGATGGTAAATATGGGATTGGATTATCATCATTGCAAGGGATGTCTGCGCTGTGTCGAAGTGTGTCCGACAAACGCATTAGTGAGAGGTGTGGAACGAGAGCATCCTCATCCGTCAAATGCCATGCGCAATCAGGATTTGCTGCCTGAGCGTATGGAATATGAAGAAGTTGGTGCAAATTCGTATGTAACCAGCGAATCATATCTGACAGAAAAAAGAATTGACGGAGGTGTGATGTGATGCGGCGTGAACAGAAAATGTTATTTGAGAGCGGAAATGAATTGGCAGCCTATGCGGCCAAACAGATTAACTACCACGTAATGGGGTATTATCCGATTACGCCATCGACACAGATTGCCGAGTTTTTAGATTTGATGAAAGCAGACGGCGAGCATGATATTTCCCTGATTGCGGCGGAGGGAGAGCACAGCGCTGCCGGAATCTGCTACGGTGCGTCTGCCGGAGGCGGAAGAGTGTTTAATGCCACGAGCGCTAACGGTCTTTTATATGCCATTGAGCAGCTTCCGGTACAGTCCGGCACAAGGTTTCCGATGGTGATGAATGTGGCGTGCCGTACCGTATCGGGTCCCCTCTGTATTAAAGGGGACCACAGCGATATTATGTATACGCTCAATACCGGATGGCTGATACTGTTTGCCAATACCCCGCAGGAAGTATATGATTTCAATCTTTGTGCCCTGAAACTGGCAGAGCGGGTTCAACTTCCGGCTATCGTAGGGTTCGACGGATTTTTCACCAGCCACCAGAAACGCAAAAGCCATGTTTTTGCGGAAGATGAGACGGTCAGGGATTTCATTGGAAACTACGATGCGCAATATTCCGCGCTGGATTTGGAGCACCCTGTATCCATCGGCTCATATATGAACGAGCCGGATGTTCTCAATAACAAATATCAGCTTCATATGGCGATGGAACAGGCGATGAACGAGCTGCCGCGGATTTTTGAAGAATACGGGGAAATATCCGGCAGAAAATATGATTTGGTGCAGTCGTACCGCGCGGAAGATGCCGAGGTGCTTCTCTATCTTCTTGGTTCCGCCTATCATACGGCCAAAGTGGCAGTTGACAAGCTCCGCGAAGAAGGAAAAAAAGTTGGTGTGTTTACGACGAAGCTGATTCGCCCCTATCCGGCAGAGGAACTCTATCAGATATGTAAGAATGCCAAAGTCATTATTGCGGCCGACCGTCAGGACAGTTACGGCGCCGGCGGCGGAAATATGTCCATGGAGCTGAAGGCAATGCTGCAGGAGAAGCAGTCGGGTTGTCAGATTCTTACCCGAATCTACGGTTTAGGGGGCAGGGATTTTTATGAGAGCGACGCCAGACAAATGCTGCTGCTCGGCTATGAGACAGACGCAAAAAGGTTTGATTATGTCGGTATCTATGCGGGCAATAACGCATATGAGCCGACCGAATACTTTGCTCCCATCACGAAAGAGCGGGCGGAGCGGGGAGCCGGCGGCGGGCTCAGCGAGACGACGGCCATGCCAAAGCGTCTGTCGCCCGGTCATGGCGCCTGTCCGGGGTGCGGCATTCCGGTAAATATCAATTTACTTTTAAAAGGTATCGGGGGCAATGTCGTTCTCTTGTTCCAGACGGGGTGCGGTATGGTAGTAACGACCGCTTATCCGAAGACGTCGTTTCGCGTGCCGTATATCCACAATCTGTTTCAGAATGGCGCGGCCACGCTGTCGGGGCTGGTAGAGATGTTCCACCAGAGACAGGCCAGAGGCGAGTATCCACAGGGAGAGATTACGTTTATTATGGTGAGCGGTGACGGCGGCATGGATATCGGGTTGTCTGCCGCACTGGGAACGGCAATACGCAATGACCGGTTGATTATTTTCGAGTATGACAACGGCGGCTATATGAATACCGGTTATCAGCTATCCTATTCTACACCAAAAGGGGCGAAAAGCGCCACTTCCCATGTCGGAAAAGAGCAGTACGGCAAGAAATTTTTCCACAAAGATTCGCCAATGCTGATGGCGGCGGCAAATCTGCCCTATGTGGCAACCGTGGCAGAATCGAATCCCATTGATTTCATTAAAAAGGCTGCTAAGGCAAAGGAATACGCCAATCATTGTGGAACTGCCTATATTAAGACGTTGTCGGCCTGTCCGCTGAACTGGAATGACAAGCCGAACACAGAGCGGGCGGTTATCGCCGCCGCAGTAGACAGTTGTTATTTCCCACTGTTTGAGATAGAAAACGGCATTACGGCGTTAAGCTACAATCCGGAAAAGAGTGGGAAAAAAATGGCGGTGCTCGACTGGCTCGCGATGATGGGAAGAACAAAACACCTGACCGACGAAAAATACAAGTCGGTTGTTGAGGAAGTCCAGTTAGAAGTTGATAGGAGATGGGAACGGCTGAAAGCGAGGGCAGAACATCCGCTCCTGTAAAAGTCGGTACGCCGGATTGTCGGTTTTCTTATGGCAGAAGAGGGAAAAACCAAAAAAATGTAAAAACAAGTGGTAAACGAACGTGTCTTATGTTATAATGAAAAACAGGTATGTATTAGAGGTGAGAAGGAGGATGTCGCATTTTGGCAATTAGGGGAAGAACACTAAGGTATAACGAAGGGAAAAGAGAAAGAGGAGAGACAACATGACTGGGAATACAGAAGAAGCAGCAAGTGTTGCCTATCGAAAACGGCGGGTGAGACGGATTAAGCGGATAATTGTCGGAACCTGCATCGCTCTTTTGATATTACCGTCAATACTAACGATAATATTAATGATTAAGGTCTTTTCATTGGAAAAAGAAGTGAAGGAGCTGCAAGCCGGCCAGTTGAAGTTGGAACAGCAGATGGAAGAGACAAAAGAAGCTGTTGAAACTCCAGAGCCGACCAAAGTACCGGAGAAGAAAAAAGTATATCTGACTTTTGGTGACGGGCCGGGAAGCCGGACGGAAGAGATTTTGGACATACTAAAGGAAAATGAAATTAAAGCGACCTTTTTCGTTACCGGCAAGGCAGGTGATGAAGCTGAAAAGATATATAAAAAGATAGTAAAGGACGGACACACATTGGGGATGCATTCCTATTCCCATATATACGATGAGATTTACGAATCAAAAGAAACATTTTCGAAAGATTTCAAAAAATTATATGACTATCTGCATGATGTGACCGGATATGAGCCGCAGTGGTACCGTTTTCCGGGAGGAAGCACTTCCGAACATATCCAGTTGCCGCTTGAGACATTTACCGATGTATTAGAGAGCAAAAATGTGCGCTATATGGATTGGAATGTAATTAGTCCGGATATAAGCAATCCCTCTGCAAAAAAGGAGCAGATTGCATCAGGAATCGCGGAGAGCGTATCCCAGTTTGACACATCCGTTGTTTTACTTTACGATTCTGCGGACAGACCCGCGACATTAAAGGCGCTGCCTTTAATTATAGAAAAACTAAAAAAAGAAAACTATGAGTTATTGCCGCTAGACGACGATACGCCGCTTGTCCGGCATAACCATTAGAATAGGAGGATATAAGATGAGTTTCTTTAAAGATTTAAAAGAAGATATTGCACAATCCGTAAATGAATTGGCGGAAAATCTGGATGAAAATTCTATTCTTCAGGGAAAAGCAGCGGAAGAGGGAGTTCCGGCAGGAGAACTTCCTATTGTTGTAGATGATTTAGAACGCGCCGCACAGTCACTGGAGGAAGAGGAGATGGATTTTGAAATGAATACTCTGGAAGAACCAGTGAGTGAAGAGACGGTAATTGAGGAACCGGTAATCGAGGAGCCGGTAATTGAAGAACCGCAGGTGGAAGAAGCAGTCATTGAGGAGCCGGTAGAATTAGAAGTGGAAAGCGAGCCAAAGGAGGACGAGATTGTGATGGAAGACAAAAAGGAAGAAGTAATAGAGGAAATTATAGAGCAGGTGGAAGAAGAGCCTGTACTTGAAATGTCAGCAGAGCCGGAAGATGGTACGGAGCCGGAAGTAACCGTAATTACAAAAGGAACGATTATTACCGGTGGTATTAAGTCAGATACGTCATTGGTTGTCAAAGGTACGATTGAGGGCGATGTGGAATGTCAGGGCAAATTGACGATTACCGGTAAAGTGGCAGGTAATACGATTGCTTCTGAGATTTATGTCAACACACCTCGTCTGGAGGGCGATATTAACAGTAAAGGCATTGTTAAAATTGATGTCGGAACGGTTGTTATCGGTGATATCAACTGTACTTCCGTTTTGGTGGCAGGAGCTGTCAAGGGAAATATCGAGGTGAATGGGCCGGTTATTATTGACTCCACAGCAGTTGTCAAGGGCGATGTGAAAGCAAAATCCATTCAGATTAACAGCGGAGCAGTTATTGACGGACATTGTTCCCTGCAGTTTGCAGATGTAGATTTAGAATCCTTTTTTGAATAAAAGGAGGAGATGAACATGGGGAAATATAAGCGTGTCCTGTTAAAGCTAAGCGGCGAAGCGCTGTCGGGTGACAAAGGTACGGGATTTGACGAGCCGACCTGTGTCTCGGTGGCGAAACAGATTAAAGCCCTTGTGGAAGATAACATTCAGGTGTCGGTTGTCATTGGCGGCGGCAATTTCTGGCGCGGCCGCTCCAGTGAGACGATTGACCGGACGAAAGCCGACCAGATTGGCATGATGGCAACGGTTATGAACTGCATTTATATGTCGGAAATATGCCGTTCCACGGGATTGATGACACAAGTGCTGACGCCATTTGCCTGCGGCTCTTTTACCAAACTGTTTTCCAAAGACCGCGCACATAAGTATATGAGCAAAGGAATGGTTGTTTTCTTTGCCGGCGGAACCGGACATCCGTATTTTTCAACGGATACGGCGACGGCATTGCGGGCGGTAGAGATTGAGGCGGATATTATTCTGGCAGCCAGAGCGGTAGACGGAGTTTATGATTCCGACCCGGCTGTAAATCCTCAGGCGGTAAAATATGACACGATAAAGATGTCGGACATCGTGGAACATCAGTTGGGGGTTGTTGATTTGGCTGCAGCAGTTTTGTGTATGGAAAATAAAATGCCGATGTGCGTTTTTAAGCTGAATGAAAAAGATAGTATTATCAATACCGTAAGCGGCGCTTGTACGGGCACAATCATTACGGTAGATTAGTGGAGGAATGAAAAGATGGATTTGAGCAATTACGAAGAAAGAATGCAAAAATCTCTCACAAATTTGGAGGGGGAGTACACAGCGATTCGGGCAGGACGTGCGAATCCAAGAATCTTAGACAGGATTCAAATTGATTATTATGGAACTCCATCGCCATTGCAGAGCGTGGCTAACATATCTGTTCCCGAGGCTCGTATGATTCAGATACAGCCGTGGGACGCCAGTCTCATAAAAGATATTGAGAAAGCTATTTTGTCATCGGATTTGGGACTCACTCCGGCAAATGACGGCAAAGTAATCCGGTTGGTATTTCCGGAACTGACGGAAGAGCGGCGTAAGGAATTGGCAAAAGAAGTAAAGAAAAAGGGTGAAGATGCTAAAGTTGCCATCCGCAATATCCGTCGTGACGCCAATGATTTTGTGAAAAAGGAAGCAAAGGCCAATACGATTTCCGAGGACGAGCAAAAACAGTCCGAAGACGAAATCCAAAAATTGACAGACCGCTATGTTGCCAAGATTGAAAAGGCAATCGAAACGAAATCAAACGAAGTTATGACAGTATAAAAAGGTATGAAAAAGGACAGTAAGTGCCGGAAGTGACTGGGGTATTCTGTCCTTCCTTTATGTTAAAGGATGGAGGAAAAGCGATGGAACGGTCAGAATGTAATGCGCCGAATCATGTGGCTATTATTTTGGATGGAAATGGCCGCTGGGCAAAGAAGCGTTTTCTGCCGAGAAAGGCAGGACATGTGGCGGGGAGTAAGACGGTGGAGCAGATTTGTGAAGACGCCTATAATTTAGGGATTAATTATCTTACGGTGTACGCCTTTTCTACGGAAAACTGGAAGCGGCCGGAAGACGAGGTAAACGCCTTGATGAAATTGCTTCGTCAATACTTGAAAGACTGTATTAAGCGCAGCACAAAAAATAATATGTGCGTGCGTGTGATTGGAGATATTACTCCTCTGGCAGACGATATGAAAAAGAGTATTCGGGAATTGGAAGAAGTCACGAAAGATAATACGGGACTTCATTTTCAGGTGGCGCTTAACTATGGAAGCCGGGACGAGATGCTGCGTGCCACAAGGGCTATTGCACAGGAGGCCGCAGAGGGCAGATTAAAGAGCGAAGAGATTACGGAAAGCCTTTTTGAACAGTATTTGGATACGAAAGGCATTCCTGACCCTGACCTTATGATACGAACAAGCGGAGAACAACGTTTGTCGAATTTTATGTTGTGGCAGCTTGGCTATACCGAATTTTATTTTACCGATGTGCTGTGGCCGGATTTTGACAAAAAGGAATTAAAAAAGGCCATCGACTATTATAACGGAAGAAATCGTCGCTATGGCGGAGTTTAGGAGATTGTTATGTTTTTCATACGTTTATTAAGCGGCGCTGTATTATTGGGAGCCGCAGTTCTTCTCTGTTTCTTTGGAAACATATGGTTGTTGCTGATAACGGGACTGCTTTCGCTTATTGGTAATTACGAATTATTGCGGGTGTTCCGCATGGAAAAGAACCCGCTGGGGATTGTTGTCTATCTGACGACAATCGGCTACTATGCCCTTTTACATTTTGGATGGCAGGATTGGTCGATTGCGATGATTCTGCCGCTGATGTTACTGGCACTGCTGACAATTTATGTTATCCGTTATCCAAAAGATACGATTGACAGTGTGACGAAAGCGCTCTTTACCTTTTTGTATGTGAGCGTGCTGCTGAGTTTTGTATATCAGACGCGCTGCATCAATCAGGGACAGTGGCTTGTATGGTTGATTATCATCGGTTCGTGGGGCTCGGATACATGTGCATACTGTGTTGGAATGCTGATTGGCAGGCATCATCTGTCTGAACTCAGCCCGAAAAAGACAGTTGAGGGGTGTATCGGCGGTGTGCTGGGAGCCGGAATCATTGCTTATATTTTTGCCTTTTTCTTTCCTTTGCACGATGCGTATACAGTTATTCGGCATCCACATCTTGTTTTTCCGATTGTGGCTGTCGTCTGTGCACTTGTTTCCCAAGTGGGGGATTTGGCGGCTTCTGCCATCAAGCGCAATTACAAAGTGAAAGATTATGGCACGGTAATTCCCGGCCACGGCGGTGTGCTGGACCGGTTTGACAGTGTGATTTTTGTTGCGCCCTTTGTTTACTATCTTTTATTTCTGGCAGCATTTATTTTGTGATTCTTAACATCAGTTGCATACAATAACCGCAATACAGATTATTATTAAGGGATGAGGAAATATGAAGCATATAACAATTTTAGGCTCTACAGGCTCCATCGGAACACAGACGCTTGATGTAGTGAGGCACAATCGCGAGGATTTTGACGTCGTTGCGCTGACGGCAGGAAATAACATAGAAGAGATGGCGGCGCAGATTCGGGAATTTCATCCGCACTATGCCGTAATGAAAAATGAAGAGCGGGCAGAAGCGTTGGCAGACATATTGTCGGCAGAAGATATTTCCTGTGAGATTTTATATGGAATGGACGGGTTTGTTCATGTATCCACATTGGCAGAAGTGGAGATTGTCGTTGCCGCCATGGTAGGAATGATTGGGCTTCGTCCGGTCATGCGCGCCATTGAGGCGGGAAAGGATATTGCTCTTGCCAATAAAGAGACTCTGGTGACGGCCGGACATATTATTATGCCGCTTGCCGCCAGACATCAGGTACGGATTTTGCCGGTCGACAGTGAACATTCCGCTATTTTTCAATGTCTGCACGGTGAGCAGCGAGGAGCCGTGGAGACAATTTTTCTGACTGCTTCGGGAGGGCCGTTTCGCAAGGCGACGGAAGCCGAGCTGCAGCAAGTGACGGTGGAGCAGGCGCTGGCGCACCCGAATTGGTCGATGGGGCACAAGATTACAACGGATTCGGCGACAATGATAAATAAAGGTTTGGAAATTATTGAGGCAAAGTGGCTTTTTGATGTTGAACCGGAGAACATCCATGTGCTCATACAGCCGCAAAGTATTATTCATTCCATGGTTGGTTTTGAGGACGGAGCGGTGATGGCGCAGCTCGGTACTCCGGATATGCGTCTGCCAATCCAATATGCACTCTATTATCCTAAGCGTCTGCCGCTGGCGGGAGAGCGTCTGGATTTTGAGCAAATCGCGGAAATTCATTTTGAAAAGCCGAACACGGAATTATTGAGAGGGATACCACTGGCGCTTGAAGCCTGTGCCGTCGGGGGAAGCATGCCGACGGTAATGAATGCTGCCAACGAATATGCGGTGGCGAAGTTTCTGCAAAAAGACATAGGTTTTTTACAAATTTATGATATGATTGAATTGGCAATGAAGAAGCATCATACAATTAAGAATCCGGATTTAACACAGATATTGGAGACGGAGCGGGAAACATATGAGCTTTTAGACAAGGAATGGAGGAAAGGATAAAGAATGAGTGGATTGAACATATTTTTAGCTGTTTTAGTTTTTAGTATTATCATTTTATTTCACGAGTTTGGACATTTTATTGTCGCCAAAATCAATAAAATAAAAGTGGTTGAATTTTCACTCGGTATGGGCCCGAGATTGATTTCATGGGAAAAGACGAAAGAGGGAAAAAAAGTTGTTTTTTTGAAATCCGGAAAGTATTTTGAAGAACATCCGGAGTTTGAAGAGAATACGTTGTATTCGCTTAAATTGCTGCCATTCGGCGGTTCCTGTATGATGGTTGGCGAAGAAGAGGCGGTACAGAGTGAGGATTCGTTCAGCTCAAAATCCGTCTATGCAAGAATGGCCGTTATATTTGCGGGGCCGTTTTTCAACTTTATTCTTGCCTTTCTGTTTTCTTTTTTTGTCATATTATTTATCGGTTACTCCAAACCGGCAGTCACTATGGTACAGCAGGACGGTCCTGCCCAGCAGGCCGGATTGCGTGTAGGGGACGTCATTCGGGAAATTAATGGTGAGAAAATTACGATTGACGGCGACTTTGGCTCCTACCTCATTTTTAATCCTTTTTCTGAGAATGAAGAGATTACGATTGTTGCGGAACGGGATGGCGCGGAAAAGACGTTTAAAATGAAACCGCAGTGGATGACGATGAAAAACGGGAAAAAGGAGCTGAAAATCGGAATTAATCATGGAATAAGAGAAAAGACAGGAATAGGCGGTATGCTGAAATATTCTGCCTATGAAATGAAATATTATGTCGTCACAACCGTGAAGAGTCTGGCGGGCCTGATTACCCGTAAAGTAAATGCCGGGGATGTAGCGGGGCCGGTTGGAATCGTGACATCAATGGGCGATTCAATTTCTGATAACCAGAAAGCGGCGATAAAGAGTCAGGAGCAGGGAAATAAAGAAGCGCCGGGGGTAGCGGGCATTACGATTTTAAGTATGATGAACTGGTGCATTTTACTCTCTGCCAATCTGGGTGTTATGAATCTGCTTCCGATTCCGGCGCTCGACGGCGGACGGCTGCTGTTCCTGATTATTGAATGGATTCGGCGCAAACCGCTCAATCCGAAGTACGAAAATGCAGTCAATGTCACGGGATTTATGCTTTTAATGTTATTGATGGTAGTAATTTTAGGACATGATTTAATTAAAATCTTTTTCTGATAAAAAAAATAATGGAGGGATAGGTTGAAAAATAAGCTCGATATCTTATTTTTCAACCCACTCTTTGTGCTGAAGCGCCACAAAGAGTATTAATGCACAGAGCAAAAACAGCTTCGCTGCTTTTTGCTCGTGCCTCCTCCGCTGCGCTTCGGAATGGAGGAATAGTATGTTTCGCGACAGGACAAAGGAAATCCAGATTGGTTCGGTTAAAATCGGCGCCGGTAATCCGGTAGCCATTCAGTCGATGACGAATACAAAGACCGAAGATGTAAAGGCTACGGTTGAGCAGATACTGGCGCTGGAGCATGCGGGATGTGAAATTATCCGCTGTGCCGTGCCAACGATGGAGGCCGCCAAAGCGCTTGCTGCGATTAAGGAAAAAATTCACATTCCCTTAGTTGCCGATATTCATTTTGATTACAAACTGGCAATCGCGGCTGTTGAGTACGGAGCAGATAAAATCCGAATTAATCCGGGTAATATAGGCAGTACGGAGCGGATTAAGGCAGTCGTTGACTGCTGCAGGGAGAAAGATATTCCGATTCGCGTCGGCGTAAACAGCGGTTCCCTTGAGAAAAATCTGATAGAGAAATATGGCGGCGTGACGGCGGAGGGTATCGTTGAGAGTGCATGGGATAAACTGTGCATGATAACGGATATGGGTTATGAAAATCTCGTTGTCAGCATAAAGTCCTCGGATGTGCTGATGAGTATAAAGGCGCATGAGTTACTCGCCTCAAAGACGGATTTTCCACTGCATGTGGGGATTACGGAGTCCGGTACGGTATATTCCGGCAGTGTTAAGTCGGCGATTGGCCTCGGCAATATTTTGTATCAGGGAATTGGCGATACGATTCGTGTATCCCTGACCGGCGACCCGGTAGAAGAGATTTATGCGGCGAAGATGATTTTAAAGACGTTAGGCCTGCGTCAGGGAGGGATAACGGTAGTTTCCTGCCCGACCTGCGGACGGACGCAGATTGATTTGATTTCTCTGGCAGAACAGGTAGAAGAGATGGTGAAAGGCTTTAATCTTAATATTAAAGTGGCTGTGATGGGCTGTGCAGTAAACGGGCCGGGCGAGGCCAGAGAGGCAGATATCGGTATTGCCGGCGGCGTCGGTGAGGGGCTTCTCATTAAGAAAGGTGAGATTGTGAAGAAAGTGCCGGAATCCGAGCTGCTGGAAACGCTGCGTCAGGAATTATTACATTGGGAAGAGTAGCAGAAAGGACAGGATAGCGTGGTTTCGTTTTTTGAAGCATTTCCGGATTTATCCGTAGAAGATAAGGTATATGATTTTTTTGGAAGTGCACAGGTGGAGAAAATAAGTGCTTCCAAAACAAAGATGCTGGCGTTTATTTATTGCCGGTGTGACCGTTTTTTGTCGCTGCGTATGATTCGCAACATGGAAAAGACGCTATATAAGCAAGTGTTTCGCCGTTTGGGGATTCGTCCCAGACTAGAGGTGAGTTATCCGTTTGCACAGAGTTATAGTCTGACAGAGATTATGGAGCAGTACGAGGATACCTTAAAGGAGGAAATGCGGGAATTTGATTCGGTCAATTATATGAAGTTCTGCCGAAAACCTTTTCGTGTTCAAGATGATACGCTGCAGGTTTTCTGCGAGGACGATTTTTTGTGCCATGAGCACAGTAAACAGGTAGAAGATTTTCTGTTGCTTCGGCTGCACAAGCGTTTCGGCAAAGAGGCGGCAGTTTCTTTTGTGTATGAGGAGAAGAAGCAAAAGAAAAAAGAAGAGCCGGAAGTGTATCATATGGTTGTCAAAAAAGAAGCTCCGGTGGAAAAAAATGCGAATCCTGCTACAGTGAAGAAACCGTTTGTGCCAAAGAAGAGTAACTACCGCAAACCTGTGAACGACCCGACCGTATTTTATGGTAAAAATGTTGAGGGCGAAGTGCTTCCTATCAAGGAAATTATTGACGAGATTGGTGAAGTGGTCGTTGAGGGAATGATTCGTCAGGTAGAGGAGCGTGAAATCAAGGGCGAGAAGCTGCTTGTATCGTTTGCCATCACTGATTTTACGGATACTATTATCGCGAAAATATTTATAAAAAAAGATTTGGCAGACGAACTCAGTTTCTTTGAATTTGTAAAAAAGGGAAATTTTATTCGTTTAAAAGGGGTGGCTTCCAAAGATACTTATGATAAGGAAATCAGGATTGGCAATATCGTCGGCATGAAAGAAATAGATAACTTTAAGGCGGGACGTATGGACGAGGCTCCCGTGAAACGAGTGGAGCTGCATGCCCATACGCAGATGAGCGATATGGACGCGGTTGTCGACTGCCAGAAAATGGTGAAGCGCGCACAGCAATGGGGGCATCCGGCGATTGCCATTACCGACCATGGTGTCGTGCAGTCTTTTGCGGATGCCGACCATGCCATTGGCAGCGATGATTTTAAAGTAATCTACGGTTGTGAAGCTTATTTGGTAGATGATTTGGATGATACGGTACGCAATGCGGGAGGGCAGTCAATGCAGTCCTCCTTTGTTGTCTTTGACTTGGAAACGACGGGTTTCTCTCCCACGAGAAACCGCATTATCGAAATAGGCGCTGTCAAAGTGGAGGCGGGAAAGATTACGGAGCGTTTCAGCACCTTTGTGAATCCGCAAGTGCCGATTCCGCTGCGGATTACGGAAGTGACGGGGATTGACGACGGGATGGTAAAGGACGCCCCTCTGATAGAGACGGCGCTGCCGGAGTTCCTTAACTTTTGCTCGGGGTGTGTGCTTGTGGCGCACAATGCCGATTTTGACTACAGTTTCATTTGCAAAAAAGGGGAAGCGCAGGGTCTTGACATATCGTTTACCGTTGTCGACACGGTAGGCGTCGCGCGTGTGCTCTTTCCCCATCTGGCGCGCTACACATTGGATAACGTGGCGAAGGTGTTGAAGATTTCTCTTATCAATCACCACCGCGCGGTGGAAGACGCAGAGGCGACGGCAGAAATCTTTGAGAAGATGATTCCGATACTGGAGAGGGAGGGCATTACCGACTTGGATGCACTCTATGAGAGAACGCATTCGGCGCCGGAAATTATTAAAAAGAAACCGAGTTTTCACGCCATTATTCTGGCGAAAAACGAAGTGGGGCGGGTGAATCTCTATCGTCTGGTGTCGATGGCGCATATGGATTATTTTGCCCGTCGGCCGCGCATTCCCAAAAGCCAGCTTATGAAATGGCGAGAGGGCTTGATTCTCGGCTCTGCCTGCGAGGCGGGAGAATTGTACCGCGCGCTTTTGGATGATGCGGATGAGGAGAGGATTGAAGAACTCGTTCATTTTTATGATTATCTGGAAATCCAGCCGATTGCCAACAATGAGTTTATGTTTGACAGGGATAAGGGCGCTTATCGGGACATCAACACATGGGACGATTTAAAAGAGATGAACCGCCGTATCGTGAAACTGGGGGAGAAATATAATAAGCCGGTGTGTGCTACCTGCGACGTACATTTTCTTGACCCGGAGGATGATATTTACCGCACCATCCTGCTTGCCGGAAAGAAGATGGATGACGGTAAACAGCCGCCGCTGTATCTGCGGACAACCGAAGAGATGTTAGAAGAATTTTCTTATCTGGGAGAAGATAAGGCGATGGAAGTCGTAGTGACAAACACGAATCTTATCGCCGACCAAATCGAGAAAATATCCCCGGTCTATCCGGATAAATGTCCGCCAATCATTGAAAACTCAGCGCAGGATTTGCGTGATATCTGTTATCGGAAAGCGCATAGCATGTATGGGGAGAAGCTTCCGGAACAGGTATCTAAACGGCTGGAACACGAGTTAAATTCCATTATTAAAAATGGGTTCGCCGTCATGTATATCATTGCGCAGAAACTTGTGTGGAAATCGAACGAAGATGGATATCTGGTGGGCTCGCGCGGTTCCGTCGGTTCCTCTTTTGTCGCCACGATGTCCGGTATCACGGAAGTGAATCCCCTGCCGGCGCATTATTACTGTGAAAAGTGCCACTATGTTGACTTTGACTCGGAAGAGGTCAGGGCGTTTGCCGGAAGTTCCGGTTTTGATATGCCGCAGAAGAAATGTCCTGAGTGCGGAGCCGATTTGGTGAGGGATGGACACGATATCCCGTTTGAAACTTTTCTTGGCTTTTATGGGGATAAGGAGCCCGATATCGACCTCAATTTCTCGGGAGAGTATCAAAGTAAGGCCCATGCGTATACGGAAGTTATCTTTGGCGCCGGGCAGACATTCCGTGCGGGAACGGTTGGAACGCTGGCGGATAAAACCGCCTATGGCTATGTAAAAAATTATTACGAGGAACATCAGATACATAAGCGCACTGAGGAGATAGAGCGTATTTTAGAAGGATGTGTTGGAGTCCGGCGGACAACGGGGCAGCATCCGGGAGGCATTGTCGTTCTCCCGATGGGATGGAGTATTTACACATTTACACCAATCCAATATCCTGCTAACGATATGGAGACGTCCATTATTACGACACACTTTGATTATCACAAGATTGACCACAATTTATTAAAACTGGATATTCTCGGACACGACGACCCGACGATTATTAAGATGTTGGAAGATTTGACAGGAGTGGATGCGTTAAGTATCTCCTTAGATGACCCGCAGGTACTATCACTTTTTGCCAATACATCCGCCTTGGGTGTGGAGCCGGAAGATTTGCTGGGACTTGATTTGGGAAGTCTTGGTGTGCCGGAATTTGGTACGGAATTTGTCATGCAGATGCTTCGCGACACAAAACCGAAGAATTTTTCAGATTTGGTTCGTATCTCCGGCCTTTCGCACGGAACTGATGTGTGGCTCAATAATGCACAATATTATATTGCCAAAGGGGATTGTACCCTGTCAACGGCTATCTGTACCCGTGATGATATTATGACGTATCTGATTCATACCGGCGTTGAAAACGGCACCGCATTTCAGATTATGGAAAATGTGCGCAAAGGGAAAGTGGCGAAAGGTGCCTGCAAGAAGTGGGGCGAATGGAAAGAGGCAATGTCCTCTTGCGGGGTTCCGGACTGGTATATCGAATCCTGTGAAAAAATAAAGTATATGTTTCCTAAAGCGCACGCGGTGGCATACGTGATGATGGCGTTCCGCATTGCCTATTTTAAAGTATATTATCCGTTAGCTTACTATGCCGCCTTTTTTAGTATCCGCGCCAAAGCGTTTGATTATGAGCTGATGTGTCAGGGCAGGGAACGGCTGGAGGCATTGATGAAAGACTATAAGAAACGCCTGTCAGACAAAGAGCTGACGCCGAAAGAAGAAGCGGCATATGGGGATATGAAGATTGTACAGGAGATGTATGCCCGCGGATATGAATTTATGCCGATTGATATCTATCGGGCAAAAGCGAAGCAGTTTCAGATTATTGATGGGAAGCTGATGCCGGCGCTTAATAGTATCGACGGCATGGGGGACAAGGCGGCGGAGGGCGTCGTTGAGGCAGTGAAAGACGGCCCGTTTTCCTCTTGCGAAAATTTTAAAAACAGAAGTAAGGTGAGCGCAACTATCGTTGAGAAAATGAGAGAGATGGGTATGCTGGGCGACCTGCCGTTGAGCGACCAAATGTCGCTGTTAGATTTTATGTGAGGGGGTTCGACTTGTCATCATCCGGCTGCTTACGTCTCTTTCCCTTGCGGATGGAGCGTATGCCCAAAAAGATGAGGAGGACATACAGGAGAAGAGAGACAAAAAATTCTACGTCAAACAAAATCCGGCCCGCGAGAATGTATTTGCGTATATCAAAGAACAGGCAGGCGGCGAGACAGAGAAAACACACAAAAGCGGTGCGGTAATAGCTGTGAACTTCACGTTCGTTGGATGACTGCATAGGATATCTTTCCTTTCCGGCAAAGAATGCCTCTCATGTTGTAGGTATTTTCCTGTATAGTATAGGCATTCTTGCGGGTTCTGTCAACAGGGGTGTTGTCGTGTTTTTTTGTATAAGTACATTGACGTGCAGAAAATTGTACAGTATAATACAAGGACAGAAATTTGCACTTATAATAGGTAGTTAATATGGAATATATTTCAAAGGAGTGTGATTGTATGATAGCAACAAATTTTTCTAATGTGAGGAACAATTTTAAGGAAGTTTGTGACAGGGTTGTACATGATTCTGATATTGCGATAATTACAAGAAAAAATGATGAGAATGTTGTGCTTATGTCTCAGGTACAGTATGATAATCTAATGGAAAATCTTCATATAAGGGAAAGTAAAGTAAACTATGAGTGGCTGAAAGAATCTATTAAACAAGCAGAAGATGGAAAGCTTGTAAGTTTTAATGTGGAGGATTAGTCTATGAATGTATCTTTCACTGAAAATGCCTGAGATGATTATATTTTTTGGCAGAGGATGGACAAGAAAATCGTCAAAGAGGGAAATAATTTAATAGTATTTACCTGCAGATATCACTATTGAGACGTATATTGGCCGGCTAGAAAGTATTAGCGAAAAATTCAGTGTAGATTCTTAAAAAAAACACTTGCATTATTCAGAAAACTATAGTACAATAGCAAATGTTGATGGTCCGTTGGTCAAGCGGCTAAGACGCTGCCCTCTCACGGCAGAAACAGGGGTTCGATTCCCCTACGGACTATTTTATTATGAATATGAGACAGAACTGCTATTTGAAGCAGTTTGACAGAAGAAGCATTCAACAGAATGGAGACAAAAGGTATATTGTTTCCTGCTGATTGGATGTTTTTTTATTATTTATTGACAGAAGCATACAAAATGTATTATAACTAAATTAGGATGTTGGGGTCAAAAGGTATTTTTGCCCCCAACAAATGATGTGAATTGCTTCGTTGTTTCACAACGCCCGCAATTGTTCAAACATTCGAAATCCGCCGATTTACTATGTAAATCGCTACTTTCTCATGTTTGACCCTGACATCAAATTAGAAAAAATAAATGGAAATGAGGAATCGTATGTACAACAGGAAAGCATTTGCAGCCCGTATTCTTGTTCTTGCTATGGTGTTGGGAATGGCGCCAATCGGTGCAGGAACACAGACAGAGGCCGCTAAAAAACCAAAATTGTCTACCAAAAAGGTGACAATTCAGAAAGGGAAAAAGAAGAAAGTAACAGTAAAGAATGCCAAAAAATACAAAGTTTCATGGAAAGTAAAGAAAAAGAAAATTGTTACTTTCAAAAAGAGCGGTAAATACGGCGTAAAACTGACGGCAAAAAAAGTCGGCAAGACAACGTTGACCGCCACCCTCAAAAAAGGGAAGAAAAAGAAAACTTTAAAATGCAGCGTGACGGTAAAGAAAAAGAGCGTAAACACTTCCCCGACGCCATCTGCGACGCCGACGCCAACGCCGACAGCTACACCGGCACCGACGGCCACACCGACGCCGGCGCTTCCGTCATTGAAAAAAGCATATGCCGGTCTGATTGATAATATAGGAACTTGTATTACCTATAATCAGCCATGGGGCGAACATGGACAGCAGATGCAGGAAAAAGACTGCATGGATTTGGTTGACAACCATTATAACAGCTTTACACTGGAAAATGAGATGAAACCGGAATCAGTGCTCGGCAGTCAGATGGCAACCTTAATTTCCAAAGAGGAAGCAAAGAAACTGGGGTACTGTCTGGACGGATATAAAGAAGAACAGGTGCCGCTTTTGAATTTGGAAAGTGTGCATGGTGCGTTAGTAACTGCGAAAGAGCACGGAATCCGCATGCGCGCCCACACGCTCTTATGGCATCAGCAGACACCGGCCTGGTTTTTCAAGGCGGGATATGCAAACGAGGGCAAATTAGTAGATAAAGCGACGATGAACGCCCGTCTGGAATTTTTTGTGAGAACGGTAGTCAGTCAGGTCTGCGCCATGGAGAAAGAGCTGACCGGTGAGGCCGGCAGCCTTGTATATTGCTGGGACGTTGTCAATGAATATGTTCACCGCAGCAATGCGCCGGCGGCTGCTACATGGGTCGATGTATACGGCGATATGGGACTTGAGCCAAGCTATGTAAAAGATGCGTTCCGCTTCGCTTATGACGAATTGACAAAGGCGGGAGTGCAGGATAAAGTAACGTTATTCTACAACGACTATGACACCTATTTCAGTGTGGAAGACGAAATTGCACTCGTGAACTTTATTAACCGTGATGAGAAAAATAAAATCTGCGGCGGAATCGGAATGCAGAGTCATGTGGACATAAAGAGACCGACGATAGAGCAGTATAAGACGGCGTTGGAGGCATTTTTAAAGACGGGTCTGGAAGTGCAGATTACAGAGCTTGACATTACCATTAATTTTGACACGGACGAAACGGACGGCAGAGAACCGACGTTTATGTACAAGCCGGAGAAAGAGACAAATGAAGATCAGGCTGCCTATACGAGAGACTTGATGAAAGTGATTGTAGACGCACAGAAGAACCGTGATAAGTCAGTGAATCCAAAAGGTATTACGGGCATAACAGTTTGGGGATTATATGATAGCGTTTCGTGGAGAAACAGTTGTAAGCCGCTTCTTTTCGAGAAAAAGAGAGTGAAAAATCCGGAAACGAATCGGTACAATTATATTATTCAGCCAAAGCCATCATTCTATGCATTTTTGCAGGCGCCGACCTTATAACAGCCACAAATAGGCGGGTTTGTAAATTATAAAAAAACGCTTGCAAATATTGGCAATATGTGCTATAGTAAAATACATTGATACTGTTAATGAAGATGAGTGGACGCGAGTCCACTCATTCTTTTCGTGTGAAAGGAAAAGAAAAGAGGTTTTTATTTGAGCAAACATCAGGAGTATGAGAAGAAGACAGAGCAGCTTATATTACCGGTTTTAGAAAAATACCAATATGAGCTGGTGGATGTCGAATTTGTCAAAGAAGCAGGGAGCTGGCATTTGCGAGCCTATATTGACAAACCGGGGGGCATTACTATTGACGATTTAACCGTTGTCAATCACGAACTGAGCGATTTACTGGATGAAAATGATTTTATTGAAGAATCGTACATTTTGGAAGTTAGTTCGCCGGGGCTTTTGCGGCCGTTCCGGAAACCAAAAGATTTTCAGAGAAATCTTGGTAAGGATGTTGAGATGAAATTATTTTCTCCCGTGACATGGGAAGAAAAGGGGAAAAAATATTCAGATAAGGAATTTATCGGCGTTCTCAAAGGTTATGACGAGGAGTCGGCGGAAGTAACCATTGGTTTTGAAGACAGGGAAATGAGAGTTCAGGTGAAAGATATTGCGCTCATCCGCCAATATGTAACCTTTTAATCTCAATATAGATAATATAAAATACAATAGAATAGGAGGATGATTGGAAAAATGAAAAAGACAGCAGCACAGAAAGGGAATCCGGAATTGATTGAGGCATTGAATGCCATTGAGAAAGAAAAGGATATTAGTAAGGAAATCCTGTTGGAGGCAATTGAGAATTCGCTTGTGGCGGCTTGCAAAAATGAGTATGGAAAGGCAGATAACATTCGCGTCAATTTGGACCGTGAGACAGGGGAATTTCATGTATATCAGGACAAAGTAGTCGTGGAAGAGGTAGAAGACGGAATGCTTCAGATTTCTTTGTCGGAGGCAGAAGTAAAATTCCCGGGAAAAGCTCTCGGCGAGATGGTAAGTCTGGAGGTTACGCCAAAAAACTTCGGGCGTATAGCCGCGCAGAAAGCGAAACAGGTTGTTGTGCAGAAAATCCGCGAGGAAGAGAGAAAGGTATTGTACGACCAGTACTATACGAAAGAGCACGATATTGTTACAGGTATGGTACAGCGCTACAGCAATGGTAACTACAATATTAACATAGGTAAGATTGATGCGATATTGACGCCGCAGGAGCAGGTGAAGGGGGAAGACTTCTCGGCGCATGAGAGAATTAAACTCTATGTAACCGAAGTAAAAGATACCCCAAGAGGGCCGAGAATCATTATTTCACGTACTCATCCGGAGTTGGTGAAGCGTCTGTTTGAGGCGGAAGTGGCAGAGATACAAAGCGGTGTTGTTGAGATTAAGAACGTATCCCGTGAAGCAGGTTCGCGCTCAAAGATTGCCGTATACAGTAACAATCCGGATGTCGACGCCGTCGGCGCCTGTGTCGGTGTAAACGGCGCCAGAGTGAATGCGGTAGTCGAGGAATTGTATGGAGAAAAAATTGATATTGTGGAGTGGAGTGAGGACCCGGCTGTATTTATTGAACATGCGCTCAGTCCGTCAAAGGTAATTTCAGTAACCGTAAATGACGACCCGACAGAAAAGAGCGCACAGGTCGTTGTTCCTGATTACCAGTTGTCGCTGGCGATTGGTAAGGAGGGCCAGAATGCGTGTTTGGCAGCCCGGCTCACAGGATATAAAATAGATATTAAGAGCGAAACACAGAGCCTCGCATAAAAATTGGGCCAGTGGTTAGGAGGAATGATATGCAAAAGCGCAGAAAACCGCAGCGGCAGTGTATCGGATGTCATGAGAGCAAAGATAAGAATGAGCTTGTTCGTGTCGTAAAAACACCGGAGGGAGAAATTCTTCTTGACAGGACGGGCCGAAAAAATGGAAGAGGAGCATATCTTTGTGATAGTGAGGAGTGTTTGAAAAAAGCCAGAAAAAGTAATGCGCTTAGTCGTTCGTTTAAAATCAATGTGCCGCAGGAAACCTACGAAGCATTAGAAAGGCAATTAGAGAATGATACAGAGTAAAAAAGTTTTGGGAACATTGGGATTGGCAATGAAAGCCGGGGATGTTGTAAGCGGCGAATTTCTGACGGAAAAGGCGATTCGGAGCCATTCGGCCCGACTGGTCATAGTGGCGGAAGACGCCTCTGACAACACAAAAAAGAAATTTTCCGATTCCTGTCGTTATTACCGTATTCCCTATGTGGAATTTGGAGATAAGGAGATGTTAGGCAGCGCCATAGGGAAGCAGTTTCGCGCTTCTCTGGCAGTAACGGATACGGGGTTCGCAAAATCCCTTGGCAAGAAATTAAATTTGGAGGTAACAGAGCATGGCGAAGATGAAAATATTTGAAATTGCCCGAAGTATACAGCAACAGGATAAAAGCATAAAAAGTGGTGATTTGGTTAAGCTTCTTAATGAAAACGGATTTGAGGTAAAAGGTCCGAATAGCAATATAGAGGATGATGCGATTGCTTTTCTTATGAAGTATTTTATGAAGAAAAAGCAAGAGAAAGCAGAAGCCCCGGAAAAGACGGAAGAACTTGCTGTCGGAAAGAAGCCGGAAGAGAAGAAAGAGGAAGAAATGAAGCCGGAGGAGAAAAAAGAGGACGAAAAGAAACCGCTTCCAGAGAGAGAAGAGGAGAAAAAACCGCTTCCGAAGCAGGAAGAGGAGAAGAAGCCGCCGGTAAAGGCAGCCGCAGAAAAGAACGTGACAGAGAAAAGGGCAGAGAAGCCGGAAGAGAAAAAGCCGGTGAATCAAAATCAGTTTAAGAAAAAAGAACGTCCCGCAGGGGAAAAACGTAACAACGAGCGCGGGGGAAACCGTGGCAATAACCAGCGCGGCAATGAGAGACGCAGGGAGCACGGAAATAATAATCGCGGCGGCGATAGAAACAACCGCACAGACAACCGTGGCAACCGGCAGAACGAACGCCGCGGCAACAATCGCGGCGCTCAGGGCGGCGAGCGGGTTTTCGAGCGGTTTGAGAAAGCCCAGAGCGGATTTGACGGAATTAAACAGGAGCAGAAAAATTCCCGTCAGAGAAATCGTAAAAAGGATGACAAAAATAATAAGGCGGGCGGATACCGGAAGAGTACAAAAGAAGAGATGAACCGGATTCGTTCGCGCAAAGACCCGAACCGGAAAGGCGCCTTTATTAAGCCGGAACCGGTAAAACAGGAGCCGGAAGACGATATTAAGCAAATTACGATTCCGGAATCACTGACAATTCGTGAGCTGGCAGATAAGATGAAGATGCCGGCAGCGGCGCTCGTAAAAAAACTTTTCTTACAGGGGCAGATGGTATCCCTCAATCAGGATATCACATACGAAGAGGCAGAAGAAATCGCACTCAGTTTCGATATTCTCTGTGAAAAGGAAGAAAAAATCGATATGGTTGCCGAGCTTCTCAAAGAAGACGAGGAAGACGAGAGTAAATTGGCAAAACGTCCGCCGGTTGTCTGCGTTATGGGACACGTAGACCACGGAAAGACTTCTCTTTTGGATGCCATCCGGCAGACGGATGTATCGGAGCATGAGGCCGGTGGTATTACCCAGCATATCGGTGCTTATGTCGTCCGTGTGAAAGGGGAAAAGATTACATTTCTGGATACGCCGGGACATGAGGCGTTTACTTCCATGCGTATGCGTGGAGCACAGTCCACGGATATTGCCATTCTCGTAGTAGCCGCAGACGACGGCGTCATGCCGCAGACGGTAGAGGCGATTAACCATGCCAAAGCTGCCGGAGTGGAAATTATCGTGGCGGTCAATAAAATAGATAAAGAGGGAGCAAACATTGAACGCGTTAAGCAGGAGCTTTCCGAATATGAATTAATTCCGGAAGAATGGGGCGGTTCTACGGTATTTTGTCCGGTATCTGCACATACCAGAGAGGGAATCCCGAATCTTCTGGAAATGATTGTATTGATTTCGGAAGTGTTGGAATTGAAAGCTAATCCGAAACGCCGTGCGCGCGGTATAGTAATTGAGGCGCGGTTGGATAAGGGCCGCGGGCCGGTCGCATCTGTCCTTGTACAGAAAGGTACATTGAATGTCGGCGACCATATTGCGGTGGGAACGGCATTTGGTAAAGTGCGCGCCATGCTAGACCATAACGGCGAGCGTCTGAAACAGGCGAAGCCTTCAACACCAGTAGAAATTTTAGGTTTGAACGGCGTGCCAAGCGCCGGAGAAGTTTTCCTGGCAACCGAGAACGATAAAGATGCCAAACAAATTGCGCAGGCATATATTGACCAGGGTAAGGATAAATTATTAGAGGAGACAAAGGCGAAGAAGCTGTCTCTTGACGGATTGTTTAGTCAGATTCAGGCAGGTAATGTAAAAGATTTGAACTTGATTATTAAAGCGGATGTACAGGGGTCTGTAGAGGCAGTAAAACAGAGTCTTGTAAAATTGAGTAACGAGGAAGTAGCCGTTCGCATCATTCATGGCGGCGTCGGCGCCATCAACGAATCAGATGTCAGTTTGGCAAGCGCTTCCAATGCGATTATTATTGGCTTTAATATTCGTGTTGACAATATGGCAAAAGATACGGCAGACCGTGAAAATGTGGATGTGCGTTTATACCGTGTCATCTATGATGCCATTGAGGATATTGAAGCTGCCATGAAAGGTATGCTTGAGCCAATCTACGAGGAAAAGGTCATTGCCCATGCGGAAGTACGCCAGACCTTTAAGGCGTCGGGAGTTGGTACAATCGCCGGTTCCTATGTGCTGGACGGAAAGATTGAGCGAGGATGCCGCGTGCGCATTTCCCGTGATGGGGAGCAGTTATTTGAGGGTGACCTTGCCAGCTTGAAACGTTTTAAGGACGATGTGAAAGAAGTGGCAGCCGGTTATGAGTGCGGATTGGTATTTGATGGATTTAGCGATATTCAGGAAGCGGACCAGATTGAATGCTACAAGATGGTAGAGGTTCCGCGCTAAAGATTTTGGAAATGAGGATTAGAATGAAGAAAAACAGCGTTAAAAATGTTCGTGTCAATAGTGAAGTGCAGCGGGAGATGAGTCAGATTATCCGTGATGATTTGAAAGACCCCCGCATTCATCCGCTGACATCGGTAATGTCAGTAGAAGTGACCCCGGATTTAAAGTTTGCCAAGATTTATGTCAGTGTTTTAGGCGATGATGAAGAAAAGGAAAAGACAATGGAAGGCCTGAAAAAGAGCGCCTCCTACGCGCGCGTACAACTGGCAAGACGTATGAATCTGCGCAATACACCGGAATTAACATTCATTTTAGATAAATCGATTGAGTATGCAGCAAAAATGTCAAAGAGAATCGATGAACTTACTCATCGTTCCACCGGAGAAAATGAAGATGGAGGAGCAGACGAATGAATGGTTTGATGGAAGCAGTAAAACGGGCGGATACGATTGCTATTGGGGGACACGTGCGTCCGGACGGTGATTGTATCGGCTCATGTATGGGACTGTATGGATACATAAAGACAAATTTTCCAGAGAAAACTGTTTGTGTTTATCTGGAAGAATTTCCGGAAGCTTTTTCTTACCTGAGAGACGACAATGCCTTTGTAAGAAAAGAATCCTATGATTTGTTTGTCGCGCTGGATTGTGGTGATGAAGAGCGGTTGGGCGAAGCCTGCGACGTGATGAGACAGGCGGGCTGCGTTGCCAATATCGACCATCACATTACAAATGCAAAGTTCGGGGATGTCAATTACGTGACAGAGGCAAGCTCTACGTGTGAGATATTATGCCGCTTGATGGAGGAAGAGAAAATCACCTATGATGTGGCATGTGCCCTATATACCGGAATCATTCACGATACCGGCGTATTCAAGCATTCGAATACTACGAAGACAACGATGCAGATTGCCGGCATGCTGATGGAAAAAGGCATTCCTTTTGGGAAGATAATTGATGGAAGTTTCTATTTGAAAACGTATAAGCAATTGCAGATTATGGGACGCTGCCTGCTGGAAAGCGTTCGCATTTTGAACGGACGCTGCCTGTTTTCTGTTGTTCGTAAGAGCGTGATGGATTTATATGAGGCGAAACCATCGGATTTGGATGGCGTCATCGACCAGATGCGTACGACGGAGGGAATTGAAGTAGCCATTTTGTTAGACGAGAGAGAATTGGAAGAATATAAAGTAAGCATGCGCTCGAATGAGATTGTCGACGTAAGCGCCATCGCCTCCTATTTTGGCGGCGGCGGTCATGTTCGTGCGGCAGGCTGTTCTATCAAAGGCTCTGCTTATGACGTCATTAATAACCTCACGGAGCATATCGAAAAACAGATGGAAGAATCGGTACGGCAGGGAAAGAAATGATGAATGGGATAATAATTGTTGAAAAAGAAAAGGGATTCACCTCGCATGACGTAGTGGCGAAAATGAGGGGAATTCTAAATAGGAAAAAAATCGGACATACGGGAACGCTCGACCCGGACGCGGTGGGAGTGCTTCCCGTATGTGTCGGCAAGGCGACAAAAGTGTGCGCGCTGCTGACTGATATGGAAAAGACTTACGTCGCACAGGTCAGGCTCGGGGTAACTACGGATACGCTCGACATGACGGGAAACATCCTGTCACAGAAAGAAGTTACCGTAACCGAGGAAGAACTCTGCCGGACATTGGAGCAGTTCCACGGTGAGATACAACAGATACCGCCGATGTATTCCGCCGTCAAAGTACAGGGAAAGCGCTTGTATGAACTGGCCCGTCAGGGAAAGGAAGTGCAGAGGGCGCCGCGAACCGTTATAATTCATAATCTGCAGCTTCGGGAGACAGCGCTTGACAGACAGGAGTTTACAATTGAAGTCAGATGTTCCAAAGGTACTTACATACGCACGCTTTGTCAGGACATCGGAGAAAAACTGGGCTGCGGAGCGGCGATGAAGAGCCTTGTCCGCACACAGGTCGGCCCTTTTACAATCGAGCAGGCAAAGACGTTAGACGAAATACAAACGGTAATCGCAGAGAAGAGAGAAGAGGAAATTCTAATACCGATTGATGGCATATTTGACAATTACCGGAGTGGCGAAGTTGGTGAGGAAGCAATGAAATATTTGCGCAATGGCAATCGGCTTAAAGCCTCGCTGTGTACGTTAGAGAATCCGCTTCCCGATGAGCACATACGGATGTATGGGGCTGACGGACAGTTTTATGCCATTTACCGTTTTGATTCACAGGAAAACAGATACTATATTGTAAAGATGTTTCATGAGTAGAGGGAAAAGAGAACAATGCAAATAATACGGGATTTAGATTTCCAATTGAATAACACGGCAGTATGTATCGGAAAGTTTGACGGTATCCACAGAGGGCACCGTCTCCTTTTAGAAGAGGCAAAGAAAAGCGGACGTACGATTGTCATGTTTACCTTTGCCGCGGAACGGGGCGTACTTTACGGGGAAGAGGAAAAGATACAACTGGCGGCTAAATTAGGTGTTGACGTATTCCTTGTTATTCCGTTTAATCGTCAATTTAAAGAGCAGCCGCCAGAGGAATTTGTTAAAAAGATACTGTTGGCCCGCTGTGATGCGAAAAAGATTATTGTCGGAGACGATTTCCGCTTTGGCTATCAGCGCCGCGGAGATATCCGCCTGCTGCAGAAGATGGGAAAGGAATATGGGTTTGAGACAATCGTAAAGGAGAAGATGGTTGCCGACGGCGATATTATAAGCAGTACACGTATCCGTACGCTTGTCAGACAGGGGCGTATGCGGGAAGCCAATGCGTTGTTGGGAACTCCGTATCAGATAGCAGGTGAAGTACAAAGAGGGAGACAGCTAGGGAGCAGCGTACTGCATACGCCGACAGCGAATCTATATCCGGATTCTTCAAAAGAACTGCCCCCTTACGGTGTGTATGCCGTGTTGGCAGAAGCGGATGGCAGACAATTTGCGGGCGTAGGCAATCTGGGGAAAAAGCCTACAATCGGAATGGAAGAGCCGGTTGGCTTAGAAGTGTGGCTGTTTGATTACGAGGGCAATCTGTATGGGAAAACAATCACCGTCTACTTAATTGATTTTCAGCGGCCGGAGCAAAAATTTGCTTCCATGGAAGAACTAAAAACCCAAATTGCAGAAGATGCCATACAAGCTAGACAAACACTTGCTCAGATAGACGGCGGATACCTTGAGCAATCATATCGGTATTGAGATTGGCAAAACCAAGTAAATAGGCGGGTTTATAATCAACAGGAAGACTGGCATAGTAGTTGCGCAGAGGGTGCAGTGATATGCCGGCTTTTTTTGCGCGTATCTCGATTTCCTGTTCGCTCAATGCTCCCTTATAATGGAAGATAATGTAAAGTCCGGCGTGGTCGCCGGAGATTTCCGCCCGCTCTTCTGGAAAATATTGTTTTATTTTTTGCAGCATGAAATCATGTTTTCCCTTATATATTTTGCGCATGCGGTTCAGATGTTTTTCAAAATATCCTCCGTCTATAAAATCCGTGAGCAGCGACTGAATGAAGCGGGGAACCGGACACGAAAAGCCGCCGCACAAATTTTTGTATTGGGAAAACAGTGTTTCCGGCAGAACCATATAGCCGGTGCGGATGGCTGGCGAGACGGCTTTGGAAAACGTTCCGATATAGATTACTTTATTTTTTGTATCTAAACTGTGCAGGGAGGGAATCGGTCTGCCTTTGTAACGAAACTCGCTGTCGTGGTCGTCTTCGATAATGTAGCGCCCCGCCTTTTCATCTGCCCAGCGCAGGAGTTCCTGACGGCGGGAAACGGGCATGACGCATCCCAAAGGGAACTGGTGGCTCGGCGTGACATAACAGATATCGGCGTCAGAGCGTGCCAGCGCCTGCGTATCAAAAGAAGAATTACGCAGAGGGATGTCAATGACGTCATAACCGTTCGCGAGGAGAACCTGACGGGCGCTCTGGTAACCGGGGTCTTCCATTGCCACCGCCGTGCGACGCTCAAAGACGAGGCAGAGCATTTGCAGAAGATGGTCAAGTCCTGCGCCGACAACGACATATTCCGGAGAGCATTGTACGCCGCGGGAGCCGCGGAGATAGCCGGCGATTGCCTGACGCAGACGATAGTCGCCGAAATGTTCTCCGGCAATAAAATTATCGGCAGAGTCGATTTGATTTTTGCCAAGCGATTTCCATATGGAATAGGGAAAGTGCTCGGCGTCAATCATATCCGGATTAAAATCAAAGAGCCGTGCCTGCTCCGGTATGGGAGGAGCAGGCACGGTAACGATAGAAGTTGTATTTGAATGGAACTGCTGCAGATGGGTAACCGGAATGACGAAATAGCCGCGCTTTTCTTTCGCCTCAACATATCCTTCTGCCACCAGTTGTTCATAAGCGGTCTCTACCGTAGTCCGGCTGACTTCAAGATGCGCGGCGAGACTGCGGGTAGAGGGCAATTTGGCAGGCGCCTGTAACTGACCGCTCAAAATTTCTCTTTTGATGTACTCATAAATCTGTATATATATCGGTTGCTGAGAATTGTTTTCAATGGAAATGGTAATCATGAAATTCTCCTTATTTTTAATCCGAATGGCGCCGTCAGGTTACACCTCAAAGAGCATGTCGCCATAAGATGGAACCGGCCAATATTCTTTATCAACCAGCATTTCCAGTTCATCAATCGGAGCGCGCAGATTTGCCATCGCCGTAAATACCGTATCGCGGAAAAATTCGGCCTGTACTTTTCCCTCTTCCATTGTATTGGCCTCTTTATCCGCCTTTTTAAGAGCCTCCAGAGCTTCCTGTGCGCTTGCCAAAAGAGAAGAGCACTTCTTCAACAGATTGGTCTGTACAGATGTATCGGCTGCAGGGCAGGCTGTTGCAATGCTGTTAATCGAGTTGGCGAGACTGGTCACATAGCGGATAATAGCCGGAATGTATTGCTTGGAAGCCATCTCAAGCATTGTCTTAGCTTCTATGTTAATTGCTTTTGAATATGCCTCATAGTTAATTTCCGCACGGGATTCGAGCTCTGTTTTTGTGTATACGTGCTGTCTTTCAAACATCTCGATAGTCTGCGGATAGAGCAGGGAAGCAGTAGCGTCAACCATCGTTCTCACATTCGGAAGTCCGCGCCGTTCAGCCTCGGCAATCCACTCGTCGGAGTATCCGTCGCCATTGAAAATAACTTTGCGGTGAGTGCTCAATGTCTCATAGATAATTTCGTCAACAGTCTTGTCAAAGTCAGAGGCCGCTTCCAAACGGTCAGCCATGGACTGTAAAATATCGGCAACGGTAGCGTTTAGTACCGTATTGGCGCCGGATATGGACATGGAAGAGGCGACCATACGGAATTCAAATTTATTACCGGTAAAGGCGAATGGCGATGTACGGTTACGGTCAGTAACGTCTTTCTTGATTGGCGGTATTGTGTGCACGCCGATGTCCATGCGTTCCCCTTTGTTGCTGTGGGTGGCGGTACCGTCTTTCAAAATCTGCTCGACAATGTCCTCAAGCTGTTCTCCGAGAAAGATGGAAATAATAGCCGGAGGAGCTTCATTGGCGCCAAGACGGTGGTCGTTACCCGGATTGGAAGCAGACAAGCGCAAGAGAGCGGCATGGCTATCTACTGCCGCTATGACGGCAGCGAGGAACAAAAGAAACTGTTTGTTGTCATATGGAGCTTTACCCGGACTGAGAAGATTCATACCGGTATTTGTCACTAAAGACCAGTTGTCATGCTTACCAGAGCCATTGACGCCGGCAAATGGTTTTTCGTGGAGCAGACACTCAAAATTATGGCGGCGGGCAACTTTTTTCATAATTTCCATCACCAGCTGGTTGTGGTCGGCAGCGATATTTGCAGTGCTGTAAATTGGCGCCATTTCATGCTGGGCGGGAGCCACTTCGTTGTGCTGTGTCTTGGCGAGAATACCGAGTTTCCACAATTCGTCGTTCAACTCTTTCATAAATGCGGCCTGTCTTTCGCGAATCGTACCAAAGTAGTGGTCGTCCAGTTCCTGGCCTTTCGGAGGCATGGAGCCGAACAGAGTCCGTCCGGTGAAAATAAGGTCGTCACGCTGTAAAAACATGTTGCGGTCAATCAGAAAATATTCCTGTTCCGGCCCGACGGAGCAGCGCACGCTTGACACGTCCTCGTTTCCGAACAATTTAAGAATGCGGACAGCCTGTTTGCTGATTGCTTCCATAGAGCGCAGAAGCGGCGTTTTCTTGTCGAGCGCCTCGCCCGTATACGAACAGAATGCGGTAGGGATACAGAGCAGGGTGCCGATAGCGTCTTCGCGGAGAAATGCCGGAGAGGTACAATCCCAAGCCGTATATCCCCGAGCCTCAAAGGTGGCGCGCAGTCCGCCGGACGGGAAAGAGGAAGCGTCCGGTTCCCCTTTAATCAGCTCTTTACCGGAGAACTCCAAAACGGCATGTGCATCCGAAGCCGGACTCAGAAAAGAATCGTGTTTTTCTGCCGTCACGCCGGTCATTGGCTGGAACCAGTGGGTATAGTGGGTAGCTCCGTTGGACAGGGCCCATTCTTTCATGGCGTGTGCAACGACATTAGCTACTTCGGGAGCAAGCTCCTCTCCATTCTCAATCGTATCCTTTAATTGTGCGTATGTTTTCTTTGGCAGATATTGCTGCATGACATCATCATTAAATACTTTTGTTCCAAAAACATCATCAATTACATTTTTCTGCATATTGATTTCCTTCCTTCCCATTTATGATTATTTTGTCTTCCAAAAAAAGAAAGGTGTTCCCAATGAATGAGAACACCTTCGCTCTTGTCAAACCATGGCTCTACCATAGCACAATTATTTTGAAATGTAAAGTACTTTTTTTTGTTTTCAAAATCCGAAGACATCCATCCATATATTAAATACTTTATCTATTGTATCAGAAAAGTCAGATTTTTCAATGCTTTCCAGCGGAAAAACTTTTTCTTTCCGGTACAATGTATCATTAATATAGAAAGAAACAAGTCCGATGGCCGTTTCCTTGCGGACGGGAGCGTAAAGAGTATCCGGAATATCATAGGTAATTGTCAGGCGGTCGGAGCGGCTTAAGAGGACGGGGATTTTCGGGAGCGGACGCAGGGAGACGCTTTCCTGCCTGCCGTCCATAACCGGAATAACAGCTTTGCTTAAATCCTGAATGGGAAGTTCGGTCTGGTAAAAGTTGCCGAATCCGTAATCCATCAGCGATTTTGTGTCCACCCATTTATACGATTTGTTTGGCGGCCAGCCGGAAGCTAACACGCAGCTTGTCAAAGTGATTCCCGAGCGTCCGGCGGCGCCGACAAAACAGTAGCCCGCCTTGTTTGTGAAACCGGTCTTAATACCGAGAGCCCCCTCATAATAAGAAAGGAAAGCGTCTTTATTTGACAGGGAATACCGATGTTTGCCACTGATATCGCTAAAGGTATGCGATTTCGTCTGTACAAGCGAAAGAAAGTCCTTGTTGCGCACGGCGTAAGCAGCCAGACGGCACATATCCGCCGCCGTACTATAGTGTCCGTCTGCGTCCAGACCGTTCGGCGTCACAAAATGTGTTTGCGACAATCCGATTTCTGCGGCTTTTTTATTCATAAGAGAAGCGAAACCCTCAACGGAATGACCGATGTGTTCGGCAATAGCTACAGCAGTATCGTTGTGCGACTCTAACATAAGGGAGTAAAGGAGGTCAGACATCCGGTACTGCATGCCTGCTCTCATTCCCAGACGTACTTTTGGCATGGAAGACGCCCGGCTGCTTGATGTAACGGTATCGGCCTGACGGTGGGATTCCAAAACAAGCAGGGCAGTCATAATTTTTGTAGTACTGGCCATGGGAACTTTTTCTTCGGACTTTTTATTATACAGGATGCGTCCGGAATCGGCGTCCATGACGCAGGCGTAGCGGGCGTTTAGCGAGGGGGCCCGCGGGGCAGGAGCCGTGGCCGGAATCTGTATTTGCGGCTCCGGCAGATGGCGGGAAATCGCAGTATCCGCAGTCGGATTTGCCTCAGAATCAAAGAAAATTCCGGCAATGACAAGTACGCCGAAAAGCATAATGGTAGAAAACCAGGAGAGTTTCATAGGACTTTCCCCAAACCGTTTTTTTACAATATATGTACAGGGGTCAAAATTGATGAAAAATTTCTCAATTTTTGTGTTGCCAATTATAAATAAAAGCGTTACAATTATCTTGGATTAAATTTGAGTTTTACATAAAACTACAATATAGAAAGTGGAGGACTGCAAATGAGTAACACAGCTAAAATGTCAGCAAAACAGCGGATTGAAGCGCTTGTTGACGCAAACAGTTTTGTTGAAATCGGCGGTATGATGACGAAAAGAAATACTGATTTCAACATGCAGGAAAAAGCAGTGCCGGCCGATGGTGTAATTACCGGTTACGGTGTAGTAGATTCCAATTTGGTATTTGTCTACAGTCAGGATGTAACCGCTTTGAATGGTTCCGTTGGTGAGATGCATGCGAAAAAGATTGTAAATCTCTATGAAATGGCAATGAAAGCCGGAGCGCCGGTTGTCGGGCTGATTGATTGTGCCGGCATTCGTGTTCAAGAGGCGATGGATGCATTGGCCGGATTTGGTGATATCTACATGGCAAAAATAAAAGCTTCGGGAATTGTTCCGCAGATTAGTGCAATTCTCGGTTCCTGCGGCGGCGGCGTTGCGATTTCTTCTAAGTTATGCGACATCACGTTGATGGATGAGGAAAATGGAAAATTGTTTGTAAATTCTCCGAATGCGATTGCCGGAAACCGTATCGAAAAGTGTGATACAAGCAATGCGGCTTTTCAGTCGGAAGCCGGAAATGTTGACATAGTATGTGCGACGGAAGCGGATGTCATCGCAAAAATCCGTGATTTGATTGTGATGCTGCCGGCCAACGCCGGAACTTTGGCAGCGGCAGAGACGACAGACGATAAGAACCGCGTGCTGGACGGCTTTGACGGTTATGCTTCGGATGCGGCAGCGGCTCTGACGCAGATTGCCGACGGAACGAAGTTCATTGAGCTGAAAGCCGGATATGGAAAAGAGATGGTAACCGGGCTTATGACAATTGATGGCATTACCATTGGTGCAATTGCCAATGCGGCTGAGGGCGTGCTGTCTACGGCAGGTTGTAAAAAAGCGGAGCAATTCACTTATTTCTGTGATGCGTTCGGACTGCCGGTTGTGACACTGACAAACGTGAAAGAGTACGCGGCTTCGATGGAAGAGGAGAAGACGATTTCACAGGCAGTAGCCGATATGACATATGCGTTTGCCAGCGCCGATGTACCGAGAATCAACGTGATTACCGGAGAAGCTTACGGCAGCGCTTATGTGGCGATGAATTCCAAACATATCGGTGCAGATGTTGTCTTCGCACTGGAGACATCAAAGGTAGGCGTTATGGATGCGAAAATAGCGGCGCAGATAATGTGCGAGGATGAGATTTCCGGCGCGGACGACACAAAAGCGGCGTTGGAAGAAAAGGCAAAGGAATTTGACAAAATCCAGCAAGGCGCTGAGGCGGCGGCAAGAAGAGGTTATGTGGACAACGTAATTTCCGGAGAGCAGATTCGCAAGCATCTGATTTATGCCCTGCAAATGTTTGGAATGAGGTGATGGGATGTTACTGATTAATCTTGAGAAAGTAAATGCGCAGGTAGGACCGGACGAAGCGCTGATTAATACGCTTATCGGTATGGGCACGGTGTTTATCGTCCTCATTCTGATATCGATTATAATTTTTCTTTTGAAGTATATTCCGAAGCTGTTTGAGAAGAAAGCGGCGGAGACGGTACGTCCGGAGAGAAGAGAAGTACCGATTGAACTTCCAAAATCATCTCCGGCGAGAGAAGAAAGTAACGACACACAGATAGCTGCTGTCATAATGGCTGCCATTGTCTCACAGATGGAGCAGGAGACAGGAGTTCCTGTCTTAGCAGATGACCTTGTCATCCGTTCAATTAAAAAACGTACGTTTAATTAAGGAGGATATAAAACATGAAAAGTTATACAATTACCGTAAATGGAACCGTATATGATGTAACCGTTGAAGAAAAGGCAGGAGGCGCAGCGGCTTCTGCTCCGGCAGCACCGGCAGCACCTGCTCCGGCAGCAGCGCCAGCGCCTGCTCCAAAAGCACCGGCAGCGTCCGGCAGCGCAGGCTCCGTGGAGATTACAGCTCCTATGCCGGGTAAGATTCTTGCAGTGAAAGCAAATCCGGGTCAGAGCGTGAAAAAGGGAGAGGTCGTTCTTCTTTTGGAAGCGATGAAGATGGAAAATGAAGTGGTTGCTCCACAGGATGGCACGATTGCAAGTATCAACGTAAACTCTGGTGATATGGTTGAAGCAGGAAATGTACTGGCTACGATGGACTGATTCAACAGACAAAAAAGACCGGAGGTAATTTAGATGGAAGTAATAAATAATCTTTTAAAGCAGACTGCGTTTTTTCAGGAGGGGATAGACTGGAGAAACTATGTCATGATATTGGTTGCCTTTGTATTTTTATATCTGGCAATCAAAAAAGGCTATGAGCCGTTACTGTTACTGCCAATTGCATTTGGTATGCTGTTAGCAAACATTTATCCATTGATTATCGCCGAACCGGCCAATGCGGATAGTGCGGGCGGGTTGTTACACTATTTCTTCCTCTTGGATGAATGGAGTATTCTGCCTTCTCTGATTTTCCTCGGCGTAGGAGCGATGACGGATTTTGGGCCGCTGATTGCGAATCCAAAAAGTTTCCTGTTGGGAGCGGCGGCGCAGTTCGGTATTTTTGCAGCTTATATTTTAGCTCTTTTGTGGGGCTTCAACGGCGGAGAGGCGGCAGCTGTTTCCATTATCGGCGGGGCGGACGGCCCTACTTCGATTTTCCTTGCCGGTAAATTAAGGCAGGGGCATCTGATGGGCTCAATTGCGGTGGCGGCGTACTCTTACATGTCGCTCGTTCCGATTATCCAGCCGCCGATTATGAAACTTTTGACGACGAAAAAGGAGAGAGAGATTCGGATGGAGCAGCTTCGTCCGGTATCTAAACTCGAGAGAATTCTTTTCCCGGTTGTCGTAACAGTTGTCGTATGTTTAATTTTACCTAGTACGGCGCCTCTTGTCGGCATGTTGATGTTGGGGAACTTATTTAAAGAATCCGGTGTTGTAGGTCAGTTGGCGGAGACTGCTTCCAATGCAATGATGTACATTGTCGTAATTCTTCTCGGAACGTCGGTTGGCGCCACTACAACCGGTGCTAGTTTCCTGAATGCGGCAACATTAAAAATCGTTGTTCTTGGTTTGGTCGCTTTTGCTTTCGGAACGGCAGCCGGTGTGTTATTTGGCAAATTAATGTGTGTTGTGACGCGGGGGAAAATCAATCCGCTCATCGGTTCCGCCGGAGTTTCGGCTGTGCCTATGGCCGCCCGTGTTTCACAGAAAGTGGGCGCTGAGGCAGACCCTACCAATTTCCTTTTGATGCACGCCATGGGCCCGAATGTGGCCGGCGTAATCGGTACTGCCGTGGCGGCAGGTGTATTTATGGCGATTTATGGAGTATAAAGGCGTTAGAAAAATTGGACGCACTGTGTACAGAAAAATTCCTATCTAAAAAATAACAGGAGGATATAGAAATGGCAGAAAAGAAGAAAAGGCCAATCAAGATTACGGAGACTGTCCTGCGTGATGCGCATCAGTCATTGATTGCGACCCGTATGACAACAGAACAAATGTTGCCAATTATTGATAAAATGGATAAAGTCGGGTATCATGCTGTTGAGTGCTGGGGAGGAGCAACTTTTGATGCGTCGCTTCGTTTCCTCAAAGAGGACCCGTGGGAGAGACTCCGCAAATTGCGCGATGGATTTAAAAACACGAAACTGCAAATGCTTTTCCGCGGACAGAATATTTTGGGATATAATCACTATGCTGATGACGTAGTAGAATATTTTGTTCAGAAATCGTTAGCAAATGGTATTGATATCATTCGTATCTTTGATTGTCTGAATGATATCCGCAATCTTGAGACGGCAGTAAAGGCCGCTAACAAGGAAAATGGACACGCACAGATTGCACTTTCTTATACATTGGGAGATGCTTATACACTGAAGTATTGGAAAGATATCGCAAAGAAAATAGAAGATATGGGGGCTAAATCTCTCTGTATTAAAGATATGGCGGGCCTGCTTACCCCGTATAAGGCAACGGAATTAGTAGAAGCGTTAAAAGAAGCGGTGGATATTCCGATTGATTTGCATACGCACTATACATCCGGCGTAGCGGCAATGACTTATATGAAAGCAGTAGAATCCGGCTGTGATATTATTGATACGGCAATGAGTCCGTTCGCGCTTGGTACGAGCCAGCCGGCTACGGAAGTTATGGTTGAGACATTTAAGGGAACCCCTTACGATACCGGTCTGGACCAGAATCTTCTTTCGGAGATTGCCGAGTATTTCCGTCCGCTGCGGGAAGAGGCGTTGGAGAGCGGTCTTATGAATACAAAAGTGCTCGGGGTAAATATTAATACGCTTCGTTATCAGGTGCCGGGTGGAATGCTTTCAAACCTCGTTTCCCAATTAAAGGAGATGGGTCAGGAAGATAAATATGAGCAGGTACTTGAAGAGGTACCGCGTGTGCGGAAAGATTTTGGGGAGCCGCCTTTGGTTACGCCGTCTTCTCAGATTGTCGGTACGCAGGCAGTACTTAACGTTGTGTCCGGTGAACGCTATAAGATGGTGACAAAAGAATCCAAGAAACTTCTTTCCGGAGAATTTGGACAAACGGTTAAGCCTTTTGACCCGGAAGTTCAGAAGAAATGTATCGGTGATGTACAGCCGATTACGTGCCGTCCGGCAGATAAGATTGAGCCGCAGTTGGCAAAACTGGAAAGCGAGATGTCGCAGTGGAAAGAACAGGACGAGGATGTATTGTCCTATGCTCTCTTCCCACAGGTGGCGCTTGATTTCTTTAAATATCGTGAGGCGCAGAAGACAAAGGTAGACGCCACATTAGCTGACAAGGAAAATCAGATTTATCCGGTTTAATGAAGATACCGACAGCCCTCGAGATAATATCGGGGGCTGTTTTCGTCCTATAGGAAAGTACGGCTTTTGCAGAGCCGGAAACATGAATTGAAAAAGCGGTGGCAGAAATGGAAAAATTACGCGAAGTATTGGAACAAAATCTAAACGAAAACCTGCACCAGATAATTATCAGTAACCGCAGAAGCGATGAATTGGCAAAGAAAATAGTGCTACGCCCTTTTGCGGAACGGGGCCAATTGATGTTCCAGTTTGCCGAGTATCGGAATAAGCAGGTATTTCATAAAAATTTGGAAAAAAGCGGTGCAATCGAACATATAATAGAGTTATTGCAGCGATTTTATAAACAGCTTGAAATCGTGACAGAAGAGAAAATGTATACGGCACTGATAAGTAAGAAAGGGAAAGTGACGATAAAATCCCGCCGGAATCAAACAATCATAAAAACGGATTTGATGCATAACAGAAAAAAGCGGTATATTTTGCCGGAGGGGGAAGTGATTCCTTTTCTGGTGGAGCTGGGTGTTCAGACAAAAGAGGGGAAAATTGTCGAAAAAAAGTACAAGAAGTTTCGTCAAATGAACCGGTTTCTGGAATTTGTCAGGGATGTTCTGCCGGAGCTGCCAAAAAACAAACAGATTACGATTGTAGACTTCGGATGTGGCAAATCCTATCTTACCTTTGCCATGTATTACTATTTGAAGATTATGAATGGCTATTCTGTCCGCATGGTCGGGCTGGATTTAAAAAAGGATGTTATACGGCATTGTAACGAACTGGCAGAGCGTTTTGGATATACGGAGATGACTTTTTTGGAGGGGGATATCAACACGTATGACGGTATGCAGGAAGTGGATATGGTCGTAACTCTTCATGCCTGTGATACGGCAACGGATTATGCTTTGAATAAAGCGGTGCGTTGGCATGCTAAAGTGATTTTGTCCGTTCCCTGTTGTCAGCATGAGATAAACAGACAAATCAGCAGTAATCTTTTGCAGCCGGTGCTAAAGTATGGTATTATAAAAGAACGGGTGTCTGCTCTGTTCACGGATGCGTTGAGGGCTAATTTACTAGAGCAGCAGGGATATTCGGTACAGATTTTGGAATTTATTGATATGGAGCATACGCCGAAAAATCTTCTGATACGTGCAATCAGAAAGAAAACTGCCGCGTTGGGTGACGAAAGTTATACAACGCTTTGTGATGAGATGAAGCTTCATGGAACATTAGAACAGTTATTGGAACAAAAGGAGTAGTTGTTATGGAACAAAAACCACTGATTCTCGTTGTTGATTCTTCAAAACTTGCTCTTCGATACATGGAATCCATTTTATTAGATACTTATGATGTGGCTTTGGTGGAACGGGGAGAAGACGCCTTGGATTTTTTGAAGTCTGAGTATCCGGATTTGATTCTTATGAACGCCAATGTTTCCGGTATGAGTGGCTTGGAAGTACTTTCCCACCTGCAAAAAGAAAAGAGCAGTATAAAAGAGATACCAGTGATTTTGCTGATGAGTGAGCAGGATACGGAAAGCAAATTAAAAGGACTTGAGGCGGGCGCCATTGATTTTGTACCGCTGCCTTTTGAAGCGCCTATTTTGCTGAACCGTATCAATTATATCGTGGAACTTACGATGCTGCGGAGACATCAGGAAATAGAGATAGAGAAGCAGAGGGAGCAGATTAACCGTTTAGCTCTGCAGTCGATTCTCACGATTGCTCATACCGTAGATACAAAAGACCGTTATGCGGACAAACATTCGGTTCGCGTAGCCTTGTATTGCCGTGAAATCGCCAAGAGAATGGGTTATGAAGAAAAGGCGGTAGAAGATTTGTACTATATGGCGCTGCTCCATGATATCGGGAAAATTGCAGTTGAGGACTCGATTTTAAATAAAGCTTCGGATTTGACGGAAGCGGAATACGAAGCAGTGAAAAAACATGCGGTCATTGGTGCGGAAATATTGCAGAATACAAAGTTTATTCCGGGAGTGGTAGAGGCGGTGCGCTATCATCACGAGTGGTACGACGGTTCCGGCTATAGCGGAAAGAAAGGAAAAGACATTCCGGAGGCCGCGCGGATTATTGCCGTGGCCGGCGCCTATGAATCAATGACGGCGGACCGCGCTTACCGGACGCGTCTGCCAAAAGAGCGTGTGATGGAAGAGCTTATTTTAGGACGCGGCACGCAGTTTGACCCTTATATTGTAGATGTGTTTCTGGAATTGCTGGAAGAGGGACTGGCTATTGATGAAAGCAGTGTCTACAACGAGATAACCGAGGAGGGAGAGATTACGGAAGCGGGCGTCCTGCTCCGTCAGGTATTTACAGAGAGTGTGCAGGAGACGCAGAATGAACTGGAGAGGGATTCCCTGACCGGATTTTTAAACCGCAAATACTTTGAGGAAAAGATTGATAATTATCTGTTGCAGCCGAACTCCCGCGGAACCTTTTTTATGATGGATTTGGATAACTTTAAGATGGTAAACGACACTTACGGCCATGTGGCGGGAGATGAATTAATACAGATTTTTGCCAGTGTTGTTCGCGCCAACACAAGGGAAAGCGATTTTGTATGCCGCATCGGCGGTGATGAGTTCGCCGTATTTTTTCCGGAGATGGATAAAGATTATGTTATCAGCCAGCGGGCGGAAAATATTATTAAAATGTTTTCTGAGCGCAAAGAAGCAGCCGGATACGGGATATGTTCCGTTTCCATCGGCATTATGACAAAGTACAGCGGCAGCGGAGAGATGAATTGCGCGTTGTTATATGAGAATGCCGATAAGGCGATGTACTATGTAAAAAATAATGGCAAAGATGATTATCATGCCTATGCGTATATGGCAGAGGGCGCTCTGGAAGCAGAAAAGAGCATTAAGCAGATGGATTTGAAGAGCCTGATGCGGCAAATCGCCGAGCGCAAATACCGTCAGGGAGCCTATGCGGTAGAATACGACCGTTTTTCCCATATTTACCAATTTATTACACGCTATATTGAGAGAAATAAGCAGCATGTACAGATAATTCTAATTACTTTAACTATTCCCGACGGTTTAGTCCAGCCGCTTGTTCAGGTAGAAGATTCACTGATGCTTCTGGAGACGGCGATTATCCGTTCCCTGCGGCGGGGCGATGTGACGACGCGCTTTAGTCCAACGCAGCAAATCGTCATTTTAATGGATACCAATAAGGAAAACGGCACTATGGTGGCCGACCGGATTCTTAACAAATATCGCTCGCTTAGCAGAAATTCATCTATTCTTGCGGAGTATGATATTATGGAGGTGCCCGTGAAGTCAAAAGAAAAATAAAAAGTACATTTTTTCCTTTGGATTTTTGGTGAAACTGCCGATATATACTATAACAAAGCAGACATGGAAGTCAGAATGCAACTAGCCAAATGAGCCAAAGGAGGGGGTCAAAGCAATTGTCACAAATCGTATTTATGGAAAGGCAACTGTTAAACCGGTTAGTAACATTGTAAAAGTAAATCGCTTCCGTGAGGAAGAAAGTAACCGAGGCGAAGCAAAGCAGGGATTTTCCAGTTATTTGGACAGGGAGATGGCGAAGAAGAAAGAACAACCGACATCCCCAAAACAGGAAAAGCTCCGGTTGATGGGTGGACTTGTTCAATACGACCGAAATGCCAGAGAATTTTGTTACATTCTTTCGAGGGAAGCCGATTACAAAGCGTAAGGAGGTTTTTATACTTGAAAAAACCAAAGAATAGCGGGTCTGCCTGCTACCACCCCTACGCCCTTTGCCGCGGATAATAACACGGTAAGGGGTGTTTTCTATTTTATCTATAAGTTTTACCGAAAACCAAATAATTTCCCCTTGACAGGGAGCACTATTTTGCGATATACTACCGTCTGTAAAGAAAAAAACTTTACAGGCGGTGATTTTTTGGAAAAAGATAAGTCTTTGCGGGAGCCGGACGAACTTGTTGAGCTCTCGAATCTTTATGATTTTTACGGGGCATTGTTAAAGGAGAATCATCGGCGTGTATTTGAAGATTATGTGTGGCACAATTATTCGCTGGCAGAGATTGCCGGAGAACAGCAGATGACGAGACAGGGTGTCTACGATATTGTGAGACGGTGCCGTACAAAACTTCGCGGATACGAGGAAAAGTTACACCTTGTCGAGAAGTTTCAGGTGATGAAAGTAAAATTACAGCAGATGGAAGAGGTTGCCGGACGCGGTCAGGACGAGGCTCTGTCAAAGGAGATTGCAGTCTTGGCAGAGGAAATCTATGATATTATCTGACTGAATTTTTTCGGGATAGAAAGGGCGGTGCGGGGTCATGGCGTTTGATAGTCTGTCAGAAAAATTGCAACATGTTTTCAAAGGTCTGCGCAGCAAAGGCAGACTATCCGAAGCGGATGTTAAGGCAGCGCTTCGTGAAGTTAAGATGGCGCTTTTAGAGGCGGATGTTAATTTCAAAGTAGTAAAGCAGTTTACGAAAGCGGTACAGGAAAGAGCGACGGGGGAAGACGTGCTCAACAGTCTGACGCCGGGGCAAACAGTTATTAAGTTTGTAAATGAAGAACTTGTGAAAATGATGGGCGAGACGGCGGTGGAACTTGAGCTGCTTTCCGGTAATGAAATTACGATAATTATGATGTGCGGTTTACAGGGCGCCGGAAAGACGACAACGACAGCTAAAATTGCGGGCAAGTTAAAGCAGAAAGGGAAAAAACCGCTGCTGGCCGCCTGTGATATTTATCGTCCGGCGGCGATAGAACAGTTACAGATTAACGGTGATAAGCAGGAAGTTCCGGTGTTCTCTATGGGAACCGGCCACAGTCCGGTAGACATCGCCAAGGCAGCGGTGGAGCATGCCGCCAAAAACGGCAACAATGTAGTAATCCTTGACACGGCCGGACGTCTTCATGTAGATGAAGAGATGATGGAAGAACTCGTAAAAATCAAAGATAATGTACGAGTGCACCAGACAATTCTTGTTGTGGATTCCATGACGGGGCAGGATGCCGTCAACGTGGCGACGACGTTTAACGAGAAGTTAAAGATAGATGGTATTGTACTCACGAAGTTAGATAGTGATACGAGAGGCGGCGCCGCGCTTTCCATCCGCGCGGTGACGGGATGCCCGATATACTATGTCGGTATGGGGGAAAAATTATCAGATTTGGAGCAGTTTTATCCCGACCGTATGGCCTCCCGCATTCTTGGTATGGGCGACGTGCTTTCACTGATTGAAAAAGCGGAAGCCGAGATGGACGAGGAAAAGGCCGCCAAAATGGCGAAAAAGATTAAGAAAGCCGAGTTTGATTTTAACGACTTCCTTGAACAGATGCAGCAGATGAAAAAAATGGGCGGTTTGTCCAGCATTCTTAGTATGCTGCCGGGGATGGGCCTGCCGTCGGATTTAGAGATTGATGACGATGCGCTCAAGGGAACCGAAGCTATTATCTATTCCATGACGCTGGAAGAACGGACAAATCCCAATATTATTAATCCCTCCCGCAAGCGACGCATTGCAGCGGGGGCCGGTGTTGATATCAGTGAAGTAAACCGGCTGGTCAAGCAGTTTGAGCAAAGCCGCAAGATGATGAAACAGATGTCGGGCATGATGTCCAGCAAGGGACGCCGAAAAGGTGGTTTCGGAGGGTTCAAATTCCCATTCGGCGGTATGTAGACATTCCGGGAGAATACCAATTCATATTCTTCTTTGGATATATATTTCAGTATGAAGATAAGGAGGTGAAAGACGTGGCAGTAAAGATTAGATTAAAGAGATTAGGTCAGAAGAAGTCACCATTTTATAGAATCGTAGTTGCTGATGAAAGGTCTCCGCGAGATGGAAAGAATATCGCTGAGATTGGTACTTATGACCCAAATCAGGAACCTAGTGTAGTAAAAGTAGATGAGGAAGCAGCTAAGAAATGGCTGCAGAATGGTGCTCAGCCTACGGATGTTGTCGCACGTTTATTTAAACAGGCAGGTATTGAGAAATAGGAGGGCCGGTAATGAAAGAATTAGTAGAAGTTATTGCCAGTGCATTAGTGGACAGTCAGGATGAAGTTGTTGTCACCGAAACGGAAGATGATAGTCAGATTGTTCTCAATCTTACGGTCGCACCTGCCGATATGGGTAAAGTGATTGGAAAGCAGGGGCGGATTGCCAAGGCAATTCGTACTGTAGTTCGTGCTGCAGGCTCCAAAAGTGACAAAAAAATTATGGTAGACATTCAATAAGAATGAAAAACGGCAGAGATGCCGCAAATAATCCCCTGTAAGCAGAGCTTGCGGGGGATTGTTATTCGTTTGACAGAGAGGGGAAAAATATGGAAGATATGCTTCGTATCGGAGTGGTAACAAAACCGCACGGTATCCGTGGAGAAGTAAAAGTATATCCGACGACGGATGATATAAAACGATTCGATAAGACAGATGAAGTTATTCTGGTGGCAAAAGGAGAAAATATGACGCTGCATGTGGAACATGCAAAGTATTTTAAAAATATGGTAATTTTAAAGTTTCGGGAATTTAATAATATCAACGAAGTGGAGCAATTGCGCCAATGCGACATTATGGTTACGCGGGAAAACGCCCTGCCGCTGAAAGAGGGGCAGTTCTATTTCTGTGATGTCATTGGCGCAAAGGTGCTTGATGAAGATGGATTGGAAATAGGAACTGTCAAAGATGTAATTGAGACAGGCGCCAATAATGTTTTTTCCATAGAGACCGGAGAGGGGAAAGAACTGTTGTTTCCAATCATTCCGGATTGTATTAAAAAAGTGGACACAAAAGAGGGCGTCGTAATTGCCCATGTGATGAGAGGGTTGATGGATTAGAATGAATTATTATGTTATGACTTTATTTCCGGAAATGATTGAATCCTGTATGAATACGAGTATTCTGGGGCGCGCTGTCGAGGCGGGGCATATTAAGCTGGAAGTGCGCAATATACGGGATTATACACTGGATAAGCATAAAAAGGTGGATGATTATCCGTATGGCGGAGGCGCCGGTATGGTGATGGAAGCAGAGCCGGTGTACCGCTGTTTTGAGAGCATCTGCAGTGAATTGGGAGAGCGGCCGCGGGTTGTCTATCTCACTCCGCAGGGGCAAGTGTTCCGGCAGGAAATGGCGAGGGAATATTCGGCAGAAAAGAGTATTCTCTTTTTGTGCGGCCACTATGAGGGAATTGACGAGCGGGTACTCGAAGAGATTGTGACCGATTATGTATCAATTGGCGACTATGTACTGACGGGGGGAGAATTGCCTGCGCTGGTGATGATGGATGCGATTGCCCGTATGGTGCCCGGCGTTCTCAATAATGATGTCTCGGCACAGACAGATAGTTTTTCCGACGGCTTACTCGAATATCCGCAATATACGCGTCCTGTTGAATTTATGGGACGGAGCGTGCCGGATGTTCTGTTGAGCGGCCACCATGAAAAAATCAGCAATTGGAGGCAGGAGCAATCGGAGATAAGAACAAGGGAGAGGCGTCCGGATTTGTATGAGAAATGGAAGACGGAAAACTTAAGCTAAAACCTTGCTTTTTGCACGCTAAAACGGTATAATAAAAAAAGAGTTATTGCGTTAAAAAACGAGGAGGGCATGAAATGAGTCGGTTTGCAAGATGCGAAAGAGACACCAGAGAGACGGAAATTGTTATTGAACTGGATTTGGATGGTTCCGGACAATACGATATCCGTACGGGGATTGGTTTTTTTGACCATATGCTGGAGGGATTTGCCAGACACGGCTTGTTTGACATGGCTGTTTCCGTAGAGGGAGATATTCATGTGGATGCCCATCATACCGTAGAGGATACCGGAATTGTACTCGGACAGACATTTTTGGAAGCGTTGGGAGACAAAGAGGGGATTTGCCGGTTCGGCAGCTTTGTATTACCGATGGACGACGCGCTGGTGATGGCGTCTCTCGATTTATCGGGGAGAACGTATTTTGCTTATGACGCTGCGCTGCAGGCAGAGCGTCTGGGAACGATGGAGACAGAGACGGTGAAAGAATTTTTTGCCGGACTCGCCAGCGGAGCGCAGATGAATTTACATATCCGTCAACTGGCCGGAGAAAACACGCACCATGTCGTGGAGGCGATGTTTAAGGCAGTTGCCAAATCAATGGATATGGCGTCACGGATAGATGAAAGGATTCAGGGCGTGCTTTCAACAAAAGGCATTTTATAACAGAAGAGGGGGCGATGGTGGTGGTCTACAAAAAACTGATTCCATTTATCAATGGAGAAAATGAATTGTCAGCCAATATTATAACTATGGCGGAAGATTATTGTTTCGCGGGAGCGGATGAATTGTTTCTATATAATTATTCCAAAATAGAAAAAGAGAGGCAGGAGTTCCTTGAAACATTAAAACAGATAGAGAATAAGATAGATATTCCGTTTTTTGTCGGGATGTATGTCGGAAAGTTTGAAGACATAAAAAAGGCATTTTATACAGGTGCTGACCGTGTAGTAATCAAATACGATATCTGCCCCGACATGGGTGTTGTCAAAGAGGCGGTAGGGCGATTTGGCAGCGATAAGATATTAATAGAAGTCGGAGACGACGTTTCTTACGAAAAGATTTCGTTCTCGGCAGACACGCTTCTTGTCAAGCATGTGACGGCGGGAGAACTGCTCGCCAAAAAGCTGGAAGCCTGCGGCAAGAACATCATCATAAGAGACAGTCTGCTGCGCAACGACTTGGAAGATTTGTATAGACTTCCCGGTGTGTCAGGCGTAGCTACCAATTATTTTGAGAGAAAAGATTTGTACAAAGTAAAGCGCAACATGAAGCAGGCGGGGATTTGCATGAACACGTTTGAGACGGCGATACCTTTCTCGGAATTTAAAACTGACGAGAAAGGCTTGGTTCCTTGTATCGTTCAGGATTATCGGACAGGACAAGTTCTGATGATGGCATATATGAATGAAGAATCATACCGTCTGACCTGTGAGACCGGAAAGATGACCTACTACAGCCGCAGCCGGCAGGAACTATGGTGCAAAGGGGATACGTCGGGACACTATCAGTATGTAAAAGAGCTGTGTCTGGATTGTGACAAAGATACTATTCTGGCAAAGGTACATCAGGTTGGCGCTGCCTGTCATACGGGTAAGTACAGTTGTTTCTTTCAGGAACTGGCGAAGAAAGAATATGTAGATACGAACCCGCTCACAATCCTGCAGGAAGATTTTGAGACGATATTACATCGTAAAAACAATCCCAAAGAGGGTTCTTACACGAATTATCTGTTCAGTAAAGGGATTGACAAAATATTAAAAAAATGTGGGGAGGAAGCGGCGGAAATTATAATTGCCGCCAAAAATCCCAACGCAGAAGAATTAAAATACGAAATTGCAGATTTTCTATATCATTTAATGGTGCTGATGGCCGAATGCGGTTTGACGTGGGATGAGGTAGTAAAAGAACTGGCCAACAGAAGATAGAAAATTTATATATTTAAAATCGGCAGGCCGATTCCGGAAAGGAGGACATGTGTGATGGCCATATGGAGTGAAATCGTGTACTATGTAGGAAGACTGGTGCTTTTTGCAGCAGTAGCGGCGATGGGAATTGCCTTGGGCATTCGTTTTCGCAAAAAGAAAAATAAGAAAGAAGCAGTGGAGACTTCTGAAAATTAAGGTGATGGAAAATGATTGGAAGAAAGAGAAAGCGACTGGGTGATTTGCTGGTTGACGCCGGCGTGGTTACAAAGGAACAACTCGGAGAGGCGCTGAAAAAACAGCGTGAACTGGGATTGCGTTTAGGGCAGACGTTAATTGAATTAAAGTTTACCAATGAGAATGAAATTGCAGAAGCATTACATCAGCAGATGGGATTTCCGATTGCGCGGATTCGCGAGGCGAAACTAGCCCCGGAAGTAATCGCCCTGTTACCGGAATCCATTGTGCGCAAGCATAATGTGCTGCCGGTTGAGTTAGATGAGGATAATCCGAATATATTACGTGTGGCGATGTCTGACCCGTTGGATATTCTGGCGATGGATGACCTTGGCATTGTCACAAATATGCAGATAGAAGCTATGGTTGCGACGCCATCGGATGTTCACTTCGGGATTGAGCGTTACTATGGTAACGAGCAGGTAGCGAAGATGGCCGAGACATATTCGAAAGAGCGGCGTGAGCAGCAGAGTGCAAGGGAAAAGCAGGAGGAGACGAACGAAGAGGTAGACAATGCGCCGATTGTACTGTTAGTAAACAAAATTATTGAGCAGGCAGTCAATGAGCGTGCCAGTGATATTCATATTGAGGCTCTCGAGAACAGCGTTCGGGTACGTTTCCGTATTGACGGCGTCATGCAGGAAATGATGCGTTATGAAAAGGAACTTCTCAATGCGATTATTGCCCGCATAAAGATTATCAGCGGTATGAATATCGCAGAAAAACGCGCGCCGCAGGACGGCCGTATGACACAGCGGTTTAACCGCGTCGAATACGATATCCGTGTATCCAGCCTGCCTACCGTTTTTGGTGAGAAAGTAGTTATGCGTCTGGCCTCAAAGTCGGCGCTGACAAGAGACAAGAGTGAACTTGGTTTTCCGGAATTGGAATTAAAGCGATTTGATGAGCTGGTTCACAAGCCGCATGGTATTATTCTTGTAACCGGCCCGACTGGAAGTGGAAAATCTACGACGTTATATACGGTATTGAGTGAATTGAATTCAGGAAGTGTGAATATAGTTACAGTAGAGGACCCGGTCGAAGCGGATGTCGATGGTATCAATCAGGTACAGGTAAATGAAAAGGCGGGACTTACTTTTGCCTCTGCCCTGCGCTCTATTCTCCGTCAGGACCCTGATATCATTATGATTGGAGAGATACGTGATGAGGAGACGGCAGGCATAGCGGTAAAAGCGGCTATTACCGGACATTTAGTTGTCAGTACGCTACATACAAACAGTGCGGCGAGTACTGTAACCCGTTTGGAAGATATGGGGGTAGAGCCTTATTTGATTGCCGATTCTACCGAGGGTATTATCGCACAGCGACTTGTGCGGCGGCTGTGTCCAAAGTGCAAGAGAAAGCATAATCTGACGGAAGAAGATAAGAAAAGACTGCATCTGCGCGGCGATGCGGCTCCCGTTGTCTACGAGCCGAACGGACAGGGATGCGCATTTTGTAACGGCACCGGATACCGTGGACGAATTGGCGTTTACGAGATTATGACGATATCCAAGGAGATACGAAGAGTGATTACAGCCGGCGGGGGAGCGGATGAGATACAGAAGACAGCGCTTTCGGAAGGGATGACGACACTTCGGCTCGGAGCGGCCAAGCTGGTATTGAAAGGTGTTACTTCCATCTCCGAAGTAGAGCGAATTGCAGCAGAGTAAACGTAGAGGAGCAGGAATATGACGATTAATGAATTGCTGACTAAGGCACGAAAGCTGGGGGCGTCCGATATCCATGTCTCGGTAGGAATACCGGTGAAATGCCGTGTAAATGGAGAGTTAGTCAATCTGACGGAGGAAAAAATTCTTCCGGCCGATTCGAAGACTTTGGTTGAACAGATGATTCCGGGACGTCTGGTGGAGCGCTTCAACAAAGAGGGCGAGGTTGATTTTTCTTACGCCATCAAAGGAGTCGGGCGGTTCCGTGTCAATATATTTAAACAGCGCGGTACCATGGCGTTTGTTATCCGTCTCGTAAATACGGTAATACCGTCTCCGGAGGCGTTGGGACTGCCGCAGTCGGTATTGGAGCTGGTATTGAAAAAGCGCGGACTGATTTTAGTAACCGGGCCGACCGGAAGCGGAAAATCCACGACGCTTGCTTCCCTGATTAATATTATTAACCAGACGCAGAATAAGCATATTATTACGTTGGAAGACCCTATCGAATATTTACATACTCATGCCGGTTCGATTGTCAACCAGAGGGAGGTCGGCATTGATACGCAGTCTTATGCCGGAGCATTACGCGCCGCTCTGCGTGAAGATCCGGATATTATACTCGTTGGTGAGATGCGTGATTTGGATACGATTGCAACGGCTGTTACGGCAGCAGAGACCGGACATCTGGTACTCTCGACGCTGCATACGATTGGCGCGGTGCCGACGATTGAAAGAATTATCGACGTTTTCCCTACGCATCAGCAGGCGCAAATCCGTTTGCAGCTTGCCACTTTGCTGGAGGCAATTATTTCACAGCAGTTGTTACCTACCGCGGACAAAAAGGGCCGGGTTGCGGCGTTTGAAATTATGTATGCAAACAGCGCTGTGCGCAATCTGATTCGAGAGGCAAAGCCTCATCAGATACCGTCTATTATACAGACGAATAAACAAAGCGGTATGCAGACGATGGATGATGCTCTGTTTGATTTGTTTCATTCTCGCCGGATTACGGCGGAAGATGCCCTTGTCTACGCACAGGACAAAGGAAGTCTTGCCAAGAGGATTCCGTCTGCATCGGATGGCGCAGCAGAAGACCTTTCGTGGCTGGAAGGCGGTTTTGAGACGGGAACTTTTTAATTTGTAATACAATGTTGCATCGTGAGAAGGAGGAAATGATTTGGCGAGATACAAATATACAATTACGGATAAGTATGGAAAAGAAAAGAAAGGTATGTTGGAGGCCATGAGCGAGGAAGCGGCTGTCCAGAGACTGAAAGGCGATGGCAGCGTTGTCCTTGATATCCGTAAAGCAACGGATTTAGCCAATGCCAGTTGGAATATTACGATTGGTAATCCGGTAAAGAAAAAGGATATTACTATTTTCTGTAAGCAGTTTTACAGTATTCTGACGGCGGGCGTTACCGTTATTGACGGACTGCGCATGGTACAGGACCAGACAGAGAACAAATATCTGCGTACCGCATTGATGAACGTACAGGTGGCGGTAGAAAAAGGCGACAGTCTCGCAGAAGCGATGGAAGAGGAGAATAAGGTATTCCCGTCGCTGCTCATTCACATGGTAGCTGCCGGCGAGGCAACCGGTAATCTGGAAATTGCTTTCAGCCGTATCTGCGACCAGTTTGATAAGGATATGAAATTGACATCCATGATAAAATCGGCGATGATTTATCCGATTGTTGTCTTAGTAGTGGCAGTCGGCGTCGTTATTGTTCTGATGACAACAGTTGTGCCGAATTTTGAGGAGACATTTGAACAGATGGGAGAAGAACTGCCGTTTTTGACGAAAGCGGTTATCGCGGTCAGTAATTTTATGGTGAACAATATCGTAGCAGTTCTGGCGTCCCTTGTTTTCCTCATAATCTTTATCTCGTTCGGGAGAAAGACCGAGCCGGGCAAACAGTTTACCAGCCGTGTTGCTCTGCGTATACCGATGTTTCGTAATTTTTCCGTAAAAAATGCCGCCGCTAAATTTTCGATGACGATGTCGACGCTCATTGTATCCGGCGTCCCTCTTGTGGAGGCGCTTGAAATCGTAGGAAATGTAATTGAGAACCGTGTTATGCGAGACGCCATAAAAGGATGTCGGGAAGAAGTTATGCAGGGTATTCCGATGTCGGAGCCACTCGAGGCCTCGAAAGTATTTCCACCGATGGTAACTCACATGGTGAAGATTGGGGAAGAAACCGGTACGACCGAGCAAATGCTGGATAAAGTTGCGGAATACTATGAATCCGAAGTGGAAGAGGCGACAAAGCGTCTTACATCAGCGATGGAGCCGCTGATTATCGTGGTGCTCGCCGTTGTTGTCGGCGGCGTTGTCGGGGCGATTATGATGCCGATGCTCTCCATTTATCAGAACGTTGGAAACGCATAATGAGTCAGAAAATGGAAAAAACAGGAAAAGTAAGGGCATAAGTACCAAAAATTACTTGAAATTTTATTAGTTTTTGTGTATAATGTAATAAAGTTATTTTTATTCTGGACAATGATAAGAGGAGGTACCACTTGGGCGTTGTCTGTGATATAAAAATAAAAAATGGTCTATAGGGCCGGGAAACCTGCTTAGCAGGAAATATTAAAAAAAGGAGACATGAATATGAAAAAGAAAATCCAAAAGTATCTTAGTGGAGAGAGAGAAGGCTTCTCTCTTATCGAGTTGATTATTGTCATCGCTATTATGGCAATCCTCATCGGCGTTATCGCTCTGGTAGTACTTCCATATCTGGAGAGCGCCAGAGAGAACCGTGACCGTCAGACATTGTCTGAGGTTTCCAATGCGTTCAAGTCGGCGATGGCGGATGAGACAGTGGCAAAGCAAGTTGGAACATTTGGCTGGACGGTACCTAGCGGTACCTTGCTGACGAAGATGGAGTCCTACATGGATGGTACGGTAGCAGATGCAAAATCAAAACTGTCTTCCGATGCATGTAAAAATGCTTCAGGTGACCCACTTGATTTCCTTGTAACGGCTACGAAGGATGCAAGCGGCAAGTGGACGTTGAAAGCACGCATTGGTACTGCTTCTGCTGCGGCTACAGATAGTAATGGCAACGCTTACGAGCAGTAATACCATTCTGAAGTAAAGATTTTTAAGGGAGAACCCGCTATGGCAATGGAAAACTTCATTCTCTACATAATCGTGTTTTTGTATGGTACCATCTTGGGAAGTTTTCTCAATGTATGTATCTATCGCTTACCGAAAAAAGAGAATATTGTCACAGTGGGTTCTCATTGTATGAACTGCAGCCATAAACTGAAATGGTACGACTTGTTTCCGCTCTTCAGTTGGATTTTTCTGCGGGGCCGTTGCCGCTATTGCAAAGCTCCGGTCTCAAAGCAGTATCCAATCGTCGAGTTTCTGAACGGCGTCCTTTATTGTCTTGTTTTTGCCGTGTGCGGCTGGAATTGGGATAGTGTTTTGTGGTGTCTGATGATATCTGCACTGCTTGTCATCACACTCATTGATTACCGGACATTGCAGATATCGGGACAGGCGGATGCTTTTATTGCCATATTGGGTGTTGTTCATCTGCTTTTGCACTTGCAGCAGTGGCTGTATTATGTTATTGGTTTTGTTGCTACAGGCGCCTTTTTATTGCTGATTGCCGTTGTTTTTAAAAAGGTGACGGGAAAGAGCGGTTTGGGATATGGAGATATCGAGCTGATGGCCTGTTCCGGCCTCTGTATTGGCCCTGTTCATAGTCTGTTGGCGCTTGTTGTGGCATCGGTACTTGCCTCCTTTGTTGAGGGGGTGCGGATTATAATTACAAAGAAAAATGATAAATTTGCTCTGGGGCCTTATCTTGCTATCGGCATTACGGTGGCGCTATTGTTTGGAGACTCCGTTTTTCGTTTTTACTTTCGAATGTTGTAGATAAACTTTATTCTTTTCAGAGCCTTTTTTCGATAAAGAGGGTTGTGAAAATCATAAAGAGGGAATTTTGTAGGAGGAATTTTGGATGGCAAAGAAGATAATTGTTGTGCGCGTGGGGGAACAAGAAACCCAAATCGTACATATTGAGCATAGCAGTTCCAATCCGACGGTGTATGGATGCGTGAGATTTTCAACACCGGAAAAGGCGGTACAGGATGGAATGATTGTGGATATGGCAGAACTGGCAGTTCATATTCACAAGGCATGTATTGACAAAGGAGTGCGGACAAGAGAGGCGATTTTCACTATTGCCTCTGGCAAGATAGCCAGCCGTGAAGTGAGTATTCCGGTTGTCAACAAAACAAAAATAGAACCGCTTGTCATGGCAAAGATACCGGATTTGTTTCCGATTGATGCAGAGAAATATGTATTTTCTTATGTGACACAGGGGAAACCGAGAGAGGACGAAGAGGGAAATAAAATTCAGGATGTGATGGTTTTTGCCGCACCGTCAGAGTTGATTGATTCTTATTATAAACTGGCAGACGCGGCAGGACTGCATATTTTATCGCTGGAGGCCGACGGCAACGCGATTTTCCAAATTATGAAGCGGCAGGCCAAAAGTAAGGTGTCCATGTCCGTGCAGATGAATCTTTCTTCTACTCTTGTAAACATAATCAGTGACAATCGTCTTTTATTACAGCGTGTCGTTCCGTATGGTATTAATGTGTTTACGGAAGTGATGACGCAGGAGCCGGTATTTCAGACGCCTACGGATAACGAGGCCTATACTTTGCTGAAAAGAAACCGTCTGCTTATGCATAATCTGAATGCAGAGAATCCTCACGATGACCCCTCTCTGGAGAAACGAATTGAAGTGACGGATAACGCGCAGTTCCTGTTGGGGAACATTATCCGCGTGATTGAGTATTATAATACAAAGTACAAGGACCAGCCGATTGAGGAGATTATCTGTGTGGGAAAGGGCTGTGCCATTGCCGGTATTCACGAATTGATGTCGAATGAATTGGGGATTCCCACTTTTACACCAAAGGAAATTGATGGCATACGGTTTAACCGCAGCGTGAATGTAAATGCCTATATTCTTCAATATATCAACTGCTTTGGCGCTGTATTCGAACCGGTGAACTTTATTTCCCGTGAGATTTCACAGCGGGCAAAGAAAAAGGGGTCTATGACCGGAGCGGTTCTGGTTTTTGCCGGCTGCCTGTTATTGAGTCTGGTTGTCTGCGGTTTTTCGCTTATGCAGCTTTTTATGACAAAAGATGAAAATGAAAGATTGAGCAGCCGGGTGGCGGCGATGAGCCCAATACAGGATGAGTTTGACAGTTTGATGGCGATTGAAAACAACCGTTCCCTCATCAGTCTTGTAAACGGGCGCACAGAGACGTATAATAACAAATTCCACGATTTGCTGAATGAGATAGAGGGCTATGTGCCAAAAACATTTAAAATACAAGATGTGACGAGTGATGAACAGCATGTAACGATTAATGCTATCAGCACAGATAAGCTGCTTTCTCTTTCCGCTCTGGTAATGCAGATGAATAAAATAGAAAGCATAACGAATGTCAAGCTGGATTCGATTACGCTGAAAAAGGAAGAGATGACAAAACAGAGGCAGTATACTTATATTCTCTCGTTTGATTATAAGATTCCGGTACCGGTACAGAAAGAGGGTGGGCAGCAATGAGAAAAGGTTTGACTACAAAACAGAAGCGTCTGATATTGATTTTGGCGGGAATACTCATTTTACTGCTTTCATTCTTTCTGATTTTTCAAAAGAATATGGAAACCGTGCAAAGACTGCAGACGAAGAATGTTGAATTGAGCGGACAGGTTGATTTTCTGAGTAACTTGCAGATTCGTGTCAATGAGATGAAGAAGACGACAGGAAAGAAACAGCAGGAGATTGAAAATTATGCGAAAGAGTATCCGTGCAAGATTACGCAGCAGCATATAATCAGCAATCTGTATGATATGCAGGTGGCAAGCGGGTTGGAGCTGCGTATCGTAAAACCGGGAACGGAGCAGGTTTTTTTCCAGAAAGGGCAGTTGATTGCACTCTCAAGCGAAAATGTTGAAGAGAATACGGAAGCGCAGAAGGATACGAAAAAAAGCGCGGCGGAATTGGAGCCGGAGAAGAAAGTTCCGGTCAATCAGATGGTCGGCAAAGTTTTTTCATATGAGATAGAGATATCCGGTACCCGCAAACAGGTTTTGCAGGCGTTTGACTGGATTACCAATCATCAGGAGCGTATGTCGTTAAGTAAAATCAGTCTATCGTTTGATTCGAGTAACGGTAAGCTGACAGGGACGATTAATATGAATTTTTATTGCTTAAATGGAAATGGGGTTCCATATGAAGAACCGGATATTTCCGGTATTATTCTGGGCAATAAAGACGTATTCGGAACATTTAAAAAGAAATAAAAGCGGTAAAAGGAAAGAAGGTGAGGACATGAAAAGAAAAGCTGATGGTTTTTCGTTAGTAGAGGTTATCATAGCGGTTGCCGTACTAGCGGTTACTGTCATGTTCTTGCTTTCTTATTTTTCAGGGGCGAACCGTTATGCCAATTGGGGTAAGAAGACACAAAAGGCAGATATGGCCGCACAGTCGGTCGTAGAAGAACTGGCTTCTTGTACGACGATGGAGCAGGTTGAGAATATGGTGACGGCCTCCGGTGGTTCTTGGAAAGTGGCCTCAGGCGCTTCTTGGGAGACAGTCTCCGGCAGTTCGTGGGAAGTGATAGCCACACCGGACCCGTCCGGCGACAATGCTTATTACCTGACTAGAGAAGTATCGGCAGACGATACGAACTATAAAGCAAGGGTGAAGTTGGATTTTGCGCCTTATGAGGCAACGCCTCCGCCGGCAGCTACCGGACAGGCTGCCAAGTTTAACCTCTATGAAGTTCCGCAGTTAGAAGATGTGTATTCGAAACATTCGGTTGTTCTGGAAGAGACTGACCAGACGGCGTCTGCGACAGGGGAACTTGTATATCAGGTGTATCAGGACGACAGGAGTATCTCTAAGAGTACGATAGAAAATGGCCTGAAAAGGACGATGCATATTCACATCCTGCCTTATGCGGATGCTTCCGGGGGGAACAGCCTCTATCTCGTAAAAGGATATTACGAGTACTTATTTGAGAATGCGGGCAGGACATATAAGAGTGAAATGCCGATTAAGGATGTTAAAATCGAAAAAGATAATTTACAAAAAATATATTTGTTTTACCGTCCGGTGAATGCGCTTTTAGAAAACGATATTTTAGATATTTCAGTGGACAGCAGTATGCCGGCTGGATTTAATTTGACGGATTATGCGTTTTATCCGATTCTCCAAAAAGATTCCGTGAACCCGCCATCGAATTATCAGTTGACGGTGGATACATCGGGGGGGACGGTGACTTCCGCTGAATTACTTAAAAAAGTGTTTACCAATGCGAAACTCGCTGTCGGGACTTCTGCGGGACTGGTAACGAGAAAAGCAGAAGCCCGTATCGCCAAGGTGACGGTTGAGATTTATTATGAGGATGAGACGGTTTTTAACGAGGAGAATCGAATCGTAATGGTTCAGACTTCGAAAGGAGTGTAGGGGCATATGATACGACTGCTTAATAATAACATGGTAAATAGAAAGAGAGAGGGCTCTACTTTAGTTTCCGTAGTGATAGGGGTTCTCTTTCTTGCGGCTATTGGTATTATTGTGTTGACCGCTGCTAATTCCTATATGATTTCCGTCAACGTCGATTACAATTCTTCCAATAATTTCTACGAAGCGGAGCAGATATTGGAAGAAGTAAAGACCGGCTTGCTGGAGTATGCGGGGGATGCCAGTGAGGAGGCATATAAATATATTTTGGAGCACTATGGAAAGGATAAGAATTCAAAGAGGGAAGCCTTTTCAAAAAAATATTTGAGTTTACTGGCCGATAAATTACAGCCGGATATGTCCGGTTCTTTTGTCTGGGATGATTCAAAAATTGGAAATGCGCAGGACGGAGATATCCAGAAACTGAAAGCGCTTTCACCGGTTCCGGATGCGGTAACAACAGTGAATGGAACGAATCTTGCGTTTGTTATAAAAAAGGATGCAAAGACAGGAGAATATTCCCTTGTCATCCGCAATACGCTGATTGACTTTACGAATGAAATTGATTACCGTTCTACGATACAGACGGATATCTGTCTCACTGTTCCCGACCACAGTCTGGAGGGGAATTCTACCTTTGATGAGATGAAAGATTATATTTCGATATCAGACGATACGTTAGGTGTTAATAATGGTCTGGTGGGGATTGGTATTACGGGGAAAATATACGGCGGTAATACGGAACAGGGAATCCTGTTGGGGCAGAAGAGTAAAGTCGATTTTAAAAGCCCGCTTATTATCAGCCGCGGAGATATGGAAGTTCACAACGGAGCGGAGATTTCCGTCACTGGAGAGACCGGAGTGGGCGATTTGTATTTGAAAAACATTCATCTGACAGCGGGAGGAAGTACGGACTCGACGCTCAAGACAATGTTGAACCTGAATGAGAACGCCTATATTGCCAACGACTTAAATATTGAGACCAATAATTCTACGGTTACGGTTGGGGGCAAGTATTACGGATATAGTTATAATGAGAAGAACGAATCCAACGCTTCTGCCGTTGTAAATTCGGATTACAGCAGCGCAATTTTAATTAACGGAAAGAATACGACGCTGCAGACGGATAATTTACATAGTCTGGTTTTGGCTGGGCGTGCGTTTGTTTCCCGCCAGAAACAGCAGGGAGTAAGCGGTCCGAAGCCGGTTTCTGATATCCGTATGGGTGAATCAATTGCTGTGAAGAGTAACCAGCTCGCCTATCTGGTGCCAGATGAATTTATTGTCACGGCTTCCGGAAACTCCGATGATTGCCATAATCCGGTATTCAAAGATGAGATGGGAGAAGTACATGTGGATGAGGTCGGATTGAAAAATAAGTTCGGTCAATATCTGAATGCGGCAACTCCTTACGAGGCAAATTATAACAATACTCTTGGTTACGTTTTTTATTATCTTAAGTTTAAAGACGATATCTCGGCAAATAAATATTTTGAAGCTTATTATAATGGTACGGAAGTGGACGAGGATGGAAACACGATAATCAATCAAGAGGAGTTACAGAAAAAGGCAAAAGTTTATATTAGCGACCAAGACCTGAATATTAAGTTTGACCAGATGTTGTATCTGGTAGCCGGAAATGTTATGAATAATTATTATAATGCCAATGGGGCCCCGTTGCAGAAAGCCACCTATTTCGGAGACAATCAGCAACCTGAGTCGCGGCTGTTGGAAGAGGGGCAGCGGATTGGCCAAAAGTATGTAGGATATCAGTTGGGACTTACGCCGTCGAAAAACACAGCGGGAAATATGCGCCTTTCGCCTACGGCGCCACGGCTTGTCTCGGAAACTATTGTGGATTTTCAGGATTCGGAGTTTAAAAATAAGGTAACAGAGGCAGAAACCGTGAAGACGGAGGCGGATACGGGAGTGAGCGGAGCCGTTTTACGAATCTGCAAAGGAGATTATACGGTTTCAAGCGAAATGAAAGGTCTTTTAGTTGCCGACGGTGATGTAACGGTTTCGGCTGATTTTACCGGTTTAATACTGGCCACTGGAAAAGTCAGCGTGGCAAATACGGGAATTAAGATGCAGTCGGATATGGTGACGGTCGGTAAATTGTTTGATTATATTCGCACGGACGAGGCGTTATCCTCCCTGTTCCGTGATTTGAACGGCACGTTAAAGAAACGGCCGGGAGATTTGTCAGAATGTATTGGTTATCAGAATTGGGTGAAGAACAGTTATTAATGGGCAGTGTGTGCAAAGGAGGCGTCAGGGATGCAGAGAGGAAAGAGAGAGGGATTTTCTTTGATGGAAATGATTATTATCATTGGAATTATCGGCATTCTTGCCGGCGCCGTCGGACTCTCTATTGGTTTGTTGAAATCCACGGACACAAAGAGTACTGCGTATGATATTAACAGCAGTCTGACGAAAGTGAAATCAAAGACGATGGGTGGTAAAGGCCAGCCGTATATGTATCTGTATCGTTTAGGTTCTTCTTATTATCTGGATGTAACAAATAAAGAGCCGAAAAATTATTCGCCGACGACGGATGCAAAAGAAATTGGCGATACGGATGTATCCATTTATTTCGGCTCTGCCAAGCAGTCGCTGGACAGTGCCTCCGACGGGTTTATCTGTTTTGCCTTTCAAAAGAAAGACGGTGCTTTTCTTGTTTTTGATAGTAGTACTATGGGAAAATGTATCTGTCCGGAAAAAATTTATGTGGAAGCACTGGGAGCGCCGACTTATATCGTTCATATGATACAGGATACCGGCCACCATTATATTGAAGAGAAATAGAAAATGAGTTTGTGAGGAAAGACGGTGATATCGTGAAAAAATCGAGACGCAGCGGCTATTCGTTGGTGGAGTTAATTATTGCCATGGGCATCTCTGCTATCGTGTTAGCCAGTTTACTTGCTTTAATTGGATATGGCGCACATAATATGCGGGTATCACAGGCTTTGGTTGCTTTACAAAATCAGGCGAAAGATGCGACAAATCACATATCAACGTATACGATGGAAGCAAGTGATGTTGAATGGGATGGAAATAAGAAAGTTCTGACCGTCACGAAGAAATCGGTTCCGCAGCAACTGGAGCTGCAGCCGGACGGCACGAAGAAGTATCCGGCTCCGGTTGAGGAAAAGTGCTATTATTGGAAAGGAACAGACGCCATTTATTTTGCCAAGAGAGATAAAGTGGTAGACCCGGCAGATAATACAAAGGTGAATTTAACAGAGGGACAGCAGTTTTTACTGGCGGAAGATATGCAGGATTTTGACTGCAAAATAAAGGAAGACAAAAAAACCGGAAAAAAGGTTTTGCATCTGGAAATGAAATTGTCAAATAGTATAACGGAGTTTACATGTAAGAAAGATATCTATATGAGAAACCAGTCGGGTGCGGGAGCAGCAAAGAATCCAATTTGAGGAGGTGGTTCCAATGAATAAGAGAAGAATGAGAAAATTATGGATGCTTCCTGTGTTTACACTTGCGTTAGTATTCGTTATCGGCTTGTGTTGGAAGACAAATGTATTTGGTAAGTTCATTCCACAGGAACCTTTTGTGGAGGGAGAGCCGGAAATAATAAATAATACTCTTGTGACGAATGAGGGAAGTAACTTAAAAGGAGAAGAAGGTTCGGGGGCGGAGCCTTGTTGTGAGGAAGTTCCTACCTGTGTCGGCAAAAAGGGTTCAGAAACCAATCCATTTGTCATATTGGAAGTTGTAGCGGACCATGCACAGCAGCAGATGTCATATCTGGCGATGGAGGAAAACAGTAACACTCCTCTCGATATTATGAAGATTGGTATTGAGTTGGCTGATAAAGCGCAAAGAAGCTATGTACCGGGGAATAATAACGTCATGTCCCGTACGGAACTGTTGCCTGTAGGAGAGTGGTTCTCCCGTTGGGAATATAAAGTGAAACCGATTGGGGCAACAGGACTTATTACGGAAGAGAAAGATTTGGTGAGCGAGTATTTCGTAGACTTTGAAAAGCTGTATTCCTTAAAGATTACATCTGAGGATTTGAAAAAGGCCGGAGTAGAGGAAGAGGAATTCAAAAAGCTGTTTGATGAGGCAAAAGATGAGGGCAAATCCGGTATGTTTACGCGTCCGGTATATAACCATACCGCTCTTATGAATAAATATCCGGAATTATTTGAGAAAGACAGTAAGGAGCAGAAAATAAGAAAGATTGCCAAAGAGGATTATGTGAACTGGCAGGCATCCCGCAAGACGGAGGTAGTAAAGGAAGCGGAAGTGAGAGAATATTCCGGCAACGGCTTTATACTGGCGGTTGCACCGGGACAGGGTGAGTTTAGTTTTGTCCGTCAGGAATGGGGCAATGACGGAGTAAAGAGAATATTCGAAAAGACGGGAACAAATGCAGACCGTTGGATATATGTGGAAAACGAGGAAGACCTTCCTCCGGAAACAGTGGCTGCTTATGAAAAGAATACAGCGCGTATTACCGATTCTGCATTTTATAATCATGAAAAGCAGATTTGGTGGGCAGGCATTGATGAATTAGGTTCAACGTACCGCGAATCGGATGATATTACGGGAATGTATATGAAGCTTTCCGATTATCCGCAGATAGTTTGTCAGTATGTAATAACGCCGGAAGAAAAAAGTGAAGTATATTCTTTTAACTATTATGGAATTTGCAATAATAATATACTGAAGAGGCAGCTATTCCAGTTTAAGACGCAGAAAGAGTGTGATGATTTTCATATGAAAGTTGTCTGCATGACGCCGTCTGAACTCAATGAAATGGCGCAAAAGGATACCGACCAGACGCTAGATATGGTAGAGCGCGCCGATATGTTCTATGTTGCAGGTTATGCGGGCGATGGTGAAGATAAAACGGCTGCCTTGGAAGAGACATACAATTTGTATTATAAGTATGTGAAAGGAAAAGAGGACTACAAATATGATGAGACAAAGGTGGCAAGCTTCTTTGATGATGACTTAGAGTGGGATTTGTGCTATAAATTACTTTTCCGTCTGTGCCATAACAAAAACCTGCCTCTGGTTATAACAAATACGGTAGGTAAATTGGCCAGTGAAAGCGTTGCTAATGTCCGAATGTATCAGTCAGAACAACATCCGAATGTAGAGCGTGGCTCTATTCTCAGCAATCTCGGTAAGCTGTATATTATTACGACGCAGTTTGATTTGACAGCGAAACGCGCTGAGGATGAGACATATGTGAGAACCTTTTATGATGATATTTTAGATAAACTTCAGAGGATACCTCTGGCAGAGGCAGGGAAAAATTCTTCTGCTTCCTCACCGATACAATATACCGGATATTACCAGAGACCGAAAGTCATTGCTTCGGACGACGTCGTAGAGCGGGAGAAGTGTTTCTATTTATGGAATAACCTGACATTTTTCCCTGAGGCGCTTGGAAATTTATTCTATAATGACCAACAGATATCGATAAGTGAAGAGAATAAAGAGCAATTAAGGTTATACGGCTATTTACCATCTTATTTTGATACGACGACCAGTGACAAAACATTTACGGACGCGAGTCAGGCGGAAAAAGCCCCGGGTAGTGACGGACATACCGGAAACGTCGGCATTCCGCATAATGGAAACAACGGAGCTTATTATTCCACACTGCTTGGTAATGCAGAGTCCTCTTATGTCACGAATACGACTATGAATACTGCCTTTCTCATTATGAATAACCGGCCGGAAGTTGTAAATCCGCAGGTTGTAAAATTGATGAGACAGAAGAAAGAGTATGTAAGAATGTCAGATGTGGCTGCTCTTGTGGACTATTCGTCTGAACAGACTTATCAGCCAAACGATAAGTCGTATCTGAAAGTACTGATTCATAATAACAATAACGGCCAGGCGGGGGTTGTGACAAAAGTCACTCTGGTAAACGAACAGGGACAGCCGGCGCCGGCAGATAGTGATTTGAAACTGTACAAGGCGAAAGATTATTTGGAAGAATGTGGAAAAGCTAAATATGGTATATATGAGGGATATGATATTCCAGACGGCGAGTCGGTAATCGCTTATGTTCCATACTCCCAAAAACAGTGGGCGGATGGATATAACACGGTTGAATTTGAGACAGTCGGCCGTATTTACAGCGAGAAAAAGAAGAAAATCATATATGGAAAACCGACAAAAACAAATATCAGTATTAATGAGAGAACATTATTTAATTTAGATTAGTTTGCATGGAAGCAGATAAAACTTGTTTTTATTTGCTTCCATGTATTTTTAGGGGATAAAACGGCATTGCTATTGGCGGCCGGGGTGTGTATAATAATATTGTGATTACAAATAGCCAGAGCACTAGAGATTGCTACCTATATACTTTTTATGGATAATGTGAGTTTTGATGGGAGAGGCTGGAATGAACCGTAGTAATTATTTTAACTACATAGAAGAAAAACTAAATATATTATCATATCGTATAAAAAGCAGAGGTAAAATAAATTTATTAGATTTAAATATTTATTCTGAGACGTTTTTTGCTGAGCTTATGAGTCGCTTGTTGGGATATGAGTTAAAAAATATTAATGTTATCAAACAAAATACAGAGGGAATAGATTTAGTTGATAATAAAAATAAAGTTATTGTTCAAGTTTCATCTACTTCTTCAAAACAAAAGATTGAAAATTCTTTAGCTAAAAAGATTTTAGAAGATTATTCTGGATTTTGTTTTAAATTTATTGCAATTTCAGGAGATGCTGATAAACTAAGGGCACAAGCGTTTACGAATCCATATAAAGTCATTTTTTCGCCATCGGACGATATATATGATATTAAGTCATTGTTGAATGTTGTTTTGAATATGCAGATTACTGATCAACGAGGATTGTATGAATTTTTAAAAGATGAGTTGGGAAGTTTTGTTGACATAGTAAAGGTCGATTCCAATTTGGCATCCATTATCAATATACTATCTCAGGAAGATTTGTCAGGTATAGTTGATTCGCCAGAAATAAATTCATTTGAAATATTAAGAAAAATAGAATTTAATGATTTATTAACTGTTCAGCCTACCATAGATGATTATAAAATTTATTATAGTAGATTAGACGAAAAGTATAAAGAATTTGATAAACAAGGTGCAAATAAAAGTTTATCTGTTTTGGCAGTTATTCGAAAACAGTATATTAAATTATTAGGGGGAAATGTAGAACCATATGAGATGTTTTTTTCAATTATAGACAATTTAATTGAACTAATAATGAATAGTAAAAATTATGTGGAAATTCCTTATGAAGAATTGGAAATGTGTGTCTCTATTTTAGTTGTGGATACATTTATTCGTTGTAAGATATTTAAGAATCCGGAGGGATATAATCATGTTGCTACCTGACAATATACATCCTGAATTGAGTATATATTATAATGGCTCATTTGTTCTTGAAGAATTGAAAAAAATGGATAATCAGACAATTATGGATTTGTATCAGAATGTAACGGCTAAAAATGAAATGTCTTTTCCAACTTTTATGTTATGTCTTGATTGGCTATATTTAATTGAAGTGGCTAAAATGAATGAAAAGGGGTATATTCAATTATGTTTATAAAAAAACTTATAATATCAAGTCCGTCTGAGATTATTCGAGAAATTGATTTTTGCTCTGGACTAAATTTAATTATTGATGATACCCCCGCCGAAGATAGTAAATCAACTGGAAATAATGTTGGAAAAACAACGGTCTTAAAATTGGTCGATTTTTGCTTGGGGGCGAAAGGGAGTATAATTTATACAGATACAGAAAATAGAAAAGAAACTTATGATGTTGTAAAAAATTTTTTGTTTGATGAGGAAATAGAAATTAAACTTATTTTAACTGAAAACTTAAATGATTCTAACGCAAAACAATTAGAAATTCAGAGAAATTTTTTGCAGAGAAAAAAGGCTGTTAGAAAAATTAATGGAAAGACTGTTCTTGATAAAGATTTTGAAGATGAATTAGAAAAAAATATAATGCCGGATAAAGATGCCGAAAAACCTAGTTTCAGACAAATTATATCTCATAATATCCGTTATAAAGATGGCAGCATAAATAATACCTTAAAAACGCTGGATAAATTTACTTCGGATGTAGAATATGAAACATTATATTTATATTTGCTAGGATGTACTTTTAATGAAGGAGCAAAAAAACAGGCACTGGTTACTAAAATCAATCAAGAAAAAAACTTTAGAGAGCGTTTAGAGCAAAAACAAACAAAAACGACCTATGAAATAGCGTTAGATTTAGTTGATGATGAAATTGATGTTCTTAATGAAAAAAAAGCGTCTTTTAATTTGAATGAAACATTAGAAGAAGATTTGGAGCAACTTAATATTGTTAAATATAATATTAATAGAACAAGTGCATTAATCAGCAAACTCGAAATTCGTAAGAATTTAATAGAAGAATCTCGGAGGGATTTAGAACAAAGTATTTCGCACATTGATTTGCAACAATTAAGATTATTATATGAAGAAGTGACAGAGAACATTTCTGGTGTCCAAAAAACATTTGAGGATTTAGTTGCTTTTCATAATAATATGGTGATAGAAAAGGTAAAGTATATTTCTCAGGATTTGCCTGAATTAGTACAGAAGTTGCAAGACTCACAAGAGGAATTATCCCTATTATTAAGGAAAGAAAAAGAATTGACAGATGAAGTTGCTAAAGGGGACTCTTTTGAAGAATTAGAAAAAATAATTTTTGAATTGAATGAGAAATATAGAATAAAAGGTGAGTATGAAAGCATAATTTCTCAATTAAATGAAGTTGAAGAAAATATTGATACACTTAATAAGCAAATTGATAACATAGATAATTATCTTTTTTCAGGAGATTTTGAAATTCTGTTAAAGGAACAGGTTAAAAAATTTAATAAAATATTTTCCAATATTTCACAAGAATTATATGGAGAAAAATATGCACTTACGTTTAAAAAAGAAACAAACAAAAAAGAACAACAATTTTATAAATTTAATGCCTTTAATGCTAACATGAGTTCCGGTAAGAAACAGGGAGAAATTTTATGTTTTGATCTGGCATATTTATTGTTTGCTGATGAGGAACAACTTCCGTGTTTACATTTTTTGCTCAATGATAAGAAGGAACTTATGCATGATAATCAATTAATTAAGGTTGCAGAATTTGTTCAAAATAAAAATATTCAGTTAGTAATTTCTATATTAAAGGATAAATTACCGGCGACTATATTAGACAAAGCACATATTGCAGTAGAACTTTCCCAACAAGAAAAATTATTTAGAATTGAAATCGCGAATGATAATCTCACAATTGGATAGTAGATTTATCTGCAATTTCTGAACAGGAGGCGAAAGAGTTTTATAATACATACACGAATAAAGTATAGGAGTTGACAATGCATAGTATTAAAGAGATTAAGCAACAATTTGAAAAAGCAGAAAAAGAGCAATGGCATGCTCTTTTTTCGCAGTATATGACAGATGAGCGCGTGGGCGTTAAGAAACTGATAGAACAATATAAGAGAAAGCTGCAGTCCCATGAAAAGGAGCAGCAGCGGTTACAAAGTATGCTTGCGTTTGAGCGAAAATACGGCGTACAGTATTCTTGTATTTGCGGCGTGGACGAAGCCGGAAGAGGGCCGTTTGCCGGTCCGGTAGTGGCTGGCGCCGTTGTGCTTCCGGTTGGCCTGACGATAGAGGGACTCAATGATTCAAAAAAAGTCAGCGCTAAAAAGAGAGAAGAGCTATTTGAAGAGATAAAAGAAAAAGCGGTAAGTGTTGGCATTGGCATGAGTTCTCCGGCAAGAATCGATGAGATAAATATTCTTCGCGCCACTTATGAGGCGATGAAACACGCAATCGAAGATTTGCAGGTAGTACCGGACTTATTGCTGAATGATGCGGTGACGCTTCCCGATGTGCCAATCCGGCAGTTTGGTATTGTAAAAGGCGATGCGAAGAGCTTGTCGATTGCAGCAGCGAGCATTATGGCGAAAGTGACAAGAGACCGTCTTATGCTCGAATACGCGGAATTGTATCCGCAATATGGTTTTGAGAGAAATAAAGGGTATGGTTCCGAGGAACATCGCGCGGCATTAAAGACGCACGGGCCGTGCCCGATTCACAGGAAGACATTTATCCATGCTTGGATATGATGTCAGCATCAAGAGGTTAAACATGAGAAAGGAGCGGTGATATGGCACCAAGAGAAGAGAAAAAGACAGCGGTTGCACTGGAATACGAGCCGGGGGAGCAGGCGCCGAAAGTCATTGCTACCGGTCAGGGCAGGATTGCCGAGAAAATTATTGACGTGGCAAAAGAAGCTAATGTGCCGGTGCATAAAGATGAAAAACTGGCGCGCTCGCTTTCTGTGCTGGATATCGGGGAGTACATCCCTCCGGAACTTTATTCGATTGTGGCAGAAGTACTTGTCTTTGTAGACAGCATGGACAGAATCCAAAATAAAATTAAAAATAAACGATAGCGACAGTAACAGACGGAGGAGAAGCGGCGAAAAATGAATCGCAGGCGATTAGGAAGTTTGCAGGAGCAAAAAGCTGTTCAGTATTTGCAGGAACTCGGCTATGTGATTGAGGCAAGAAATTATCAGACGCGTTTTGCTGAAATTGATATTGTGGCGAGAGAGGGCAAGTATCTGTGCTTTATCGAGGTCAAATACCGTTCCGGTACGAAATATGAGGCGCCGGATGGTTTGATAACAAAACAGAAAATGCAGCGAATAGGAAAAGCAGCCGGATTTTATCTGCGGGAAAAAAGAATTTCACCGGATACGCCGGTGCGTTTTGATGTCGTCTTTATATTGGGAGAAGAGATTTCGCTGATACGCAATGCCTTTATGTACAGAGGGGATTAGAGGGCGGATGACTGGAAAATACTTGCTTTCCTGATACAAAAGCAATATAATAAAGAGGATGACGTGTTTTAGCAAACACATAGGAGGAACAGAATGAGTAAACCTATTTTGGCAATAGTAGGGAGGCCTAATGTAGGAAAGTCCACACTATTCAATACATTAGCCGGAGAGAAGATTTCTATTGTAGAAGATTATCCCGGTGTCACAAGAGACCGCATTTATGCGGATGTGACGTGGCTCAATCAATCGTATTCCCTGATTGACACCGGAGGGATTGAGATAGACGCAAAAGACCATATGTTAAAACATATGAGGGAACAGGCGGAGATTGCCATTGATACGGCTGATGTAATTTTATTTATCGTCGATGTGCGGCAGGGATTGACGGATGCAGATGCGAAAGTGGCGGATATGCTCCGGCGTTCCGGTAAGCCGATTGTGTTAGTTGTGAATAAAGTTGATAGTTTTGATAAATATATGCCGGATGTGTATGAGTTTTATAATCTCGGTATTGGAGACCCGCATCCTATTTCTGCGACATCTAAGTTAGGGATTGGCGATATGCTGGATTCCGTTTCGGAATGGGTTGCCGTTGAGAATATGGAGAAAGAAGAGGATGACCGGCCGAAAGTGGCGATTGTGGGAAGACCGAATGCGGGAAAATCCTCGCTGATTAATAAACTGCTCGGAGAGGAGCGGGTTATTGTTTCCAATGTAGCGGGAACAACGAGAGATGCCATTGATACGGAAATTTCGCATAACGGCAAGGATTATGTATTTATTGATACGGCGGGACTCAGACGCAAGAGTAAGATTAAAGAGGCGATAGAGCGCTATAGCATTATCCGCACGGTAGCTGCGATAGAGCGCTCGGACGTGGTGATTTTGATGATTGACGCCGTAGAGGGAGTCACCGAGCAGGACGCTAAGATTGCCGGCATTGCCCACGACAGGGGGCGCGGGTTAATCATTGCGGTAAATAAATGGGATGCGATTGAGAAAAATAATGCTACGGTAAAAGAGTATACGAAAAAGATTCACGATATTTTGTCGTTTGTTCCCTATGCGGAGATATTGTTTATTTCAGCTTTGACAGGACAGCGTGTGAAGATTATATTTGACCGTTTGGAGACGGTGATTCAAAACCATGCCATGCGCATTCAGACAGGCGTTTTGAATGAGATATTGGCAGAGGCGGTAGCAATGCAGCAGCCTCCTTCCGATAAGGGAAAGCGTTTGAAACTGTTCTATATTACACAGGTGAGTACAAAGCCGCCAACGTTTGTGTTGTTTGTCAATAAAAAAGAACTAATGCATTTTTCTTATCAGAGGTATATTGAAAATCGTATACGTGAAACTTTTGGTTTTGTCGGGACACCGATTCGCATATTTATTAGGGAAAGAAAGGAAAAGGAGTAAACTAGAATGACAGAGATTTGGTTATCATTGCTTTTCTTGCTGGTTGGGTATGGATTTGGCTGTTTTTCAACCGGTTATGTTGTGGCGAAGATGAGCGGCCATAACATTCAATCCGAGGGCAGCGGTAATATCGGAACGACCAATGCTCTTCGCACGATGGGAGCAAAAGGCGGGGCCATCACATTTGCTGGAGATTTGCTGAAAGCGTTTATTCCAACGTTTGTTGTCCGCCTCATCATCTGTCCGGCTATGGGATATTCTCCGGAAGTCACATATTTATTGACGATGGTGATTGGTCTCGGTGTTGTGATTGGGCACAATTTTCCCTTTTATTTGCATTTTAAAGGTGGAAAGGGAATTGCTGTCTCTGCGGCGGTAATTGTTGCTTCGTCTTCCGATTCGTTATTTGGTTGGATTATGATTCTGGCAGGATTGCTTGTTTTTATCCTTATCGTGGCAATTACCAGATATGTTTCTCTGGGCTCCCTTGTTGTAGTATGGTATTTCCCAATTTATGTAATACTACAATATAGGTACTGCGCGATGCCAATGTTTCTTGGTTTACTGGCGTTGGCATTGACATTTACGACACTCGCATATATTAAACATGCCGGTAATATCAAAAGACTGCTCAATGGAACAGAGAGAAAAATTGGCGAAAAAAGATAGATGATTGATAAGTGAAAAGGAGAACAGATTGATGAAACGAGTTAGTTTTTTAGGGGCGGGAAGCTGGGGAACGGCGCTTGCCATCTTGTGCGCGAACAATGGACATCAGGTTACGGTGTGGTCAAAAGTGAAAGATGAGATTACGATGCTGCGGGAGAACCGCGAGCATATTGAGCGCCTGCCGGGTATTAAATTGCCGGACAACATCATAATTGAAGATGATTTGAAGCAGGCATGTGCGGGTCAGGACATTCTTGTTTTTTCCGTGGCTTCTCCTTTTGTCCGCCCAACGGCACAGGAGGCAAAACCTTATATAAAAGAGAATCAGATTGTGGTAAATGTTGGCAAGGGAATTGAAGACGATACGCTGATGACGCTCTGTGAAATATTGGAGGATGAACTTCCGACGGCCGATGTATCGGTTCTGTCCGGCCCGAGCCATGCCGAAGAAGTTTCCAGAGGAATACCGACAACGGTTGTTGTCGGCGCCAAGTCCAAAAAGACAGCGATGTTTGTGCAGGATGTATTTATGAGCGATAGTTTTCGCGTGTACACCAGTCCCGACATTACAGGTATTGAATTGGGCGGCGCCTTGAAAAATGTCATTGCGCTTGCTGCCGGAATTTTGGACGGTATGGGAATGGGAGATAATACAAAAGCGGCTTTGATGACTCGGGGAATTGCAGAAATTGCACGCCTTGGAACCGAACTTGGCGGCCGCATGGAAACATTTGGCGGATTGTCCGGTATTGGCGACTTGATTGTTACTTGTACGAGTACCCACAGCCGCAACCATAACTGTGGATATCTGTTAGGGCAGGGGAAAACGCTTGCCGAGGCAAAAGAGGAAATAAAACAGGTCGTGGAGGGAGTCAATTGTGCAAGGGCGGCTTTGAAGCTTGCTGAACGGAACCATGTATCCATGCCGATTGTTGAGCAGATTAACAAAGTTCTTTTTGAAGATAAACCGACGGCGCTGGCGATGCAGGAGTTGTTAGAGAGAGATAAAGTAAGCGAGTACAAAGATATGACATGGTAGGAAAAATTTGGAAAATCTGAAAATTCATTCCGGTGTCTTGACGTCTGCCGGAGTGTTATGTTAATATGAACATGTACAGTACGGGCTTGTACTGGTTTCGACAGGCCGGCTGAAGACGGTGAAGCTATCCGTGGACTGTGACCACGTTAAAACACAGATTTAAATTTAAACGCTGATAAAGAATTAGCATACGCTGCCTAATTAAAGGCGGCTGCTGTTCTTAAGTGTCCTGCAGCTTAAGTACAGTATCATCCTCTGCAGGGAACCTTATTTGCTAAGCTTTGCGCAAATGAGAGATTGTATGAAGCTACCGAATCCTGATGGATGTCAGTTTCCGTCGGGAAGAGGGAATGGTTTTCCTTTGGGAGAACAGAAGAACTGACTATGATAGTAGAAGAACGTGGGATTCCGGTTTGGACGCGGGTTCGATTCCCGCCAGGTCCATTATGAAAAATTGCCGTAATTGTGGATTTAAAAATGAGATTCACTATTACGGTATTTTTATACAAAAGTAATATTTTTATTTGACTGGCAAATGATTTCCAATGTATATTGATTGTGATACAATATTATTATACTAGCAGTGAATATTTATATTGACAAATGGATATACTTTGTATATACTTGAGACATGAGATATATTTCATCATATATAAAATTATAAGATAAACGACTCAATACACGAAGATATAAGTATACATGAAAATATGAATATTACATAAGATAGTATACGAGCAAACAGAGAGATAGGGATTAATATGGAAATGAAAACCAATAAAATGACAAGAGATACAATTTTTAATTTTACAACAAAAACTACAATACGGAAGTGGGGAAATAGTCAGGGAATCAGATTATCAAAAGAAGTGTTATCACAAATGGATTTAAAGGAAGATGATACAGTCGGAATAAATATATATGATGGAAAAATGACTATTGAAAAGATTAATAAGCCTAAATATCTTAATTTACAAGAAAGGTTGGAAGCATTCTACAATAAACCGATTGATGAAATTTATGTCGAAAGTACGCAAGAGGTTGATGTAGGTGATCCAGTAGGGAATGAGCAGTGGTAACTTATAAGCAAGGTGACATAATTGTTATGGATTTTAACCCTCAAAAGGGGCATGAACAGAGGGGAAGAAGGCCGGCACTTGTCTTGAGCAATGATATTCTGAATCATCATAGTTCATTGGCACTTGTTTGTCCGATAACTAATACCAATAAAAAGCATCCATTTCATATAGAATTGGATGAGCGGACGCAAACAACAGGCGTAATATTGTGTGATCAGGCAAAAATGTTAGATGTTGGCGCCAGAAATGCTCAATTTGAAGAAGAATGTCCGGAGAATTTATGGAACGAAGCAAAGGAAATGATAATTAGTTTTATGTAGATAACGGGAATAGTCAGTTTTTAAAAGCATTTGGACAATAAATATCCAAATGCTTTTATACTGGGGGCAAGTTTATGAATGTTTACTATCTTAAGAGAGGAGGGGATTTTATGGACATAACTTACATTTATCATAGCTGTTTTCTTGTGGAGACGAAAGTCTGTTACTATTTGTTTGATTATTATCGGAAGCAACTGCCAAAATTGAATCCAGAAAAACCAATTCTCGTATTCGCCAGCCATTTCCATCACGACCATTATAACAAAGAAGTATTTCATTTGTTGAAGCGGCAGGGTATGAAAGACATCCATGCTATATTGTCAAAAGATATTTCAAGGCGAAACTATCCGGAGGAGCAAGACATTGAGACTACCTGTGTAACGTTCCATCAGCACTATGAGCTGCCGTTTGGAACGAGTCTGGAGACGCTCCATTCGACCGATTCCGGTGTAGCGTTTTTGGTGACATGTGCGGAGGGAGTCATTTATTATGCAGGCGATTTGAATGACTGGGTGTGGAAAGGGGAGCCGGAGCAGGACAACCGGCAGATGACCGGAAGTTATCGGCATGAGATAAAAATGCTTGCCGGAAAAACAATAGATGTGGCGTTTCTTCCGCTCGACCCGAGACAGGAGGAGTATTATGCGGAGGGAATGCGGTATTTTTTGGAGAACGTGGATGTAAGGGTCGTTTATCCGATGCATTACTGGGAAAAACCGGATATTATAGGGCGGTTTCTTGCAGAGTATCCGATGTATAGGGATATTGTGCGGGAAACAGAAAAGGTACGGTGAAACCTGATAAAGTTTTTTCACAACCCGATAAAAACATGTTATAATGAAAACGGTCATACTGTCCGGAATATTATTCTGGCTATTTGTTTTCATTTAGAAATGAGGAGTAAAGTAGAAAAGGGAATAGAACTATGAAATCAGAGCAATCGGTAAGAGATATTAAGGGAGTGGGGGAAAAGGCGGAACAGTGTTATCACAAAATGAATATTTACACCGTGGCGGATTTGCTTGAGCACTATCCGCGCGCGTACGATGAGTGGAAACCCATTCAGCCGATTGACGGTGTGGAGGAGGGCATGACGGTAGCAGTAGAGGGGACCCTGCGAGAGCGGCCGCAGATGAAATCAAAAGGGAGACTTAAAATTTTGACGGTTACGCTGCTCGACGGGAGTGGTGCGCTTCCGGTTACATGGTTTAATATGCCCTTTTTGAGAAACCGGCTGAAAATGGGAGTGCGTTACATATTACGCGGTAAGATTGAGCGCAGAGGCGGTCAGTTGCAGTTACAACAGCCGAATATTTACACGAGGGAAGAATTTTACCGTCAGGTAGGAAAACTTCAGCCAATCTACCCGCTGACGTCCGGTTTGAGCAATAAGGCCGTGACGAAAGCGCTTGCGCTTGCTTTGAAAGAGGGGGAAGATTTGCAGGAATATTTACCGGCAGACATACGGAAGCGACAGAAGCTTCTGCCTTACAAAAAGGCGTTGCAGCAAATCCATTTTCCGGTAAACAGGGAAGAGATGATGGCGGCAAGGCGCCGTTTGGTTTTTGATGAGTTATTCTTATACTCTCTGGCGCTTGCCTATATCAAAAAGGCAGGGCGTATAGAGAGCCGTTATGTAGTGGAGGAGAAAGAGGAGGCACAACGGTTTCAGAGCGGACTGCCGTTTGTGCTGACGGATGCACAGAAGAAAGCATATCGGGAAATTATGGATGATATGAAAAGCGGGTATGCCATGAATCGTCTGGTGCAGGGCGATGTCGGTTCCGGAAAGACGATTGTAGCAGTATTGGCATTATATCAGACGGTACTCAATGGCGCACAGGGGGCGTTTATGGCACCGACAGAAGTGCTGGCGACACAGCACTATCACAGTTTGTGTGAGATGTTAGAGCCGCGCGGGGTGCGTGTTGGTCTTTTGACGGGAGCGCTGACCGCAAAAGAGAAGCGGGAGGCAAAGGAGAGGATAGCTCTCGGTATGTGGGATATTGTTATTGGCACGCATGCGATTATTCAGGACAATGTAGTTTTCTCCAAGCTGGCGCTTGTGATTACGGACGAGCAGCACCGTTTCGGTGTAAAGCAGAGAGAGAGTCTGTATCAGAAAGGAAAGGAGCCTCATGTACTGGCAATGAGCGCTACCCCGATACCGCGGACGTTAGCGCTCATTTTGTATGGAGATATGGATTTATCGGTGATTGGGGAGCGTCCGGCAGAGCGTCTTCCGATTAAGAATTGCGTGGTGAACACAGGATATCGGCCCAATGCCTATCAGTTTATGAAGAATCAGATAGAGCAGGGACATCAGGTATACATCATCTGCCCGATGGTAGAGGAGAAAGAAGAATCGGAATTGGAAAATGTGACAATTTATTCTGAGGAGTTAAGACAAATCTTTCCGTTTTCCGTGCGTATTCAGGCATTGCATGGCAAAATGAAACCGGCGGAGAAAGAGGCGGTTATGCAATCTTTTTCACAGGGAGATATTGATATACTCGTATCAACTACCGTTATTGAAGTCGGTATTGATGTACCGAATGCGACGGTTATGATGATTGAAAATGCCGAGCGGTTTGGTTTGGCGCAGCTCCACCAGCTTCGGGGCCGTGTGGGGCGGGGAGCGTCACAGTCCTATTGCATTTTTATGGTTGGTGAAGAGTCGAAAGATTCACGGGAGCGACTGGATGTACTCGCCAATTCCAACGACGGTTTTTACATCGCCAGAGAGGATTTGAAAATGCGGGGGCAAGGAGAACTTTTTGGACTTCGGCAGAGTGGAGAGCAGATTTTCGTGTTGGCAGATATATTTGAAGACGCAGATATTTTGCAGGCGGCGGGAGAAGAGGCGAAATCATTGACGGAAGATGAAATTGTGCTGCTCTATAAAAAGAACAGGCGGTTAAAGAAACGAATCGAGTATTATTTGGGACAGGTTACGTTATAAAAACGGTCTTGAAAAAACGATTGCTATCATATACAATAAAAGATATGAGTATATGAGCAGGAGGCGCTTCGCATGAGGGTGATTGCAGGTAAGGCAAGGCGTTTGTTGTTGGTTTCTCCGGAGGGAAAGAATACGAGGCCGACGACTGACCGCATAAAAGAGACATTATTTAATATGTTACAAAATGATGTGTATGACAGCGAGTTTCTGGACTTGTTCAGCGGGTGCGGCGGGATTGGTATCGAGGCGCTCAGCCGGGGGGCGAAGCATGCGACCTTTGTTGAATACGACAGAAAGGCGCTCGCGTGTATCCGAACGAATTTGGAGAAGACGAAATTGGCAGAACAGTCGACAGTGCTGCCGATGGAAGTTACTTACGCCGTATCCAGACTGGAAAAGCAGGGGCGCTGTTTTGATATTATTTATGCCGACCCTCCTTATGGCAAGGGGTACGAGGAGAAACTGGCATCGCAGATAGCGGCGTCGACAATCGTAAAACCGGGCACTCTGCTTATTTTTGAATCTTCGAGGGAGACCGTACCGGATTATGTAGATGAAACGGTTTATGAGATAATGAAAATCAAGGAATATAAAACAAATCAGCATTTGTTCCTTCGGGTAAGAGAGGGGACGGGAAAAGGAGAAAGGATATGAACCCATCAAGAATCGAACAGGCAATTGATGAAATTTACAATTATGTGGAGGGCTGTAAGCCTTCGAAATTAGCGCCCAGCAAAGTCGTGGTAGATAGGGAACAATTGTATGATTTGCTGGACGAGCTTCGTCTTTGTGCACCGGAAGAAATTAAACGTTACCAGAAGATTATTAACAATCGCGAGGGCATCTTGAACGAGGCACAGCAGCGTGCCGAAGATATGCTGGCGCAGGCCCAGAACCAGACAGCGCAGATTTTAGACCAGAGTGAAATTGTACAAACCGCCTATCAGAGAGCCGAGGATATTATGAAACAGGCAACCGAGGAAGCCCGTGAATTGGTGAATCAGGCGGAAGCCGAGAGCAATCAGATGCATAAGGCGGCGCTGTTGTATACGAATGAAATTCTCACGGATGCACAGAAGCATATTGAAGAATCGTTTCGCGAGATAGACAATAAGGAGCGGATGCTCAATAGTGCGATGAAAAACAGCATTCAGCTAATTAAGTCCAATAAAGAAGAACTCATGGCGCAATTGGAGCCGGAGCAGCCACAGCCGCAGCAACCGCAGCCGGCACAGCAACAGAGATTGGAAGTGGAGCCGGTGCCAAACAACCACGAACAGTTGGAAGTCGTTGAGCGGGAAGTTGTCGGAGAATTTGCCGTGTCGGAAGACGCCTTTTTAAACAAGGCGCAGCAGTAGTGAAACAATTGCTCCTGCTAAGAGAGCATTGAGAAATTTGTTGATTACATAGGGAAAAACAGAGAGTCCTGATTTTGCCAAAACGCTATTGGTTTGTGCGGCTGCAGAAAGTCCGCCAAAACATAGCAGCATGGCGGTCAGGATTTCTTTTGTTGAATGGCTCAAAGGCGCCTGTTTCAGATAGGAAATACCACTCGTTATTTCCAGCGCCCCGAGTGCGGTAATGCCGGAGGCGGATTGGAGGGATACAAATTGCCCGACGATTTGTCCGATGATGCAAAAGAGGATAACATATCCGCCAATTTTTGTGATTAGGAGAAAACTCTGCTCGATGGCGTCGTCGATGTACTGACTGAATGTTGCCGTTTTGCCTGCGGTAAACAGGGAAGAAGAGGACGGCGCGGCGCATACAACGCCATAACGTTTTTTGTATAAGAAAGAAAAAATCAGGCTTCCAAGCAGACTTGTCAGCACGATTGTGAGGAATAGGAAAACACTGTCGGCATAAGACAAATGGAGTATGTAAGAGCCGCAAAAGGATAAAATAAACATAGGACTCGGGTTATTGGCAAAACCGAGAAAAAAATAGGCCTGATGTTTGGGGAGAAGACCTCTCTGATACTGGTAGACAACGAAAGCGGCGCCGGTCGGATAGCCGCATAAGAGGCCGAGAAGTAAGGCCCCGCGTCGGGAGGCGATTTGCGGCAGACTTTGTTGAAACATACGGATGCCGATAAAAAACGGAAGCAGGGTTGGGAGCAGTTCCGTAAGCCACAGGGAGGCGCCGTATTTGCTGCCGGCAAGCGCAGCAGACGGAGTGACAAACAGGATGAAAAGATAGGCGAGAGTGCATATTATCATGGTATTCCCCGTTTCTGCCTTTTTGTTTACTAGCATCCTATGCGAATCATATAGACAAATAGAAGTTGTCTATGGTACTATTTTATTATCATTGTTGAAAGGAATTATGCAGATGTTTGAGATAATGACTGATTCGACGGCAAACCTGACGGGGGATATGATTAGGGACTATCATTTGCATGTGTTGTCTTTGAGTTTTGTTGTCGATGGAAAAGAGTATAAAGGATATGAAAAGGGAAAGACAATGGATTTGGCGCCCTTTTATGCCATGATGAGAGAGAAGAAAGATATTAAAACCTCTTTAGCCAATAGCGAAGACGCCTACCGAATGGGAAAAGCTATTTTGAAGCAAGACATAGATTTATTATATTTAGGATTTTCATCCGGACTATCCAGTACCTTTCAGGCAGTAAGCGCTGCCTTTGAGGAGTTGAGGGAGGAATATCCGCAGCGTCAAGTACTGGCTGTCGATTCGCTGTCCGCTGCACTGGGAGAGGGACTGTTCGTAAAATACGTCGTTGATATGCGTGAGAATGGAGCCTCCATCGGGGAGGCTTATTCTTGGGCGCTCCGGCACCGGCTCAATATTTGCCATGAATTTACGGTAGATGATTTGTTCTTTCTTAAGAGAGGCGGACGCATTTCCGCGGCGACTGCCGTATTGGGAACGGCTTTGAGCGTCAAGCCGGTTCTTCATGTAGACGATGAGGGGCATCTGATTCCCGTCGGTAAAACGAGAGGGAGAAAGAAGTCTTTAGATGCGCTTGTGGAGAGAATGAAAAACAATGCGATTGAACCGGAAAAGCAGGAGGTATATATCAGCCATGGCGATTGTCTGGAGGACGCAGAATATGTGGCGGAGAAAGTGCGGGAATGCATGGGAGTAGAGAAGATATTAATCCACGTTTTAGACCCTGTCATAGGAGCGCACTCCGGTCCGGGCACGGTGGCGCTGTTTTATTATGGCGAACACCGCTGACGGCTGCCGTCGGCGATTTAGCCTGACCTGCCACTGTCAGGCTAAGATGTGATAACCTTTTTACGGCAGCGGCATAGGATAGTAAGACGAGGGGGATGATTTTATGGAAAACAATTCCGAGAGGATTATTAATAGCATTTTGGACAGTTATGAGCAGCACGAAGAGACGATACATGTGGATACGGAAAACATTGTGAATAAAGAAATTCTTATTGAGGTGATGAAAGAAATTCGCAAAGTCCTGTTTCCGGGGTTTTTTGAGCAAAACCGTGTCCGCAGCGAATACCTGAAATATCTCGTAGGGGAGCGGGTGGAATATATACAGTACCATCTGAAAAAGCAGGTTGCCAGAGTATTGGGAAATGCGGACGGATGTGAGTGCTGCCCGAAATCAGAAGCGTCCTCGCAGGCGGAAGAAATCGTTCATCAGTTTTTGCTGCGGATACCTGTGATACGCGAATATTTGTATACCGATGTACAGGCGGCGTATGAGGGAGACCCGGCGGCGTACAGCACCGACGAAGTGATTTTTTCCTATCCGGGGATCTATGCCATTACAGTATATCGGGTGGCCCATGAACTGGTGAAACTAGGGGTTCCGCTCATACCGCGTATTATGACGGAATATGCGCACGGATTAACGGGGATTGATATCAATCCGGGGGCGGCGATTGGCAAATATTTTTGTATCGACCACGGCACCGGCATTGTGATTGGTGAGACAACAACGATTGGCGAGCACGTAAAAATCTATCAAGGTGTGACTCTGGGAGCGCTCTCGACGAAGCGGGGACAGCTTCTCAAAGGAGAAAAGCGTCATCCGACGATTGGCAATCACGTAACGATTTATTCGAACACTTCTGTTCTCGGGGGCGATACGGTGATTGGGGACGGGGTGACGATTGGCGGCAATGCTTTTATTGTAAATTCGATTTCTGCCGGTATGAAAGTAAATATTAAGAATCCGGAACTCCAGTACAGCAGAGATAACCGCAGTTAGCCGCTGCAAGAGAATAAGTTTTGTATAATTTTTCATTTTATGGCAAATCTTTTCTTGCCTTTTGAAAACCGGAGGAGTATAATTAAATGCGGTATTTTATATGGTGCGGGAATTGTTGCCCGTTTCGCAGGGAAGGAGATGCAAACAATGAAAGTATTAGTTATTAACTGTGGTAGTTCATCGCTAAAGTACCAATTGATTGATTCGGAAACAGAGAAAGCTTTGGCAGTAGGTTTGTGTGAGAGAATTGGAATCGACGGAAGACTGAATCACACGCCGGAGGGCGGTGAAAAGGTTGTCATAGAAAAGGATATGCCGAATCACGAAGTGGCTATCCGCATGGTATTAGATGCTCTGGTAGATAATCAATACGGAGTCATCGGTGATTTGAAAGAAATTGATGCGGTAGGTCATCGTTTAGTCCACGGCGGCGAGAAATTTACCGAATCCGTTGTTATAGACGAAGAAGTGATTGCCGGTGTGGAAGAGTGTAATCCGCTCGCCCCATTGCACAATCCGGCAAACCTCATTGGTGTCCGTGCCTGTCAGACCATTATGCCGGGCGTGCCAAACGTAGGTGTGTTTGATACTGCTTTTCATCAGACGATGAGTCCGGTTGCCTATATGTATGGTCTTCCTTATGAATATTACGAAAAATATAAAGTGCGCCGTTACGGATTTCACGGGACCAGCCATTCGTTTGTGTCGAAACGGGCGGTTGAGATGCTGCACTTAAATCCGGATGACTCGAAAGTGATAGTATGTCATTTGGGAAATGGTTCGAGTATTTCGGCAGTGAAAAATGGAAAAGTTGTAGACACGAGCATGGGTATGACGCCGATGGAAGGGCTTGTTATGGGAACCCGCTGCGGTGATATTGACCCGACTATCGTAGAATATTTAGCTCATAATTTGAATAAGTCATTAGAAGAAATTATGGTAATCCTCAACAAAGAGTCCGGTGTTTACGGTTTGTCCGGCGGTTTGTCCAGCGACTTCCGTGATTTGGATGAGGCATCAAATAAAGGAAATGAAAAAGCAAAACTGGCAGTAGAAGTATTTTCCTACCGTGTTGCGAAAGTGATTGGCTCGTATATGGCAGCGATGAATGGTGTAGATGCTATTATTTTCACCGCCGGTATCGGGGAGAACAATATTGTAGTCCGCAAACAGATTTTGGAATATTTTGGATATATGGGAATTGCATTGGATGAAGAGGCCAATCAGATGCGTGGTGAAGAGAAGATTATTTCTACACCGTCCTCGAAAGTAACGGTTGCAGTTATTCCGACCAATGAGGAACTGGCGATTGCCAGAGAGACAGTGGCACTGTTGTAATCCTATTCGTTATCAAAGCAGGTTATCGAAACATAAAAAAATTGTTGACAATAGTTACCATGTTCGATATAATAGAAAAAGTGTTTTGAGTAATACAGAGGAGGTGTAACCGGCATGAGTATTTGTCCTAAGAATAAATCTTCAAAAGCAAGAAGAGATAAGCGTAGAGCGAACTGGAAAATGACAGCTCCTACGTTGGTAAAGTGCAGTAAATGCGGCGCATTGATGGTACCACACCGTGTCTGCAAAAATTGCGGAAGCTACAATAAAAAAGAGATTCTTGCCAGCGGCGAGTAAACGTCAGGCGAGGTAAATATGACACAGAGGCCAATATGTCTATGAGAATAGGTGTATTGGCTTTTTTCGCTTGAGAAATGCCGGTAAAGGAAAAAGGCGTTGTCTGAAATAGTGCTTGAAGTATTTAATAACCATTAGTATAATAAAAACAGTGTCGCAGACACTGTTTTTATTATACAGGATTAAGGAGATGAAAAAAGATGGAAGAGACAATGAAAGACTTTGAAGAGGAAATAAATGCCAGTTTTCGTCGCTTCCGCGAGGGAGACCGGGTGAGCGGTACGGTAGTTAGTGTAGAAGAGGAGGAAGTTCTGGTTGATTTGAATTCATTTTCGCAGGGGGTTATTCCGTCAGGGGAATATAGTGAAGACCCTTCTTTTCACGCGATGGATGAGATTCGCACGGGTGATAGCGTGACGGCCATAGTATTGGATTCGGATGATGGACAGGGCAGGGTTCTGCTTTCCCTGAAAGAGGCTAAAGAAGAGGAGGGCTGGAAGAAGATGCAGCAGGCGTTAGCCGATAAGACGGTATTTACGGTGAAAGTGCTCACTAGTGTAAACGCCGGTGTGGTAGCCTTTCTTGAGGGAATACGGGGATTTATTCCGGCATCGCAGTTGGCGTTGGAATATGTCGAGGATGTGGATTCTTTTGTGGGAAAGACTCTGGAGGTAGTTGTTATCACAGCGGACGCGGAGAAAAAAAGGCTTGTGCTCTCGGCGAAAGAAGTGGCACGGGAGAGAGCGGCAAAGGAGCATGAAAGGAAACTGGATGCGCTGCAGAAAGGATTTGTCACCGAAGGAGTGATTCAGCGCATCGAATCCTATGGCGTGTTTGTAGATATTGGCGACGGACTGACAGGGCTCGTACACATTTCCCAAATATGCAATAAATTCCTGCATTCCCCGAATGAGGTAGTGAAGATGGGACAGCGGGTGAAAGTTAAAGTGTTGGAAGTGAACGAGGGAAAAATCCGTTTGAGTATGAAAGAGGCGGAGGACATTGCGCCGGAGGTGTCAATGGAGAGTAGTGGAGCCGATGAAAACAAAGTTGCGATGGAATACCATGATGACGAAGAGGCGACGACTTCTCTGGCCGGACTGTTGGCTGGAATTAAGCTGGATGATTGATTTCCGGCTTTTCATGTAAGGAAAGGGAATAACGGAGAAAGGAGAGACAGGAGCATATGGAACGAGTATATTGGAAAAAGATAGGACAGACGATGTTTGTTTTACTGTCCGGCCTATTGCTTTTTCTTACATTTTTTTCCGTTCACGCCGATGCGAAAGAATCCCGCACGGTAAGAGTTGCTTTTTTTCCGATGGAGGGGTTCCACACTTATTCGCAAAAAGACGGGTATGGTGGTGTTGACGCAGATTATCTGAAAGAGCTCTGCCGTCATACGGAATGGAAAGTCGAATATGTGCAATGTTCCAGTTGGAACGATGCCCTTGAGAAATTAAAAAAGAAGGAAGTGGATTTGGTCGGTTCCGCCCAGTATTCTCATGGGCGTGAAGAGATTTATGACTATGCCGCACTTTCCAGCGGATATACGTTTGGATGTCTGTTTGTTGAAGAAAACAGTAATCTTGCCTTTGAAGATTTTGAGCGCATGAAAGAGATGACGTTTGGGGTCGTGGAAAGCTATGTCCGCAAACAAGATTTTTTGGACTATCTGAAACAAGGCGGGATTGAAGAGCCAAAATTGCGTGAATACCGCACGACACAGGCATTGCAGGAAGCGCTGCATTCCGGACAAATTGATATAGCAGCACATACGCTTACTGAAGTTGGAAGCAGGCAGTGTCTGGTAGGGAAATTTGCTTTTGCACCATGCTATTACATAACATGGAAAGGAAATCAGTCCTTATTGAATGAACTAAATCTTGGTATACAGGAATTGAAGATGATTCATCCAATGTTAGAGCAGGAGCTTATTTCCGAGTATTATGGAGATAGGCGGGAAAATTTTGCTGCGGATGAAAAACAATATATTGACAAGGGAAATACAGTAAGAATTGGATTTTATAGAGATACAAGGCCAATGGCGTATATCAATGCTCAAGGGGAATATGACGGTATTTATATACAGATTATAAAAAAGGTTGCCGAAAGAAGCGGAATCCACATTGAGTTTTGCCCGATGGACAGGAAAATGTATTGGAAGGAGCTTTTACAAAGAGGAGAGATAGACTTCTATGTCGGTTCCAATACAATACAGTCGGCACAGGATGAAAAGATAAAGCTTACGAGTTCTTTTATGCCCTATAATGCAGTGATTGTTTCCAAAAATGATTTTGTTCTCTCAGATAAAGAGGTCACTTTGGTTTTGACAAAAGGACGTGCTTATTGGGCAGACAGCTTGGACATGAAAACGAAAGTGATTTACCGGGAAAGTGCCAAAGACTGTCTCCAGGCAGTAGAAGATGATGACGCCAACATTACACTGTTGAATACGATAGAATACAATTATTTGTCAAAAAATGAGAGATTCTCTAATCTCATTGAGTGGGATAATTTCCGCTTTCAGTCAGGAACGGCCCTCGCGGCATCCAAAGAGGTAGACCCCGTTCTTTTTAAGGTTATGAACAAATCCTTAGAACTAATTACCGAGGGAGAGCGAGAGGACATTATCAATCAGTACATGAATATATCTTATGAGAATTATGAATTGCGTGATTATCTGTATCAGAGCAAAAATGTGATTACATGGTCTGTTATTATTCTTGTGCTCTTTCTTATCTTTGGCTTTTCCATCTCGCATATGAGGAGAAAGTCATATCATCTTTTGGAAGTAAAGAATGAGGAATTGAAGACGGCCATAGAAGAGGCAGAGAGGGCGAATCAGGCAAAAACGGAATTTCTCTCCCATATGTCTCATGATATACGGACGCCGATTAATGGTATTATGGGGATGCTTAATATTGCGGAAAACAATCCGGAAGATATGGAGCGGCAGTTAGACTGCCGGGAAAAAATTAGGACATCAGCAGAGCATCTGTTATCGCTGATTAATGATGTTTTGGACATCAGTAAGTTGGAAAATGGAAACGTAGAACTGGCTGGTGAGACATTTTCTTTGACTGAACTGTTAGAAAGCTGTTCTACAATTATTGGGGGGCAGGCAGCGGCGCAAAATGTTAAGCTGATTACTGATTTTGCAGAGCTGAAACAGATGCCGCATACATATTTTAAGGGGAGTCCTCTCCACATCAAACAAATAATAATTAATATAGCGGGAAATGCTGTGAAGTATAATAAACCGCAAGGAACGGTCAATTTCCGGTGTTATAAAGTTTCAGAAGAGAATGAGACTGCTAACATCTGTTTTGACATATCCGATACCGGAATCGGCATGAGCAGGGAATATATGGAGCATATTTTTGAACCGTTTACACAGGAGCAGGACGGGGCAAGAACTCATTATCAAGGAACGGGACTAGGTATGACCATCACAAAAAGGCTTGTAGATAAGATGGGAGGTTCCATACAGATTGAGAGCGAGCTGGATTTGGGAAGCAGATTCACGGTAGTTCTTCCGTTGGAAACAGTAGAAACGTCGGAAAATCAGGAAGAGAACTTGGAAACGCAGGAAGCAGATATAACAGGAAAGAAGATTTTGCTTGTAGAGGACAATGAACTCAATCAGGAGATTGCCGCTTATATGCTGCAGGAGCGGGGCCTTGAAGTAACCGTTGCCGTCAATGGAAAAGAGGCGGTGGAGCTGTTCGAGCAATCAAACCCTGACACATTCGATTTGATTTTTATGGATGTGATGATGCCGCAAATGAACGGTTATGAGGCAACAAGAGCCATTCGCGAGCTTGACAGGCCCGATGCTGTAAGCGTACCGATTATTGCTATGACGGCAAATGCTTATGCAGAAGATGTGAGAGAAGCCAAAGAGGCAGGTATGAATGAGCATATGGCAAAACCGCTTGACCCGGAGGTGATAAACCGTATTTTGACACAATGGCTTGGATAGGAATGTCGTCTGTTGGTAATGCTATCATCATAGATTTGGAGGTGTACGGATATGTCGTATCAGATTTTGATGGATAGCTGCGGCGACAGGACAGTAGATATGAAACGGGATGACCGGATTTCTCTTGTTCCGCTCCGCTTACAAATAGATGACAGGGAGTATACAGACGACGGGGAATTAGATATCAGGAAGCTTTTGCTGTCAATAGAACAATCAACGGATATTCCTCGTTCTTCCTGCCCTTCACCAATAGAGTATCAACAGAAAATGGCTCCACATTGTGAAAGAATCTATTTGATTTCGATATCGGGAGAACTGTCCGGTTCCTATAACAGCGCCAGTTTGGCTGTTAAACAAATACCGCAGACGCAGGCGGATATTTGTCTCATAAACAGCCGCAGCGCTTCCGCCGGACAGACATTGCTGGCATTGTTTATACAGGAATGGGAGCGACAGGGTTACTCTTTTCAAGAGATAACCAATATGGTGGCAGAGAGGAAAGATAAGATGAAAACCCGATTTGTCCTTGAAGATTTGACGATGTTGGAACGTAATGGGCGTCTGACAGGATTTAAAGCAAAGCTGGCAGGAGCTCTTCATATTTGTCCGGTACTTGCTGCTACACCAGAGGGAACGATTTGCCAGACCGGACAGGTAAGGGGAATGAATCGGGGGATTGCCAAACTGTTTCATCAGATAGTCGAGGATGATAAAGAGTATATGTGGGAGCGCATGGTGATTTCCCACTGTTGTAATGAAGAGATGGCAATTGAGTTAAAAACGAAACTGAAAAAAGAGTTTCCGGAAAGGATGATACAGATTGCCTCAACAGGAGGCATTTCCAGCCTGTATGCCGGGCGGGGCGGCATTATCGTTGCCTACGCATAAGGGCAGTTAAGTACATTTGGCATTGTTTTTCACTGAGAGTAGAAGTTTCTGTCCACGGCACATATATCGTGCGTGAGCGCCGCGTTTCCTGAAAAAGCGGTTGGTCAGTCTCCATATCGTTGGCAACGGGAAGAAAGAATCCGCTTCTTTTTATATAGCAGTTAGTGGCAGTAGCTTTCTCCCGAAAATCTTCTTCCACATAAATACCTACGCTTTTATGTACAGCCATATCTTCTTTCGGAAGATAAAAATAATTTTTATAATCTTTAAAATAATGATACAGGGTGCCTTTATACAAAGGAATCTGCACGGTGAGCAAGTCGTGTTCCATCGTAATTTGTACATCTCCTTTTTGATAGGTGAGTGGCAGCGGAACAGGACAATCGAGTTGGTCGCACAAAACAAGTGTATTTTCCTCTGTCCGCCAGTGCGGCTGTTTTGGCTGATAGTTTTCATAACACAAAAGGCGGCTGCAAAAAACAGTGCCAATCAAGTCGTCGCGATTGTGTAACAAAAGGTCGGCTTTCCGGCGATTGGCAGAATCGTTGCGGAAAAATTTCAGATGCATAAAGTCCGTGTAAAGTTTGATGCAGTCCTTTCCCGTGAAAGTGTCGTGACGTTGAAAACCAAGGCTTCGTTCTACGGTAATCAGCTTTCGATTAGGCAGGGGAAGTAATTTTTTGCTCAGCGGGAAGCAGCGGTATAAGTCCAGACTTCTTTTTCCCTGAAAAGGAGAATCTAGATGATGAAAGGAATATTTTTTTTCCAAATATGGGATGTCAAACGTAGAACCATTGTAGTGCGCCACTGTTTCAAAGGGCGCCAAAAAGGAAGAAAAGGCGCTTAGGATGTCAGCTTCGCTTATATAATCGTCGGCATACCATTGTATCAAACGCCATGTTCCGTTTTCAACAAAGGCGGCTCCGAGTAAATAGAGAGAGGAAATGTCCGGAGACAGACCAGTTGTTTCAATATCAAAAAAACATACCTGTTCTACCGGACATGGCAGAGAAGTACATGATGCAAATAATTCTTTTTGATATTCTTTTACCGTCGGGAAAAAACATTCCATAGACAGACATCCTTTCGTGCTGCGCTTTTCAGTCAGCCCTTTTATCTAATAGAATTGTTCTCTTTGTGCGGAGCAAAGAACGGCTTGCCGTTCTTTGGAGGGCTGCGCTTTTCAGTCAGCCCTTATGATACCACAAAAAAAGCGGTGTTGCAATTTTCTCAAATATGATATAATGTATCTGTATATGCGATAGCCTGACGACGGCAGGTCGGACGGCGGGTTGAGGAATGGAAATGCGGAGGAAATTATGTACAATTTGGAGCAGAGAAAAGTCTTAAAGCAAATACAGGGACTTAAGGGCAGGGTACAAAACAGTTTAAGCGGTTTTATCCGCGCGTGTATTGTGGCGCTGTTAGTTTTATTTCAGTTTATTATCTTACTGGGACTGCCTTTTTTGCTGCGCCAGTATTCTACGTTCTTTTATATCGCCATGGAGTTTCTTGGCGTTCTGGCGATTCTTGCGCTCACCAACGACAGCCGCAGTATGTCTTATAAATTTGGATGGCTGTGTATTATCGTCCTGTTGCCAATTTCCGGTAATATTATGTTTGTTCTTTGGGGAAAGATTGGCAAACGAAACAAACTGAACCGGCGGATTAAGGCGAAGATTCAGGAGACTGACCGTCATTTACAATGGTATCCTGAAGTGGCAAAAGAGTTTAATGAGCGGCATCCGGTGAGTTCCCGCATGTCCCGCTATATGGAGGCGGAGGGGGCGCCGATTTGTAAAAATAATGCCGCCCGCTATTTTGAATTTGGGGAAGAAGCATGGGATTCCGTGTTTGATGATTTACAGAGGGCGCAGAAATTTATTTTTATCGAATTTTTCATTGTTGCAGAGGGAGCAATCTGGAATAAACTGCATGATATATTGAAACAAAAAATAGAAGACGGGGTGGAAGTTAAGTTTCTCTATGATGATTTTGGCGGGCTGATGCGTACGGCGACCGACTTTGCACCGAAACTTCGCATCGAGGGATTTCAGGTGGCAGTATTTAACCCCATTCATAAGTATATAAGCAAATTGTTTATGAATTTCCGCGACCATCAGAAAATCATCGTCATTGATGGGGAAATTGCCTACACGGGAGGTTTTAATATTGCGGACGAATATGCTAATTTAGTAGAACGTTTTGGCGTCTGGAAAGACGAGGGGGTACGTCTGACGGGAGACGTTGTCTGGGCAATGACAATTACTTTTCTCGAGATGTGGTCGGTCTGTTCTCCAGAAGAGAATATACCATATGAGAGATACCGTTCGCATAAAAAGCCGGATTCATCCGATATGTACTGCCATGTGCTGCGCGATGGCCCAGCTCTCAATCCACGTTCTTTCGTCGGCTCTATGTACCGCCAGATGATACATTATGCCGGACAGAAAATGTATATTATGACCCCTTATCTGATTCTGGAAGAATCCATGGTCGAGACACTTTTGGAATCGGCGCGGAGAGGCGTCGATGTACGGATTATCACGCCGAATATTCCGGATAAGAAGCACATCAAATATATGACAGAATACAATTACGGGATATTATTGAAAAACGGTATTCGTATATATGAGTATACGCCGGGCTTCATTCATTCCAAAGTTGTAATGAATGAACACTGTGTCATTGTAGGAACAATTAATATGGATTACCGCAGTTTCTATCTTCACTATGAAAACGGTGTGTGGATTTATGACGAGGCGTTCCGTCAGACAGTGGAAAAAGATTTTGAGAAGACGTTTGCCCAAAGCCGTGAGATATCTTATATGGAGTGGCTGAACAGGCCTTGGCGGCGCAGGGTAGTGCAACATGTATTAAATGTATTTAATTCACTTGTCTGACAGGGAGGATGAGACGATATGTTAGCATTTGTAAAAGGGAAACTGGATACGGTGACAGGGGATTATATCATCGTTGAAAATCAGGGAAACGGATATGAGATTTTAGTGCCGGGTTCGGTTATACAGGCGATGCCACAGGTGGGGAACGAGGTAAAAATTTATACTTATCTGTATGTGCGGGAGGATGTGTTACAATTATATGGTTTTTTAACAAAAGACCAGTTAGATATGTTTAAACTTCTGATTACCGTCAATGGGATTGGGCCGAAAGGTGCGTTGGGGATTCTCACCGTCATGGATGTGGACACGCTGCGCCTTGCGATTTTATCGGATGACGCCAAAAGTATTGCCAAATCTCCGGGGATTGGTGCGAAAACGGCGGGAAAGCTTATTTTGGAATTAAAGGATAAATGTCATCTGGAAGATATATTGGATTCCGGCGGTGACCGGACATCTCCGCTCGCAGAAACGGCAGACAGCGGCGCACGCAACGATGCGATACAGGCATTGGTGGCGTTGGGGTATTCGGCTTCCGAGGCTGCCGCCGCCGTGCGAAAAGTAAAGGTATCCGAGGATATGTCCGTGGAGGACATTTTAAAACAGAGCCTGAAAAATGTATAAAGGAATGGAAAGCCAATGGAAAAACGAGTGATATCGACAGAATTGATGGAGGAGGATTATAAGAATGAAAGCAGCCTCCGTCCTAAATTTCTGAAAGACTATATCGGACAGAAAAAAGCGAAAGAAAATATGAAGATTTATATCGAAGCCGCAAAGGCAAGAGGAGAGGCGCTTGACCATGTTCTCCTGTACGGCCCGCCCGGACTCGGCAAAACGACACTGGCGGGAATTATTGCCAATGAGATGGATGTGAACCTCAAAATCACATCCGGTCCGGCTATTGAGAAGCCGGGAGAGATGGCGGCGATACTCAATAACCTACAGGATGGGGATTTACTTTTTGTCGATGAGATTCATCGTCTGAACAGGCAGGTGGAAGAAGTCCTCTATCCGGCCATGGAAGATTTTGTCATAGATATCGTAATTGGCAAGGGGGCGGCAGCGAAAAGTATCCGCATTGATTTACCGCGCTTTACGCTTGTAGGCGCGACGACAAGGGCGGGTATGCTGACGGCGCCGTTGAGGGACCGGTTCGGGGTCGTACACCGTCTTGAATTTTACACCGTAGAGGAATTGACCGAGATTATTTTGCGTTCCGCCAATGTATTTCAGGTTGCGATTGATAAAGAGGGGGCGCTGGAGATTGCCCGCAGGTCGCGGGGGACGCCGCGTCTGGCTAATCGTCTGTTAAAGCGGGTGCGCGATTTTGCACAGGTAAAATATAACGGGGAAATCACGCTGAAAGTGGCAAATTTTGCCTTGGATTTACTGGAAGTGGATAAACTGGGATTGGATTATACCGACCGCAATATTCTGCTTGCCATGATTGATAAATTCGGCGGCGGCCCTGTGGGGTTAGATACTCTGGCGGCCGGTATCGGGGAAGACAGCGGCACGATTGAGGACGTCTATGAGCCGTATCTCATACAGAACGGTTTGATTGCCAGAACGCCGCGGGGGCGTGTGGCTACGAAAAAAGCATATTTTCATTTTGGTTTGTCATTTGACGAATAAACGCTTTTCATGTATACTGTTGTCATAGTATGAGATGAGGTGCAGCCGATGAGAAATAAGAATGATGTTGAAGTATTGATTGATGGTAGGAAGTATACGATATGTGGTTTTGAGAGCGCAGAGTATTTGCAGCAGATAGCCTCTTATATCAACCGCAAATTTATTGAATTTAAAAAGAAAGATTACTATGCCCGACTGGACTTGGACTTGAGAAAGATATTGTTAGCGATTAATATTGCTGATGACTATTACAAAATGAAGAAAAAGGCAAATGAGTATCGGACGGAAAATGAATTGAAAGACCAATTGGTTTTGGATATGAAGCACGAAATTCTTCATTTGCAGGAGGATGTACAGACGAGAGATAAAAAAATCGGTGAACTGGAAAAAGATATGGAACAGGCAGAAAAGAAGATAATCGAATTAGAAACCCGTTTAAAACAGAGACATAAATAGTTATGAAGTGAGGACTGCAAAAGCAGTCCTCCTTTCAATCCCGAATATGGGAGTTTGTGTGGCGTTTCCGAAATGGAGGTAAAAATGAAGAGACGTGATGTGGAGATTTTGGCTCCGGCTGGCTCGCTCGATAGTTTATATTCTTCGCTGCGGATGGGGGCGGACGCTGTCTATGTGGGACTGCCGCGTTTTGGGGCGCGCGCATTTGCCGACAATCCCGACGTGGAACAATTGCGGGAAGCGCTGTATGATGCGCATTTGCGTGGGAAAAAGATATATCTGACGACGAACACATTGCTGCGTGACGATGAGCTGCCGGCATTGTGCGATATGATTGCCCCGCTGTATGAGGCGGGACTGGATGCCTGCATTGTGCAGGATATAGGCGTTCTTTCCCTGCTCCACAAAAATTTTCCGGATATGGATTTACATGCGAGTACGCAGATGACCCTGTTTTCCGGAGAAGAGGCTGAGTTGTACAGAGCGTTTGGTGTAACGCGCTATGTGCCGGCGAGAGAGTTGTCGATAGAAGAGATTCGCGAGGCGCGCCGTCAGACGGATATGGAAATAGAAGTATTTGTTCACGGAGCGCTCTGCTATTCTTATTCCGGCCAGTGCCTGATGAGCGAGGTGATTGGAGGGCGGAGCGGAAATCGCGGCATGTGTGCGCAGCCCTGCCGTCTTCCATTTACATGCCGATATGGAAGAGGCCACTTTCTCAGTACGAAAGATATCTGTACGCTTCCTTATATACCGGAACTGGTAGACGCGGGTATCGATTCTTTTAAGATTGAGGGGCGTATGAAGAGCAGGGAATACAGCGCCTTTCTGGCATATTTGTACCGCTTTTATGTCGATTTTTATCTCGAAGAGGGGCGGGAGGCGTTTGCCGCCCTTGTCGGGAATGAGGACAGTCGGTTTTGGAAAGATTATAAAAGGTGCCTGGAGTTATACAATCGGGGCGGATTTTCCAACAGTTTTCTTTTTGAGAAAAAGAAAGAGGAAATGATGGAAATCAGACGCAACGGACATGCCGGTCTTCTTGTCGGTACTGTCCGCGAGGTGGGAAAGGGATTGGTTTCTTTTGATACGCTGGAAGAATTACAATATCAGGACGTGTTAGAGTTCCGCAATGAAGATGGAACAAGGGAGTACGAATATACTGTGAAGAATCCGGCGCAGAAAGGGGAACGGGTTTGTGCAAAATTTAAGCGGGGCTGCCATCTTTATTGCGGACAGCCGGTATACCGTATGAAAAATACCGCTTTATTGACGGAAATCAGAAAAAGAATCGCAGAGGCAGAGGACAAACTGCCGCTGTCCGCAACATGGATGGCAGAACAGGGCAAACCAATTGCCTTTTCCGTGACAGGGCAGGGAGTAACCGTGACGATACATGGCGCTGTCTTGCAAAAGGCACAGAAACAGCCGTTGACGAACGCTGATGTCCGCCGCCGTCTTGATGCGATGGGAAATGAAAAATATGTATGGGAGACATTGACGATTCAACAGGCGCCGGATAGTTTTGTGCCGTTAGGGGAGATAAAGCGTTTGCGTCGGGAGGGCATTGCCGCATGGGAAAGGGCAGCAGTACCGACGAGAAAGGCAGGAAAGATAATGCTTGAGCCGGACAGAATAAAAACGCCTCCGGTGAAGCAATATGCTGCCGTTATTGGCGTATCGGATGAGCGGCAGTTGCGGCTCGCATTGGAAACGGATGCTGAAAACTGCCTGATACATCTACGGCTTGGCGATGGCAATGACTGGCGGCCGGATAGTTTAGGAAAACTTCTGAACGGGCGGGAAGCAGCCATTTCCCTGCCGCGTATTTTGCGGGGGGCCGGATATCGCAAATGGATGAAAAAGTGGAACGAGCAGGAAAAAGACTGGCAGCAGATTGCCGTAAGCGCAGTATTCATTAACAGCCACCGCAGCCTGCTTTTTGCCCGAGAGTATTATCCGCAGGCGGCGTATTATGCCGACGATAATATGTATCAGGAAAATGAATGGGCCAAAGCAGCATATGAGAGAATGGGGCTTCGGGCGTGCATACCGCAGACTTATGGAAGACTGGCCGTGATGGTTACTGCGGGATGTGTCAAAGCGACTGTCGGGCGTTGTGACGGCAGGCAGGAGACGGTAGAAATGAAAAATCCAAAGCTGGATACATTTGCTGTAGTATGCCACTGTGATACCTGTTATAATACGATATATACGAAAGAGCCGGTAAGGCTTCAGAATAACGGGAGTACTCTTCGCTTGGAGTTTACATGGGAGAGTGAGGATGAGATGAGGAAGGTGATGGGAGAATGGAATTTATTATAGCTGAATTATCCCGCTATATCATTATTATGTTGTTTGCCGTTTACACGTTCTATGGTTTTCGCGTATTTATGAAAAGGACGACAGAGGGAAAGGAGAGAGTATTTCGTGCACAGCGTACGTTGATTTTTCTTATGCATCTGCTTTGCAGTGCAATCTTACTCATGGAAAATAAGAGCATGCAGTATGTGCTCTTGTGGTTTCTTGAGCTGCTGTTCTATTTTGTCTTTGTGAAAATATACCAAAAGGCTTATAAAGGATTATCCAAACTCATTTTAAATAATATGATGGTCTGCCTGCTTATTGGATTTATTATTTTGGGCAGGCTGTCGTATGATTATGCAATACGCCAGTTATTCATGGCGGCGCTTGCCATGGGGCTCTGTCTGCTTGTGCCGTTATTTATTGAGCGTTTTACGATATGGGAGAAAATCGGATGGCAATATGCGGCTGCGGGCATTTTGTTTCTGTTGCTTGTATTTGTCATCGGCGTGGAAAAATACGGGGCGAGAAACTGGATATCCCTCGGTGGGATAGCGATACAGCCGTCGGAATTTGTGAAAATACTCTATGTGTTTTTTATTGCCTCTCTCTTATCAAAGACGACGCGGTTTAAAGATGTTGTAGTAATAACTGCCATTGCGGCAGTTCATGTAGTGATTTTAGTTGTGGAAAAAGATTTGGGTGCGGCGCTGATTTATTTTGTTACTTATCTGATGATGCTCTATGTCGCCACAATGAAAGTTTGGTATCTTCTGGCAGGAGTGGGCGCCGGAGCGGCGGCATCTGTTGTTGCCTACCATCTGTTTTCCCACGTTCGGGTGCGTGTCATGGCATGGAGTGACCCGTGGCCGCATATCGATTCCGAGGCTTACCAGATTTGCCACAGCCTTTTTGCAATCGGGACGGGAGGACTGTTTGGCATGGGACTCGGACAGGGGCTGCCCAAGAGTGTGCCGGTCGTGGAAAGTGATTTTATCTTTTCCGCGATATCGGAAGAACTAGGCGTTATTTTTGCTATTTGTCTTTTGTTTGTGTACATCAGCAGTTTTATTATGTTTGTAAACATAGCGATGAAAATGAAAAAGCGGTTTTACAAGCTGACCGCTTTTGGTCTCAGTGTTGTATTTATTTTTCAGGTGTTTTTATGTG
>CAPAOV010000006.1 GCA_948579355.1 uncultured Eubacterium sp. | reverse complement strand
AAGCCATCACTTTTCCTATGAAATGATTTGGCGTCCTCTGCTGTATGAGGGAAACGGCAAAAATAGAAAATATACTGATGACAGCCTGCATACCGCAAAAGGATACAATCATAACAACATATTTTATAATGGCACTCACGGGCAGGAGAAAAACAATACCGGCAGGGATAATAAAAATCCCCAGAGAAGCAAGCAGGACAGATAATTTATGTATTTTCAATTTCTCTGCCAAAACTCCTGCGGCAATGCTCCCCAAGATTGCAGCGACTGCTAATGCACTTTCCGCAGCCCCATAATACTTTGCATTCAATCCGAGGACAGTCCTCACAAGAAAGGGAAGTCCGACGATGGTAATGCCCATCACAAAAAACCTTGAAACTGCCGTTAAGAGCAGCATTTTTGATATACTCGTCTGTTCTTTTGAAATATATTGCATACTTGATAAGAAATCCTGCTTTACAATCCGAAGTACGCCGCCCTTATTTTGAACACGCTGATAACTCAGTTTGATAAAACATTCAAATAGGGCAGTAATAAAAAAACAGACAACGCTCGCATACATTACGGGTTTCAGTCCAAACATGGCATATAATACACCGCCCAACATAGGAGCAATCAGATAGGATAAAGAAGCCACTTGATTGACAACGGCATTCCCTTTCGTAATATTGTCGCCTTGCAGCATCGTAGGAATACATGCCTGCACAGTAGGCGTTTCAAACGCACCCAAAACAGAAAGCAGGATAAGCAATGTACTGATTACGGCAATGGCATTGCTCCCCGTCAGGACTAGCGCCGCACCTAAAACCGCTACACCAGTCAATGCGTCTAACGCCACCATAATATTCCGCCTGTCCGCCCTGTCTGCCAAGATACCGCCAAGCGGCGACAAAAGAATGGTCGGAATTGTCGCCGCAGACAATATTCCTGCAAATATAGCTGCCGAACCAGTCACTTCCAGTACATACATGGATAGTGCCAGTTTCAATATAAAATTTCCAAACAATGAGGTTAGCTGCCCCAAAATAAGGAGCGTGAAATTTTTCGTAAATAACCTTTCCGTCATGGCTCGTCCCCCTTGTTTTCCTTATTGCTGCCAGCGTTTTCCAGCATAACGGTTTGTCCGCAGGACGTTTTCGTAATATCAGCGATAAATTTTTCTGTAAAGGAAGCTGTGTCATCATCATAAAGCGGCAGTCCCATATAAGCCAATACCTCTGCCACAAAATGGTATTTATGGAGCAGTTCCCCCTCTGTGGCAGGGAATACCGACGGCATGAGCCAGAAATTGATAAGCGGCAAAAGCTCGGAAAGCTCTCTCGTGTATTCCGTCTTAATCGAGCCGTCCCTTTTCCCCTCCTCCAGCAATTCCAACCACAAGGGAGTTAATACACGCCTGTTTTCTCCAACCGCCGCCGCTAAAATGTGCGAATCTTTCAAAATCGGGATTGCCTGCCTGTTTATCTGGTTTCGCTCAGCGTCCGACTGATTCAGTGCAAGCAATGACCTGATTTTTTGCAGACCGTTCAAATCACTCCTTTCCCTGACTGCGTCGAAAGGATTGTTTTCAAAAAACATTTGATTGCCCAATGCGTACATTACTTCCTCTTTACTTTGGAAACAACGGTAAAACATTCCCTTTGCCCCGCCCACCATGTCCATAATGTCGGAAACTGAAGTTTCTCCGTATCCTTTGAAAATAAATAGTTTCTGTGCCGCATCCAATATTTCCTTTTTCCATTGCTCCGGTGTCTTTTTTACAGGTCTGGCCACTGTTCCCAGCACCTCCTTTTATTGTTATTGACTTTCAGTCAATAACCATTGTACTACGCTCATTTTGTTTTTGCAATAGCATATAAAAAATTTCCCTAATTGATTTTAGCCTGACAATGACAAGCTCCCCCCTTTTTTGCACCGTCAGGCTAACTCTCTATATGCTCATTTGATTTCTTGGATGAAATGCTTCCAGTATTTTTTTCTTTTGCTCTGACGCAACATTTGTATAAATCTGCGTTGTCACAATGGAGGCGTGACCAAGCAACTGCTGAATGATGCGTATATCTACCCCCTTCTCTAACAATAACGTTGCAAAAGAATGTCGTATCATATGAGGGGTAATATGCTGCTCAATTCCGGCAGCTTTTGTATAATGCCGGAACATAAGCCGTACTGATTGCGTTGATAACGGTTCCCCATATCTGTTTACAAAAAAGTTTTTCTCAATTTCTTTTGCAAACGCTTTCTCGTACTCCCGCAACAACTGTAACACCTTAGTATTTCCTATGGGAATAATCCTCTCTTTTGAGCCTTTTCCATAGACACAAATGGTTCCTTTTGACAAGTCAATGGCATCCCGAGGTATTTCACATAGTTCCGAAATTCGCATTCCTGTCATAAAAAGCAATTCAACCACGCATATATCCCGAATCAGCAACCGCTTTTTCCATTTTGACAATCCACCGCTGCTCTTCTGTTCATGCATATACTTTAATAATTTTTCAATAACTTCCTGCGAGACACTTCGCGGAAGTAATTGCTCCTCCTTAAACCGGACGCGGACTCTGTTAAAAGGATTGCTCTCTATCCTTTCCTCATAATCCAAATAATTAAAAAAAGCCTTTACACTGGCAATCTTCCGCTTAACGGTACGCTGTTTATATTTATCGTGTAAGTAATCTAAGTAGCTGCTGATTCCCTTTTTATCAAACGATAATTGATTTACGGCCAAGTAATCCAGAAATTGGATTATATCAATCCTATACGCCTTTACTGTTTTGTTGTTCAGCTCTCTTTGAACTCCGCATACGTGTAAATAGTTCTCCATTTCCTTGATTATTTCTGTTGCTTCCATGTTTCATCCTCCTGATTATAATTTTGAGAACAATTATAACAGAAGTTTAGTAGGGATAATTGGAGATTATCGGGAGGAAACAGTGGAGGATAATACATCTATTATCTATTGAGTGATCCTATGTCATGGCGGTTTGCTAGATAAACATTGCATTTTAATATACTAAGAGGGTGAATGTATGGATGAATACTTAATATATCCTAAGCAATTTCAGAGAGTTAGTATACCTGTTGAAAAAAATAGATGTTTTGTAATTATGCCCTTTAAAGATGAACTCGACTATATTTATGGAGTAATAAAACAAGGATTGAATAAAGCAGGATACATTTGTAACCGTGTAGATGAAATTGGTGGTGCAACACCAATTATCAATAAAATATTAACAGAAATTTTGCAATCACGTTACATCATTGCTGATTTAACAGATTGTAACCCTAATGTTTTTTATGAATTAGGAATAGCACATTCATTTAAAGAAGCACAAAATATAATAATACTTAAACAACAAGGTTCAAAAGTACCTTTTGATATAACTCATTTAACATACATTGAATATGATCCTAATAATGTAAAATATCTTACATCTGCTATTTTAAAAGAAATTTCAACGAATAGTTATTTGGCAGATTTCCGAGAAGCATTAAATGTAAGAGGAATTATTTCGTATGTGAAAAATGACGAAGAATTGTTTATAACATATTTAGAGAAAGAGTTTAAAAAATATCTTACTTCTTTAATTTCAATTTTAAATAATGAAATTGAAAAATTTTCTTCAGAAGAAATTGAAAATTTTCTATGTCAATATGAGATGTTTCTTGGACAATCTATAATTAAGGAGTCAGATGATATTATCAATGGTCTTATACTGATTTATCAAGAAATATTGATTTCTTTATCTAGATTTGACTCTGCCGAAGATGCAGTATGCCATTTTTTAGATGGTAGTTTTTTAGAACGATATATCTCTAATGAAGAAAAAACTTTGATTTGGAAAACGGACTTAACTATAGCACTTGCTAAAGCAAATAAAATGATAGATAAAGTACTTCCTTGGATTATAAAGTATTTTTCACAAACTAAGACGGCTTCTATTGATCTCAATCGTTATAAATTAGAAGCGTTTTTAATGACAAGTGAAAATAGTAAAGTTAACCAAGTGATTTGTGATGCAATATTTGATTCAAATTGTTATATTAGAGAACATATGGCAGATATTATAGGTGAAAAGCGTTTGCTTTCAGGTGTATGTAATTTGTGTCGTCAGCTTTCTGTAGAAGAAAATTATTATTCCGCAGTCAGTATAATTGAAGCATTAGGCAAGCTCAGAGATACGAAGGCTATTTTATACATTAATAACTGGATTCAATATTATGAAAATAATATTATATCCGAAAAGCAATTTTTTGTTCTAAAGCATGCTCGTATTGCTATATCAAAACTTGTTGATTCCCCAGATGCACAAGAATTAACTCTTTTTGATGAAAAATATCAAAAGTATTTGCAAGATTATTTTATTTTATAATTCCAAAAAAACGTTGAATCCTTTTTGTATCAACATAATTTATCCATTCTTCTATTGTAAAATTTTCGTTCATTTTTTTTGTTAAATATATTATATATTCCTTTTGCACACATATTTTTGCTTCAGCGCAAAATAAGCTGTTTAATGTTGATGCAATGCACTTGTCTATATATGAAAAAAAATCATCATAATAGATATTGTAAATTGAAAATTCTTGTAAATAATTGCGAATATTAACGAAAGCGTCAACAAGTGTATCAATATGTTTCTTTGAAAAAGTATGTGTAATTGAATTAGGGTTTTGATAATAATGATAGAATGTTTCTGGTACTAATACTATTTTACATTCATGTAAAAAACAGCAAAATGAGAATTGATCATCCTCATAAAAGCTATTAGTATTAAAATGTAACTTGTTTTTCTTTATATAATTCTTTTTATACAATTTTTGACATACCATAGGACTAATATAGCAGTCGTTATTTTGTGAATGACAGAGCATATGTAATGCAAACAAATTATTTATAGTATTATATGTATATTGATAGCGAGTTTGAGAACAAATAGAATTTATGCATTCATTTTTAACGCCAAAAATAGCAATATCAGCATCTTCTTTTAATATTGCATTATAAACAGAATAATAAAGATTACTGTCTACCCAATCATCACTGTCTACAAAGCCAATATATTCACCGTGTGCAGCTTCAATTCCTAAATTCCTAGCGTATCCTGGACCAATCATTTCTTTGGGTTTATTAGTATGCAATAAAACTATTTTGGAAGAATATAATTGTTGATATTTTGTCAAGATTAAATTTGTCATATCTGTTGAATTATCATTAACAAGAATTATTTCTAATTCTTTTAAACTCTGATTGATTAATGATTCAATACAACGACTAATTGTCTTTTCAGAGTTATGAACAGGAACAATAATAGACACTTTAATTGAACTATTTAAACTCATATTAATTCCTCGATTCTTTTAAATGTTAGTCCATAAGTTTCAAGGTACGCTAATTGGTTTTTACTTAATTGAAATTTTTGATTGGTGTGTTGGCAATTTGAAATTATATATTCTTTTAAAGTGGCCTGACTAAAGGTACATATTTCTAATATTTCATCATATTTTACGGCTAAATTAATGATATCCTCCAAAATATCTATAGAAATCGGTTCGTATCCATCATACATAGAATCAGTATTTAAGCTAACTGAATGTCCCGAAAAAACAATTGAGTGATGGGCAGAAATTGCATTATCAATTGCCTTTTTGACACTTGATAATGATGTATGACTTTTTAAACTAAACCGAGGAGTATTCTTCAATGTATTTCTGGTTTCAAAATATATTTTTTTGGCTTCTAACAACAATTCAGAAGTAAAATCATGATGAGGAAAAGCAAATGTAATGGGAATTATCTTTAAGACGTTGGTAATTTCATCTTTTGATTTTTTCAACTGATCTATTTGTTCATTAGGTAAAAGTTTAGAATAATGATGGTGTGTATATCCATGACTGCCAATTTCAAATCCTTCATGAGCTAATGCAGAATATCCTCTTTTTAATAAACCTTTAAAATTTGTCTCCCCTGGATTAATATAGAATGTACATTTTTTGTGATAACTCCTAAAAATAGGTGCAATATATTTTATGTGGCGTTCAAAGTTATCATCCCACGTAAAAATAATTGATTTCTTTTTTGGATTTATGTTATTAAAATAAAATGTGGTATACAGCTCTTCAATATCATACATATATTATGCTCCTTATTTAATTGCAAAATTGTTTTTTAGTCTTGATAGAGTAATAAAACAGTGTATTATCCTCCACTGTTTCCTCCCGATAATCTCCAATTATCCCTACTAAAAATCATTATACAACACTTATTTATAAATTTCCATATTTTTTTGCAAAAAGCAGCAAAAACAACAAACTTTCACACACTTTTTCCTGCTCTAAATCGTTATATATAATGAATTGATTTTTTAAGCGGAAAAGATATTTATGCAAAAACCATTAATATTTTTATTACATCCCCCTTTTTGTTACAGCTACCGGATGCCAAAGCATTCTTACAACACCGGAGAATACCACATCAGAAAAACAAAAGGAACAACACCCGAAAATCAACTGGAAAGTGAATACAGCGACGACAACAGCAGAAATGACTGCTGGGAGTATTCATTTGTCAGAAATAACTCTAAAAAACTATTTGAATTCCAAAAAGTCCAATATGTTGGAAATGGAGACGCAGAGAAATTAATATTGTCTTTTCGTCTATCATTGACGAAATGCCAATAACCGATATCGGCCAAAACGATAAAGAATAAATCGGAAAAATAAATGAGCACTTTTACCAGTTTACCTAACCTAAAATAAATAACGATTCCAAATTCCTTTGAAGAATGTCACAAGTATCAAATTTTGAAATTTCAGGAAATAATTCCAAACTCTATGAGCAGGATGGTTTTATTATTACAAGAGAGGGCAATCAATTGATTTATGCCTTATCGACAAAAGAGAAAATAGATATTTTACAGGCAACTATAACACCAAAAAATGCTTTGCAATATAGCAAGACAACGACAATACGAATTCCGTCCTCTGTATTCCACATTGAAAAGCAGACATTATCAGAGCCTGATGTTGTAAGCGTTGCCATGGACGGGGTGTTTTCAGTATCCATTGGAATATGAAACAAAAAAATACGAGTTTAGGGCGCCCCCCCATAAAACCATAGATGCCCCCCATAATTACAGTATTGTCCCCATATTCTGCGCGATATATGGTACTTTCTTCATCTTTAATGAATACAGAAAGTGGATAGAAAAACATAGGGAAAGCATGGATACAAAGATAAAAGTAATTGAATCCAAAACAACGAAGCAAGCCGCAAACCTGAACACACGGAGTTTGCGGCTTACCTCTCATAAAATCAATTCCGAAAACGTTTGTTTCGCATGGAGTGTCAATCCTTGTTAATTCTCATTCACTTTCAATTCAGTCTTTAATTTTCCATCGTTTCAATGTTGGAATAATAGCAAGCAATTCCTGTCTGGCTGCGTTTTCATCAATCCCTTTTGCCTCATTAATCCAAAACGGAATACAACTTTCTATCATTTCTTCCATTGTTTCGTCTTTTCCGAATTTCCCATTGGTAAAACAATACTTGCAGTAATCCTCACTAATGCTTCCATCTAAATTTGTTCCCCGCTCGCTTTCTTTCATAATCATCCCGCAACTTTGGCATACATTATTACTCATCTTTTTCCTCCTCCAATAAATGATATCCACCTGTGATTTCACAAACATTATTATCCGGGTCAAGCACGCTAAAATAGTAATATCCTTCATTGACTTTTTGAATTTCAGTCATTTTCCCGATATTTAACGCTTTTAGTCTGTTGTATTCTTTTTCCAAGTCCTCAACCCAAAAGTTCAATACAAATTTGTAATCTCCATCTTCATAATGATGTCCCTGCAAACTTTCTTCATTCATGAGTGCTAAACACTTATTATCAAAATAGAATTCCGCAAATTTATTTCCACAGTTTCTAGTGGATACTGACATTGATAATAACTGTTCGTAAAATGAAATAGACTTTTCAAAATCTCTGGCAATCAAATAGATAGAACCCAAATGTATTTCCTGCGGTCTAAAACTTTTTATTTCCTCATCTTCCAACAAAATTTCATCTGTTCCCACCGAAAACAACTTGCTCATCATAATGACCCTATCAATTTCCGGAAGTGACTGGTCCATCTCCCATTTTGAAACAGATTGCCTTGATACAGAAAGCATCTCTGCTAACTGCTCCTGTGTCAAACCATTATCGATTCTAAGTTTTTGAATTCTGCCGCCTAATCCCATTTTCTCCTCCTTCAGGTGTTTTTCTTAATTATAAGCAGGAATTTTACTTTCGTCTACCAAGTTTAATTGGAATTTTTGCAACCGGAGGGTGCCCTAATAATTCAAGTAATCACGGATGTCCTTATCCGTAATGATGGAATGTACCTTTGCTCCGTATCGTTCCTCCACCATCTTTGTTCCCAGGCCCTTTTGCGCTGCCTCTTCATTTGTTAGATTTGCTATCACAATTACTGCAACCACCTCAATATCAGCCTCATTTTTCAAGCGTTCAATTCGTTCACATAGCGTTTTTCCTGTGCCAATCAAATCATCGACAATAATGACTTTATCGCCGTCCTTCAATGTATGCCCACATATCTTCCGTCCTCGGCTATCCGGCACCTTTCTGTCAAAACAGAAATCTGTTGTCACACCATATTTCTGAAATAATGCACATGACGTTGCTGTAGAAAATGCAATTCCGTGATATGCAAGCCCCACAATCACATCATACGGAACACCATTTTCCCGGATACAGTCCGCAAAGTATTCACCTATCTTTGCTATTTGAGCATTCGTTGTAAACTTTTCGGAATTCAAATAATAGTTTTTCTTTTGCCCATCTTGCAAATCAAATTCGCCTATCTGCAAAATTCCATTGCCTACCATAAATTTTACAAACTGCTCTTTATAAGTTAGTGCATTCAGTTTATATCCCATCAACTCATCAATACTAATTCCAAAATAGTCTGCAAGTTTTGGTAACACCTGAATATCCGGAAGCGCTGAACCATTCTCCCATTTACTAATCGCCTGACCTGTGACCCCTATAATATCGCCCAATTGCTCCTGTGTAACTCCCTTGTTCTGACGGATTCTTTTTATATTATTTCCTATTATCATACTTAACCATTCCTTTCTATAATTATATATTAAGGCGCCTTATACTAAAAAAATAACATAACTTCTCATCACACACAATTGAGACTTAGTTAATATTTTTGAAACTAATGGTTGGATAATTGAATTTGCTACATTGAGTTCGAAGAATATAGGAATTAAAATACTAAAAAGTGACCGGAGGCGGCGCCCCTTTTGTGCCGCTATTGGCTTTCAACGTTGTATTGGATGGACTTATTGGGAGAAGAAATAACTTTAATCAATAACTCAATTGCAAATATGTTAAAAACCGCCCCTCGTACCAAACGATACTTCGGGGCAGTTTATTATACTAATCTAATTGGTAGCAGAATAAAATTCCCACCACTTTAGAACTTTCATTGTATGTTGACTATTTGTAAATCCAATCCATTACTCAATACTAAAGTTTTTTGCAATTTCAATAATGTAGTACGATGATGATATCAAATCTGCTATACACGGAATCCATTTTGCCAATACATTGAGAATTCCCTGTTTATCTTCCTTTTCTGCCGGCACTTCTGCTTCATAAGCAAACTTTTTGACAGGCAAATCAGATTGTGATTTTAAAATGCTAATTTCCTTTTTAAGAGTTTCCCAGTTTATATCATCTGTCTTTTGAGCTTCTTTATTTGCATTATGAATTTGATTGACACTGTCATGACCTGTATTAATTATGCCATCGTTTCTGTTCACATTAATCGTGTTACTCATAAATTATCTTGCCTCTCCTTTTGATATATATTATTTGCAAAATCTCCAGTATTGATAACACCATCATTATTCTCAACACTTATATTATAATCATTCATGTTAAAATAGATTATACCCTTATGTACATCAGCATCTTCAATATCGTTTTGCAATTTTCTAAGTGCCGTCACTCCATCATCACCTATGGCAGTAAATATAGTTTTATAACCAGAATTCATTTCTATACCAAGACCAAATTTATCGGGAAACATTCTTTCTGTAGGCGGTTGATACGGATAAATAATTTCTTTTTTGTATTCCCGAAAAGCCGCATAACAAAAAATGCCTGCAATGCATAAACACAAAAGTCCTATACCACCTAATCTAAGTGAAAAAACCAACATGGAAAAAAGTAAAGAAAAAACAGCACCAATGAGAATATTTCTTATGGATTCTTTCCTTCTTTGAGTTTCACGTACCTCATACTGAGTTTTAGCATTTTTATAAGCTAATTTTTGTTCTTCAAATTTTTGCTTTTGGATGTTTTGAAATTTAAAAATCCATGTTCTTGAAATATTTGATATTTTTAATACTTCGTCATAATACTTTATGCGATTCTCTCCGATTACTACGTTATCTATATTAGCCAAATTATCTCCTCCTCAGTAGTATGATATAATTTTTTTCATTTAGCAGTACCTTTAATTTAGCCACCTTAACAACTTTTGTTAATTCAAGCATATCAAAAAGAAGCGCATTTAGCAACTTCTTTTTATAAAAGTGAAATCTGCCTACCAATACCCATGACCTGCTATCGCAACAAAGGCATTATCTTTCGCCTCTTCTACCCGCCAAAGAACTCATCCGACAGGCTGATATACCACTAATTAGGCTTCTCCTTTAATTTACAATAATATCACAATCAACTTTGTTTGGTATTTCAAATGAATACAGGAAAAATGTCCTTTCTGTTGTATGATTGAGATACAAAAAAATACAAACCAAAATGGTATAATAATTTTAAAACCGCCCCTCGTACCAAACGATACTTCGGGGCGGTTCATTAACTCTCTGCCATTCTATGAAACCTTTGCATAATCTAATACTGCAATTTCCTGCATCATCTGCTTCGCAAGGTTTACCATTCTTTCTATTTTCTCTGCGACTTCATCCGTATAATACTTTTCTCCGCATTGTTCACATTCTTCACAAGGGACATTCTTAATTACAATGATAGCTCCTTTGTAATTAACTACATGCGTAGTAAAGCTTGATTTTACAGAATCGCATTTGCAAAACATACACATTACTTTGCCCTCCTTGTACGCATATCATTTTCAAAATGTTCGGAACTCGGATAATACGTTGTAATAATATAAATCCATTGTCCATCTGTTCCAGCCACTACATGCAAAATCTTATTTGTCATCGTATAGCCAAAAATCAAACAACTGGGATATGGAAAATCGTTTGGATAGTCTTCAATGATTTCTCCATCACCAATGCACTTCTTAACATCTGCTCTGGATATATCCCGTTCTCCCATTCTTTCCACGCAATGAGTCGACCATCGTATTTTGTTTTCCCGTATCAAATTTTGCAAAATATCCATCTTCATTTCATTACCTCTATATTATCATTATATCCTATTCCATAACTTATATAGCAGGCAAACCTCTGCCATTGTTTTAAAACCGCCCCTCGTACCAAACGATACTCCGGGGCGGTTCATTATACTAATCTAATTCTCTATTGGATTTCTCCAGTTTCCTCTTTTAAGAGTAATTCCCTACTTCTGTGCAATCGCTGCCTGTGCTGCTGCCAGTCTTGCAATCGGCACACGGAATGGAGAACAGGAAACATAATCAAGGCCAATCTTATTGCAGAATTCTACAGAAGACGGGTCTCCGCCATGCTCACCACAGATTCCACAGTGAAGAGTGCTATTAGCAGGTTTACCAAGCTTAAGCGCTGTTTCCATAAGTTTGCCGACACCATCCTGATCCAGTTTTGCAAATGGGTCATTCTCAAAAATCTTAGCGTCATAGTAAGCATCTAAGAACTTGCCGGCATCATCACGTGAGAAACCGAATGTCATCTGCGTAAGGTCATTTGTACCGAAGCAGAAGAAGTCAGCTTCTTTTGCGATTTCATCAGCCGTCAACGCAGCACGAGGAATCTCAATCATCGTACCAACCTCATAAGAGAGTTCAATACCTGCTGCCTTAATCTCTGCGTCAGCAGTCTCAACGACAAACTTCTTAACATATTTCAACTCTTTTACATCGCCAATCAACGGAATCATAATTTCAGGTTTTACATCCCAATCAGCATGAGCTTTTTTCACTTCAATAGCTGCACGGATTACAGCTTTCGTCTGCATCTTAGCAATCTCCGGATAAGTTACCGCAAGACGGCATCCACGATGACCCATCATTGGGTTGAACTCGTGCAGGGAAGCAATGATTGCTTTAATATCCTCTACGGATTTGCCCTGTGCGTCGGCAAGTTTCTTAATATCAGCCTCGTCGGTAGGAACAAATTCATGCAAAGGCGGGTCTAAGAAACGAATGGTAACTGGATTTCCTTCCAAAGCTTCATACAATGCCTTGAAGTCTCCCTGCTGATAAGGAAGAATTTTGTCAAGGGCAGCTTCGCGCTCTTCCACCGTATCGGCACAAATCATCTCGCGGAATGCTGCGATTCTGTCTTCCTCAAAGAACATATGCTCAGTACGGCAAAGTCCGATACCTTCTGCACCCAATTCACGAGCTTTTTTAGCATCGGCAGGCGTATCTGCATTCGTACGGACTTTCATGGTACGGAACTTGTCTGCCCATCCCATAATCTGTCCAAACTCTCCTGCGATTGTAGCGTCTACTGTCTCAATAATGCCATCGTAAATATTTCCGGTTGAACCGTCAATGGAAATGAAGTCTCCCTCATGATATTCTTTTCCGGCCAACGTAAATTTCTTATTTGCCTCATCCATGTTGATATCTCCACAACCGGATACACAGCATGTTCCCATACCACGGGCAACAACGGCTGCATGGGATGTCATACCACCGCGAACGGTTAAGATACCCTGAGAAGCTTTCATTCCAGTAATGTCTTCCGGAGATGTCTCAAGACGAACAAGCACTACCTTTTCACCGCGGGCATTCCATGTCTCGGCATCTTCGGCCGTAAATACAATCTTACCGCAGGCAGCTCCCGGAGAAGCACCCAATGCTTTTGCAACAGGCGTAGCTGCTTTCAATGCTGCAGCATCAAACTGCGGATGAAGAAGGGTATCAAGATTACGAGGGTCAATCATAGCAACTGCCTCTTCCTCTGTTCTCATTCCCTCTTCCACAAGGTCGCAGGCAATCTTCAAAGCAGCCTGTGCAGTTCTCTTACCATTACGGGTCTGAAGCATATAAAGCTTTTTATTCTCTACCGTAAACTCCATATCCTGCATATCTCTGTAATGATTCTCAAGGGTGGAGCAAACTTCTTTAAACTGAGCAAATGCTTCCGGGAATTCCTTTTCCATCTGAGCAATCGGCATCGGTGTACGAACACCGGCAACTACGTCCTCGCCCTGTGCATTCTTCAAAAATTCACCCATCAGTTTCTTCTCACCGGTTGCCGGATCACGAGTAAAGGCAACACCAGTACCACAATCATCACCCATATTACCAAATGCCATCGACTGTACGTTAACTGCAGTACCCCATGAATAAGGAATGTCGTTATCACGACGATATACATTCGCACGAGGGTTGTCCCATGAACGGAACACTGCTTTGATAGCTCCCATCAACTGCTCTTTCGGGTCATCCGGGAAGTCCTCGCCAATTTTAGCTTTGTACTCAGCTTTGAACTGGGAAGCAAGCTCTTTCAAATCATCTGCTGTCAAATCGACATCCTGCTGAACGCCTCGGTCAGCTTTCATTTTGTCAATCAATTCCTCAAAATATTTCTTTCCAACTTCCATTACTACATCGGAATACATCTGGATAAAACGACGGTAGCAATCCCACGCCCAACGAGGATTGTTGGATTTCTCAGCAATAACATTTACCACGGTCTCATTCAAGCCAAGATTCAAAATTGTATCCATCATACCCGGCATGGAAGCACGGGCGCCAGAACGTACGGACACAAGAAGTGGATTTTCTTTATCTCCGAATTTCTTACCTGTAATCTCTTCCATCTTAACAATATACTCATTAATCTGTGTCTGGATTTCAGCATTAATCTCACGACCATCTTCATAGTACTGAGTACATGCTTCGGTTGTAATGGTGAAACCCTGAGGTACCGGAAGTCCCAAACTTGTCATCTCCGCAAGGTTTGCACCTTTACCACCAAGGAGTTCACGCATGTCAGCATTACCTTCGCTGAACAAATAAACCCATTTCGTCATGTTAATTATTCCTCCTATATCAATAATAGTGTTTTGACGCAGGAACGGTTGTCCACATTTATGTCGTAAATGCACAACAACAACACAACTGTTCTGCAGTCGCTGTTCCCATTGTAACATAAAAAAAAAGGGTAGAAAAGCCTTTTTTGCTAAATTTAGGAAAAAATTTTTAAACTTCCTTTTACGATTTATTATTTGACAATAAACTGCCTATTCCTCTATAATTAAATATATAAAAATGTGCTGGAGGTACAATATGACACGTATTATCACAGATAGTCTGTGTGATTTAACCATGGACTATGCCAAAGAAATAGACATAGACATTTTGCCATTAACCGTTCGTTTCGGAGAAACTGACTATACTTGTGGTATTGATTTAAAAAATGAAGAATTTTATGAGAAATTAGAGAACGACCCTCATCATCCCTCGACAGCCGCCGTTAATCCGTATAAGTTCGAAGAACTTTTTAAAAAATACCGCGACGCAGGTGATGAAATTGTAGCCATTTTATTTTCCAAACATATGAGCGCCACCTTTCAGTCTGCTCAGATTGCCGCAGATAATGTCAAATATGACAGACTATATTTGATTGATTGCCAAAATGGCGCTATGGGACAGGCGCTTCTAATCGAAATTGCAGTTGCCTTGCGCAATGAGGGAAAATCCGCTGCCGAGATTGCCGAAACGATTACTTCCTTATTGCCAAAAACAATGACATATATCGTCGTTGACTCCTTGGAATATTTAAAACGGGGCGGACGTATAAGTAAAAGTGCGGCCTTTCTTGGCAACCTGATAAAACTACACCCGGTTTTACAGGTCGTAGCGGACGGCGCCAGACCAATTGATAAAGTAAAAGGGAAAAAATCTTGTAATACATGGTTCATACATAAATTGCAAGAAACACCGGCCGATACAAATTATCCGATAGTCATCGGTCACTCAAATGCACCACAGCGCGCAGAAGCATTTCAGGAACAGCTTCGTGAAGCGGGCATAGAAAATAAAATGATTACTACTTGTATCGGTCCGGTAGTCGGTACACATATCGGCCCAAACAGCTTAGGTATCGGCTATATTGAAGCCTGAACTGCCCTCGCAGTCTAATATGTATGGTATCATTCACTTGAATACATGGAGTGATACCGTGCATTAGCAGCACTTAACTCTTTTCAGGCCATGTACTTTAATTTTATTGTTTTCCGTCATAAGTCCCTTTTTGTATACCGTATCCACACTATCCGGAATACGGATGTCCTCTCCGTTTAAGGAATACGCAAAATACAATGTTTTTCCATCTTTCGAATACAGCCATCCATACTGGTCGCTGCGGTAATTTTTATTGTTGTCAGCAACGTCATATCCCATCCTGCGCGCACCCTCTTCCCAGACAACTGCACCCACCGCAATGTGGCGCACCGTTTCCGGCACTTTTAGTCTCCCCTGAATCAGGTCTACAAAATGTTTCTCAAGATAGCGGATACCTTCCGGCAGCCCCTCCGGTATTCTCCCCCAATCTCCCAAAGCATGTTCGTGGATTTCCCGTATCGAAGACGGAATATTATTAGCATTAGCGCCCTGCAGCGCATATTTTTCTAATACTTCAACACGTCTGCCGAGCTCCACGGCCAGCCAGCCGCCATGACCAATATCAAAGGCATGCTGACATATAAGCGTCACCGAATCCGGCACTTTCACACTCACCTTACAGTGATACTTGGTGCACTCATAAAAGGCTTTCTCTTCTACATATTCCCGCCCCTCTTCTAATACTACTTCCAGAGGACCGCACCCGTAAAACGCCTCTTTTTCTATCTTTACATGGGCCGGAATCGATAACTTCTGCGTTTTCAGCAGGCCAATCGGCTTCTCACGCAATTTTTTCGGAAGCTGAAAAGCTCTGCCGGCAATAACCCGAACCTCCTCCGGCAGGACAATTTCCCCCATCTCGGAATAATCCCCCAGATACCGCAGCAAAACACCATTTTCGATTTCAAAATAATTGCTTCCGGCAAAAGTCATCTGAACAACCGCTGCCGGCTGCACCGTTTCCGTGTTCCCTCCCGATTGTACGGTCTCCCCGCAGCCGCTCAAAACAAGCGCGGCAAAAAGCGGCGGTAATAATAACTTTCTACTTCCCTCCATAACGCATTACCTCCCATCTCATGTCCTATATCTATAACACGAATAAAAGAGGGAAATTGTTGCACACAAAAAAACGGCGGTTAAAAACCTCGCCGTTTTATTGCCATCGCTTTGGCAGTATACATTTGCCGCCAAAGCGCTTATGTTTCCACTGGTCGCCTGCGGCGTCAAAAGATGTTACCGCCAAATACTGCCAACGGTTGGATGTCTTTAATGATTTGTAAATCTTTTTCAACGCTACCCATTGCCGGTTATGGGAGGGATTGCCGGAATCCGTGAGAAAAATCCGGTCAGTTTTCGCATCATAATGAAAAATTGTCACATAATGCCCCGCCGTATCTTTCCAATAACAATCGCTATTATAACTGCTGACTACAACAATACATGCCATGGAATTCTGTACCTGCTTTTGGAATTCCACATAACTACTTGGTTTTCGCCACACATCCGAAGTAAATCCGGTCTTTTTCAATGTCGCTTTCATATATCCCCAGTCGATGGCTCCTCCGCCGCCGTATCCGGAAACTTTTTTTGCATACCCGTACATATCTATCGGCGAACATTTCCCACCCGAAAAGGTCGTATAGATATTTGCCATACAGCACAGACCACATCCGAAGCCGCCAAACTTTCCGCCGTCATAATATTCGTCTCCCCACTCTCCGCTCCATTCAAGACCTTTCTTCCATGATTTCGGCCCTTGTAGAAATGCCGCCACTGTCTCTGTCGCATCAGGAACAGGCGTCGGCGCAGGTACGGGCGTCGCCGTCGGAGCAGGCGATATTGTCGGCTTCGGCTCCGTTGATGCCTCTCTCGAATTTACCGGGAAAAAATGATTCAAAAGAACAGCCAGCACCAGCATGGCAATACTGAGCATAGCAATGACTATCATCTGTTTTTTTGAATACTCATGATTTCTCATTTCGTCCTCATTTCTGAGCGATTCATCGCGAAGAAATATACAAAAACCAAAGCATTACCGTCTGCTTTGGTTTCTGTTCTTTTTATTCGTCAGAAAGTAAATTTATCTTCGAAATACGCTCGCAACTCACTTATCTTTATTCTCTCCTGCTCCATTGTATCGCGGTCACGCACCGTAACCATGCCATCCTCTTCTGAATCGAAATCATATGTCACACAATAAGGCGTACCAATCTCGTCCTGCCGGCGGTAACGTTTCCCTATATTTCCGCGGTCATCATATTCACAGTTATAATACCTGCTCAGTTCCTCATATACTTTTTCTGCACTTTCGTTCAACTTTTTGGAAAGTGGAAGCACGCCGATTTTTACAGGCGCCAAAGCCGGATGAAAATGCAGCACGGTGCGCACGTCACCCTCGCCGATTTCCTCTTCGTCATATGCGCTGCACAGAAACGCCAGTGTCACACGGTCTGCCCCGAGAGACGGCTCGATAACATACGGAATATACTTTTCTTTTCTCTCATCATCAAAGTAACTCATGTCTTCACCGGATGTATTCTGATGCTGTGTCAAATCATAATCCGTGCGGTCGGCAATCCCCCAAAGTTCGCCCCATCCAAATGGGAACAGAAACTCAATGTCACTCGTTGCCTTGCTGTAAAATGACAATTCTTCTTTATCGTGGTCGCGGACGCGCATCTCTTCTTCCTTAATGCCAAGTTTCTGCAGCCAGTTAATACAAAAATCTTTCCAGTATTGGAACCACTCCAAATCCGTATCCGGAACACAGAAAAACTCAAGTTCCATCTGCTCAAACTCACGGGTACGGAAAGTAAAATTGCCCGGTGTTATTTCATTGCGGAATGATTTCCCAATCTGACCAATTCCAAATGGTACTTTTTTACGCGATGTTCTCTGCACATTTTTAAAATTAACAAAGATACCTTGTGCCGTCTCCGGGCGCAGATAAACCGTATTCTTCGCATCCTCGGTTACTCCCTGAAATGTCTTAAACATCAGGTTAAATTGGCGAATCTCCGTAAAATTGTGTTTTCCGCAGCTCGGACAGGCAATCTGATTGTCTGCGATAAAACTCTCCATCTTCTCTTTATCCCAGCCATCCACAGAGCCATCCAACTCTAAATCGTTCTTGCCCGCATACTCCTCAATCAACTGGTCGGCACGAAAACGCTCGTGACACTCCTTACAATCCATAAGTGGGTCTGAAAAACCGCCTAAGTGTCCCGATGCCACCCAAGTCTGTGGATTCATAAGGATTGCACAATCTACTCCAACATTATATTTATTTTCCTGAATGAACTTCTGCCACCATGCTTTTTTTACGTTATTCTTTAATTCGACGCCCAGATTTCCATAATCCCATGTATTCGCAAGACCTCCGTATATTTCGGACCCCGGATAGATGAAACCACGGTTCTTAGCCAACGCTACCACTTTATCCATTGTCTTTTCCATCTTCTATTATCCTCCAATGATTTGATTCATTTTCCTCATTGTACTATTTTAAATAACGTTTTGCAAGAAAATAATAATTTTAGAAATAACAATGTGTTTAAATGGTCGGCTCACCATTTATTCCTCGTCGGATGGTTTTCCCTTACCCTCGTTTTTTGAACCTTTCTCTCTTTCGACAGATTGTGCATTATCTTCTTTTTCCTCTTGACCGTTAAGCTTTTCCGGCTGCTTTCCGGCAGTTTCACCATTTCCGACCTTGGCTGGATTTTGGCCGGAATTTTCGTTTACTTTTTTCTTTCCTTTCTTTTGCTTCCCTTTACTAACCGTTTTTGTTTTCTTTATCTTATCTTTCTTGCCTTTTTTGGAAGACGGTTTGTTTTTCTTTGTTTCTATCTTTTTCTGAATTTTCTTAGAAGCTTCGTTCTTATTCTCACTCCTGACGTCTTCATCATTTTTTCTCTCCGGCTTCTTTTCCGGTTTCTTTTCTTTATCCTTTTTCTCTTCCTTTTTTTCTTTTTGGTTTTCGGAATTGACTTCTTGATTCTTACGTTTTACTTCTGTTTCATTTGTCTGCTGTTTATTCTCCGGTGTTGAATCCTTATCGTTTGATTCAAAAATCTCAACTCCCTGTTGGTTTGCCTCCTCTAATATTTCACCAATCCCTTTTTTATTCATCCCCTCTGTATTCAGATGATACTCTTTCTTTAATTTCTTTATAAAGGAATATTTACCAACCGATATTCCCTGTTCATCTGCTTTCTTCTTTTCTTCCTCGTTTAGGCTGACTGTCTGATAAACAACAGATACTTGTCTTTTTTCCTCTCGCATCCATTGACTAACAGTATTCTTTAATAACGTCTCCGGTGGTTTCACATGCTGATAATCAAAGGAAATAAGCATGCCATCCTGCTCTAAATAACGTTTTTCTCCAAGACACTTTAAAAGCGCCTCCGTTACTACAACTAAATTGCCGGACTCAGGTAACGTTTCCACAATCTTACCGGCATCTTTATTCAAAGCGCAAATTTCTGTAACCTCATTATCCTCATCCACAATAAAGCGAATGCTCGGATTTACATCAAAAATAATCTGATTCCCCATCTCTTTTGTCTGCCCTCCGACCAAAAACAAGAACAGGCAGACGGCAACGGCTGCCAAACTTCCAATCGCTGCCGGAATCCGAAAACATACTCTTCTCTTTTCTTCCTCATGCTCCGCAAGTTCAGAAAAAAGTTCTTCTTCCGATGAAATTTTCTTCACTGGAGCCTTAGAAATTTTTTCAAACAAGTCATCCGGGGGCAATGTATTAAATGCTTTTATTAATTTTTCCTTTTCTCTATTATACATCTCATGCCCTCCTTTCTTCTGCAGATACCGCATGATGCCTCAGCAGTTTCATAGAACGATGGTAACGTGACAGCACGGTCCCCACCGGCAAATTCAATATATCTGCAATTTCCCGGTGACGCATTCCCATGATAACATGCATGATGATAATATCACGGTCCTCCCTGGAAACCTTACGAAACAGTTCTTCTAGCAAAAGCTTGTCTTCAACTGCCGGAATCTGTTCAAGCGAAAGTTGACTCGTAAAATTGTCTATATCCACTATATCCTGTTTCCTCTCTGTTCTCCATTTCATTAAGTACAAGTTTTTGGCTATTTTCATCATCCATGCCATAGGATTTCCACGTTTTTGGTATAGATGACATGAACCTCTAATGCGGATATAGGTTTCCTGCAAAATATCCTCTGCATCTTCCTTGGAAAGAGCCATAGACAAAACAAAAGCATACATGGGTTTGTATGTAAGATGATACAACTCCTCGAATGCCTTATCATCACCCTGTTCTATTTTAGAAAAAAGCGCCTCGTCAATCTGCACTCTATTTTGCTTATGTTTTCCTGCTCCCATGTATACCTCCTGTACTTAATCCATATAAGACATCAGCCGGCAGGAACATATTCCCGCCAGCCATTGTCTCGCTGCCAAATACAATTTATTTCTTTGTTACAAAAGTGGTGCTGATAGATGCATAGTTTGCTTCCTTTTTTGTCTTGATGCCTGTTACCGTCACTGTGTATTTTTGCCCTTTCTTTAATCCAGACACCTTTATTTTAATATTGCCCTTGGATTTCCCTGTCATTTTGGCCTCATACACCTGATTGTTTGAGTCGGTTACTTGTACTGTAACATCCTTTGTCTGCACCTTTCCTTTGCACTTTACAATAATTGTATTTTTTGCTTTTACGGTTACTTTCTTCGCAATCTTTTTCGCCTTTACTTTACATTTAAGTTTCTTTGCCTTAAACTCTGCTGTCACAGTGCCATATTCTGCTGTTCCTTTTGCTTTCAATCCGCTAATAGACAGCGTATACGCCTTTCCTTTCGTCATTCCACTGCCTTTTACGACAACTGAGCGGTTTGCTTTTTTAGCAATCTGCACCGGGATTTCATTCTGCTGTTCATCAATAAGTAATGCCGATGCCTCTTCACTCCACTCTACTGCTGTTGAAAAACTTACGTTAATTTTTCCTGCAGCGGTACATGTTGCTTTCGCCTTTAATGCCTCAACAGTAACCGTTGTATCAGGTTGTGATTTCTTCTCCTTTTTTGCAGCCGATACGCCCGTAAAACTTGTTAATACTAAAGCAGCCGCCAATCCTAATGCTCCTATTGTTTTTGTCATTGTTCTCATACTGAGTCCCTCCATTCCTTTTTTTGCCTTTTGGCGTTTTATTTTCTTTATGCAGGTAAAAATCTCTCTTTCACCTGCTTTCATTAAGGACAATGCATGAAAAACAAACTTTATTGCAAGAAATTTAATTTTTTTTGATTTTCTTTGTTTAAATATAAGTAATCGTAATACCGCCGAAAGAATTACTCCCCTCAAGGGTGAGCGTTCCCGTCAGTTCACCGGTATGCTTATTTTCCTCATTGACGCCTCCAAAGCTCGAAGCGACATGGTTAATCACCTGCCAGTTATGCGGTACATACAACTGGACGCCGGAGAAATTGACGTCTACATTCACCGTTACATTTCCCGACAGTATCTGTGCATGGTCAAAATACACTTCCGCCGAGCCAAACGAAGCCTCTATGTTCACGGTCTGTAAGTTCGCGGAAGTGATATAGCGGATTACAGAGCTAAAGGAAACACGAATCGCTACAAATTCCCCCTCCACACTTTCGCTGTCAGTGCCGCCTTGCTCCTGCCAGCTTTCTGTATCATATGCAGATATTTTCTTATGATGGCACTTATGCCAGTGACAGTTCTTCTTGCGGAAACGCCCGAATAAAAGATGAAATCCAATCGTTCCCAGTAGCGCAACAAGAAGTATCGTCCACGGGGTAATCGCGGTAATGCCTAACGGCTTGTCATACATAATCCCGATAAACGCCAGCGGGAACAAAATTCCTCCAAAATTCAAATGGGGGATACTGCTTATGAGCACGGCCAGACAGACAACCGTAAATATAAGCGTAAAAGGTCCCATCTTCGGTAAATATCCCATTTGGCTGACAACAAGGTACGCTGCCGCCAGTATGAGAAAACTGCCCCAAAAATAATTTCTCTTCATTATCTCATCCTCATTTCCATCAATTTCTCTTTTAATAGTTTCATGTAAAACCGCGACACAAATACTTTCTTGTGCGTTCCTGAAAAAGCCGCTTCACTTGTCGTGGAAAAACTGCTTTTACTCAGGGAATATATCTGTTTTACATTAATTATTGCCGACTTGGAAATCCTCAGAAAATATGCCGGCAGCAACTCTTCCAATTCATACAAACGAAACTTGACATAATAGACATCATTTCTTGTATGTGCCTGAATGCCGCTGCTCTCTGTCTGAAAAAACAGAATATCCTCAAGTGCAATATAGTATTCCGTCTCTTCTTTATATAATACCAGACTCTGCTTTTCTGCCGTGACAGACGAAACGGCATGTTGAATACGCGCGATTTCATCGCTCAGAGAATGACAGCGGATTACAATCTCTTCCTCTGCCGGTTCCTCAATCAGTTCAATCCGTATCTTCATATTTCCTGCCTTCCTTTTGGCGTCTGCTTTCCTGTGACAAAATCATCATATCAGGATACTTTTTCTTTGTGAATACGATGACGGTAAGTGGTAAAAAAAGTCCGGTAAGCGGTAACTTCCAGACTTGCAAATGAAATAAATTGAGATTCACTCCAGTACGGAGAGCGAGCGGAACGTGCGGTCGGTATGCGCATCAAAGTATCGCTCCACAACCATTCCCAGCTCTTTCAATACCGTCTCCCCCACGGTAAACGTATACAATTTCTGCATTGGTGAGGATACAATATACTGAAGCGTGTAAATCGTCGTCTCCGTAATCGCAATGCCGGATTTCCCGTCGTGACACTGCTCGCACACAACTCCTGCTTCCCCCACATAAAAGTGATGCAGCTTCTCCGTTCCTTGACAGCGGATACATGCAAAAATCCGCGGCGCCTCTCCCTCAATAACAAGCATCCGCAGTTCATATATGTACCGTACCAGTTCTCTTTTCAGGGAGGGAAGAAGAAGCGCCCGCAACGACAGATAAAGCAGATTTAACTCTTCTTTTGCATTCATGCCCTCGCGGGTAAAATACGCCGCCACTTCGCAAAAATACAATGCCATATATAAATCATCCAAATCTTTCCGAAGCTCCGGAAAATAATTATCTGCTTCCACTTGTTCAATCGTATAAGAATCCTTTCCCTTATAGATGTAAAATTCTCCAAAAGTAAACGGCTCTGTCGCTGCAGAAAGAGGACTTTTGGGACGTCTGGCTCCTCTGGCGAAAGCGGAGATTCGTCCCCGCTCTTTCGTCAGAAGAACAACGCGCTTATCATATTCACCAATGGTTGCTGCTGAAAGCACCATTCCCGTCACTCGCTCTTTCACGCCGTCCCCTCTCTTCCTTTCTTGAGTTCTCCCAGCCTGCGTTTCCATCATGCTGTCTTCCGTCTCCTACATACGCCAAATAGTCCGACACTCTCCCCGTGCGGGCAAATGTATTCCAATTCTCTTCGTTTCCCATCATTTTCCTCCTATTGTACTTTGATAACAATAGGATGTCCGGAAGCACTTTTGGCTATTCTAGCACTTTCTGGCAATTGAGGCAAACACCTACAGGCAAACGCCGATTTTCTATTTACTCCGTTTCTTTATAACCAAAATTTTTCAGAAGAAAATCGCTGTCACGCCAGTCTTTTTTCACCTTAACCCACAACTTCAAATTGACTGGCATTTGCAAAAACTGCTCAATTTCCCGTCTGGCGTCCGTGCCGATACGTTTGAGCATACTGCCCTGCTTTCCTATTATAATTCCCTTGTGGGAACTTCTCTCACATATGATGGTAGCGTCAATATCCATAAGGCGTTTCTTGCCGGAACGTTCTTTCATCCGCTCAATCGACACCGCTATCCCGTGTGGTATTTCATCGGACAACAGACGCAGCGCCTTTTCCCGAATCAACTCTGCCACAATTTGTCTTTCCGGCTGGTCGGTAACGGTTTCTTCATCATAAAACGCCGGCCCCTCTTCCAAATAAGAAAACATTGCGTTTAGCAGTTCGTCCACATTTTCGCCCGTCCATGCGGACACCGGGATGATTTCTTCGAAATCCATCATATCCTTATAGGCAGCGATACATTTCAGCAGCTCATCTTTGCGAATGGTATCAATTTTATTCATCACAAGAATTACCGGCGCCTGCGATTTCTTTAACTCTTCGGCAATAAAGCGTTCGCCCCTGCCTATAAATGTTGTCGCCTCGACAAGCCAGAGCACTAAATCCACTTCCTTAAAAGTTTTTTCCGCTACATTTACCATATACTCGCCAAGCTTGTTCTTCGCCTTATGAATCCCCGGCGTATCCAAAAATACAATCTGCCCCCGCTCATCATGATACACCGTCTGGATGCGGTTTCTCGTCGTCTGCGGCTTATTTGAGGTAATGGCAATCTTCTGCCCTATCATCTGGTTCATTAGTGTCGATTTCCCTACATTCGGTCTGCCGACCAATGTAACAAAACCGGATTTGAAAACGTTATCCATCTCTTTCTCCATTTCTAGCTCAGTACCCGTATCGTATCAAATAAATATTCTGCCTGCTCTATCTTTCCCTCGCTGCCAAGCGCGCATATATGACCATCGGCAAGTATGGCTTTCACCATCTCCGCCACACTGCGTATCTTTTCCGTATCGGCTGACAATATATCGTCACGCTCTTTCTGAACCTCTGCAAACGTAATCCCTGTCAGATAAGCGCTGGCGGAACGCCGCCCTTTTGCCCTCGGCGTCAGAGGCGTATCCAAATCGCTAATCGTGCCGATAATATACTTCATCATATCGCGTTCGTCTGCTTCAAAATGCAATAAATATTCCGGCACTCCCTCATATACGTCGTTCGTTTCCACAAGGTTCGGGTCACGATAAGATACCATATAGCCGTTCCCATCGTTACTAAAGGCACACATCACACCGTAAGCGCCCCCCTTGACACGAATTTCATTCCAAAGATAACCATAACCAAGAATCGTGCGCACTACCTTACAGACGCCCCGATACGGTATGCCCTTTTTGGCAAAATTGCCGACGCGGGCGACATACTGCACTTTCCCCGCCGTCTTGAAACCCTCGTTATTCTGCTGTGGCTGCAGTTTCCAGAAAGGCTCCGGCAGTCTCTCGTCCACCTGTTTTGGTAATCCCTTTTGTAACATATAAATCTGCTCTTCTATCGCACGATATCCCTCCTCGTCAGAAGTGAGGTCGAGCAGCAGGCGTTCCCTTACAAATACTTTTTTCATAAGCGCTTTCAGCATTGAAATGAGTGAAGCCTTTCTCTCTTCAAAATGCTCCTCCAAATCGCAGAGAAAATCATAATAGGCAATCCCTCTTATATGCTCGTTGATATAAGAACTCTCCCGCTGATAGGACATCGCCCGCAAAACGGCGGTCTGATGTCCCGAAGCCTGTAAGGCCGACTGCTTCGTGGAACGCGCTTCGCCAATCACTTCCCTCAGACGTTTCTCATCTCCTACTTTGGAAGTCGTAAGAATTTCCATAAGCAGCTTCAGCACTTCGCCGATTTCGCTGTATAGAACTTTACCGTTTAACTCCCAAAACATACGGTAATCGTCGCTGTGGCGGTCGGCATATACGCCAACATCCGTACTGATACCGCCGGAATGGAGAAAAATCTCATTGCCCAGTTCCAACTTATCATACCGCTCCGTATCAACGGCGCTAATCAGCTCTGCCAGCAGGGAAAGATACGGCGCATATTCTTTTAAATCTTTGACGTCAAACGCCAAGCGCACATACTGGATACCATTCGTAAAAATATTGTGGAACAGTACCGGCACATCGTCAAACTGTCTCTGCTCATTTTGGAAAGGCTGCGCCTTTTTACCAATATCTTCGCGATTGAGAAGAGGAATGCACTTCAAATCCTCTGCCGGCGTCGGCTCCTCCTGATAGCGTTTCAGCTCTTCCGTCTGCTTGACAAGCGTTTCCTTTTCTTCCTGTGTAAGCGACGCCTTATACTCCGCCAGACGGCTTTTTTCCTCTTCTTCCATAAGCCCCGTCAAACCGATTTTAGGCTGCACACTGACAAAACTTGCATGCGTATTATCGAGCAGATAGACTTGTATCAGCTTCTCAAAATAATCGGTAGAAACCTGTTCTTTCAAATAGGCAAACGTGTCATTGGCGCATATATGGATAAACGGTTTCTTTTCATCATACAGCCAACTGTCAAATATCTGTAACCCGTACATCAAACCTTTCGGATAATTTCCAAAATCCGCTTCCCGATACTGAAATTCAAGTCCGTTAATTGCCGCGCGCAGCGACTGTTTGTTAATTCCCTCGCGCGCCAGCCGGGAAAGTTCCTCCCGTATTACATCGAGAAACTTCTGCTTCTGCTCCATTTTTACATTTTTGGCAATAATCGAAAAATAAGGCTGCCGTATACTCTCCTCATAAAAGCAGCTTATGTCATTCCCAATCCCCGCATCTAAAAGCGCCTGTTTGAGCGGCGCCCCTACCGACTGCACCAAAACATAACTAAGCACCTGAAAGGCCCGGTATAGATAGCAATCCATCGTATCACCGCACACGGTATTATAACTAAAATACGCCTTGCCCTCGACGTCTTCCCCCTCCGTCACGGAATAGAAACCGTACTCTTCCTTTCTCTCATGGAACGGAGCCTGCAGGGCGATTTCCGAATCAACGGAAATCGCATCAAAGGCAGAGAGATAATGCTCGTCGAGCCAATTGAGCTTCTCCTCCATGTCCATATCGCCATAGAGATAAATATAACTATTTGACGGATGATAATATTTTTCGTGAAACTGCAGATATTCTTCATAGCTCAAATCCGGAATCGCCGTCGGGTCGCCGCCGGATTCCACTCCATAAGCCGTATCCGGAAAGAGGGAGTGCTGGATATTTCTTTCCAGCAATTCGTCAGGAGAAGAAAATACACCTTTCATCTCATTAAAGACGACGCCGTTATATGTCAGCGAAGCATCCACATCTTCTAATTCGTAGTGCCATCCCTCCTGCTGGAAAATCTTTTCTTCCTTATAAATATTCGGATAGAAAACGGCGTCCAGATATACGTGCATCAGATTTTGAAAATCCTTATCATTACAGCTTGCCAGCGGATAAACGGTCTTATCCGGATAGGTAAGTGCGTTCAAAAATGTATTTAACGAGCCCTTTACCAGCTCCACAAACGGGTCTTTGACCGGAAACTTTTTTGAGCCGCACAAAACCGTGTGCTCGACAATATGGGCAACTCCCGTGGAATCTTTCGGCGGTGTGCGAAAGCCAATGCTGAATACTTTATTATTATCTTCATTTTCAACAAGAACAACATGGGCTCCCGTTTTTTTGTGCCGCAGCAGAAAGCCTGTGCTGTCCAAATCCGGCATCTCCTGTGTATCAACTAATTCATAAGCCTTACAATTTGAAATATTCATACGCAACCTCGTTATTATTTATTATTTTATTTTCTACTTTTTTCCAATATTTATACAGTACCATATTTTTCAATTTATTGCAAAAATTCTTTTGACTTTTATCGTTTCATGTGTTATGGTTAGTACGTGTTAAATTTTATTTCTAGGAGGCAGAACACATGAAAGGTACAGTTAAATGGTTTAATGCTAAAAAAGGATTCGGATTTATTTCTGATGAAGAGGGAAACGATGTATTCGTACATTTCTCCGCATTGCAGATGGATGGCTTCAAAGTTTTAGATGAAGGCGATGAGGTTGAATTCGAAGTGATTGACGGCGAGAAAGGCCCGCAGGCAGCAAACGTAACAAAGTTATAATCGAATGTTAATGGCATAATTTTTGATAAAGAATTATATAAATTAAGAGGTTGTAACAGAAAAGATGTTTCCCTGATGTGAAACATCTTTTTTCTTGTCCTACTATTCTTCCTATGGTAGAATAGATAATATCAACGATAAAATAGCAGGAGGATTTATCAGTTATGAGTAACTATTATCAAGAAAAAATCGAGTGTGCGTCACGCGAACAAATTCTTGCATGGCAAAATGAGCGATTAGTTAAGCAGGTAAAAAATGTGTATGATAATGTACCATATTACCGCAAAAAGATGCAGGAAAACGGACTTACCCCTGATGATATTAAGTCAGTAGACGATTTGCATAAATTACCGTTTCTTACAAAAGATGATTTGAGAGACGCCTATCCATATGATTTGATGGCTCGTCCGGTAAGTGATTGTGTACGCATTCAATCCACGAGCGGAACAACCGGCCGCCGCGTCGTAGCATTTTATACCCAAAACGACCTTGATTTGTGGGAAGACTGCTGTGCCCGCGCTATTATGGCAGCCGGAGGAACGAAAGAAGACGTCGTACATGTTTCCTATGGTTATGGGTTATTTACCGGTGGTCCCGGCTTAAACGGAGGGTCACACAAAGTAGGTTGTCTTACTCTCCCGATGTCGTCGGGCAACACAGAACGCCAAATCCAGTTTATGACCGACCTCGGTTCAACCATTCTCTGTTGTACTCCATCTTACGCCGCCTTTTTAGGAGAGGCAATTAACGAGCGGGGAATGAAAGATAAAATCAAATTAAAAGCCGGTATCTTCGGCGCAGAAGCATGGACAGAGGAGATGCGTCGCGATATTGAAAAATCATTGGGAATTAAAGCATATGATATTTATGGACTGACCGAGATATCCGGTCCGGGTGTTTCCTTTGAGTGCAGTGAACAACAGGGAATGCATATCAATGAAGACCATTTTATCGCTGAAATCATTGACCCAAACACCGGAGAAGTTCTTCCGGAGGGTGAAAAAGGAGAGCTCGTATTCACCAGTATTACGAAAGAAGCTTTCCCTCTTATTCGCTACCGTACACGTGATATCTGCGTATTGTCCCGCAAGAAGTGTTCCTGCGGCCGTACACATGTAAAAATGACGAAACCAATGGGCCGAAGCGACGATATGCTGATTGTCAAGGGCGTTAATGTATTCCCATCCCAGATTGAGACAGTTCTAATCAATCAGGGCTATGCGGCAAACTATCAAATCATTGTAACCCGTCAGGGAAATAGTGACCGAATTGTAGTACAAGTAGAGTTGACGCCGGAAATGGCGGCCGACAGTTCTTTCAACAAAACAACCGCTGCGAAAAAACTGGTTTCCGGATTAAAAGCGATGCTTGGCATTCTCGCAGAAGTCGAATTGGTAGACCCTAAAACAATTGCGCGAAGCGAGGGAAAAGCGGTTCGCGTCATTGATAAAAGAAATCTCTACAAATAAAAAGCGTCGTGAAAATCCGACGCTCCAAAGCGTTGTGAAAGTCCAACGCTCCAAAGAATTAAAATTCTCCAAGCGGGAAACAGGCATAGGCAGCGCTTATGAAAGTTTCCCGCTGATTTATTTGGTTATTTCCCCGATTCTATCATCTGCTCATACAGCTCCAAACCATAACTGGTATCTCCCGGTTCCTTTTCGTACATCTTAAACCGAACTTCCCCGTCGGTTTGTCTCCCCGCAGACAGAAACAATACATCGTCATGCCCCTCCCGATAGAGTTCTTTGGCATACTTTGTAATATGTGTTACTAGCCATGTTGTGACGCACTCTTCTAAACAGGCATGGGTAATATCCATCGCAATTTGAAATGCTGTCACTTCAGTCGTCGTGGCAAACGATTCATTCAAAAGAATCAATGTGTTTTTCTTAGCGCCTCGAAGAATTTGTTCCATGCGCTTTAATTCTTCTTCAAATTTCCCCATATTCATAGTTACATCTTCCCGTCTGGTAAAATGGGTAAAAATATCTTGATAAGCATGCAGTGGATAGCTTTGAGCGGGAACAAACATCCCCGTCTGACACATAATCTGTGCAATACCAAGACTGCGCAAAAAGGTCGATTTTCCCCCCTGATTGGCTCCCGTCACTAAAATCGAGCGGTACTTTGACAGTGCTACCGTGTTTGGGATTGGAAATTCAAGTGTCTGCAGCGCCAAAGACAGCTCGTATACTCTGTCTGCCGTCTCCTCTTTCTTATCCGGCATACAAAAATGCATTCCCGACTCCCGTCCGCGTTCATACAATCTAGCGCATCCGGCTAAAAACATTGCCTGACGCATCATTGTGTTAAGCTGCTCCTCCCAGTGCTGCATAAACGGAATACATCGCTCCAACAATTTCAAGATTACCTGATTGGCAAATTCAACGCCGCTTTGGTAAACCTCTTCATTCGAAATCACCTGACCCCATTTGCCGGAAAACAGTCCTCCGCTAAGCCGGCGCGCCTTTTTACTGACTGCCAATATATCGGCATCCTGCAAAGTAAAACCGGGACCGACATTCGCACAGAGCAAAATTTCTCCCTTATCCTTAAAACTATCCAAATGCATAACTAAATCTTTCTGCTCTTCCAAAAGTTCCGGCGGTTCTTCCTGATAGAATGAAGCATAAAACGAAGCAAATGCAGACGTCTGACATTGATTCTTGTACTTTTGTAACAGCTCATGGATATTTTGTAATCCGATAATCAGACTGCGCATACTTTCTACTTGAATTCCAATAACCGTCTGTTCCATCAAATGCTTTCCACGGGTATCCTGTACCGCTTTCAGGCTCTGCTGCAAATCCTCCCATGTCTGAACAATGACTTTCCGTAGTTCATACATAAACGAAGTGTTATCGCAGGCCGCCATGACTACTTTCTGCCTTTCCTCAATCTCCTCTTCCGTGACAAGCGGATGTTTCAGAAACTCCAATATATAAGTGACGTCTCCATAATTATTGTGCGCCATATTGCGGGCGATGAACGTAAGGTTTAAGTCTTTGACAACATCGGCAGCATTGCCGTATACTTCGTTACTTTCCTGAAAAAAGCGAATCCCCATGTCCCATCACCTCCTTCATCTGTTCATATGTCATATGGTATTTTGTTATGAGAGAATCTTCATATTCTCCCTCTTGCGCCGGTTTTCTCACAATCTTAAAGGAACGGGTATGATGGTCCTCTTCCAATTCAGCAACCATGCTCACAACACCATCCCGCTCTTCCGCCAGCGACTGTATATGCGTTACATATATCCCTCTGCAATTCATCTGCATAAAATGTGACAACACTTTCTTTCCCATGATTCCGGCATCGAGTGTCGCCGCCGTCGTAAACAATTCGTTCAAGATAACAAAACAATTTTCGTTCTGCTCTTTCATCATTGGCTGTAATCTCACCAACTCCTCCACGAGCTTTCCTCTCCCCGACGCCTCTGTCTCTTCATTGGAAAAGTGCGATAATACATCAGTAAAACAAGGAATTTCAGCTTCTTCACAAGGTACTAGAAATCCCATGCGAAAGAAATAGAGAATCTGTCCAATCATACGTGCAAATGTTGTCTTCCCGCCACCGTTAGCTCCTGTTATCACAAAAAAACGCTCTTCCTCCGACATGGAAAAATCATTACTGATGACCTCCCGTTCCCCTTTGGCCGCCATTGCCACATCATAACCTGCACGAATCGACATCTGTTTCCCTTCCTTTGGCAGGGAAAAGACATACCCGCTCGCTTTCATCTCATCCACAAATTTATAAAAACCAAGATAGTACTGAACATCCGTAACTAACTGCAGCAGCGGCTCATCCATTGACACTTCCATCAAGCGCTGCATTGGCTTTGTCAAATCACTCTGCTTCATAATCCGTTCCGCCAAAATGCGCTCGAGAAGACTAAGTGTATCCGTATCATTCTTAGTGAACCGGTTCTCTGTCGCCTCCTTAACAGAAAACGCCCGCAGCATACGTTTTCCAAATTCCTCATACTCTCCCTGTTCCTCTAGCACTACTTTATTCTTTTGAAGGGAAAATACGACTGAACGATTATTTAGTTTTTCACGGACTTCTTTCAACATCAGACGCCAATTGCCATATTCCTCTGACGATATATACTCGTCTAAATACTTTACTAAGGAAAGCAGCTCTTCTGACAATTCCGTACACCCGCTAAGTGCGCCAAATAACTCCTCCACTGCATCTGCATAAGTACATAGAGCATCCACATGCCACTTTTGCTGCTGTGGAAGATGATGGTTATATTTGCTCTGTTTTTCTTGTTTAATTGCCCGCTCCATATGATTGGCATAACGGGCAAACGCTCCCCTCACTGCCTCCGACTGCATATCTTTTGTAATCTGCCTGCGATATCGGATGGTCTCCAGTTTCTGAGGCATATTAGTCAGTAATTCCTGTAAATCATACCCCTTACTCAAACTATTCATCCTTGATATGCAGACATCTAAATTGAAGTCTTGAAAAATGGGCTTCTTATCTTCCCGCTGGCAGACTTCATCCCCCAATATTCCTACAAATCCCATAATAATCCTCATTTCTGAGCAATTTACCGCTCCTCCATTGTTATCATTAAAAACGAAAATCCCGTTTGCCCTCACAAATTCCTTTTATATATTCTCTCGTCTTTTCCTTGACAACTGGATTTTCTATCTTTTCCAATTCCTTAAAAAGTACCTGTTCCCCTTTCCTTTTTGTAGCCTCAGAAGCGTAATCTTCTAAATACTCTTTCAGTGTCATCAGCGCATTGGGCTGACAGCAATTGGCAATCTGACCCCCTTTCACCAATTGCATGAAACGGTCTCCAGTACGCCCCTCCCGATAGCAGGCAGTACAAAAACTTGGAATGTACCCTATATCCAGCAGCCAATCAACTACTTCACTCAAACTACGCCGGTCGGTCACTTCAAACTGTGCTGAATTTTCCTCTTCCGGCTCCTCATTGACATAGCCGCCTACACTTGTGCGGGAGCCGCCACTCATCTGGCTTACTCCCAATGCCAATACTTTCTCTCTGACTTCTTTTGTTTCCCTTGTCGATATAATCATTCCCGTATATGGTACAGCAATGCGGATTACCGCTACAATCTTTTCAAAAATCTCATCCGGAATAGCATTTAAAGCTTCTGGATTGACATCATCCGCAGGGCATACACGGGGCACACTAATCGTATGCGGCCCAACCCCGAACCTCGATTCCAAATGTTCCGCGTGCATAATAAGACCTACTAATTCATATTGATACTTGTCCAGTCCAAATAGTACTCCGCATCCAACATCATCAATTCCTGCCTCCATAGCCCTATCCATCGCTTCTGTGTGATAATTATAATCACTCTTTGGCCCCGACGGATGAAGCTGACGGTAAGCCTCTTTATGATATGTCTCCTGAAATAGAATATAAGTACCTATTCCCGCCTCTTTCAGCTTTCTGTAATCTTCAACAGAAGTTGCTGCAATGTTGACATTGACACGTCTTATCGCTCCGTTTTTATGCCGGATACGATAAATCGTTTCAATGCTCTCCAATATATATTCCAAGGGATTATGTAAAGGGTCTTCCCCCGCTTCAATGGCAAGGCGCTTATGCCCCATATCCTGAAGAGCGATTACTTCCTGCTCAATCTCCTGCTGCGTCAGCTTTTTTCGCACGATGTGTTGATTTCTCCTGTGGTAAGGACAGTAAACACAATCGTTCACGCAATAATTGGACAAATACAGCGGGGCAAACATGACAATCCGGTTCCCATAAAAATGCTCTTTGATTTCCCGCGCCAATCGGGCAATCTCCTGATTTTCCTCTTCTAGTTCACACGCCAGCAAAAGAGCCGCCTCTCTGTGTGAGATACCCTTTCTTTTATGTGCCTTTTGAAGAACGGCATCTATTAATTCTTTATTCTTTCTATTTTCTTTTGCATAAGCTAAAGAAGCTAAAATTTCTTTATCATTAATAAATTCATCCGCAATACCCGATTTCGGGTTATATTCATACATCAAAACAATCCTCTCTTAAATACTGATGCAAAACTTGTCAGAACTCTTTCTTTCCTATATAATTGATATTGGGTAAAAGGTATTTTACCACAACTGATGCTTTCGCTTGCTCTGTTGTTTTACAACTTTCACAATACTCTGCATATTGAAAGGAGATACCGCTATGGGAAAAAGAATGCGTTACTATCTTACATATTATAAAAGGATAACACAAATGTCAATCAACGAAAATGAGATTCCTCGTGAAAAAGAAAAACTTTTAGTACAAATTCAGTTTTTTCAGCACGAACGGCTGATACACCTTATTGTGACAGTACTCTTTGCCATTTTGACTGTCAGCAGTATTTTTATAACACTAGTGGCAGGTCAATACCTGCCACTACTACTAGCATTAGACTTACTATTTTTCGCCCTGCTGATTCCCTATATCTGTCACTATTATCTTTTGGAAAACGGCGTCCAAACACTGTATTCCTATTATGATGATTTGGAAAAAATGCAGGAAAAAGAACATTAATAAAAACCTCCGTACGCTTTTCCGTTGCTCATCTTTACACCTTTCCGCTCAGCTAATTCGGACACGGTTAAAATATCATAGCCGTTTTTCACTAACCACGGCAGTACTTTTTCAAGCGCCGTTGCCGAAGTCGGATGGATATCGTGCATTAGAATAATATCACCATCTTTTACGCTCTTCTTTACTTTCTTTAATATGGCTTTCGGGTTTTTGGACTGCCAGTCCAACGTATCTACATTCCAAAGCACCATCGGATGCTTCAACGATTTGCGCATTTTATCGCTAATCGCACCATACGGCGGCCGTAGCAGCTTAATATCATAACCAACCAGTTTCTTCACAAGATTAGCCGTCTTATTATACTGCTTATTTACTTTCTTCATGGAAAGCGTCGACAAATTCGTGTGGTCCCATGAATGATTTGCTATTTCACATCCCTGTGCGACCTCTTGTTTAAGTACGGCTGCATTGCCTGCCACAGATTGACCTACTACAAAAAATGTGGCGTGCGCATTATATTTTTTCAGCATTTCCAATACCTTAGGCGTCCTGTCCGAAGTACTTCTCGGCCCGTCGTCAAACGTCAGGGCAACCGCTTTCGGTCTTGGTGTCGGTGCAGGCGTACAAATCGCCTCCGGCGCCAGCGTAGACACCGACGCAACTTCTTTCGCCACACCGTCCGGCTCCATTGACTTCTCCGCCGCCATCGCCTCAGCCGCACTATCGCTGACAACACGTTCCCCATCTCTGATTGGTGCGGGAGCGGACTTTCTTGTTGCCAGAAGTAAAACAGAAATAAAAAGGAGTATCAGAAAAACTACCGACACACCAATCAATATACCCCTGCGTTTAGCGGCGACCGGAGAATTTCCTATATATTTGCTCTTACTGCGATAATATCCGGAATTTATAATATCGTTGTTCGGCCTGCTTATCCGGCTTCGGGACTTCCTGCGCCTGCTTCTTCGGCTATTATATCCTTTCATATAGTCCATTTTTTCCACCTCTTTTTAACTCAACAATTATCGCTTTAAATTATCGCTTTAGAAATAAGTATATCATTCCTTTTATGGCTTTTCAATAACAATTTTCCCATTTACCAATTCCAATTTTACTTTGTTTCCCTCCATTCCCATCTCTTCTAACAGTTCGCTTGGAATCTGGACGCGTCCCGCTCTGTCCAATACGGCGAACTCTTCCTGCGTCTCTTCTTCTTTCCAGTTTATATCCAGACTTTCCAGCCGTTCCTTATAGTCGCTCTTCATAATCCGCTCACTGCTTGTCTTGCCATCGCGAATGGAAATGACACGATTTACTTTGTTCGCTAGTTCTTTATCATGCGTAACAATGACAATCGTTATACCAAGCGTCTCATTTAACTTGCGAAACATTTCCAAAATAGAATCTGCTGTTTTCCGGTCAACGGCGCCTGTCGGCTCATCTGCCAGTAACAATTTGGGATTATTTGCCAGCGCAATAGCAATGGCAACGCGCTGCTGTTCGCCTCCTGACAACTGGCTTAAGCTGCTATTTTTGCGATGGGAAAGTCCGACCAAATCGAGCAATTCCATAGCCCGCTGCTTCTTCTCTTCTGCTGATATCCCTTTCCCCTCATCAAAAAGCATCGGCGTCATAACATTTTCCCACGCGCTCAAATACGGAAGCAGATTCCTTGCATTATTCTGCCAGACAAACCCTACCGTATTTCTCTTATATTCAACCAGTTCCTGCTCGCTCATCTGAAACAGATTCTTCCCATCCACATACAGCTTTCCCGCAGACGGACGGTCTAATCCGCCTATCATGTTCAGGAACGTAGACTTACCGCTGCCGCTATTTCCGATAATAGCCATCAATTCGCCGCGCTTTACCGTCAAATCAAGTCCCTGCAGCGCCAGAACTTCAATATCCTTTGTCTTATAAATTTTAACTAAACCGTCGCATTCAATCATAACATCTTCCGCTACGTCCATCTGCTCTTCCTGCGTCCCGACCATCTCATTCGAACTGTTCAGATGTTTGATATTATTCCATTTATCTCTGATATTAATTTTCATCGACTATCTCACCATCCTCAATCTGATAAATGCAATCGGCGATTTCCATAAGTCCCGTGTCATGTGTCGTCATCACGATTGTTACATCCTGCCCCTCAATCAGCTCTTTAAAGATTTTCATAATCTGCAGTCCTGTCGCGCTATCGAGCTCAGCCGTTGGCTCGTCAGCAAAAATAATCTTCGGCGCATGCGCTATCGCTCTGGCAATCGCCACACGCTGCTGTTCGCCTCCCGACAGTTCCTGCGGCATATGGTGCATGCGTCCGCCGAGACCGACAAGCTTCAGACACTCCTCCGCACGCTTTTTGCGATTTCCCTTATAGCCCGCCAGCCGCATGACAAACTCTACGTTCTCATAGGCGGTCATCATCGGTATGAGCGCAACTGACTGAAAAATAAAACCAATCTCTTTTTTTCGGATTTTTTCCCTCTCGTGCTCCGGCATATTTTGTATTTCCTGCCCCTCTAGCAGCACGGCGCCCTCTTTCGGATAGTCCAGTGCGCTGAGCAGATTCATAAGCGTCGTTTTTCCGGAACCGGAACGCCCGCGGAGCATCGTCAGTTTGCCCCTCGGTATCTGAATATTGATATCCTTTAGTACAACCAGTTCTTTGCCGCCGGCCACAGGGAAACTCTGTTTGATATGTTTCGTCTCAATTATATTTTCCATCGCTACCTCCCTAGTCCTCTCCCAGTTTCAATGCCTGCGATATATTAATCCTGCTAATCAGTTTGCCGAGAACAATCATACATATAATAATCACAATTGCAACAACACTGAACAGGCGAATCATATCCAGCGTCCGGAACATTACCTGCAACGGTACTGCCTGATCCGTAGACGCATAGAAAATCTGTACGAGCGGCACGAAGAGCCGCGACGCCAAAATTCCCAGAGCCGCCCCCATTACAATCGACACACCGGAACTGAAAATCTGCTCGTTAATCAGCATTTGAATAATTTCTTTCTTTGTCATACCCATAGCCCGAAAAACTCCAAAAAGCAATTCTCTCTGGCGTATCGACAGAATCCAGTAAATCAGGAAACCGGTACAGCACAAAATCAGAATAACGATGAAACTCATTGTCAGTATTCCGTTGGTTCCCTGAAACAGGGCGTCGTTTTTCATATCGACAAGTTTTGCCGCCACATCTTCGAATACCGTATACTGAATATTATTTTTCTTTGCATAATCATAAATAAACTGTGACGATTCATCCGTCTGCAGCCACACCTGATAAGGTCTGACGCCATACGTCTGCTGCACGGCAGCCAGATTGGCAACAACGAGATAATTTTCGGTTGTAACCAGTTTTTCCTCTTCATTTAATTCATGCGTACTCTCCAGATACCCCGGAAAATAGTCGACAAAACCGTAGACTACGCCGGTCATTTCCTTTTTATCCTTCTTGTCTTTGTTCGTATATGTAATCTTGTCGCCGAGCTTCACGCCTGCTTTCGTATGAAAGTTGCTGCTCAGCAGTACGGCGTCGGGGTCTGACGCCATCGCGTTCAGATAGTTATTCAGATGTGTCGGCAGCAGTTTCGGATTAAAATCGCTTACCGTCTCCCCAAATTGCTTCGTGTCGATTGCCATCAGCGAAGTCTTTTTGTTATTCTCTCCCCCCTTGTTACTAAAAGAGGTCGTAATTTCTTCTTCCCGATATACTTTCGCCGCATGCCTGACGCCTTTCATGCTCTCATACACGGAAAAATCCGGCTCCGTATAAGTCAATTCCAAATCCGGATTGTCTGCCACAAACATGGAATTGTCCTCCCACTGTTCCTGCAGCACTAGCGCCGCTCCGGTATCATACCTTATATTGCTCTCCGAATTGGATAAAATCGTACGCGCCACCGTAGCGTTAAAAATACCGAGCGCCACTGTCAACATCAGAAATACCATCATAAAACTCTGCTTTCCCTTTGTTCTGAGAATTTGCAGAAATGAGGCAAAAAACGCCGGCTTCCAATGCCTGCGGCCGCATAAGTACACGAGCCGGATAAGCAGCGGCTGAATGCGGAGAGCAACTAACGCAGCGCTGATAATAAACAGCGAAGAGCAGATAAACAAAAACGGGTCAAGCGGTTCGCCCTCTAACATCTGTGTCATCAACGTATCTTTCCGCTGTGAAAAACTGTACAGCCCGTATAACGATACGAGTAAAAGTATGACGTCCATATACACGCGCTGCAAAATATTTTTGGCCTTTCTGCCTTTCTTTCTCTTCACATTTACGATTGTGACGTTGGCATCACGAAATACCGGAAGAACCATAAAGGCAATCGACACCGCCATAGCTCCCAGCATATATAAAAATACCGAACCGCTCATCGTCACATGAAGCGCCTTGCGCTGGATAAACTCCAAAAAGCCGTTCGTAGAGCCGAGCGCCTTGCACAGAAAATATCCCAATGGCAGTCCTGCCAGAGCGCTGATGGCAGATAAAATGACAGACTGGAGAAAATATATGATAATAATCTGTCTCTTACTTGACCCCCGGCTCTTCAACAAGGCAATCTCATTCTGCTCCAAATCAAGCATCTGTCGGGAAATCATAAAGATAAATGCCAGCAGCAGGGCAAGGACGGGAATTTGTAAGATTAACAGCGTAGTCGTTACTTTTTTTGCCGCTGTCTGATACTCCTGCAAGACGGCAAGATAGGCCGGTTCTTCCAAACTGGCGTTATAACTTCCGGAAGTCTCCTCCAGCATTTCCTCAGTATCGTCTACAAGCTGATTTATCTGTGCGGCCGTGAGTTGGTTATAATCAAAGATTACTTTCCAATTTGTCGTCATCACGAAATTTTGCTTTTTCAAATTGACAAAATTGTCCTCGAAAATCTTTGGCGAGATAAACAACTCCATATAATAATCCGACGGCGACTGCACCCAATACGAATCTTCCTGACTGCTGTTGCTGAAAACACCGGTAATCCGCACTTTTATCGGCTTTCCCTGTGCGTCCTGAAATTTATTGAGCTCTAACACATCGCCCACAATTAAATCCAGCTTTGTCATCGACTTCTGACTGACAATCGCTTCTAAACAGCCGTCTTCCGCAATTTTATCCTCATACATCTCACCGGACATCATCGTCAGATGTTTCTCCATCTCCGACATTGATATGAGACGAAGCGTTCGGGACATCAAATCTTTCTTCCGGTTTCCGATATAGTACCCCCGCGTCTTCGATGATGTATGCTGCTTAATCAGATGAGTCTGCACGATATTCAGCCTCTCTGCCGCCGTCTCCGCCATCTCACTCAGCTTCTCATACTCTTCTGCCTGTCCTTTCTGCCCTTTCAGATTGGCCGTGAAGCTGAGAACGCCCGGATTGTCATTTTCGCTCTGAATATAATTTGCCAGTTTTGAGGAAAGCGTTTTCTGTAATGCCGCTCCCTGATACATCGGATTACTGCAGGCAATTGCAATGAGTAGCAGATTTCCTATGAGCAAACTAATAACCATCCACTTCTTATGGAGAAGCTTTTGTTTTATAAATCGTAACATTATTTTACCTCTCCTTTCTTATTTGGACAAAATCGCCAGCGTCTGGCCCTCTTGCAATCCCTGATTTACTAAAAAGTATTTTTCCTGTCTGTAGTTGCTCACTATGTAACGCTTATGAAGCTTCCCCTTTTCCACGACATAGACGTATAACTTCGTCTCATCATTTTTCTCCTCTTCATATACGGCAGAAGCATCCACGATAAGAGCATCTTCCACTTTTAAACGGCTGCCGGAAATAAATAGATTATACTTATCAAATTCATACTTCTTCCTATCCGCCTCTGAAATCTGTATCAGTTGCGCGGATGTATCCATGCTATTTTCGGAGTTCTCATTCTGCTGCACATCGACGTCAAACAGGTTATCGGTAGATATGACCTTTCCTTTTATGCGGTGCACAATATCGTCGGACGTACTTCCTAAACCAATGGTAACTGTCATATTATAACGCATCCCCTCGCCGTCTTCCGCCTGTATGAGAAAATTCTTCTCATCGCGGATAACCATCAGCGTATCTCCCGTCACCGTCTCTCCTTTGTATTCGCCAGCCGAAACAACCTCTCCTGCCGTACCGTCGTATTTTGATACGAGAACGGCTCTTTTCCGCTTCTGCAGCAGCTCCTGATAATCTTTTTCCTGCTTCTCAATTGCTTTTGCTTTCTTTTTCATATCTGCATATTCCTGCTGCAAATGCTGAAGCTGTATTTTGGCAATCTTTTTTTCGGAAGCGTTTGTCAGATTTTTGATGAAACGCTGCTTTTCCAGCACTTCATTTCTCTTACTCTTTAAATTGCTGTCATATTCGGCTCTGGCCTGCTCCACTTCCAGTTTCTTCTTCTGCATCGTCGTATCCGAATATTTGACATGATAGATTGCCAGAGTATCTCCCTTTTTCACTTTCTGGTTATCCTTTACACAAATTTTATCTAAATAGGCGCGGGACTCATTGATGGCAACCGCTTTCTCATCCTGATAGTACAGAGAACCCGTCGTCGTAATCTTCTCTTCATAGGTATCCTTTTTCACCGTTGTCGTCTTATAATGCTCTTTTTCTTTTCCGCTCTTATCTGCCTTATATAACAAAACCTCTGACTTTGGCTGTTCCTCTTTGCAGGCGGTCAGCAAAAACGCACAGATAAGAAATATTGCCAGTCTCTTAATCCTGTACATAGACAACATCCCCCTCCTTTACTCCTGACAAAATTTGGGTATACGCATCTGTCACCGTACCTGTAGTCACGTTCACCCTCTTTTTTGCTCCGCCCTCCATGCGATACACATAATAGCTCCCCTTTGTTTTGTACACGGCATTCGATGGTACTACAAGCGCATCGTCTGTCTCATTGTTGTACAAATCAATCGAAACCGAGTCTCCAACTTGTGCGTGTACACCACTTTTGTAATCAAAATATGTACTCGCCGGAAAATTCCCCATCTCAATATCGTATTGGGAAATATTCTGCTCTTCTGCCGTCACTTCGTATCTTTTTCCATTTATCATGGCATGGTAACTGCTTGCCTTTTTTAAAACGGAACTCCCTATATACTCGGTGCGGATTCTCGTCTTTTCCATGTTCGCCAGTGTGAAAACCACACCGCCGCCACTGACAAAATCGCCCGCCGAAATGGTTTTATTGATTACCTCGCCGCTGATATCCGAATACAATTTATCCCATTTTGTCTTCTTTTTCGCTTTGGCTAAATCCTCATTCAACTCAGAAACTATGGAGGCCTGTAATTCCTTTTGATGCTTCAGTTTCAGCTCTTCTGTCTTAATGTTCTCTTCCTGGGCGATTTTCTGTTTGTCAAACGCCGCCTTTTCCTTTTTCGTCTGCGCCTTATTGCGCTTTTTCAACAACTGTCTGTATTCCTCTTTCATCTGCTTAATCGTATTCTTTGCCGACGCATTCAGCTCTTCATTTTCCTGCCGCATATCAAGCAAATCTTTTTGCAAGTCTTTTACCGTCGTATCGGCGCCTTTCAAAGTCGCCAGTAACTGCCCTTTCTTAACTTTGTCGCCTATATTTACTTCCACCGAAGCGACCTGCCCCGAATTTAAAAAATACATTCCTTTCATATCCGGAACGACTTCACCCTGATAGGAACACATACTGCTCAATTCCATTTTCGTAACAACCGCCGTATCCACGTCAACCCCGACCGGCTCCACTAAATCAGGTACATTCTGCGGCTGCTCTTTGCTCCCGCACCCGGCACACGCTGCCGCCAGCATCCCCATTGCCAAAACAAGGGATATCGTCCGGCAATTCAAACTTTTCCGCCACTTCTTCTGCTTCTTCAAATCGATACCTCCCATCCTTTGACTAATTGGTAATAATCTGTTCATTTTCCTGTAAACCGCCTGTAACTTCGACCATGTTGTTGATTGTTTCTCCCAGCGTAACTTCTCTCGTTTCCTTTACTCCGTTCTTGCCCTCCATATAGACAACCTTTTTCCCTCCCATATCATAGACAAGCGCCAGCGGAAGCGAGAGAACATCTTTCTTTTCCTTTAAAATCAAATCCACGGTGCCGACAGCCCCGTGTTGAAGTGAAGAGGCGTTTTTCGGATACAGATACAATTTTTCAGAAGAAACTTTCTTTACTGCCGCTTTATACCGGCTTCCTCCTATGGTGACGAAAACTTCCTGTCCGTCGCGAAAATGCCCGGCATATTTGGTCTTGCAGACAAAGCGGTTTTTCTTCTCTCCCTGCACTTTAACGAGCACATTGTCACTGCCGGCATATCCTCCGTCAAAGGAGTGGTCCGCCTTTGTCACCGTCCCCTCCACTTCGGAAGTAATGACCGCTTCCGCAATTGTCTCCTGCGCCTCTTTCATATCCAGCTGCGTCAACTGAATATTGGATTGGCAATTTTTTATTTGGGCATCGAACTGGGTACGGACATTTTCTTTTTCCTCTTTTGACCCTCCCGTCCGCGTCAATTGCTGCAACTCACGTTCTTTCATTTCCTTTGCCTGCTTAATCTGTAATTGCAGGCTTTTAATCTGGCGCTTATCTTCATTTAACTGCTCCTCGGCATCCTCGGAATATTCCTGCACAAGCACCGTTCCGGCTTTCACTTTCTGTCCTTTTTGCACACACACTTTCTTAATCTGCCCGTCGCTGCCGGTTATCTCCACTTCCCTCGTCCCCTGATAGGAGACGGAAATGGATTCTTTTTGTGTCATATCGCCTCTTACAACCGTGTATTTATTGTAGTTGCTGCCCTCGTATTCCTGCACGACCGGAGCCACTCCAAATTCTTCTTCGGTCGGTAAGATACCGCATCCGTTACACACAACACCGGACATCAGGGCCGCGCCAAGAATTATGTAAGCCTTTCTCATCTTCGTCATCCTTTCTCTCTTATTCCCTCTCTTCCATTTCTTCCGCCACGTTATGCGGAACACGATAACAGGCAGTCTCTGTCGGCATATCTTTCTTTGCCAGCCGCAAGGCGCACCAGCGTTTGGTAATGCGATAAATAACCGCAAAAACCGGCACTGCGCAAATCATTCCCAACAGCCCGAAAAGCGAGCCGAAAAATAGAATGGAAAACAAAATCCAAAAACTGCCTAAGCCGATGGAGTCCCCTAAAATCTTCGGCCCCAAAACATTCCCGTCAAACTGCATGAGAATGATAATCAGTACCAGAAACAGAATCCCCTTGGAGGGACTGGCGATAAAAACCAGCACCGCGCTTGGCACGATACCGATATACTGTCCAAAGAACGGTATAATGTTGGTGACGCCAATCAATACGCTAATCAAAACCGTGTAGGGAATCCCGGCAATATTCATAATAATAAAAGTCAGTATGCCGACAACAAGCGAATCGATTATCTTTCCGCTTATAAATTTGGCAAATATCGTATGCGTCTCCCCTAACACGCTCAACGCACGTTTTACCCGTTTGGTCGGCAGAAATGCATACATCAGCTTCTTTAACTGCGCACAAAAATTTTCTTTGCTTCCCATCAGATAAATGGACACAATCAGTCCGATAAACACATTCATCAATACACTGGCGGCATTCACTACCCCGTCCGTCAATATCGTCAGCAGTTTATTGCTATTCGGCAGCAAATCATTTTGCAGCCATGTGAGCAGTTTTTCATAAAGGACGCCGGAAAATTGCGTGTAATACTCGGCAAACTTCGGATTGGAGCGGAACATATGATTGCCCCAGTCAATTACATTTTTGTAATACCCCGGCATGTTGCGTATCAGGCTCGATACACTATTCGTAATCTCGGGAACAACGAGCATCAGCAAACCAAATATGACAAAAAGAGTGAGCACGAGAACGGTAAAAACCGAACAGCCTCTCGCCACTCCCTTTGCTTTCGTTTTCTTTTCCTTATATATCTTCTGCCACAGAGGAATGAAAACATACTGGTCCATTTTATTGACAAGAGGGCTGAGAAGATAAGCTACGATTACACCGATATATACCGGCAGCAACGCTGAATTAACCGCAGACAGCACACTTCCCAACCCACTTAAATTATTAAAAATCGTATACACAATTACTGCCGCCGCAATGACGCAGAAACCTGTAACACCGGCGTACCAATACTTCTCAAGCTTTTTTTCCGGACGCTTCACACAATTTCCCCCACTTTCCAAAAACAATCAAATTTGCTTTTATTGTACCATAGTTGGGAAATCAAGTAAATATCCAAATAAATTCCTGTCTTTCTGTCTTCATTATCTTATATAAATAGTAAAAGACCCCAGACTCAAATCCATGAGTCCGGAGTCTCTGCAGATTTTACATTATACATGACTGATTTCCATTTTGTCCTGTAACATCATATGGTATAGTTCCCGATGTTCTTCTGGAATATCTAGCGCCTCCATACATTCTTTCTCTGATAAGTTCAAATTTTTCATCATACTAATAATATAATTGATTGTAGTCCTATCTACGATTCCCTGTGAAAGATTACACATTTCCATCGCCTCTCTTTCCATTGTTTTTGTCATCGCAATATCAAACTCATTTTTTAATATCTTTTTCTTTTCTTCCGGCAATATCCGGTCTGACAGGAGAACATCCAGCATTCTCAAAATCCCCTCATAATTTTCATCACCAAAACCTCCGAGACAGACGGTAAGAACCGTAAGCATATCATAGTTTTCTTCTTTCTCTGTCACATTGCCAACAAGATTTTGCTCATTCATGGAATAAGCGGTAATCGTATTTTTACGGTACTTAGGCGGATTTGAACATATCCAGATACTGTAAACCTTTTTCAGCTTCTCATAACACGAATCCGGCATTTCCGTTCCATACTGGCTGGAAATCATTCTGCTACAATAATATATGCCCCGTTTAATAAGCGGATATCCGGGGTAAAATCTGTCTGTTTACTAAAAAATTCCGGCAATACGCATCATATGACGCATTCTGCCCTGCCGTATCAATCTTTTTCGACAATGTATTTTCTACCTCCAATAGTCTCCCCCCTTACATTCCTTAGCTTTATCATAGCATAGCAATTGAAAAATATCCACTGAAGCTTTACTGGTGATTCCTATGGGGATTAGGACAGGCGCTTAATCATTTGTCATTCGGAGCAGCGGATATTCTGGCTTCATTATCTTAATATAACTAGTACAACGTCTCCAAACTCAAATCCGTGAGTTTGGAGTCCTTACAAATTTTACATTATACATGACTGACTTCCATTCTGTCCTGTAACATCATATGATATAGTTCCCGATGTTCCTCTGGCACTTTTAATGCATTCATACATTCTTCCTCAGATAATCCCAAACTATCCATCAGATTCAGAATATCCGTAATAATTGTCCTATCTACTATTCCCTGTGAAAGATTACACATTTCCATCGCCTCTCTTTCCATTGTTTTTGTCATCGCAATATCAAACTCATTTTTTAATATCTTTTTCTTTTCTTCCGGCAATATCCGGTCTGACAGGAGAACATCCAGCATTCTCAAAATCCCCTCATAATTTTCATCACCAAAACCTCCGAGACAGACGGTAAGAACCGTAAGCATATCATAGTTTTCTTCTTTCTCTGTCACATTGCCAACAAGATTTTGCTCATTCATGGAATAAGCGGTAATCGTATTTTTACGGTACTTAGGCGGATTTGAACATATCCAGATACTGTAAACCTTTTTCAGCTTCTCATAACACGAATCCGGCATTTCCGTTCCATACTGGCTGGAAATCATTCTGCTGCAATAATATATGCCCCGTTTAATAAGCGGATATCCGGGGTAAAAATCCTTCTGGCTTTCCACATTAATAATCATCTGAATCATTTCATCGTCTTTCGGGGACAGCACCCGAAAAAAAATGTCATATGTTATCGGTTTTTCTTTCATACCAACATCTTCTTTGCCCATCCCGTCAATAAACTCCGCTGTTTCATCCCTGTGTATAGCAACTTCATGTACTTTCGGTGTCCCTTTGATATATTTTTCTTCAATATCTTTTATCGGACAATCGTGAAATTCTTTCACACACGTCTTCAAAATACGGGCTAAAATCTGTTTGTTTACTAAAAGATTCCGGCAATACGCATCATATGACGCATTCTGCCCTGCCGTATCAATCTTTTTCGACAATGTATTTTCTACCTCCAATAGTCTCCCCCCTTACATTCCCTAAATTTATCATAGCATAGCCGCTGAAAAATATCCACTGAATCTTTACTGGTGATTAGGCTGCCAATACCAAACCTTAAAAACTGTGAGGGCTCAAAACTATGCGGCAAAATACACGGACTGCCTGTTTGGGAATATCTTTACCAACAGACAGTCCGTGTATTCTGATACAGGGCAACAGCTCTTTCTGTTATATTGCGGAGAATATAGCCTTTATTTGATTTTCATCTTTTTCTTTATTCCCTTTTTCCGCAGCCACTTTGTATATGCTTTCTTTTGTTTCCTAGGCACTTTAATCACGACTTTCTTGTGAAGTCCTTTAAACGCCTGTGCTCCCACCGATTTACTGTTCAGCTTTTTGCTTTTAATTGTTATCAACTTTAATTTTTTGCACCCGTAAAATGCTTTCTTACCAATCTTCGTTACACCGGCCGGAAGAGTTATCTTCTTTAATGATGTACACTGAGAGAATGCTTTCTTACCGATTGTAGTAACGGACTTGCCTATAGTTACGGATTTTAATTTTTTACATCCGTTAAAAGCGTTATCCGAGATATCTGTTACCTTAAATTTCACTCCATCCATTGACACGGCAGACGGAATAGTGATTTTTGATGTTGCTTTGTTGTCTGCTTTGTAAAATTCCACCCTGTCCTGTGCAAGCACACGATAGGATACTTCATTTTTCTTATCTTTCAGTACCGTTCCTTTCGACAAGCTATTCTGCTTATTGGACTCATCTGTTGGTTTGGCAGTCTGCGTTGTATTGCTCGATGGTTCTGTTGGGGTTGGACTGGTTGTAATGTCTGGGCTTGGGGTGGCCGTTGTATCTGATGTTGGACTGGTTGTGACATCTGGAGTTGGGGTCGCTGTTACATCCGGCGTCGAAGTTGTTGTGCCATCCGGTGTCGGAGTTGCTGTCACATCCGGCGTTGGAGTCGCCGTCTCACTCTCTTCCTCATTCGAGATTACACTACCGGCATATGACCAGCTTGAGGCAGATACAGCGTCTGACGACGCTTTCAGATTTAAATGCAAAGCCGGACGGACAGCATCATGATAGTAGTCGACGTAATAGCCATTCGCATCGACGCATCCACTGTAATACACGCCGGAAGCGTTACCACTATCGTAGCCCGACGACCGCAGAGACCAATAGTCCGCACTTCCGGCACTACTCATCCCGCCACTCTCTATCTCTCCCCCTCCCTTTGTATAGGCGGTATTTACTGCCACCCTTGTTGCACTGATAGCGTTAGGGGAGGCAAACCCATATACCGGATTCGTCACCTCCTCCAGCGACAGCAGGTATACTTTGTCCGCCGTATCATTGCCACCCTCTGTTCCATATCTGGGATTATCATTATTCACAACGTTTGTTATCCTGATTGCCGACTGCTCTTCCGCCGAAAAGGCATTGTTAAGAAAGTTATTGCCACTGTAGCCTTTTCCATCCTTGTTGCTTTCCGCCCCATAGCCGTTCAGCCAGCTTCGCATCGTACATGTCTCCCATGTAACATCCGTATCCGTATCATTATACCTCTGGCAGTCCAGATTTTTATCTGCCATCAAAAACACATCATCGCCATCTACCGACAGCACCCGCCACTTAATGGGGGTTTTCTCATCGTTTTTGTCAGCTTTACCATCCCCATTCGTATCCTCCTGCCAGTAGTTCCCGAACCAGATACAATCCCATTCAGCCACGTCATCCGAGGGAACAGTACCGGCATATGACCAGTCCGAAGCAGATATAGCGTCTGACGACGCTTTCAGATTTAAATGCAGAGCCGGACGGACAGCATCACAATTGTCGTCGTCGCTAACGTAGCTGCCACTCGCAAAGACGCCTCCATCGCCATTCACGTCGGAAGCGAAAGCACTATTGTAGCCCGACGACCGCAGCCACCAATATTCCGCATCTCCGGCAGCATCCATATATTCATTCCCAGTCTCTCCCCCTCCTGCTGTATAGGCAGTGTTTACTGCTACTCTTGTTACACTGTTATCGTCGTAATCAGAAACAAACCCATATGTCGGATTTGTTACCTCATTCAAAGACAGCAAATATACTTTGTCTGTTGTATCGCTGCCACCTTCCGTACCATACTCGGGATTATCATTATTCACAACATTTGTAGTCTTAATTTCCGACTGCTCTTCCGCCGAAAAGGCATTGTCGAGAAAGTTATTGCCGCTATAATCTTTCCCATCTTTGTTACTTTCCTCTCCATAACCATTCAGCCAGCTTCGCATTGTACAAGTCTCCCATGTAACATCCGTACCCGTATCATTATACCTCTGGCAGTCCAGATTTTTATCTGCTACCAGAAATACATCATCTCCCTCTACCGACAGCACACGCCATTTGATGGGAGTTTTCTTATCGTTTTTGTCTGCCTTTCCATCCCCATTCGTATCTTCCTGCCAGTAATTTCCGAACCAGATACAGTCCCAAGTGGTAATACCGTTTTCCGTAGTGGGATTTTTCGGCATTTTCTTGCTTTTTTCTTCCGGCGCCACTTCCTCAACGGTCTTTATTATGTGCGGATTCTTAAGTTTTGGCTGCTCCGCAGCCTGACTCTTCGTTCCTGTTCCCACAGGCAGAAGTCCTGCCAGCAGGGCGCCAATCAGAAGCAGCGCCAGTGAATATTTACTCGTTTTTTTCATATTGTTTTTCCTCCTCTGGATATTTTTTATCTAAACTTTTCTGCAATTGACAATATGTACTGTGCTTATTTATTTCACATGATTAATACTGGTGTCAAAAAGTGTACTTTTTGACACTCAAATTTCACGGAATATTTTACTACTTTTTTACACGTGTTTCAAGGAAATTTTATGTTTCAGGGCAGATTTTGAAGAAAATATAGTTAATTTTTCCGTTTTTCTGCTAAATTCCCCCATTCTACGCCGATATTTCCGTGTTTCCACGCTTTCTTACTTCAAAAAGCTGCATAAAAAAATCCCACTGCATTTCTGCATAGGACTTTTCCACACTTCATATTTCACTGCAACAAGGCGGGTATCCTGCCGAAGCGCATCCTTGTATCGCTCCCCGAAAAATTATGGTTTTTTTTGTTTACCGATTGCCGCGCGAGCATTGTCTGAGCTGTCTGCCGTCGATTTTCCCTGACTTTTACAGTGTATTTGCACTAAAGTTAATGCACCACCAAATCAATTACTTCCCTGCTGCGGGCAGATGCAAAGCATCTGTTCGTGGAAAGAAAGAGGCTAAAAAGAAATACATTTATTTGCAGCCTCTTTCTTTCCCGAAGCGGCGCCGAAGGCGCCGCCCGCAGTCACCAGTAACAAACGGTGGTGCATAAAACCCAACGAACAACAACTTTGCAAAAGTCAGGAAAAACGACAGCAGACAGCGAGTTTTGCGAGGAGCGGCAAAAGAATTAGGTAAACAAAAGAAACCATGTATTTTTCGTCGGGAGCGTATACCGGATGCGCTCCGGCAGGATACCGCCGCCCTGAAAATAGCAAATGACTACGCAACTGCCCCCAAATCCCTACTTCATCTTTGATTTAAAGCATAAACTCGCCAGATACCCCATAATCAAAGCTCCCGATATTCCGACCGCAGCGCTTTCCAGTCCGCCGTAGAACGTACCGATAAACCCCTGTTTATCTACCGCTTCCTTTACCCCTTTAAACAGCAGGTGTCCAAATCCAATGAGGGGAACCGAAGCTCCCGATTTTGCCCAGTTTACAAACGGCTCGTACCAGCCGAAGAAACTGATAACCGCACCTATACAGACAAGTCCTACCATAATGCGCCCCGGAAGAAGTTTCGTATTATCCATGACAATCTGAACAACCGCACATATAGCTCCGCCGATAAGAAAAGCAATCAAATAATCCATGCCCTACACCTCCTTTCCCGAGCCGGCAATCGCTTCCAGCATAACCGCATGCGCGATACCCGGAATGGAATTTCCCTCATTAAAACTGACCGTAGAAAGAAGAGCCCCCGTCGGTACAAAAAGAACGCGCTTCCATATATGCTTTCGCATTTTCTCCAAAATATATCCGCACAGCGTTATTGCGCTGCACCCACAGCCGCTGCCTCCCGCATTGGTTCCCTGCTCTTTGTTGTAATAAATTTCCGTTCCGCAGTCAAAATGCTGCTTCTCAATATCATATCCGTATCCACGCAGCATATCAATCAGAATGCGCTGTCCAATCGTACCTAAATCTCCCGTTATAATCCGGTCATAATAGTCCGGTCCAATGCCCATGTCCTTGAAATTATGCAGAATGACGTCGCAGGCAGCGGGAGCCATACAGGCGCCCATATTCATGCTGTCCTTGATTCCATAGTCCGTAATCGTTCCCGTCGTCACGCCATAGACCTCGACATATCCCGTCTCTTTCCGTTTCCAGCGGGCTTTTGAAGACGCCAGTACAACCGCGCCGCTTCCCGTAACCGTCCACGTAGACGAGTAAGGACGCTGGCTGCCGTATGCCAGCGGATAACGAAACTGCTTTTCTGCACTGGCAAAGTGACTGGATGTAAGCGCCACCACATAGTCGGCAAATTCCCCGTCCACCAGCATGGAAGCGATTGCCAGAGACTCGCCCATCGTGGAACAAGCGCCGTAGACGCCGAACATCGGAATGTTAAAATTCATTATACCGAAGGAGGTGGCAATCAACTGTCCAAGCAAATCTCCCGCCACCAGATAACGCACCTCTTTCGGCTCCAGTCCCGCCTTTCTCAGAGCAATCTGCGTTGCCATCTGCTGCATTTTGCTCTCTGCCTCTTCCCATGTCTCACCACCAAAAAGAGGGTCCGTCTCCACATAATCAAAACAACTGCCAAAGGCGCCGTTCCCCTCTTTCTCGCCTGCCACACTGCCGGCTCCGATAATTACCGGAGGACGGGAAAACAGCACACTCCGTCTACCCACCATTTTCTTCTCGTTCATAGTGACCTACTCTCCATTCTTTAAAGACTTGAAAGTAGTATGGATAAACATTCTTCATATTATTCTTTAGTTTTACAAAATTTTATCCTAAGGCGACGTCCAAAATCATCATCAGCACAAACCCGATTGCCACGCCGACAGTTCCAATATTCGTATGCTCTCCCGCCTGTGATTCCGGTATCAATTCCTCTACGACTACATATATCATGGCTCCGGCGGCAAAAGACAGAAAATAGGGAAGAACCGGCACGATAAATCCGGTCAGATAAATCGTCAGCAAGGCGCCGACCGGCTCGACCAGACCGGAAAGAACGCCATAACAAAACGCTTTCTGCTTTGAAATTCCCTCGCTGCAAAGCGGCATGGAAATAATCGCTCCCTCCGGAAAATTTTGAATCGCAATACCAATCGCCAACGCAAAAGCTCCCGCTATCGTAATCCCCGTATTCCCCATCAGCGCTCCCGCAAACGTTACGCCGACAGCCATCCCCTCGGGAATATTGTGCAGCGTAACTGACAGAACAAGCATCGTACATCTCCCCAATCTTGTTCTTACCCCCTCCGGTCGGTCGCTGTCCATATGCAGATGGGGAATTAAACTATCTAACAGGAGCAGGAAAAGTATCCCCAAAATGAAACCCGCTGCCGCCGGAATCCACGGAACCGTACCCTGCTCTGCCGCCATATCAATAGAGGGAATTAAAAGAGACCAGACAGAAGCGGCAATCATCACACCGGAAGCAAAACCAAGCAGCAACTTCTCCAATCTTGCATTCATACTTCCTCTCATTAAAAACACCATAGCAGCTCCTAATGCTGTTCCAAAGAAAGGAATGCTAAGTCCGCTCCAAATCATCATTCTACTCCTCCTTTTGGACAACATAATCCTTTTTTTCCTTCTACTACTGATATATGCACTTGTGTGTCAATGTGAAATTAAACTTTCCTATAAAAAAGCGGCGACTGAAAACCGCTAAGATAAGAAAAAAGTGCTGCCAGAAAGCGCAACACTTTTACATTTGCAGCCAGTCAGCCTGACGGTGGTTAGCCAAACAACTTTCCGACCCAGTATATTACCCCCAATATCCAACTGCAGAATACACCATATAAAATGACCGGCCCGGCTATCGTAAAAATTTTACAGCCGACGCCGAACACCCAGCCCTCTTCTTTGAACTCAATGGCCGGTGCAGCGACGGAATTGGCAAAACCGGTAATCGGAACAATCGTTCCCGCCCCGGCAAAATTAGCCAGCTTCTGATACTGATTCAGCCCGGTAAAGAGAATGCTCAGAAAAATGAGCGATAAGGTAGTGTAGAGCGTAGCCGTATCTTTGACTAATCCGATATTCATATACAGATTTGTCAGACATTGCCCTAATACACATATAAGTCCGCCAATCAAATAGGCCTTACACAGGTTAATAAACCAACTCTTCTTCGGCGTATTTTCTTTTACATATTCGTTGTATTTCTTATCCTTTTTTTGAGGTTCCCGCTCACGGATTACCTCTTTGATATTTACTTTTTCCTTCGACATTCCTTTACTCCTTTCTATCACGCTACTTCCAGAAAAATTGAAAAACCGTACCGAGGAACTTGCCGGTCATCAACGCCACTACCAAAATAGGAAAACCCTCTTTTAATTGAAAGCGATTGACAAAGATTGGCAGCAGCCGCAGCATCTCTGCAAGGGCCATAGCCAGACAGCCGACATAAATCCCCGCTCCCAAACCAAAAAGTGCAAGCAAAATCCCTGTGCCCGGCAGCGGTATTTGGAACAGCAGCCAGATATTTCCGAGCGTTCCTCCTAAAATTATCATTCTCTCATAACAGATTATGTGCCTTTGTGTTTTTGTCCTTGCAGCCATGCGGGGAACGATTCCCAGCATGGTAATAAAAGCAAATACTCCGGCCGCCACGGCAAACCCGCTGCACAGTCCGAGAACAGCTAACAGGCACCATTTAATTGCTATCAATCGTGTGTCCCTCCCTTGAAGCTCTGGCAATCAACGCCTTGTTTACCTGCTCCTCATAAGTATGCATCTCCACCTGTATCGGCGTCGGGTCGTCTTTAATCTTGCGGCGGCGGAAATGATTATAAAAGATTAAAATACCGACTGGCAGTCCGATGGCATAACAGATTTCTATGATAGAGCCACCCGACTTATCCACTCCCATAACAAGCTTATACATCTTGTCGAATACATCACCTACGCTGACATCCTCATTAAATGTTATAATCGTAAAAGCCGCGCCGAAAAAAATAACGAGCGAGACTAAAACGGTCTTTACATATTCCATCGCCTTACTTTTTTCTTTTTTATCCGGATGCTCATAGTCGATGACAAAATCACATTCTCCCAGATTTTCAATTTGCAAATCCGGATAGAATTTATGAATGCCCTCATACACTTTGGCAATGGTAAACATCGTCTTCTGAGGCGTATCGTTGGGCAGCGTGTAAAAAGTTTCTTTTTCTAGTTTTTGCACAATACTTTTGTTCGTACAGTAAAGCGTAGCAATGTCTTTGAATGTAATTGCTTTCTTTGACACCGGTATATTCTGCTCTACTTTTACATATAGTATTTCTTGCATTCTATATACTCCTTCACTAAAGTTCCTTTGCCTTTCGGCGAGGTTTCTTCCTGATTCTGATTGGAACGGTACAACACAATGGTAGCAACAGCAAGTAACGCAATCGCCAGCGTTACAATACCGACCTTTTTCATACACAACACTTCCTTTCGGTATTACCATTGCCATTTACAAAAAAAATATTCATTGTCTTTGTAAGATACATTTTTTCCTCATGCTGCCCAATACCCGCTTTTCCAGACGGCTCACCTGAACCTGACTCAGCCCCAGTATACCGGCGATTTGCGTCTGCGTCTTTTCTTCAAAATAACGCATATGGATAATCTGTCTTTCCTGTTCGTCCAGCTCCGCCAGCAATTGCTCGAGCAAAAGCTGATTGACGACCGTTTCCGCCTCATCTTTTTCTGACGGTATGCGTTCCATCAGCGATATTTCGCTTCCCTCTTTCTGATAGACGGTCTTGTGTAAAGATTCCACTTCGTTTCCGGCCTCCAGCGCCAGAACGATATCCTCCCTCTTCATCTCCGTGGCCGCACTTAATTCCTCCAGTGTTGCCTCCCGCCCTAATTCGGCAGCGAGACTTTCGGCCACACGCCTTATATGAATCCCGTTCTCTTTCAGCGTCCGGCTCACTTTTACCATCCCATCGTCACGCATAAAACGCTTAATCTCCCCGCTTATCATAGGAACGGCATACGTGGAAAATTTGACGTCAAAATTCCAATTAAAATTATCGACTGCCTTAATGAGGCCGATGGCTCCGATTTGGCGCAAATCTTCCAAATCATGCCCCCTGCCGGCAAACCGTTTTACGATACTATACACCAATGGCATATTTTCCTTTATCACCTGTTCTCTCGCCAATTTATCCCCTGCTCGTGAACGTTTAATCAGTTCTATGGTTTCCATTGGCAAACTCCCTCAAGTCAATACAAATGCACTATATATTTTTTTCTTCATAACGATTGTTGTTCCCTGACCGAGACGGGAGTCTACACGCAATTCGTCCATGAATGCCTCCATAAAAGCAAATCCCATCCCCGAGCGCTCCATCTCCGGACGCGTTGTATATAACGGCTCCATCGCCTTTTCAATATCCGGAATACCAACTCCCCAATCCTGCACTTCAATGCCAATCGTAGTATCTTCAATCCAGCTATGTATGCGGATTTTCCCCTGTTTCCCCTCATATCCGTGAATAATTGCATTCGTAACCGCCTCGGATACGGCAGTCTTCACATCTGCGAGTTCTTCCAATGTCGGGTCCAATCTGGCAAGAAAGGCAGCTACTACCGTTCTCGCCAGACTCTCATTTTCCGAACTACTGTCAAATTCAAATGTAATTTCTGTCTTTTCCATCATAACGACTCTGTCCTTTCCTGATATTTCGGTATAATACGGTATAGGCCCGACATTTGAAAAATGCGGTCAACATTTTTTCCGATTCCGGTTACAAAAGTGCAGCCACCGAGAAAATTCATCTTCCGGTGCCGGCCCATCACCATACCGATTCCCGAACTATCCATAAAAGTAATTCCGGAAAAATCAAATACAAGCGTGCGTATACTTCCTTTCTCGATTTGCATGTCCACCATGCGGCTGACCTGCGCCGCAATATGATGGTCCAGCTCCTGACTAATGTGTACCGTCATCTGGGAACCGTTGCGCTCCATTGTAAATTGCTCCATATCTCATATATCCTCCTACTACTAAAAATAAAAAGACTTACAAAAGAACCTGTCTTCCGTAAGTCTTCTAAATCTGCCTATTCGATTTATCCCCTGTTATTCTGCTGCCGGAGAAGCGGTCGCTCCCGCGTCATCATCTTTAAGCGCCTCTTTGACTTCCGCCAGACGCGTCTCCGCCTGTGTCGCCAAAGCCGTCGTATCGTTGGCTTTAATCGCCTTTTCATACCACTTCTTCGCATTTTTCATATCGTTCTGTTTCTGATAACAATATGCCATATAATACATCGCTGACTGATTTTCTTTATCCAGTTTTAATACTTTCTTAAACGTAGTAACCGCACTGCTGTATGACTGCCGCATCTCATTTCTTCCCTGCGACACCAACTGCGAAATCTGAGCCTCCGTGACTGCTCCAATCTTCATATACAGCGTCTGTGCCTCCTCTGTCGCAAAGTCGGTTTTTTTACAGCCGGCAACTTCTACCGCCGCCTGAATCTTGTCATTATCCAGATAATATTGTAAGCCTTTGAGCAGTTTCTCATAACTGCCGGACTGCTTCTGCGCCTGAGAATCGGCGTCCTGTATTTGCTTTTTCAGCTCTTTTAACTCCTCTTCCAGGTCGGCTTTTTCCTTCTCCAAACCGGAAATCTGTGAAGACTGCACGGCCAACTGCTCATTGGTATCAGACATCTGCGTACCGCTGTCGCTGCTCTTCTGTAACGTCGGACGGATTAGTATAAAGGACACGGCAAGTCCCAAAATGGCTCCGATAATCACATAGAGAACCGGCATTAGAGATTTCTTCTCTTCTTTATAAGAGCCAACCGGAGTGACATTCGCCAGAGGGTCTTTCTTAGGAGCTTTTTTCACTGTTCCCGTATCTTTTGCCCTGTTGGAGCCGCTGCCAATCTTCTCACCAACCTCCTGCATGTAGCGAAGCGTAGTCGTATTGTTAAAATCAATCCTGCCTGCCCGATTTAAGCACTTTGCCGCTTTCTGATAATCTTCATCGTGAATATACAAAAGTGCGAGCAATTGCTGTGCCCGAACAAAATGAGCATTTAAACTGACTACTTTTTTTAACTGGATGATGGCCAAATCTTCATTTCCGGATTTGGCCGCCGACAAAGCGGAATTGTATTTCTTAATCGTCTGGTTCGTGGCATCCAGCGCCGTCTGGTTCTTCTGAATGATGTTAATATAATAGTCGGCCTCATTATCGTCCGGCTGTAAATATTTGCTCAACACCCATTCGCTGAGAGCGGTTACCGTCTCACCCATCTCATAATAAATCAGCCCCAGCAAATTTCTTGCATTGGCATTTTTTTTATCGAACTGCAAACTCTTTTTCAGAACCACTATGGCTCCTGACAAATCCCGAACCCGTGCTTTCTCCAGACCTATATTATAATAAGTATTGGAGAGTCTGCGCACAAAGTACATCACAGATAAGTCTTGTCCACAAAAACTGCAAAGTGCAGCAGCTTCCCTGACTGTGGCATCACATCTTGGACATCTCATTGTCATGCTTCCTCCCTATCTGTATTACAAAGTTCCCTTGGCATCCTGAATCAGTTCTTTTATAATATCCGTCACATCTGCTAAATTATTATTATATACAACGTCTTCCACTTGTTCTACGTCCATACTCGGCTGGAATTTCTCAAGTTCCTTTTCAAAATTCAGCATTCTTGCACCCTCCTAAATTATACTCTTATCAATTATTAGTATTTTCGATTCTCCATGTAACAATAATACAGATTTTCATTCTAAAAAGCAAGTAAGAAATGTCGGAAAAATTCGACATTTTACCGGAGCTGTTCCAAGCGTTCCCTGACTTGTGCCATCATGCCCTCATATTTCTCTAACTTTTTCCGCTCTTCCTCAATTTTCTTTTCCGGCGCTTTGCTGACAAAATTCGGATTGTTCAACATGCCCTCGCAACGCTTAATTTCCGACGCCAACTTTGCTTCTTCCTTCTGAAGACGCGCAATTTCTTTGTCAATGTCAACCAGTTCAGCAAACGGAATGTAAATGGCACCGTCCGCAATCACTACGGAAACGGCATCTTCGTCAATACCCTCTTTTGTTTTCTGGAATTTTACGTCGCTGGCCAAACCGAGTGTGGCAAAAAATACTTTACTTTCCTCAAAAATATCCAGCACTTGCTGCTGTTCCGATACGACAATAACGCAGGCTTTTTTGCTCGGAGGCACGTTCATCTCTCCGCGGATGTTGCGGATTCCTTTTACTGCTTCTTTAATGCGCTCGACTTTCGCCTCTTCCTCCGCAAACACGCGCTCCTCTGTATACACCGGCCAGTCGCTTACCATAATCGACTGTTCTTCGTCACCGAGCAGGGTGCAGTAAATCTCTTCCGTAATAAACGGCATATACGGGTGCAGCAATTTCAAAGCGTCTATCAGTACTGCCCGCAGCGTATAGAGCGCGGCCGCTTTCGTTTCATCCTCTTCATTATAGAGGCGGGGTTTCACCATCTCGATATACCAGTCGCAAAACTCTTCCCAAATAAAATCGTAAATCTTCTGTACCGCGATGCCTAGGTCAAATGTGTCCATCAACGCCGTGACTTCTTTTGTCAGATTATTAACCTTAGACAAAATCCACTTATCCGCCTGTGTCAGGGCGTCTTTCGGCACACTGTCATAATCAAGCCCCTCGTTTTGCTCAAAGTTCATCATAATGAAGCGGGAGGCATTCCATACTTTATTGGCAAAGTTCCGGCTCGCCTCAACGCGCTCCCAGTAGAAACGCATATCGTTCCCCGGCGCATTCCCTGTCACTAAAGTAAGGCGCAGAGCATCCGCTCCATATTTATCAATCACTTCTAACGGGTCGATGCCGTTGCCGAGTGATTTGCTCATCTTGCGCCCCTGCGAGTCGCGTACGAGTCCGTGAATAAGAACGGTATCAAATGGCACCTGTCCGGTGTGTTCCAATCCGCTAAACATCATGCGCATAACCCAGAACGGAATGATATCGTATCCCGTCACTAATGTATTGGTCGGATAAAAATAATTCATTTCCTCCGTGTCGTCCGGCCAGCCAAGCGTGGAAAACGGCCAAAGCGCAGAACTAAACCATGTATCCAGCGTATCTGCATCCTGACGCATTGGTTTTCCGCATTTTTCACAGGTACACTGATTTTCTTTTGTAACCGTAATCTCACCACAATCATCACAGTAAAAGGCCGGAATCTGATGTCCCCACCAGAGCTGCCGCGAGATACACCAGTCACGGATGTTCTCCAGCCAGTGGAAATAGGTCTTATTAAAATGTTCCGGCACAAATTTTGTCTTTCCCTCTTTTACCGCGTCAATGGCGGGGCCGGCAAGCGGTTTCATCTTTACAAACCACTGTTTGGAAACGCGCGGCTCTACCGTCGTACCGCAGCGATAACAAGTTCCCACATTGTGGTCGTGGTCTTCCACGCGAATCAGCGCGCCTTCAGCTTGCAAGTCCTCCACAATAGCCTTGCGCGCCTCATATCTGTCCATACCGGCATATTTCTCATAGTCGTCTACAATCTTGGCGTCGTCTGTCATTATGTTTATCATTGGCAAATCGTGACGCAGTCCTACTTCAAAATCGTTCGGGTCGTGCGCCGGCGTAATCTTAACGACACCGGTTCCAAATTCCATATCTACATAGTCGTCGGCAATCAACGGGATTTCACGGTGAACAAGAGGAAGTATGAGCATCTTGCCAATCTTGTCCTTGTATCTTTCATCATTCGGATTCACGGCCACGGCAGTATCGCCAAGCAATGTCTCCGGACGCGTCGTAGCCAGACTGATAGAACCGCTTCCGTCGGCAAATGGATAACGCAAATGCCAGAAATGCCCCTTTTGGTCTTCATACTCAACTTCGGCGTCGGAAATGGAAGTTAGGCAGTGCGGACACCAGTTAATGATGCGCTCGCCACGATAGATGAGACCCTTTTTATAGAGATTGACAAACACTTCTTTGACCGCCTTATTACATCCCTCATCCATCGTGAATCTCTCTCTCTCCCAATCACAGGACGAACCCATCTTTTTCAATTGGGAAACAATACGGCCGCCATACGTTGCTTTCCAATCCCACGCACGTTCTAAGAACCCCTCGCGCCCAATGTCTTCTTTCGAAAGGCCCTCCTCTTTCATATTTTCAACAATCTTTGCCTCCGTGGCAATGGATGCGTGGTCCGTTCCCGGCATCCACAAGGTCTCATATCCCTGCATTCTCTTGGTGCGGATTATGATATCCTGTAAAGTATTGTCCAGTGCATGGCCCATATGAAGCTGTCCCGTAATATTGGGCGGTGGGATGACAATCGTATATGGTTTTTTATTGGCATTAACCTCCGCATGAAAATATTTTTTATTTATCCATTTGGCATACAAACGCTCCTCAATCTCCGCCGGATTGTATGTCTTTCCCAGTTCTTTCTTCACTTCGTTACCTCTCTTTCTGTTTCTTCCGTGAAATCCCGTTATGAATATTTCATGTTATTTCATGGAATCCACGGCCGCTCTCTCAATCGGAAGACCGGCTTTATAAATCTGAATAAAGTCGTCAAAGCCTTTGACTCCTTGCGGATTCGGAGCCAGCTCGCTCCCCTCCTGTCCGGCAAATACCTTTGTATTCAGATAGTCGCCAAGGCTTTCACCCTGTTTATTAATCATATAAGCAGCCAGTACGGCAATTCCCCAAGCGCCGCCCTCTCCCGCTGTCTCCATAACGGAAATCGGCGTATTCATCGCATCTGCCAGAATCTGCTGTCCGACGCCTTTTGTTTTGAAAAGACCGCCATGTCCGAGCAGTTTATCTATCTGCACCTTTTCTTCTTTCAGCAAAAGGTCCATCCCTATCTTTAACGCTCCCAGAGACGTATATAAATTCACTCTCATAAAGTTTGCCAGGTTAAACTTACTGTTCGGCGTGCGCACAAAGAGCGGACGTCCTTCTTCCATACCGGTAATATTCTCTCCAGATATGTAGTTATAGGCAAGAAGATTACCGCCGTCCACATCTCCCTCCATCGCTTTGTTATAAAGCGTGCCAAACAGCTTGTTCATATCCACTTCTATGCCAAAGCTCTCTGCAAACTCTTTGAAAATATTAACCCATGCATTCAAATCCGACGTACAGTTATTACAGTGCACCATCGCCACCAAATCACCGGAAGGCGTCGTCACTAAATCCAGTTCCGGATATACTTTCGATAATTCTTTCTCCAATACGACCATGGAAAATACCGATGTTCCTGCTGACACGTTACCGGTGCGGCGTGCCACACTGTTTGTAGCTACCATACCCGTACCTGCGTCTCCCTCCGGTGGACAGAGCGGAACACCTGCTTCCAGAGCGCCGGAAACATCGAGCAGTTTCGCGCCCTCTTCCGTGAGAGTTCCGGCATTTTCTCCTGCCGTCAGCACTTCAGGGAAAATATCTGACAATTTCCAGCCAAAATTCTTGTTGGCAATGGCGTCATCAAATTGTTTTATCATTTTCTCATCGAATTTTCCGGTTGCAATGTCAATCGGGAACATACCGGACGCCTCTCCTACGCCAAGCACTTTTTTACCCGTGAGCTTCCAATGAATATAACCGGCAAGCGTCGTCTGGAAGCAGATATCTTTTACATGCTCTTCCCCATTGAGAATCGCCTGATACAGATGTGCGATACTCCAACGCTGTGGAATATTATAATTGAAAAGCGCCGTCAGCTTTTCAGAAGCCTCTTCCGTTATAGAATTGCGCCATGTGCGGAACGGTACTAAAATTTCATCGTCTGCGCCAAACGCCATATATCCGTGCATCATCGCACTGAAGCCAATGGCCGCCAGCTTTGTCACCGTAACACCGTACTTTTCTTTTACGTCCTTTAACATATCCTGATAACTGTCCTGCAGACCATTCCAAATCATATCAATGCTATAAGTCCAAATCCCATCGACAAGCTGATTTTCCCACTCATGGCTTCCAGACGCTATCGGCGTATGATTCTCATCAATTAACACCGCCTTGATTCGCGTAGAACCAAACTCAATCCCCAATACTGCTTTTCCACTTTCAATTACCGTTTTTGTACTCATTCTTCCATACCTCCATTTTTATTATCGCCAAGCGACTTTTATTGATTCATCTTTGCAAAACGCCAAGAGTCTTCACACATTCTCTGCAAATCATACTTTGCTTCCCAGCCCAATTCGTCTTTTGCCTTTTTCGGGTTGGCATAGCAGGTTGCAATATCTCCGGCACGACGCGGCTTAATGGAATATGGAATCGTAACGCCGTTTGCTGCCTCAAACACTTTGACGATATCCAATACGCTGTAGCCGTTTCCCGTACCGAGATTATATATATTTACGCCATTCGCAGAGGTTGCTTTCTCTACTGCATTCACATGCCCTTTCGCCAAATCGACAACATGGATATAATCCCTTACGCCAGTGCCGTCCGGCGTGTCGTAATCATTTCCAAAGACGCCGAGTTCCGGCAGCTTGCCAACTGCCACCTGCATAATATATGGCATCAGGTTATTCGGTATGCCGTTCGGACTCTCTCCGAGCAGACCGCTCTCATGGGCGCCAATCGGATTAAAGTAACGAAGCAGCACGACACTCCATTCTTTATCCGGCACACATAAATCCGAAAGGATGCCCTCTAACATCAATTTTGTACTACCGTAAGGATTCGTTGTGCTGAGCGGAAAATCTTCCGTAATCGGCACCGTCTCCGGCGAACCGTAAACCGTTGCCGAAGAACTGAATATAATCTTTTTACACCCGTACTCATTCATCATCTCACACAGGTTTAAAGTACCTGCAATATTATTTTTGTAATATAGCAGAGGCTTTTCTACCGATTCACCGACCGCTTTCAGTCCTGCAAAATGGATGACGGCATCAAATGTATGCTCTGCAAATACCGGACGCATACTCTCCTTGTCCAACATATCTGCCTTATAAAACGTAATCTTTTTACCCGTAATCTTTTCTATCTTATCTACCACGTCTCTCTTGGAATTGTATAAATTGTCGAAAACGACAACCTCATATCCTTTCTGCAAAAGCTCTACACACGTGTGCGAACCGATATATCCGGTTCCGCCTGTCACTAATATCTTCATCCTTTCCCTCCATTCCGATACTTTGGATTTACACAAGTATCTTTATTGTAACACAGGACCACTACCAATTTCAACCACATAGAAATCAGCAACGAAACCTGTTCTTTCCGTATAGACTTTTCCCGTTTTTTCAATAAAAGATGTAATACAACTGTTTTTGACGATACTAACCGTAGAACCGCCAAAACCGCCTCCGGTCATTCGCGAGCCAATGACGCCCTCCTGCTGCCATGCCGCCTGCACCAGCGCGTCCATCTCCTCTCCCGTCACTTCATAATCTTCTGACATTGAGTGGTGGGAAGCATTCATAAGCTCGCCAAATTCTGCAATTGCATTGTTCTTTAACGCCTCCGCCGCCTTTTTTACACGGCTGTTCTCATATACTGCATGGCGGACACGGCGCTTTCTTGTCTCATCCAATATCGCTGCCTGATATGTTGCAAATTCTTCTTCCGTCAAATCACATAGATGCTCTATCCCGATTACTTTTTGCAATTCCTGTAAAGCCATCTCGCATTCCTGCCGTCTTTCATTGTACTTTGATTCATTCAGCGCGTGCGGCTTGTTGCTATTGGCAATAACAATTTTCGCATCCGGAATGCGGATTGGTATATATTCAAAGGACAACTCCGAAGTATCTAAATAAATTGCATGGTCTTTGCGTCCCGCTGCCACCGAAAACTGGTCCATAATACCGCAGTTCACTCCGCAAAACTTATTTTCTGCCCGCTGCCCCAACAATGCGAGCTTTTCATTTGAGACCTCAAAGCCAAATAAATCGCACAAAAAAAATCCGGTCAGAACTTCCAACGAGGCAGAAGAAGACAATCCCGCTCCCTCCGGCAAATCTCCATAAATGAGAATATCCATACCGGATTCCAACCTCATTCCCTCTTCCTCAAACGCCCACATGACGCCTTTGGGATAGTTTGTCCAGTCCTTTTCATTCTCTCTTTTGTAATCGCATATCACCGACTCTGTTATACCGGACTGCGGCTTATTCATGGAATAAAAACGCAGCTTGTCATCCGTACGTCTTCTTGCCGCCGCATACGTTCCCAAAGTCAGCGCACAGGGCAGCACCCGACCGCCGCTGTAATCAATATGCTCACCGATTAGATTCACGCGCCCCGGCGCAAAATATACCCTGACCTCTTTATTGTCACCATAAACCTTTGTAAATTCGTTTAATAATTTCTCTTTCATGCTTGCGCTCCCATTTTTTGTTAGTATACTCATTATCTCCTATGAAGCGGGGAAAGGTCAACATATTTTTTGTTTTTTGCCGCCAATTCCATACACAATTGCCCAAAAATATCTTTTGACCCGCTCCTCCTAATATGATACTATTATTATATAGTACAATTGATTGCTGTACGTTTTAATTGGGCGGGGTTTACACTATTTAATGGAATGGAGGATTAGAATGAAGTTACTGAAAAAGGGATTGGCTTTTCTTATGCCAATGGCATTAACTGTTTCAATGCTTTCAGCCGGAGAGGCAGAGGCGGCAAAGAAACCAAAATTAAACAAGACGAAATTGTCGGTTTCCGTTGGTAAAAAGGCAAAAATAACAGTTAAAAACACAAAGAAGAAATCAAAAACAACTTGGAAAACAAGTAATAAAAAGATTGTTAAGATTACTAAAAAGAAAACAAAAGGGAAATCGTATGCTGTTATTAAAGGTGTGAAAGAGGGAAAGGCATCTGTTACCGCAATCTGTAAAACCGGTAAATCAAAAAAGAAATTGAAATGTAAGGTTACGGTATCTGCCAAACAGCCAAGCACGAACACCAATACAGGTACATCAACAGGCGTTGGTTCCGGTTCAGTTCCCGACAATACACCATCGGCAACCGCTTCGCAAACACCAACGACTACAGCAACGGCAACAGCGACTGCCACGGCGACCGCCACACCGTCACCGACGCCAAGACCTACGGCGACTCCGGTTCCGGTAATCGAGTTAGACCTCTCACAAACCGTAGCGTTAAATGGCGAAGTGACTGTTCAACAGGATGGCTCCGTCACCTCTTCTTCCTGTGACGGGCTTGTCATTCCGTTAGATAAAGAATATAACTTGGGTGACAGAGTTAAAGTTACCGTGTATGGCGAAGCTTCACAAGGGATTCGCGGCTGGTTAGAACAGGGCACTGCTGATACTGGAAGAGTTTCTGAAGTATATAACCCGGTTACTTTCGGCACCGCATTCCTTTTAGATGCTACCGGAAATAGCGCCAAGTATTTAGAAATCAAAAAGGCATCTTGGGATGCTCCTGCATTTGAAAACATTAAGATAACAAAGGTTGAAGTCAGCGATTTGACAGACCGGACGGCTTTAGATAAGAAAGGCTGGGTTTCTACATGGGGAACGGCTGAAGAGCGTTGTGATGTCAACAAAGATACTGCCATGCCTAAATTAAAATTGGAAGGTTCAACCGTGCGCCAGATTATCCGGGTAACAACAAGCGGTGAAAAGATACGTTTCCGATTATCAAACCAGTATGGAACATCCGATGTCACAATTAAATCCATGCATATTGCTAAACAGGTAACGCCGACAAAATCTACTATTGACCCGTCTACGGATACGGTTGTTACCGTCGGAAGAGAAGAGGAGTTCGTTATTCCAAAAGGAAAAGTAATCGTAACAGATTCCATTGATTTTGACGTAAATGCGTTAGAGAACATCGCAATATCCACATACTTTGGCGCTTCGCCGACCGAAAATATCACCGGACACCGCGGTGCCAGAGCAACTACCTATCAGATGAGCGGCAATCATGTATCCGTGGATACATTCTCTTCCTATAAAACAACGACGAGCTGGTTCTTCCTCGCTGATGCTTCGTTATGGACACCGGATGGCGGCAAAGCCGTTGTATGTTTCGGTGATTCCATAACCGACGGATACGGTACGGACGCTTCCTATCTCGGCAAGAAGCCGGATAGCTATACGCGATGGGGAGACTATTTTGCCAAACGTCTTCAGGCAAATGCGAAGACAAAAAATGTTGCCGTAATCAACGAGGGCATCGGAAGCAACTCCATTCTCGGTTCCTACCCGACAGACGCCGGGAAAGACAGATTTGCCAGAGACCTCTTGCAGCATGACAACGTGGCATACTGTATTATTCTCTTTGGCGTCAACGATTTGGATAAACTGCAAAATACGAATAAGTATCAGCAGCTTTTGCCGGAATATGAGAAAATGGTAAAATTGTGCCACGACAATAACATCAAAGTATACGGCGCCCCGATTTTACCATTTGGAACAAGCAGTTATTATAGCGAAAGCTCCGAACAGGTAAGGCAGATGATTAATAAATGGATGCGCTCAACCGATTCTCAGATGGACGGTATCATTGACTTTGAAAGCGCAGTTGCCGACCCGGCAAACCCGAAAAACTGCCTTGAAAAGTACACGCATGATGACGGACTTCACCCTTACGATGGTTATGAAGCAATGGCAAATGCGATTGACCTTACTATGTTTGAGTAAATAAGTCCTGTACTAATCAGAAATTGGGGGAAATACGCTTACGTTAAAAGAAACCGCTATGGTTCTTGAGGGTATGACGATAGACCGTAAGCCTCTGAAAGACCATCTGGAAGCGGTTGGACACCGTGACGCCTTTCTTTATATTGAGGAAATTGCACAAAATAAAACAAAATTGCGTGATACGGAAATCAAGGCAATCCATTCCCTTGTGCTGATAGACAGACCTGAAGATAAGGGAGTTTACCGCAAAATTCCCATTACTATTGCCGGCGCCTATACAGAACCTGTGCAGCCATATTTGATAGAGCCTAAAATTACCGAATTGCTGCCGAGAACGAAAAACACAGCCTGCGGAGAGTTCCGTCCCCACAGGCTGTGTTCTTTTCTATAAAAGCGACTGCTTAGAAATTTCCCCCGTTCCATCCCCAATCGCTGATTTCCTCATAAGTCACATAAATATTCGCTGCCGGAATGTCCAGTTCTTCCTCATAAATCCTGCAGATTTCTTCCGTCATCTGATTATAAACCTGACTATTGGCGCTTCCGTAAATTTTTACCTCGACGAAAGCCGCTTTCTCGCATTTATTACCTTTGAAGTACAATTTGTATTCATCGTCAAAGCCAACCATAAGCCAGCTCTCGCTCTTGCCCGGGATGATGGCAATTGCCTGCCCCAGTTTCTGCTTAATTGCCTCTTCTTTCTCCGGTGATATTTTCACGGTAACTTTTGAATTAATAAATGGCATTTTTCATTTCCTTTCCGTGCGGAAAATTTATTCTTCCGCCCCTTTATCTACTTCCACAATAGCTGCTTTCTGCATCGGAATACGGCAGTTTTTATTGCTTCCAAACTCGACAATAACAACTTCTTCCGTCATATCAATTACAACACCATAAAACCCGCTGGTTGTCAAAATACTGTCTCCAACAGCCACGGCGTCGACAAGCGCCTGATGTTCCTTTTCTTTCTTTTTCTGCGGGCGGATTGCAATCATATAAAAGGCTCCAATGATTACAACATAAAGTAAGATAATTCCAATTCCATTCATGATTTTTTATAACCTCCTAGTTATGAATTCTCACCGGATTCCATCCTCTCCAGCTTCTTCTTTTTATATTCAGAGAAAGTACCGGTTTCGATAGCTTCCCGAATTTCTTCCATCATTGTATTATAAAAATACAAATTATGCAACACTAATAAGCGAAGTCCCAACATTTCCTTTGCCTTTAACAAATGACGGATGTACGCCCGACTGTAATTCTGACAGGCAGGACAGCCACACCCCTCCTCAATCGGGCGGGAATCCAGTTCATATCGGGCATTCATCAAATTCATTTTTCCAAAGTTTGTATAGGCGTGACCGTGACGGCCATTGCGCGCCGGATAGACACAATCAAAGAAATCTACACCGCGCTCTACACTCTCTAAAATATTTTGCGGCGTGCCGACCCCCATCAGATAGATTGGCTTGTCCACCGGTAACTCCGGAACGGTGACATCGAGAATATGGTACATCTCCTCATGACTCTCTCCGACCGCCAGACCGCCTAATGCATAACCGTCCAAATCAAGTTCCCGTATCTGTCTGGCATGCTCAATGCGAATATCTTCGAACGTTCCCCCCTGATTTATGCCGAAGAGAAGCTGTTGCTGATTTATCGTATCCGGAAGAGTATTCAGGCGTGCCATTTCCTCTTTGCAACGATACAGCCATCTTGTCGTGCGGTCAACGGAGTTCTGCATATATTCGCGGGTCGCCGGATGAGGCGGGCACTCGTCAAAAGCCATGGCAATCGTGGAACCTAAATTCGATTGTATCTGCATACTCTCTTCCGGCCCCATAAATATTTTCCGGCCATCAATATGAGAGTTAAAATATACCCCCTCTTCTTTAATCTTTCGCAGCCCCGCTAACGAAAAGACTTGAAAGCCGCCGGAATCCGTTAAAATCGGCCTGTCCCAATTCATAAACTTATGCAGGCCCTCCAGTTGGCGAATCACCTTATCACCGGGGCGCACATGCAGATGATAGGTATTGGAGAGCTCAACCTGCGTCTTAATCTCTTTCAAATCAACAGAAGAAACCGCTCCCTTAATCGCCGCTGCCGTACCTACGTTCATAAATACCGGCGTCTCAATTGTCCCATGCGGCGTATGCAGACGTCCGCGTCTGGCGTTTCCATCCCTCGTTATCAACTCATATCGTTTCATTTTTATTTTGTCACTCCAAAACCAAGAATGGTAAATTTCTTTTCTTCGCACCCCTCCGCCATGCGGATAATTACTTCATGCTCTGCACTTTTCTCCTCATCAATAATAATCTGCGCATTGCAATGATTCCAGCCATTGTCCAATGGATTAATGGTCTTTACTACCTTGCCGTCTACAAAGATATCTGCCTTGCCAAAATGAGAGTCTCCGGAATCTTTGGCAATGACAAGCAGATTGCGGCAAGTCAGATTTAATTTGAACTCTGCGTCCGCAGAAGCGCCGTCATTCATCCAGTTCTCTGCAAATTCCGCAGTTCCATTCAAATCCATATCTCTTTCCACATATTGAAGCTCCGTATCTTTGGCGTCAAAGCCATTTTGCGTAACAACAGCATATTGTCCGGCATTCGTGCGGTCAAAGCACTCTACATCCTTAAAACGGATATCATATACCGGCTCCTTGTCCAGAATAATATCCTCTGCCGCCATCTCTTCTTTATCCACGGCGGCAAACAGATGAGCAATACAATCGGCCATAATGCGGTGTCCATCATTCGTCGGATGATAGATATCATAGAAAAATTGTCTTTTCGTAATCACATTGTTTTTCTCAAACTGCGGTACTACGGCGTCTTTGACACTCACCATCGGCAATTCATACCGTTCCCCAATTGGCTGCAGGCGTTCCTGCAAGTTATAGTCATTCATAAATACGGCAAAATTCAACAAGACAGCCGGCTGATTTTCCGCCTGTAATGCTTTCATCATCAGACTTTCAAAGCAGACTCCCTCTGTCTCATCGCCCTCATCGTTCACTGCAAATTCTATAATCAAAAGGTCTGGCATGATTTCTCCGTCCCTTGTCACTTCACGGTCATAGCGTATCATACCAAATTCGGATGGCGTTCCCCCTACGCCGGCCTTGACATAGTGCACATTGTCCCCATTATTTGGTGAAAACATCTGACAGAAAGCTTCGTAAGAGCGGTACGCATAACAGAGCGTATGAATCGGCTTCGCGCCTGCTCCCTGCGTAATGGAACCGCCAATATAGGCAATCGTCACGTCCTCGCCGCGCTTACATTTCTCAATCACTTTTTTCAGACGGTAATTATTTCCCGTGGAGACAAGTGATGCGGCAATCATCTTCTGGTAGTCTTCCGTATCAAAGCGAACAGGTGGGTCTACTTCAATCTCCGGCACTTCATAACCATCATTCAGATAAAATTTGACGGTGAGAATCATGTTTTTATTTTCATCCGGAAATACAAAATTAAAAGAGCCGAACTCATCATCCTCTTCGTTTACCGGATAGTCGTCCATCAAATATACCATTTCCTCTCCGGTACATGGCAGCGTCATTTCCATAACGGTTCCTGTTCTGTATTTATCTGTTTTGCCATAACACTGAAACTGAAATTCCACTTCTTTCTGTCTGTCTTGCGAATCTTCCGCTTTAATGCTCACACCGACACTGTGCACAAGTTTGCGGAATGTCTCCATCTTTGGAAGCATCTTTACTATTTCCTCATCAATATCTCCGGAAGTAAAACGTACCTGATCTTCCATTCTTCCTTCCAAAAAAATGTAGTCTCTTATAACCCCCTGTGCATCTTTGTTTCCTGAAATAATTTTATCTAACACAACATAGAGACAAGGTCTTTTTTCTACTGGGTCTTTTGGCGCTACTGGTCCTCTCATAATCATGCTCTCCTTCTCTGTCACTATCATAGTATCTGCAAAATAAAAGTTCCCCTTTGCACAACAACTGTTATTATAACGCATAATTGTCCAAAGGGGAACCCCTTATTAACTAATCTTACTTGTTTTAAATGCCGTCACACGGTCCATCGGGGCTTTACACTCTGCAAATGCCGGCGACTCATATATAATATAAGTGTAGGCGCCGGAGATAGCAATCCCCTCATTCATTGGCGGCATCTTCACCGTTTTCTTTTTTTTATTTTTCTTTATCGAATAGGAGTTAAGATTCCATGTGGGCCGGTAAGTATCCAGCCGCGACATAAATCCCCGCCTGCCTTTCTTCGTCTGACAGGAGCGCGAGAGAAGCATCTTGCCGGAGGAAGTAAAGGCAACCCCCTGCGTGCGGTTCGGCATTAAGATACGATTGGTTTTCACAAGGGACGGCGCCGCCCATTTATTTTGAATATCGTAACCGTACATATACTTTTTGGATGTTTCACTGTAGGCGCCCGCCCATATTTTATTTTTATAAAATGTGACATAGGAAACCGTCTCCGGCATTGGACACACGGAACTGATACGATATAACTCATAATATGGTTTTCCGGAGGCAACGGCCGCCTGTATTTCCGTAAACTTGAACGACTGCAAATTTTTACCGTATGTAATCCACACATTGACACCGTCAAACGTTATCCCTCCAACATGCCCGCTATGCGGCAATACCATTGTCGTAATGTATTTTCTCGTCTTCTTATTTACAATATAAATGACCGATTCCTGCTTTTTCGAATAATCATAGGCCGACATAAGCATATAATCCCCGGCAAACGTCACGCTCTGCGGCACCATGCGTGTAGCGTTAAAACCCGCTACATTCGTTGTCTTCAGCCCCGGAATAATCACACTCAGACGATAAAGAACTTTCTTTTTAAACGCCTTGTATGTTTTATATGCTTTCGACTTTTTAAATTTTTTCAGAGTTGAATACAATTTTGCCGTTGTGCTTGTCGCTTTCGCCTTAGTAGAAGCAGTTTTTGCGCTTTTAACTGCCGATTCGGATTGCAGCGTCATTCCGGATACTAATCGCACCGCCTCCACTTTTACATAATACTTCTTCTTTTTCTTTAATCCGTCTACTCCCCGTATCGTACTTTCATCCGCCGGCGCCGTTGCCCCAAGCTGAAATCCGGAAGATTCTTTCGTGGAAAAATAGATTTTGTAAGAATCTGCTCCAGTACTCTTCTTCCAGTAAACTTTTACGCGCCTGTCTCCTCCCTTTACTTTCGTTATCGTAGGAATAGATGGCGCCGTACCGAATAATACGGCGGGAGAAGCCTCGCTTACATTGTCTGTTTCACCAGCATAGGCATAGATTTGAAAATAGTAATCGTTTCCCGCTTTCAATCCCGTCACCTGAAAGGATAACTCCGTTGTATCTCCCGCCAGAATATAGTCCTTATCGGCCGATGGACGATAGTAAACCAAATACCCTGTCGCTCCCTCTGCCCGTTCCCACGCCACCGTTATCTTTGTCTTTACATTCTGGTTCGAAGTAATCTTTTTTACCGCATCCGGTTTTGGCGCCACACGTATCAGCGCTGAATATTCACCAGCCGCTTCTGCCGCTGCTGCCCTGATTTTAACATAAGTAATTTTGCCACGCACCAAATCGCTAAAACGGTATTTTGTTTCTTTCACCGACTTTAACAGCGTATACGTTCCATTCTCTTTGGACGAAATATAGATTTCGTACTGCTCCGCCTCCGGCAATGCGTCCCAGCCCACCGTCGCCGATGTCTTGTCCGTGTGCGTCACCTTTACGCCCTGCACCTGCCGCGGCACCACTTCCACCGTATAATCTATCTTCTTTCCCTGATATTCCACAGGAAACGTCTGTTTCCCCAATTTTCCCGTATCCAATTCAATTTCCTTATCCGGACGCACGATGGCGGTCGTGGCGTCGCTATATGTAATCTGCAACACTATATTTTCCTTTGTAAACTGACTCTTATACGGTATCTTACTTTCCGTATCGACGACCTCCATTTTCTCAATCGTCTTCTCTTCCGGCGTTTCCGTAATCTCCGCCGCCGATACAACGCCCGTATGCCAGCCGCAAGCGGAAAGAACGCCAATCACTAACGCTATCGCCAGTATTCTCTTCTTCATTTTTCATCCCCCGTTTCTATTCTCTGCCTGTTTTTTCCATCGTTCATACTGTACTGGACAGGTTTGTCAGAAGCGTGGCGGAAACTTAATTTACACTTCGCCCAGCAACACATCTTTCATTACGGATTTAATTTTTTCTCTAAAAACATGGTAAAGAATAAACGATTCTGTTAAAATAGATATAAGATACAACAACAAAAGAAACGCAAGCGGAAGGGGTGTTGGTTATGAAAAAAAATATTATATTAGGAACTATTGGAATTTTAATTTTGGCAGCTATGTTAATCTCTTTTTCTCATTTCAGAAATAGAAAGCCAATAAATACGACAAAGAATATCGTTCCAGAGCAAAAGAGCAAAAACCGGAAAAATACTAATGGGCAAGCCACTTTAGTATGGAACCATAAAGAAACATTTACGGAAACACAGGGCGATTATGAATTTTTCGCATACAAAAGCGAAGACAAGAAGAATAGTTGGATTTATCAAATCAAAGTATCAAAACAGGGGACGAAACAAGAACTTATCATTCCAAAATCAATAGAAGGGAGCGCCGTTACAAAAATTGGTGCCGATATGTCAAAAGAAGAGGACTTTGAATTTTATCAAAATGTGTTTGGAACCTATGTGGAAGCTTGTCATGGCTGCGATGGAAGTAATAAATATATTCATAACATTCCGGCAATCCGTATGCCGGATACATTAATCGAGATTGAAAATTCTGCCTTTAGCGGTCTTGACTCGATTCGCACACTTATTCTTCCGGAAAATCTCCTGAAAATAGGAAATGATGCTTTTTATTCCTGCGACAATCTGCAGAAAATATATGTACCGGAACACTACGAAGGATTATGTGGTGATTCCGTTTTTAGGGATTGTTTAAAAGCAGAAAAAATAAATGTTTCAGAAAAAAATAAAAAGTACCGGACAATCAATCATATGCTTTTTTCAAAGGATGGAAGTACTCTTTTATGGGTTCCATCCAGCATAAAAAAAGTAGTTATTCCGGAAAATACTAAAGTGATTCAAGCTAATGCTTTTTCATACAGCAGGGTTTGTGAGGTTTCAATCCCTGCGTCAGTGGAAAAAATTGAAAAAAATGCCTTTTTTGAATGTGCATATGTTTGCGACATCAACCTAAACACAAATAATAAAGTTTATAAACAGGATGGCACCTGTATTTATGAGAGCGACTCCAAACGGCTTGTTTTAAGCATGGTGAAAGACCATAAGCTGACAATTAGCGGGCAGGTACAAATAATTCCAAACGCAAGAACTGTAGTCGGCGGCTTTGATAAAAATGACAGAGATAAAATATATCCGTCGGATTATCCTTACATAGAGCGGGCAGATATTCCGGCATCTGTAACGACGTTAGAGGGATTTTGGGATTCCTTTTGTGAAACAAATGAGTACAGTCCACAACGAATTTATTTTCATGGTATGAAACCGCCGGAACATATTAAAGGCGATTCAGAGGCCGCCCCGATGATGGCAACAACTGTATTATATGTGCCCGCACAAGCCTTAAATGCCTATAAAAAGTGGTACTCCGGAGGACAATATAAAACATTTATTGACGGAAAGGGAAAAAGAAACAGGGACTATAAATATTGTAAAAGCAATGACTGTATAGAAATTACAAAGTATATCGGAAAAGAGAAAAATGTAACAATCCCGCAAGAAATAGAAGGACTAAAAGTATCTTCTATTGGAAACAATGCCTTTAAAAATTCCGGCATTGTCTCCGTGAAAATGCCGGATACCATATTGGAAATCAAGGAAAATGCATTTAGTTATTGCAAAAAACTAACTTCCGCAGAGCTTCCAAATTCCGTGACAGAAATAGCCGGAAGAGCATTCTTTGGCTGCAGCTCGCTTACAACGGTTACTCTTCCTAATGCCATAAAAGTATTGCATGGAAAATGTTTTAAAAAATGTTCCAGCTTAAAGGAAATACACATACCTGAAACTGTCGAATCCATTCATTTAGAATGTTTCTCCGGTTGTACAAGTTTGGAAAACGTTACTATGCCTGAGCATTTAGAAGAAGCACAGGGCGGAGTATTCAAATATTGTAAATCATTAAAAAGCATTGTATTACCAAAGGGACTTAACTATATTTCAGGCGAATTATTTATGGGTTGTATAAATCTGGAAACCGTAGATGTGAAAGGCGAAATCACAGGTCTCGGTTTCAGTACCTTTCGCGATTGTTATAACTTAAAAAAACTGGAATCTGTTAAAATTACGGAAACTATTGGCTTTAGCGCGTTTAAGAATTGCAAAAATCTCGAGGCAACGATTGAAATTATGCCAAGTTGTGGAGGCATTGACAGTGACGCTTTTTATAATTGCCCGAAAATTAAAGTAAAAAATATCGGGAATGCACAATATGTAGCTCCGGATGCCTTTGGTAAAAACTAACTCAATGGCAGAACCAAAAAAAGATTCAGGAACAACTCTTCCTGAATCTTTTTTTATAACAGGGGCACTAGGAATCGAACCCAGCTCTGGAGTTTTGGAGACTCTTATTCTACCGATGAACTATGCCCCTAAACTATTTAAGTGAGCGTTTTACACTCACTTAAATAGTTTACTATCTTGAAAGGGATTTGTCAAGATTTTCTTTCTTTATTTTACTTTTACTTTTTTAACCGAGCTCCATGCGCCATACAATTTTTTACTTCCATTCTTTCTATACGCACGAACGCGAACATAATATTTCTTTTTCGCCTTCAATTTTTTAATTGTTTTGGCGGTTGCCTTTACGAGTACTTTCTTTGCTTTTTTGAACTTCTTATTTGCCGCATAGCAAATTTGATATCCATCTGCTTTATTTACTTTGCCAAAAGTTACTTTAACCTGTTTTTTCTTTTTACTCTTAACTTTCAGCCTCTTTACCTTTGCCGGCTTTACAACTTTATCCAGCTTAGGGTCCTGTGTCGGTTGTACAACCGGCTTGTCAGGCTCCGGCGATACTACCGGTGGCTGCGACTGCGGTGGAGTTGGTGTCGGGGTTGCCGTCGGTGTCGGCGTCTCTACCGGCGTACGATAGTCCTCATACAATGCCGAATCACTGTCCGTAACGGACGGCGCCGTTCCTGCTGAAACCGCCGTCTTGGATACGGCAATGCGGTCAAGGTCTGGAGCAGTCGACGTTGGATTATATAAATAAATGGTGTTCATGCCCTTATCCAGATAAACCTGTGCCGATTTGCAGCCAACAGCATTTCCATCGCCGGTTACGCCTATAACATCACTGACTACTGTCGACTCGTATTTGTTGACACGGATATAAAGCTTGCGTTTTGCAGATGACACGACATAGAGTTTCAAATCATACATACCTGCTTCCGGCGCCTCGATATTTTCAAAAGCGACCCGGTTCTCCGCTCCCTTTATCTTGCCGACAAATTGCTGACGGGAAACATATCCGGAAGATTTAATCGTGTTTGACTTTCCTAAATATGCATTTTCCGCCTCAAAATAATTATACTTATCATAAATCGTTTCTTTTAAATTGTCTGTCTTGCTGAATTTAACTGCGCAGCCGCCGCCCTTTTGCAAATCAAAAATCAATTTATCGGCAGACGTTACCTCGCGTTTTTCCATGCTAATCCCGGACAAATCTTCTTTATCCGTGTATATATATGCGAAATATTTTTGGTCTTTATCCAGAAAATCAAGCTTAATATTATACGTTTTCGCATCCTTTGTCATAGCGCCCAAGTACCATGTATCATCCTTTTTACGGGCGCGGATAGCTGCGGCCCCCGGTGCGGAATCGTCAAGCAGGCGACTCTCATCCCATGTACTTGGAATATCTGTCAAAAATGAAGTTCCGCCATATCCCGGATAGACATAACACGAATGCGCTAATGTCTGCATGGCTGATTCATATACAACCGGCATTGCCAGCATAAAGCCGTCCGTAGCTTTACAGTTTTTCACACTCGTACAAACAGGCGTAAATTCCATAGAGCCGAGGACATTTCGCGTGTATGGTAATATGAGAAGCGTCTGAATCGGCGACCCCTGTGACCATTTGAAATATTCTGCTCCCTGAACTGCTTCGCTCGATAAAATATTCGGGAATGTCCGGTTTTCGCCGTTCGGGTCGGTACAGCCATGATAGTTTACAACTAATTTATGTTTTGCTGCGATAGCCGCAATGTCATACATCACTTTCATGGCAAACTGGCTGTCACTGTTGAAATAATCCAGTTTCACGCCCTTAATGCCGAGCTTTTCGCACCATGCAAATTCCTGCTCAATTGTTTCCGTGTTATCCAAATCAAACTTATGAGGCTGGTCAAATTTGTTGACACCATACCATACTAAAATGCCAACTCCTTTTTTGTCCGCATAAGAAACTAAATCTTTTAATTTTGTCTCATAATCTTTCCAGTTCTCCCAGCCAAAATCCACGAGACAATATTTCTGTCCGGTTTCCTCCGCATAATCAATGTAATCGTACATCGTATCATAATCAATGGCGTCACTTGTCGTCGACCACCATGACCATGATGAAGTGCCCGGCTCTACCCAGCTGAAATCTCCCTCTGCTTCCGGATTCAAATCCGATATAAGCGAGCTGTTGGAAAGGTCTTCCAGCGTATCAGTCATAATTGCCACACGCCAAGGGGTGTGGAATTTATCTTCCATCTTTACACTTGGCACCTGCGCATATTCCGGCGAATATGTCTTGCCATCAAGCGTTTCATCCTGCTCCTGTTTTAAATATAATCCGAAGTTTACTTTAAAAGCCTCACTGCCGGAAACCGACTTAAAGTTAGTAGCACAGTAAGGTTTCTCTTCATTATAAACATTGGCCTCTGCCAGAAGTACCCAGCACTCAGAATTGCCATTTGGCATTTTCGCCAAAATAGGAGGGCCCGCCTCGACATTCTGTGATTTTATGGATGACATTTTACGGGTCGTATATGTGCCCGGCTCATATGTAGCGCTGATATTAGTCGTCCACAGGTTGGCATCAAGAGGGAACTGGAATGAACTTTCCTCACTTGTGATTTCCGTCACCTCATCCGTTTTTGCCGTGTCCCCATCGACTTCATAGCGATAGCCGATACCATCGTTAAAAATACGGAATATCATCTTAATCTTACTTGACTCTTTTGCGAGTTCAAAGGACATCTCCTGATATTCCTTTGATACATGGGAAGAACTTCCCTGAATCCAATCATATTCTTCTTTACCCTTTACTATCTGAATGGATTCTTCGTCCAACTGCAATCCTTTGGACAAATCAACACTCTTGGCAACTAACCCCAGCGGCGCACATTTCAATGTGACCTGTCCGTTGCGGTATGCTGAATAATAATAACGGTTTTCCGCATTGTGCCATATACGCACCTCAATCTTTCCGTCAACGGAATTTGCTTTCAGCTTTGTAACTTCCGTCAAACCTGCCGAACCATCATCCTGTGTCTCCGCGGTCGGCATAACATCAGCAGAAGACGCTGCCACAGCGGCATCAGCAATCTTTCCGGTGTCTGTATAACACATCGGAATAACTAATGATGCAGCAAGAACAACAGCGGCAAATCGTTTCAAATGCTTCCTCATAACTCATACCTCCAATTTTGTTTATTATAAAAATAGTAACAAATAAACCGTTATTAGGAAATGTTTATTTGTGATACTTATATGCAAAAATGTGATATTTTGCAGGAAGTATTTTTATCCCGACTACTCTTCTAAATAATATTTCCGAAATCCCCGCACATCCTCGGTATATCCCATCGCCTCGTAAAAGCGGTGCGCTCCCTCGCGGAAACCGGAAGAGACAAGTATGGCGTACCCGCATCCCTTTTCTTTTGCAAATTCATCCAGCGCAGCAAACATTTTTCTCCCCACTCCCTGATTGCGGTACGCATCATCCACGACAACATTTTCTATCACAAGAAAGGGCGCATCCAACGCCTGACAAACAATTCCAATAACGGTCCCCCATACAAGCCCGCCGCATTTTGCCACAAACAGACGATAGTCTTCTCGATTTGAAACGGCGGCAAACTGACGCTCCAGCACCTCCATGGAAATGCCTCCCGCCAGCAGTTCCTCATATAAGCGCTGTATCTGCACTAAGTCGCTCTGTTCCATCCGTTGTATTTGAAGCTCCTGACTCATTACCGTTTCCTTTCCTTATCCAACACCACGTATCAGTAGTACACCATATATTAAGTAATTGACATAGACTTCCAAAAAATTATCTATCGTATTTTAATCTTTATTTTCGCTGTTTTTTTACTTCCATCCAACGCTCTTACTCTGACATAAATTGTCTTCTTCCTCCCTTTCTTCTTTGTTTTCAAAACTCCTTTTTTCGTAAGAGATGCGTATTTTTTATACCTTTTCTTCGTAAATTCATATTTAAATGCCACGGAACCTTTCCGATTTTTTGTAATTTTCAAATATTTACTCAATTTCAGTTTTTTGCCTGCTTTTACTTTTTTAGAAGAGGGACTGAACTTAATCTTTTTGATAACCGGAGGCGTCGTCGGCTCAACCATCCTATATGGCTCCCATGTTGGCTCTTCCTTTTCTGTCGGCAGTTGCGTCGGCCCAAAGGTCGGCTTATCTGAGGGACTTCCCGTCGGAATCAGTGTTGGAATATTCGTTGGCGTTGCTGTCGGTGTCGCTGTTCCCGTCGGCTCTTCCGTCGGCCCAAAGGTCGGTTCCTCTGTTGGTTCCTCCGTTGGTTCTTCTGTTGGCTCCGCTGTTGGTTCCTCCGTTGGTTCTTCTGTTGGCTCCGCTGTTGGTTCCTTCGTTGGTTCTTCTGTTGGCTCCGCTGTCGGTTCCTCCGTTGGTTCTTCTGTTGGCGTCGCCGTCGGTCCTTCCGTTGGCGTCGCTGTCGGTTCTTCTGTTGGCTCCGCTGTCGGTTCCTCCGTTGGTTCTTCCGTTGGCGTCGCTGTTGGTTCCTCTGTTGGCGTCGCTGTCGGTTCCTCTGTTGGCGTCGCCGTTGGTTCTTCCGTCGGTATTTCTATAACAGTAATAGTTACGGTTTTTGTTACAGCAGTTTTTCTATCGCTCGCAATCAATGTCACGGTATATTCACCTGCTACCGGGTTATCCCACCTAAACTCCCCTGTAGTTACGTCAAAAGAAGCTCCGTTCGGGATTCCGTCCATAGTCAGGGTCACGGTATCGTTGTCGGGGTCTGAAGTTTCAACTGCAAATGAAAGGGGTTCCCCAGAAAAAGCACGGAACGATGTATCACATGTAATAACTGGTGGTTCATTTTTCGCAACATGATTTTCATCAAATGTATCTTTTGGTACTGCAATCATAACCGATTTTTCTGGTACAACTATGTCTGCGCCTGATTCACTAATTTTTTCCAAACCTGCTGTCGTTCCATCCGCTACAATTACCCAATCGTCTGAACCTGTAAGATGAACGGTTTCCTCCGATATTGTATTGTTAATAAGTACTGCTATTCGGTCCCACTCGCCGGGTACATTGTTCGTTTCATAAAATGCGGTTATCCCGGCTTCCTCTTTGCTAATCCATTCTATATTATTATTAGCCGGCTCCCAATTATCAATGGCTCTCGTCAGAATAGAACGGAAGCCGGAAAATGCTTTGCGGATGCGAATCATTCCCTGATAATATGACTGAATATCAGAATATGTATTGACTCTGTTCCAATCAATTTTATTCACCGAATCCGGAGAAGAGTAACTGTTATCATCCCCATTTTTCGTTCTGGCAAATTCTTCTCCTGCCTGCATAAACACTCCGCCCTTGGATACAAACACTACGCTTCCTGCCATTTTATTCATTCTTTTCATCTGCTCATTGACCGATGAAAAGTCTTGTTCATACCCCTCTGTCAGTTTATCCCAGAGCGTAAGGTTATCATGGGAAGATACATAGCTCAAACAGCAGTTTGATGATTTTGACCAGAATGGACGCCACATTCCCCATTCACCGGAAGTATAACCAACAGAACCCATGATGCCGCCAAATACATTATTCGGCCATTTCTCATTTGGTTCAAGATAATCACCGCTAAAATAATTTGTCTGCACCAACCCTATCGTTCCGTCAAACTTATCCCCGCCTTTTAATGCCTCTTTTATCTGCTCATTATAATACCCGATACCATTATCTAGTTTGGATTCGTTTGCCTTATGTGCGCTGTTCGAATCGTATGTGCCATCACCAGTCCGGCCTTCTCCATATAGCACAATCGTATTCTTGCCAAACTTACTGTTAAGCGCTTTTCGAATCTGATTCATGGTAGTCACGTCATGTATTCCCATAAGGTCAAACCGGAATCCGTCCAGATTATATTCCTCCGCCCAATAGGAGACGGAATCTATCATAAACTTACGGAACATGGCACTGTCACTTCTGGTGGCATTGCCATAGCCGGATTGGTCTTTATATGACAAGTCGTCGTTAAGCTTATAATAATAATCCGGCATAATTTTATTGAAATTAGAATCTTTGGCATCTGATGTATGGCTGTAAGCAACATCCATAATTACCTTTATTCCCGCATCATGCAATGCCTGTATCATTTCTTTCATTTCTGTTATACGGACATTTCCGTCGTATGGATTACTGGAATAGGAACCCTCCGGAACATTGTAATTTTTCGGCTCATAGCCCCAGCTATAATTACTTCTGGAAGCTGCGCTGACGTTTGTCTCATCTACAGACGCAAAATCATACATCGGGAGAAGCTGTACATGTGTTACCCCAAGTTCTTTTAAGTAATCCACACAGGAGGCAACCTTTCCTTCGCCGCTGACTGTAGTTTTTTCCGTAAAAGCTTTATACTTCCCGCGATTCTGCTCTGACACACCTGAACTTACATCAATAGAAAAATCCCTGATATGAACTTCCCATACAATACTATCACTAAGCCGTGTCTCTTCTCTCTGATAGTTTTCATCCCAATGCTCGGGATTTGTACTGTCCAAATCTACTACCATAGCCCTGTCACCGTTTACCCCTGTTGCTTTTGCATAGATATCAACGGCCTCTTTTGTAGTTTCATTTACCGTTACCTTGTATGTATAATATGTATTTACGATATCTCCTGTAACTTCTGTACTCCACACACCTTTATCACCTTTTGTCATAGGTGTCTCGCTTATAGTACTGCCGCCATCGCCCTCTTCATATCTGCAGAGTACAACCGCAGACGCTTCCGGCGACCATACTTTAAAAGTAGTTTTCTCAGGGGTATAAGTGCAGCCCAAATCGTTTCCGTCGTAAGCATTCTCCGAATCATAGCTGCTGTCAAATGAACGTTTGGCATATACTTTCTGGATTTCTTCCGCATATACTTCCACAGACGGAACTACACCTATAACAGAAACCGCCAATACACTGGCAAGAAAACAACTTAGTAATTTTCTTTTTATAGCATTTTTTATCATTTTTCCCTGTCCTTTCATTTTCACTGTATGCTTTTCACTATATGCTATATAATATACAGTATTTATATATAAATTACAAACCCGACTTTCTTTTGACAACTTCTTTCATAGTCAACAAATTAAAGTCCACAACACAAAAAAGAAGCTGCAATAACTTCTTTCCGTCTGCCTTATGGAATTATTTAGATATGGACATTGTTTTGGATGGAGGCAATGCAATATTAAGTATCTCTTCATTCGGAAATACAGAATCAAAAATATACTTACATTTTTCACCGTCAGTCTTATTATTGACAAATCCATCCAGTGTTCTTCTTCCAAAGATAAGCACATAAATAAAATCCAGAAATTTTTGCATACAGACACCCCCATTAAAAATCTATTAGTATTATATGACAAATAAATAAAAACATCAACAAATATTTCGATTAATTTCTATGTTGTTACTTACATCATTTGCCAGCTTTTTTAAATAGTGTTGGTATTGCGAAAGCAGTATATATATTAAATCCGCAAATGATTTCAACATATTCACATTGGCTTTTTCCTGTCGTTTAAGAAACGCAGAGGTAGATTCAGAATCTACACATAAGAATCCGATAACATGAAACGAATCCTCGGAAGATGTATCATAGAGCCTTTTATGTTCGATTTGTATTGGTACAACGATAGTACCCTTATAATCATCTTCCCACTTAGGATTTGTATTTCTATAACGTTTTCCCTGTTTCCTTAACTCTTTTGCATAATCTATTAGATTGCCCTGATAAAAATAATTCAAATTAGAATCTCTATTGGGGTCAACAATATATAAAAAATCAGAATTTTCATCCAATTTTATCTCGTTATTAGCTTCATATAATCCCCTTGTAGTATCTGATGTGCCTGACCGGCAAAAGGTTGTAAGCATAATATCTTTTATGTCTGCTTCCGGACGGGTAATTAATTTAATACATGAATCTATTTTTTGTCCACAATATTTTTCCATCATATCACATAAATGTGTTAATAAGACCGACAATTGATTTTGATAAGCCTCCGTCATATTGCGAATACTTTCCGTCTTATCTTTATGGCATCTCATAATATCAAAATACAAATCTCTTGAAATATGTGTCAATTTGTGATAGACAAAAGATGTTATTTGTTGTCTGTCAAACGCTATTTTTTGATACTTACGCATTCGTATGATTAGCAAAACAATAAATAAGCATAAAACAATAAAAATTATTATGTATTCTTTGTTCCAATCATTGTATAGAGAAAATAATGAAAGAACCGCTGCTGCAATCGTTAAGATTCCTGAAACGAATGAAATGGCATTAATTATCCATAAAGGCATTTTATTAAATAGTTTTTCCATGCTTGTACTCCCTCATTAGTAAAAATCTAATTCATAAATATAGTATAACATAATTTGACAAATGTCTACACGATTACAAAATAAAAAACTATTTTTTAATTGCTTAATATGTATATAAACCTTATTAAGACACAATTAAAGTATTAAAAACAATACAAACCCGACTTTCTTTTGACAACTTCTTTCGGTAAAATAAAAACCTCTTCAGGACAGCCTGTCTGCCATCCCGAAGAGGGTAATAGGGGAGGATACGCATTCAACCGGTTAGGGGTTGAATGCAGCAGATCTAAGTAGAGGGGGATCGACTTTGATCTGCCGGTACTTATATTCTTGCCTGTTTTTTTAAGAATATTCAACTTTTTTGTTTTTTTTGCCGAAATATAATATAGTCGTTTCATTATTGATGTTTACAGGAGGAATAGCATATGGCTTTATTACAGGAATGGCGTGATTATGCCTATAATGAAGAACTTCAAAATTCCAAAGAAGGGCAGCAGCTTTGGCAGAATTACTTTGAATTGGAAAAGGGAATTTACGAGCAGCTACTTACAAATCCCACTCAGGTAGTCGAGGGCACAGTGCAGGAACTGGCAGACAAATATGATGTTCCACTTTCCATGATGGTCGGATTTTTAGACGGCATTAACGACAGTTTGAAAGAAGCGAATCCCATTGAAGAAATGGAAGCAGATACAAAAGTTAAAATTGATATTGATTCGGAAAAATTGTATTATAATATGGTAGAATGCAAAGCCGACTGGCTTTACAATTTACCACAATGGGAAGATATCCTTTCCGAAGACAGGCGCAAGGAGTTGTACAAACAGCAAAAAAGTTCCGGCACTATTCACAATGAAAACCGCAAAGTAGGACGAAATGACCCGTGCCCATGCGGCAGCGGCAAAAAATACAAACAGTGCTGCGGACGATAATCCGTTTTACAGACTCAACTAAAAATATTTTTATTGACATATTCAAATTGATACTAATAATAGCGGGACAGGTAGACTGCCCCGTTATTATTATGCTCAAAAGAAAGGGAACATAAATTCTTGTCGTTAGGATTTCCGCTTCCTTTCATCATAATTTCATTGACGAAAACGGACAAATTACCGACGGAGAAGTACAGGAACTACTGAACATTAAAAACACACGCTCCTATACGTTGATGAAAAAGATGGCCGATAAAGGTCTTGTCCTTATCAACGGCAGAGGTGTAAACAAGAAATATGTGAAGAATAAAAACTGATACAGAAATAAATGCTGCCTTTCAAAATTATGGCAGCCAGAATAATAAATCAATTACGCAAATAAGAGTATCTTTTAGCTTACCGTTAGTTTTGCACAATTTAATAATTGCGCCTAAAAACAGATAAATACTAACAACCACAATAACAGGCGCTATAATTTTGGTATCCTTTAATATGGTAAATGGAATGGCAAATAAAAGCAAGGATAAAACGATAAGTAAATAGTACAAACCTTGTTTTTTCATTAACCGCACCCTCTCTCCATACATTAATCGCCTCATTTCTTAAGCGTTATCTCAACCCCTTTGATTTCCCCTGACAGGGCGCCGTCATGGTATTTGAATGTTATGGAATTGCTGCCGTCCAAATCGGAGACAATAATTCCCGTCTCCGTAGCGCTCCACTTGCCATTTTCGTCCAATCCAATCCCTCTTTTTTTCGTTATCTTCCCTTTCGCCTCTATGTGCATAGAGATTTCCCCCAGAGAAGAAACTAACTGCTCTGCCGTTAGTTTGATACCGCTTGCCTTTCCGTCGCTTAACTTCCATTGACCGGTATAATCGGTTTTCTTTTCCGCAGCGCCGCAACCGGCAAAGACAGCGATAACTAGAGCCATTACAACGACCATTACAACATATGTTTTTTTCCCTGTCATAAAACCCCACCTCTCTCTTAAAAAAAACGAAGCATCTTCTATCATTATAATATAACACGAAACTACTTATTCATAAATTGCTTTTGCTATCTCTACCTTATTCATTGAATACAAATGAATTCCATCGACTCCATGCGCCAAAAGCCCCTCCATCTGCCTTTTGGAATACTCCAGTCCGGCTTTCTTAAAGTCTGCCGGACTGTCTTTATACTTCTGAATCGCTTCTGTCAAATCTGCCGTAAGTTTTGTACCGGACATCTGTACAATATTTTTCACCTGTTTGATTGATGTAATCGGCATCAGTCCCGGAAGCACGGGAACGTCAATTCCCGCCTTGCGGACTTCTTCCAAAAAACGGTAAAATACATCATTATCATAGAAGAGCTGGGTAATCAGAAAATCTACCCCCTGCTCCACTTTCTCTTTTAAATGCGCGATATCCTCCTGTAAGTCTGCTGCCTCGGGGTGTATCTCCGGATAACAGGCTCCCGCAACGCTAAAATCATATGCCTTTTTGACATCCCTCGTCAAATCAGACGCATGCTCATAATATCTCTGTGAAAACTGCTCTTCGCTCATCCACTGCGGCTTATCCCCCCGCAATGCCAGTAAATTATGTATCCCATTGCGGTAAAGGTTGGTGAGGAAATTTTTTAAAAATAGTTCATCGGGTATTGCCGCACATGTCAAATGCGTAAGCGCTTCAATGCCGCATTGATTCTGAATATAGGAAGCAATGGCAAACGTGTTTTCCGCCGTATTGCCGCCTGCTCCATATGTTACAGATATAAAACTCGGATGTAATGCCTTAAATTCATCCAACGCATCATAAATTACAGATACGTCGGCATCTTTCTTTGGCGGAAACACTTCGAGCGAATATGTCGGCCTGTTTTTATGGAATAAATCTTTTATCATTTCTTACTCTCCATCGTGCTAATTGTAAAAGCGAATCATATTATAAGAGTGCGGCTCCAATGTCACAACTCCCTCTGCAGCTCCGCTTCCTTTATGCGGTACAACATTATCCGGATGTTCTAACGAATTTGTCGCTTTCATATCATCATGGTTTAACACCATATGCTCTACACACTTAAATTGTCCAAACTCTTCGAGATTCAGACTCACATCCATTTGCTCGTCCATGTTGCGGTTGACTGCAAATACTGTCAGCTCTCCCCGCTCCTCATTATAGACAACCGAGCTGTCTACATATGGAATCGCATCACGTTCCCCTGCGGCGTAAGTTTCACTCTCTACATTCACTTCTACGGAAGTTCCCCTTCCATAACGGCAGGCATACATAAATGGATAGAAAATGGTCTGCAGCCACATATCGCCGCCGTTCGCTGTCATAATCGGTGCAATTACATTGACAAGCTGCGCCAGACAGGCAATCTTTACACGGTCTGCATTTCTTATCAGCGTATTCAAAAGACAGCCGACTGCCAGAGCGTCTTCCATCGTGTAAATGTCCTCCAGCAGCGGCGGAGCAATTTGCCATTTCTCCTGCTTCTTATCCTGCTCGGCAGAATGGAACCAGATATTCCACTCGTCAAAGGATAAATAAATATCTTTATCGCTCTTTTTCTCTTCCTTTATCTTATCACAGATTGCTCCGACTTTTTTAATGAAATCTTCCATATCCATCGAACAGCTCAGATACTTAGCTGTATCATCATCCGGATTACCGTAATACTCATGCATGGAAAGATAATCAATATGCTCGTACGCCTCGCGGAGCACCGTCTCTTCCCACTCTCCAAACGTCGGCATATTCTGATGCGAACTGCCGCAGGCTACAAGCTCAATCGAATCATCGACCCACTTCATAATCTTGGCCGCCTCGCAGGCTGTTCTCGCATACTCGGTCGCCGTCTTGTGGCAAATCTGCCACGGGCCATCCATTTCATTTCCCAAACACCACGTATGTATAGCAAACGGTTTATCGAAACCATTTTCCCGTCTCATGTTGGCATAATAAGTATCTGTCACCGCATTACAATACTCTACTACCTGACCGGCCTCTTCCGGCCCTCTCGTGCCAAGATTGACAGCCATCATGATTTCCGTGTCTACTCGTTTTGCCCATTCCTGAAACTCGTCAATTCCTACTTCGTTCGTCTCTACGGAACTCCATGCCAGCTCCATGCGGCGCGGACGCTTTGCCTTATCTCCCGTGCCGTCTTCCCAATGGTAGCCGGATACGAAGTTGCCTCCCGGATAGCGAACCATCGGAATCTCCATCTCTTTAATCACTTGCATAACATCTTCACGGAATCCCATATCGTCTGCTGTCACATGCTCCGGCTCATATATGCCGTGATAAACGGCGCGCCCCAGATGTTCAATAAAGGAACTGTACAGTCTCTTATCAATTTGGCTGATTATCTTGTTTTTATTTGCACTAATCTTTGCTTTCATCTATTTATTCCTCTTTTCTTTTTTTGTAAAGCAGTACAGCAGAACCCCGCCGCTACTTTGTTTCGCCTACTTCCCGAATGCGGTAAAAAGCCTCTTTCGGCTTGCATTCCTTATCCCACACATACAGACACTGGACACAGTCGTCATAGAGCGGATAATCATCACAGATACCAAAGATTGACACGCTTGTAATATTGCACTTGCCGCCGCCCGCGGTGTCCATCCTCTTTAACAGCTCAAACATTTCCTGATAGCGGTCGGCCTGACGTTTCAGCGATTGTTCATCCCGTTCTCCGGTGTCCTCATCAATCTTAAAACTCAGTTCCGTAATCTGGATTTCCAAACCAAGTTCCGCATACTTATTTAAACATGTCTCAAAGCTGTCTACGGAATCACCGGACAATTCATCCGGATTATATAAATCTACGGTAGGCTGAAGACCGAGACCATCAATGAGTCCTTTTTCTTTTAAGCCTTTGGCAAGATTAAATATATTCTCACACTTGGCAGGATTGTATACGTTATAGTCATTGTAGATTAATTTCACATCTTTATCGGCATACTTTCTTGCGTACTCAAAAGCCTTTTCTACATAATCCGACCCCATCACTGCATGCCAGAAATTGTCTCCACCGTTAAACATCGCGCGGCAGTTCCAGTCAACAGAAGTATCCCCCGTACCATCGTCCACACATTCATTTACAACATCCCAACAATAGATAACGCCGGGATAATTTTTCTGACAATACTCCAATACGCCTTTTATGTAATTCTCCATGCGCTTTGCCATTACTTTCTTACTGACATATCCCTTTTTCTTGTCATAATTCTTTTTAAAGAACCATTCCGGCGTCTGATTGTGCCAGACAAGCGTATGGCCACGCATCTTAATACCATTCTCCTGACAGAATTTCAGGCTTTCCTCACACGAATCAAAATTCAATGCCACCTCGGTAATATCAGACTTTCCCTTACCGGATTTGATACATTGCTTTTCATCTAAGAGATAACATGGTTTCATTAAGTTGCTGAGCGTAGTGGAATTGTAATGCTTCTTCAATACTGCCGCCATACCCTCGTGGTGAATGGCAGCCGTCTCCTTATCCGTACCGTTTATAGCCGCCCCCATCATAAAGTAATCCGCATAAATATCCTTGAGAGCCGGGCCATCGGTATCACTGATTTCACGCCCTGTGACCTGCGTTTGCTCTACCGCCTGTCCGCTGCCCGTCGACGCATTCTGTTCTTTGCCCGGCTTTTCCTCTGCAGAACAGGCAACAAGCGCCAGCACAAGCAGCACACATGCACTAAGCCTTACGAACTGTTTCATCTTCTTTCTTCCTCCTCTTTTCATACCATCGCTTTATCCAGCGTGCGGCCGGACGCTCCACAACATAGGTCATAAAAATCGCCACGGCAATGCTGAGTACAATGCAGAGAAGCGTATACTTCCACTGCCATTCGACATCGCCTGTCTGATTGGGAAGTTCCTCCCCCTCCCAGTCCGGAATACGGAACTCTTTTAATTTGACCGCTATGTACTGATGACAAATATATAAATTAAAGGAAATGCCAGCCAGAAACTTCATAACACGATTATCCCAGATTTTCCGGAACCACGGCAGGGCAACAATCGCACCGACCACGATAAGCAGAAAGAGCAGGGATAAAAGATAACGGTTATTTACTTGCCACCTCGTCTCCTCTCCGCATGTCATGCGCCAATCACAGAACCGCCGGAATATCATGATACCACCAACCGTCATTACGATTCCGGCAATCCCCTCCGCCGTCGTTCTCTTCTTCCGCTTCTTAGCGTAGAGCACATACAGCCACGCCCCGAGCATTCCATTAGCATATACGCTGAAAAACGTAAGCGTATGATTGACATAGAGTGACTGGTCTATCGTCGCAAAATGAGCGCTGATACAGTAACTGCTCAACAATCCGATGGCTGTCATTCCGGCATATGTAAGTATCGGCTGCTTGCGGAAAAACTTCGCTAACAGCGGGAAAATAAGATAAAACTGCACTTCCACGCCAATTGTCCACAGTACGCCGTTTAAGTGGGTTCCCCGAATCAACTCACCAAACAGATTGTGGGTAAAAGTCAGGTGGCTGACAATATCTTTTCCCATCAAACTGAAATCATTGCCGTATTCTCCTAATGGCAAGGCAAAAAACAACAGAACTATGAGCAGCGATACATAATAAGATGGAACGATGCGCGCCACACGCTTCATATAAAACTCACCGCACGTACCTGCCTTCCCGCCCAATACCATCTCTCTGGCATAAGGGAGAAACAGGCAAAAACCGGAAAGCAAAATCATCATATCTACTAAAATGCTGCCGTTGCGCACTAACCAATCCAGATTAACCGCTCCTGCTATCGGCATAAGCCATGACTGCTGCCATATGTGATACCATGCAATAATCAAAATCGCTATTGCGCGCATACCGTCTAAAACACCGATATAATGTACATCATACTCCCCTGTCAGCAGCACAGGAGATTTCTGTTGCTGTTTCCGTTCCCTTTGTTTCTTCTGACTGCGTTTCAACTTATATCCTCCCTATGCCAAAGCGGCAGTAATAATTGCCATTGAATATACTTCCGAAGCATTGCAGCCGCGCGACAAATCATTCACCGGAGCATTTAATCCGAGCATCACCGGCCCGTAAGCGTCAAAATTTCCCATGCGCTGCGCAATCTTATAACCGATATTACCCGAGCTGATATCTGGAAAAATAAAGGTGTTGGCGCAGCCTGCCACTTCATTGCCCGGACACTTCGTTCTTGCCACACGAGGGGATACCGCAGCATCAAACTGAATCTCGCCGACCATTGGAATATGCGGCGCCAGTTTCTTGGCCCGCTCTGCGGCATTGCGCATCTTATCAACATCCTCGCCCGCACCGGAGCCAAACGTGGAATAGCTCAGAAATGCCACTTTCGGGTCGATTCCAAAAGTTCTTGCACACTCTGCACAGTCCAGTGCAATCTCCACCAGTTCATCTTCGGTCGGCTTAATATTGATAGCGCAGTCTCCCATCGCCAGCACCGTATTGCCTCCGGTTGCCGACTCCCGAACTAAAATGAAGCAGGATGCCACAATATTTTTGCCCGGTTTTGTCTTAATAATCTGCAGCGCCGGTCTTACGGTATCGGCTGTCGAATACGTCGCTCCGCCTAAAAGAGCATCCGCCTTTCCCATCTTAACCAGCATAGTTCCGAAATAATTGGCCTGCCGGCAAGTTTCCTTTGCCTTTTCTAACGTCATTCCTTTGTTCTTGCGGATTTCATAAAGACATTCTGCCATTTCGTCAATTTCTTCATACTCTAACGGGTCTAAAATCATCGCGCCGCGAATATTAAATGCGCTCTCTTCCGCTGCCTTTGCAATCTCATCTTTATTTCCTACGAGAATCGGTGACAAAAATGTTCCTGCAAGTAAGCGGGATGCCGCCTCCAGAATACGAGGGTCACTTCCTTCCGTAAATACAATTTTCTTTGGATTCTTTTTCAAAATATCAATCAATTCTCCGAACATATTTCTTTTGTCCTCCCTTTCATTTATCTATCTCTAATCATACTATTTTTTCCGTAAAAAACAAGTAGTTTTTCATAAACTTTTTAAGTATCTTTTGACGGGTTGCCGCAGATACAAAATCACACTTCCTCTTCCCCATCCTCATTATCAATTTGTCCCAACATACTAATAGCAATATTGTCACAATGGTCTGCTACTCTCTCAAAATTAACGGATAATTCATTCATAAAAATGCCTATTTCCGGGGAACATTTTTCCTTTTTCGCCCTTTTCAAATTCTGTTTCTTCACTTTTTTATTCAGCTCGTCTATTCTCTCTTCCATAGAATCTATAGCGCGCGCGCTGTCTGTATCCCTTTGCACAAAGGCGTCCACTGTCACGCTGACAATATTTTGTATTTCTGCCGTATATACTTTCAGCTCTTTCCTCGTTTTCTTTGGCCATATAGCTCCGGACTTGGCTATCTTGGCCGACTCATCCGCAATATTGCATGCATGGTCACTCATTCTCTCAAAATCGCGAATGCAGTATAGCAGCATATTGCAATCGTCGCTATTTTCCGGCAGTAAATTTTGCATTGATATTTTGTGCAGATATTCCGTCAGTTCCTGTTCATAGCGATTAATTTTCTCCTCTGTCTCTTTCACCTGCTTTCGCTTATTTCTATGAAAATCAAGAACACTTTCTAATGCCGTCGTCACGTTTTCCTGCGTCAGCCGCGCCATTTCATTGACCGAATGTCGGCACTGTTCTAACGCCAACGCCGGCGTCTCCAGAAAACGGACATCTAATCTGGCAAATTCACTCAACTTCTCTTCTTCGCTTTCCTGAACAGTCAGAGTTGCTAATCTCTCAAGACCATTGGCAAATGGAAGCAATAATATAGTTGCTCCTATATTAAACAGACTGTGTATGACTGCAATCCCCGCTGCATTCGCAGGCACTTCCATAAATGCAAAATGCAAAATCATATTAAGTCCGTAAAAGGCCAAAATAAAAACAAAAGTGCCTATAACATTAAAATACAAATGGACAAGTGCTGCACGTTTGGCATTTTTTCCGGCTCCGACAGAAGACAGTATTGCCGTCACACAAGTTCCAATATTCTGCCCCATAATAATCGGTATCGCTGTCGCATAGGTTACACTTCCCGTCGCGCACAATGCCTGCAAAATTCCTATCGAAGCTGATGAACTTTGTATAATGGCCGTCAGCAGAGCCCCGGCCAGCATTCCTAATATCGGATTTGAGAACATCGTCAACATTCCGGTAAACTCCGGCACTTCCGCCAGCGGTTTCACAGCCCCGCTCATCGTCTCCATACCAAACATCAACACGGAAAACCCGATAAATATGGCCCCGACGTCTCTTCGTTTGTCCTGTCCGGCCCTCATAATCAGAATAATGCCGACCAGCGCCAGCACCGGTGTAAAGGAAGACGGTTTCAACAGACGAATAAAGAAGTTCTGGCTTTCTATTCCCGTTAAACTGAGCAGCCATGAGGTCATCGTAGTGCCAATATTGGCTCCCATAATCACTCCTACTGCCTGCCCCAGTTTCATAATACCGGAGTTTACAAAACCCACTACCGTCACCGTCGTGGCAGAAGACGACTGTATCACCGCCGTTATTCCCGCTCCTAAAAGTACGGCTTTCAAACGACTATCCGTAAGGCGCTCTAATATCCGCTCCAAACGTCCGCCGGATATTTTAGTCAGCCCCTCTCCCATAATATGCATTCCATATAGAAAAAAAGACAGGCCCCCAACCAAAGATATTGCCTGAAAAAAAATCTCGGAAAGATTCATACACCTACTCCTCCTTAAAACTTTCGACCCTGTTATCCTATAGTATTGTTAAAAATATACTCAGCTATTCACATCGTACAGATGACGGTATACTCCGTCTGCTCTCATCAGCTCCTCGTGCGTGCCGCTCTCTGCAATTCCATCCTCCGTCAGCACAAGTATTTTCTCCGCATTGCGTATCGTCGAAAGACGATGGGCAATCACAAATGTTGTACGGTTTTTTGCCAATTTTTCCAATGATTCCTGTACAACCTTTTCACTTTCATTATCCAGCGCCGAAGTAGCTTCGTCAAAAATCAAAATCGGTGGATTTTTCAGAAATACCCGGGCAATCGAAAGACGCTGCTTCTGCCCGCCGGATAACTTAATGCCCCGCTGTCCGATATCTGTCTCGTATCCGTTTGGCAGAGACATAATGAAATCATGGGCATTCGCTTCTTTGGCAGCCTGAATAATTTCTTCCCTGCCGGCCTTTGGCTTCCCGTAGCGAATGTTATCGTATATCGTTCCGGCAAAGAGATAGACTTCCTGCTGGACAATTCCTATATGATTCCGTAAACTCTTGAGCTTGATATCGCGTACATCGGTTCCGTCAATTCGGATGCTGCCCTCTGTCACTTCATAGAAGCGGGGAATCAGGCTGCACAGCGTACTCTTCCCTGCACCGGAACTTCCCACTAAAGCAATATAAGAACCCGCCTCCACCGATAAGTTCACATGATTGAGTACCATTTCTGTATTATCCTCATAATGGAAAGCTACATCATTAAACTCAATATTACCTTTTACGTCGTGGATATCAACCGCCCCCTTACGGTCTTTAATATCCGGCTGTAAATTTAAAATTTCCATAAATCGCTCGAAACCAGTATAGCCATTCTGAAATTGCTCTGTAAAATCAATCAGCCTCCTGACCGGTTCCGTAAAAATATTAATATAGAGCAGGAACGTTACTAAATCTGTCACACTGACAATTCCTTTTGTAACAAAAACCGCTCCACTCACTAATACGACAATCTGAATCAGCATCGTAAAAGCTCCCAGACCGGCATGATACCCTCCCATATAGAAATAACTGTCTTTCTTGGCGCTAAGAAAACCATCATTTCCGCGACGGAATTTTTTCTTTTCTATATTCTCATTGGCAAATGACTTTACAACACGAATTCCGGATAGGTTATCTTCAATCTGTGCGTTAATTTCTGCAATCTGCTCACGGTTTCTTCGAAATGCCCGTTTCATTTTCTTATTAAAATAGAAAGCATACACAAACATTATCGGAATGAGTATAAACGCCGCCAACGTAAGCCACGGACTAATCATTAACAAAATGATAAATGCACCTATCAATTTCATAAAAGAAATCACGAGATTCTCCGGTCCGTGATGTAACAATTCTGTGATATCAAACAAATCCGATGTAATGCGGGACATAAGCTGTCCTACTTTCTGGTCGTCATAAAAAGAAAAAGATAATTTCTGATAATGCTCGAAAATTTCAGCGCGCATATCATATTCCATGCGCGCTCCCATCACATGTCCATAATTGGAAACAAAAAAGTTACAATAACATTCTATGGCAACCAATCCTACCATAAGCGCCCCCAACAGATAAATGGTATGCAGCGCCTCATCCATCGGCCGATATATAACATCCTGCGTAATGTAACGAACAAGAACAGGTATTACCAGTACGGTTCCCGCCTCTATAAGCGCAAAGAAAATATCGGCAAAAAAGACTTTCTTGTATGGTTTATAATAACTAATCATCTTCTTAAAGTTACTCATGATATGCCTCCGCTAACTTTTGGAAAGCCGGCAGCGCCGCCTCAATCTGCTCTGTACTGACACAGTACGAGATGCGAACAAACCCCGGTGTCCCGAAACTATCCGATGCCACTAACAAAAGTTCATACTCTTTTGCTTTCTCGGCAAAGGCTGCGGCGTCTTCCTCCAATGCCTCCACAAAGAGATAAAAAGCTCCATCCGGCTTAATACAGCGGTAGCCATATTCGGTAAGCGCCTGATACAGCAAATCCCTGTTTTTCTTATAGATATTCACATCCGATGTCTGCCCGATACAACGGCTGATTACTTTCTGAAACAGACTTGGCGCACACACATACCCTAGCGCGCGTCCAGCGCCGCAAACAGATGCATATACCAGCTTCCAATCTTTTGCCTTGTCGGAAACGGCGATATATCCGATACGTTCTCCCGGCAGAGACAATGATTTGCTATAAGAATAACATACGATTGTGTTGTCATAATAATTCATCAAATATGGTACATTCACATCATCATATACTAATTCCCGATATGGCTCATCAGCAATAAGAAAGATTTCTTTTCCGTACTCAGACTGTTTGTTTCTCAGAATCGTACACATTTGTTCAATACAATCTGCAGTAATAACAACACCTGTCGGATTGTTTGGCGAGTTGACGATTACTCCTTTTGTGTTTGGCGTAACCGCTTTTTCAAAGGCGTCCAAATCAATCTGAAAGTCCTTTGTATCACACTGCACAACAACCAAACGGGAACCGGTCATTTCCACAAATACACGGTATTCAGGAAAAAAGGGAGCAAACACGATAAATTCGTCTTCCGGTTCTGCCAGCGCTTTTAAAGTAATTGTCAGAGAAGCTGCCGCTCCTACTGTAATATAAAAGTTCCCCGCAGATAACGTCGTACCCTGTGTATCATTCACGTAATCGGCAAGTTTCTGTCGCAGTGCCATATCTCCCACCGCTGATGTATAGCTGTGAAGCGCTACCGCATCCCCTTCTAATAATTCCTGAACTGCCTCTTTTACGCAATCCGGCGCAGGAACACTTGGATTTCCTATACTGAAATCAAATACATTCTCCGCTCCAATCTCCGCTTTTCTCTTGTTGCCATACTCAAACAAATCACGAATCGCAGACGGATTTGTTCCTAATTGTAACATTTCTTTTGAAACCATAATAATCCTCCATTCCGAGAACGTTTTCGTTCGAGGAACCGCAAGAGAAATCTGCAGTGCAGTTTCTCTTGTCGGATAAGGACGTATTTGTGACGTTCTCGGCACAAATACTTGTGTGAAAAATTAGCGCATCAGCGCAATTTTTCACATTATCCTCCATCTCTTTTATCTCTTCATCTGATACCCATGATGCAGCGGCCCGCTGCCCTGCCCTAAATCAAGCCCTGCCGCCAAAGCGCCTGATACATACTCCTTTGCTTTATGCACAGCCTCTGTCAGAGAAAACCCTTGTGCCAGCCAGGAAGCAATCGCACTTGATAACGTGCATCCGGTTCCATGAGTATTCGGATTATCTATCCGCTCTCCCTGAAACCATTTTGTCCTGCCCTCTGCATATAGTAAATCATTTGCATCATTTATATTATGTCCACCCTTGCAGAGCACTGCGGTCTCATATGTCTGTGAAATCTCTTTCGCCGCTTCCTCCATATCGGCAGCCGAGGCGATTGACCGCCCCCACAAAACCTCTGCTTCCGGAATATTTGGTGTAATTACCGATGCCAATGGAAACAATTTTTCTTTTAATTCCGAAACCGCCTCTTCACACAATAATCGGGAGCCGCTCGTGGAAACCATAACCGGGTCTAAAACAATATTCGCTGCCTGATAGTGTTGCAGGGCATCTGCTATCGCTGTTATCAATTTCCCGGAAGAAACCATCCCGATTTTAACCGCATCCGGATAAATATCCGTAAATACGGCGTCTAATTGCTGTGTTACAAACTCCGGCGGCACCTCCAAAACTCCTGTTACGCCTTTCGTATTTTGTGCCGTAATTGCCGTAATGACACTCATGGCATAGACGTTATTTGCCATCATCGTTTTCATATCTGCCTGAATGCCCGCGCCGCCGCTGCAATCACTGCCCGCTATTGTCAATGCTGTCTTCATACTAACCTCCCAAATGCTCCCATAATATCCGAATGCCAATGAGGATAAGAATGATACCTCCTGCAATCTGCGCCTTTTTTTGAAATTTGTTTCCAAATGCATGACCTATTTTTATCCCTGCCGCCGAAAATAGAAACGTAGTACAGCCAATCAAAAGAACAGCTCTCCAAATATCTACACGCAGAAATGCAAAAGTAATCCCGGCCGCCAAAGCATCAATACTGGTCGCCACCGCCAAGGGAAACATACTGCGGAAGGCAAAAGAAGAATCGGTCTCCCCATCCTGTTCCGTAACCGCTTCCCGAATCATATTAATACCGAGCAGCAATAACAGGGAAAATGCAATCCAATGGTCGATTGCTTCAATCATACGCTGAAACTGACTTCCTAACAAATATCCAATCAAAGGCATAAGAGCCTGAAAACCGCCAAAATAGATACCGACAATTATCGCATGTTTTATCCTTAATTTTTCAAGCGACAGTCCCTTGCAGACAGACACCGCAAATGCATCCATTGAAAGGGCAACCGCAAATAAAAAGAGCTCAGCCAGTCCCATACATAACCTCTTTCCCGCAAAGTGAATTACCATTTCTCTTTGCTTTATTGCTATCCATAAACTACCATATTTACTTTTCCATGTCAACGTCCATGAAGAGTGTAAAGTACTCTCTCATATTCTGCCAAATGTTTCGTCTTTTTAATCTTTTTCCATACTTTTGCACTATCCGGATGCGCTGTCGCCATATACGACCATATTTCTTTCATTTTGTACAAAACCGGAATCTCCGGCATAATCTTTTCATAAGCGCGCTGTAACTCTTGCGCATATTGAACACGCTCCTGCCAACTCATCGGCTGCTTCGTTTTTATTTCCCGCACAAGCGCCGGATTGGCAATCAACCCCCGTCCAATCATGATTTGCTCTACCGTAGGAAAACGCTCGCAAAATCTCTCATAGTCTTCTACTGAATTAATATCACCATTATAGCAGACCGGATTCACACTATTCTCCAACGCCTCTTCAAACACATCCCAGTCCGGTGTGCCGCGGTAAAAATCTGCCCTGACACGGGGATGTATCGTCAGCTCGCAGATTGGGTACTTATTATATATTGCCAGTATATCCCGAAATTCAGATGGCTCATTGCGCCCGATACGGGTCTTGATTGATATCGGCACAGCCAGCTTGTCAAAAATTTCTCCTAAAAAGCGGTTCAATCCCTCCAAATCACTTAAAAATCCGGAACCTCTGCCCTTTGCAACGACCGTTCCTGACGGGCAGCCAAGATTCAAATTAATTTCCGAATACCCATATTCAATTAACCTTTCCGCCGTATATAGAAACTCATCCGCATGGTTGCTCAAGATTTGCGGAACAAGCGGTATTCCCCTGTTATTTTCCGGCAAAACATCCCTTTTTTCCCTGCTTTTAAAGTCGTGATTGGAGGTCGGTGACACAAAGGGCGTATAATATTTTTCTAATCCCGGAAATCTGTGATGGTGTATGTTGCGGTATATATATGTCGTAATGCCTTCTAACGGCGCCATGTAAAATTTCATCCCTCATTAAACTCCTTCATATATTTGCGGAAGCGCAACGGCAGCAATTGTCTCTGCAAATTTGGATTGATACGCTCCTTTATCGCTATTTTATCGACAAACACTTTCCATAGTTTCTGCATCGCCTCTTCTTCTTTCGAATACGACAACTGCAATTCATCTGGATTGACGTCCTCCATGGCTGCATAAATAACAGCTTCTCCCTTGTCGTGAATGAGAACTGTCCGATGCACCGTATCCGCAATAATCCACTTCTCTTCATAAAAGCGGTCTGCAAAATGGTCCGCCATATAGGGTAAAATAGCATTCTTAGGGTTTATTCTAGCAAATAATGCTTCATTTTCCAATTCCTCAAAACGAAGAAATTGGACAAAATGACAAATTTCATTATCTACATGTTTTTCTATATCGCACAATATCTGCATATGAGGAGCAGTCAGGTGCTGCAGCGCCCTGTTTCCCATATACAGTCCCTCAATAATCAGTCGGTACATGGCGTCTGCCTTGTCTGTCCGATAAGAAACCGACACCTTGTGCAGAAACTCATATGCCTGCCTTGATACATCCCGCTGCACGGTCCTCGCCACCTTAACCGCCCGCTCAAAATCTGTCTCTACCGATATATATTCACAAAATAATTGACGGTTAAAGTCCTCTTCTTTCACCTGAATTTCATTATTACGGTGTCCATGTCTATCCTCATAGGCGCGATAAATTGCGGAAAAAATCCCCTCTGCCGTGTTTTCACATAAATATACATTTCGCATACATTTACACCCCAAAATCTTCTAAAGTCATTTGCTGAAACGTTGTTGTTCCTGTCAATCCGGGAGGAAGTTTTTCATTTAACCCTAATAAATTGGTAAGAATGAACGATTGCTCCAAACGAATCGGCATCATCATCTTGCCATGACAGGTAATAAAATACATAGCCCTCTTCAATACTACCCCGAACTTTTTGAGCGAGGCATAATCAAGACTTCCCATCCGCCTTGCCGTCACAATCCGTTTCGCAGACTTTACGCCAATCCCCGGCACCCGCAAAAGCGTATGATAATCAGCCTTTTCCACCTCCACGGGAAACTGCTCTAAGTGATTAAGAGCCCAGTTGCATTTCGGGTCTATCTGTACATTGAGATTCGGCTGGTCTGCCGTAATAATCTCTTCCGCTTTAAACTGATAAAAACGCAGTAGAAAATCAGCCTGATAGAGACGGTGTTCCCTCAATAACGGAGGCCCGGACTCCGTCGTATCAGGAAGTAATTCATCGCCTGTTGTGTTGACAAAAGCGGAATAGAAAACCCTTTTCAAATCAAACCGCTGATACAAAGCCTCTGCCATATGGACAATCTGGTAATCACTCTCCGGTGTGGCTCCAATTATCATCTGCGTACTCTGACCTGCGGGAACGAAACTCTGGCCCGGATGGCTTTCCTGCAGACAGCGTGTGGAAGACTCTTTGAGTTTTGGCACATTTACCGCCTGCTTATACTGCTGCTCCAAACTGCCCACTACCGATGATGAGTAAGAAGGAAGCATACTCTGCGACTGCGCGCTTCCGGATAACAGATAACTTTCCTTGCGCCCCATCTGAATCTGCCTCATCGGCGTCAATATCTTCTTTCTGTTCTTCTGTGGCGCCAACGTCCGCAATCCCTCCGCCGTTGGCAGCTCCATGTTAATGCTCATGCGGTCAACAATCCATCCAGTCTTTTCAATGAGCAATGGATTCGCTCCCGGTATTGCTTTTACATGAATATAGCCGTTAAAATGGTACTTCGTCCGCAGCAAATACACCGCCTGATAGATACTCTCCATCGTATCGTCCGGATTATTTCGTATGCCGGAGCTCAAAAAAAGTCCCTCTATATAGTTGCGGCGGTAAAATGCTATCGTCAATTCCGCAATCTCTTCCGGTTTAAAAGTTGCTCTCGGCACATCATTGGAACAACGGTTTAAACAATATTTGCAGTCATAAACACATTCATTCGTCTGCAAAATTTTTAGAAGAGAAATACATCTTCCATCTGCCGCAAAACAATGGCAAAGCCCTCCCGATACGGCGTTTCCCATCGTTCCTTTCACTCCCCGGCGACTAGAACCGCTCGATGTGCAGGACACATCATACTTTGCGGCATCAGTCAAAATCTCCAATTTTTTAAATATTTCCTGTGATAGCGCCATAGAAGCCACCTCCATGCCAAAAATCTGTATAGAACATATGTTTGTATTTTAGCATATCCCCTATCCTTTGTAAAGAGGTAACAAAAAAATAGGGCAATTGTTTTCAATACAGCGGGTATTATGCCGTATCTCGTCCGGTGTAACACTCCCGACGAGATACGGCATAATACCCGCTGCATTTAAGTAACTGCCTGCATAAAAAAGGAATAAGAAACTCTCATACTGCTAAAAGCTTCCTATTCCTTTCTGTATTAAAACTGTCTTCAGACTAAAAATTCGAGATTGCATCGCCATAGCGGAGGAATATGACAATCATTGAAACGAGTACCACAAGAAGTGTAGCAGGTACGGCCGCTTTACAATATCTTCCCCAGCCAATCTTGTGACCTGCTTTCTCGGCAACCGATATGCCGACAACGTTAGCGGATGCGCCGATTGGAGTAGCGCTTCCTCCAATGTCCGTTCCTATGGAAAGGCTCCATGCAAGAACATTCAAAAACGAGCCGGAACCTAAACGGGCAATAACCGGCACCATCGTCGCCGCAAATGGAATATTGTCAATAAGCGCGCTGGCAACAGCAGACAGCCATATAATAATCGCAATCATAATATAAGCGTTGCCACCACTTAATTTCTCAATAAATCCGGCAATCATTTCCAGAATCCCCGTCTCTTCCAGTCCTCCGACGACAACAAACAGGCCGATAAAGAACCAAAGCGTCTTATAATCTACTTTTTTCAACACTTCCATGCTGTCTCTGCCGGCAACAAAGATAGTTAAAATCGCAACAAACACGCCAATCGTCGCCACGGTCAAATGCGTCGCCGAATGGGATACAAGTAAAACGACTGCAATCAGGAAAATCAACGTGCTGAGAATAAATCCCGTCCTGTCCGTAATCACTTTGGAGGGGTCTAATTCCTCTTCATTAATGGAAACGTCACCCGATTGTTTTAACTCTTTGCGGAAGACAAAATAAAAATAGAAAACAATAAAAATCAAGCAAATTCCGGCTATTAAACCCGTATTCGTCAAAAAATCAAAAAACGTGTAATTCATGGATGTTCCGATAATAATGTTCGGCGGGTCGCCGCACATCGTTGCCGAGCCTCCCAGATTAGCACAAAATACTTCTGCTATAATAAAACAAACCGGATTAAACTTTAATAACTGCGAAAGCTTTATCGTAACCGCCGCCAAAAACAGAATTACCGTAATACTATCGATAAACATAGCTAAGAGGGCCGATAATATCATAAAAGTCACAAATATGGGAATCGTCCGGAAATGAACTAATTTTGCAATTCTTAAACAAAGCCAGTCAAAAAATTTGACTCTCGCCATACCCTCTACCATAATCATCATGCCGGCAATAAAAATAATCGTTGACCAGTTAATTCCCGATGACTCGCTCTCAGTGACCTGATACCAAAAGCCGCTGGTAAAAATACTTTTCACATTCAGCACTTTCCAAATGCCATCCACATCCCTCATGCAAATGCCAAAAACACCAATCAGAGTCAGCGCGCCACAGCCAAGCGTTACATAATGCCGCTCGATTTTGTCCATAACAATTAATACAAACATAGCGATGAAAATAACAACAGCCAAAAACTCTGCAGTCAGTACCATTTTTAATCCCTCCTAACCTGTCTCACAAAAAAGGAGACAAATGCAACCTATCTTCATTAGACCACATTGTCACCTTTAATCTTTTTGTTGAAACTACTGTCTTTTCTACGACAACATCCTTATTATACTCTCTTCTTTCAAAAAATCAAGTAAAAAATCCATCTATTTTTCATTATTCCCAAAACTTCTCTCACTACACTTCGTTTTCCACAATGTTATCAGAAGCAGCCGCAGAGGAAGCCGCTTCTGCTCCGGACGAAGCTCCGTTTGAGGCCGCCTCCCTCTTCACATCGCGTAATTTCTCCTCGGTTGTTCCCTCCTCTTCCTCTTCAAACAGCGAATCATGCTTTTTATGCTTTTCTTTCGCATGCAGAGCTGCCGCCGCCTTTGCCATCTGATATAAGTCGGAATCATACTCTGCCAGCTTCTTCTCATCATTAGGAGGTACGTGGTCTCCTTTTGAAATCCGTCTCGCAATTTCCATCAGCTTCGCCAAATCTTCCATTCCCTCGGCCGCTTTCTTCGCCGACTCAGCCTGTTTCTCATACATCTCTTTCAGCTTTTCGGAAATTTCAACCGTAACTCCCCTTTTCTCTTCGGCAGCGTTCCCCGCCTCTTCTTTCCCCTCTGTCAGCACGCCTCCTGACACAATGGCTGCATCCTTTTCCTGACTTTTCTGATTGATGTGTATCGTACTCCGGTTTTCATTAAACTCTGACGTTTTTCCAATTCTCATAACATCATACCTCCTCCCTGAATAGGATTGTCTGTAATCAGGCATTCACCCCCGGAACTTTCGGCAATTTAGCAATACTTGCCGCAATTTCCTCTTCCTTAAGTTCATAATTTTCCATCTTTCCGTCATGGAACGCCTCATAAGCATACATATCAAAGTACCCGGTTCCCGTCAAACCAAAGAGAATGGTTTTTTCTTCTCCCGTCTCCCGGCACTTCACTGCCTCATCTATCGCAACCCGAATCGCATGGCTGCTCTCCGGCGCCGGCAATATTCCTTCGACGCGCGCAAACTGCTCTGCTGCCTCGAATATTTCCGTCTGTTTGCGGCTTGTTGCTTCCATATAGCCATCCGCATAGAGCTGAGATAATACCGTACTCATTCCATGATAACGCAGACCGCCCGCATGATTTGGCGCCGGCATAAAACTGCTGCCAAGCGTATACATTTTTGACAGCGGGCAAATGGCTCCCGTATCACAGAAATCATACGCATACGTTCCTCTTGTAAAACTTGGACAAGACGCCGGTTCTACAGCAATAATGCGATAGTCAGCCTCGCCTCGTAATTTCTCTCCCATAAACGGCGCGATAAGTCCTCCTAAATTGGAACCGCCGCCAGCGCAGCCAATAATGATGTCCGGCTTCTCTCCGTATTTATCCAGCGCCAGCTTACTTTCCAATCCGATAATCGACTGGTGCAGCATAACCTGAGATAAAACTGAGCCAAGCACATAGCGGTACCCCTCCTGACTAACAGCCGCTTCCACCGCTTCCGAGATAGCGCAGCCAAGGCTTCCGCCCGTTCCGGGATGCTCTGCCAATATCTTACGTCCTACTTGCGTCTTATCCGAAGGCGACGGCGTCACATTGGCGCCATACGTCCGCATTACCTCGCGGCGGAATGGTTTCTGCTCATAGGACACTTTTACCATATACACCTGACAATCCAATCCTAAATACGAACATGCCATAGATAGAGCGGTTCCCCACTGTCCGGCGCCTGTCTCCGTCGTTACGCCTTTCAATCCCTGCTTTTTGGCATAGTATGCCTGCGCAATGGCTGAATTAAGTTTATGGCTTCCCGACGTGTTGTTTCCCTCAAATTTATAATAAATCTTTGCCGGCGTATCCAGATACTTTTCCAGACAATACGCGCGAACTAACGGCGCCGGCCGGTACATTTTATAAAAATCAATGATTTCCTGCGGAATGTCTATATAGGCAGTATCGTTGTCCAGTTCCTGTTTCGCCAGTTCTTCACAGAAAACGCCACTGAGGTCTTCCACCTTTAATGCCTTTCCCGTTGCCGCATCCAGAAGCGGCGCCGGTTTATTTTTCATGTGCGCGCGCACGTTATACCACTGCTTTGGCATCTCATCTTCTTTTAAATAAATTTTGTATGGAATTTCCTTACTCATTCTTTACCTCATTTCTGCACTGCCTTTATTGTCTATCGTATGTTTGTGCCGCAGTGCCGGCACAACTGTTGTAATCCGTTTTTCTGATTTTTAACGCTCTCATTCATTATAGCGAAAACAGGGAAAAAAATCTACTTCAATTTTCTATTTATTGCCGTCACAGTACTGTTCTTTTACATATTGGTACAGACTTCTGGCGGCAGGCGCCATATATTCTCTGCTTAGCGCCGCAAGTCCGATGATACGGAATGCCTCTTCTGCGAGCGGATACGAATCCACTTCATAAGGAATATCGTTCATTACCATCTCCGGCATTAGGCAAATACCAAAACCGTTCGCCACCATGGCAATCGTCGAGAGGTCATCGACTACATGATAGTGCGATTCTACGTTGAGATTATTTTCTTTTAAAAATTTCTGTATGTCTGCGTCCGTGCTCTCACGCTGAGTAACAAACTGACAGTCGCGTAAATCTTCAACTGTCACCCACTTGCCATCTTCACTAATTTTTGTTCCCTTGGGAACGATACAGAGCAGAGGGTCTTTATACAACGGTTCTATTGGGATGTCACCGGCGCTGGACACGGATAAAAAGCCAAAATCCACAATACCGTTTTTTATCCAATACGCTACATCATCATAGGTTCCCTGAAAAACCTCAATCGTTATTGCCGGATACATCTTTTGAAAGCCGTGCATCAATTCCGGCATCCAGTTCGTACATACACTGGAAAAACAGCCAACCTTAACCTTACCCTGTTTTAAACCGTTAAATTCGGCAATTGCCTGCTGCAGGCTTTCATCACTATTGATAACAGCATTTACAAATGGAAGAAGACGCTCACCATAATTGGTCAGCGTCACCCCATTCTTTCCTCTATTAAATAAGGAAAACCCTAATTCTGATTCCAATGCAGAAATCCCATGACTAATCGCCGACGGTGTAAGCCCGAGCAGGTCTGCCGTCTTGCGAAAGCTTCCTTGTTCTGCCACCGTCTTAAATACCTGATAACTGAGTAAAGTCATAAACCTCTCCATTCTTTTTGCTTCTATTTTATCCCCTGTTGCATTTGTAAAGCAAGTCTTCCCAACGGCGGTCCACTTCTGCCTGAAACTGTTCAATTAGTGCTTCATTTCCCGGCTTAAACAAGTGCTTAAACCGTCCCTGCGAGCGAAGAAAATCTTCAATTGGCAGCTTTTTCTTCGGCTCATAGTTGAGTGTCCAAGTACCGTGAGACACTTCGAACATCGGCCAATAACAAGTCTCTACCGCCAATTTACATATTTCCATAATATCGGCAGTGTCATAACGCCAGCCGCGCGGACACGGCGTCATGACATTCAAAAAACTGGCGCCCTCCGTATAGATGGCTTTCTCGGCTTTGCGGTGAATGTCCATAAAATTTGCCGTCAGCGTCGTCTGAGCGACATAGGCAACATCATGTTCCGTAATAATGCTCGCCAAATCTTTGCGGTTCTGCATCTTGCCATTGGAATTTTTCCCTACCGGCGTCGTCGTCGTATCTGCAAATTTAGGAGTAGCGGAAGAGCGCTGAATCCCCGTATTCATATAGGCGCCGTTATCATAACAGACATACACCAAATCATGCCCCCGCTCCATTGCTCCGGACAGCGATTGAAAACCGATATCATACGTTCCCCCATCTCCTCCAAACGCAATGAATTTATATGTTTCGTCTTTCGGCAGCTTGCCTTTTTTCTTCAGCACCCGATAAGCGGTTTCCACGCCGCTCAAAGTAGCGCCGGCATTCTCAAACGCATTGTGGATATAACTGTCTTCCCATGCCGTATAAGGATACATAAAGGAAGATACTTCCAGACACCCTGTCGCATTGGCGATGACCGCATGGTCTTCTTCGTGCAGGGCACGAAGGACAGCGCGAACAGCGATAGTCGCACCACATCCGGCACACATACGATGCCCCGGAGCTAACCTCTCCGGCTTTTCCATCATAGTCTTTAAACTGTAATCGCTCATATCTCTATCCCCTCAATCCTACATATTTGTACTCTTCGATTTCCTTGCCTTCCGTGATAAACGCCTCTAATTCTTCAAACACCTGCGCGGCGTCATCCACTGTAAAGTCACGTCCCGCCAGTCCGTAAATATAATTGATGGCTTCTATCATCACTTTGTTCTTAAACAACGCTGCCTTTGTCTCGCTTCCCAATGGCCCGCCATTTCCATTATAACTTTCACACCTGTCCATAATCGCTACTGCCTTGCAGTTCTTCAAGGCTTCCGCAATCTCTCTTGCCGGGAACGGACGAAAGACGCGAAGTTTGAGTACCCCGACTTTCTTTCCCTGTGCGCGGAGTTCGTCGACTGCTTCTTTCGCTGTTCCTGCCGCAGAGCCGATAAGCATCATAATATAATCTGCATCCGCGGTTTTGTATTCTTCAAAATAAGTGAAACCTCTTCCGGTAAGCTGCCTGTATTTTTCCGCCACATCTGCAATTACTTCTTTGGCGTTTTCTAACGCCATCTCCTGATTCTTACGTGCCTCCATGACATAATTGGAAACTGAATACGGCCCTACGGCAATTGGTTTGCCGGCGTTCAGCAAAAATTCTTCCGGCTCATACTCGCCGACAAAATCTTTTACCGCCTTGTCCTCCAGCAAAACTATATTCTCAACCGCATGGCTGGTAATAAAACCGTCCTGACATATCATGATTGGAAGATGTACCGCTGGGTTTTCCGCAATCGGATAGGCCTGAATAAAATTATCGTACACCTCCTGATTGTTCTCGGCATAAATCTGTATCCATCCGGTATCTCTGGCTCCCATCCCGTCCGTATGGTCGCAGTTAATGTTAATCGGCCCGGACAGCGTACGGTTGACAAGCGCAAGTACCAACGGCATCCGGTTTGACGCCGCCAGCAATAGCTCTTCCCACATCAACGCCAATCCCGCTGAAGAAGTAGCCGTCAGACTTCTTGCTCCGGCTGCTTCTGCTCCTATCGTTGCACTCATGGAAGAATGCTCACTCTCCACCGGAATAAATTCCGTATCCATCTCGCCATTGGCTATGTACGTCGATACCATCTGTGGAATCTCCGTTGACGGAGTAATGGGAAAAGCAGGCATTACATCCGGATTTATTTGACGGATAGCGTAGGCGACAGCCTCGTTTCCCGACATACGTTCTTTAATTCCCATCAGATATTCCCCTCCTTCATCTCAATAGCCCCGAATGGACATGATTTGGCACAAATCCCGCAGCCTTTACAGTGGTCATAGTCAAACTCCAGTCTCTTGCCGTCTTTAACCGGAATGCAGCTATCCGGACAGACCGGCGCACACAACAGACACTGTTTACACTTGTCTTTTATAAGTACGGGCGTATTCGTTCTCCACTCTCCGGTATTAAAAAGTTTGGATGTTCCGCCGTTAAAAATCATCAGCCCCTCAGTCAAATCCTGATGAGGCGTCGTTTCATTAATTTTTGATACATCGGTTCTCATGTTATCCCTCTTTTCTATGCTTCATCTCTCATTATATCTTGTTCCACTTCGTCAAAAGCACGCTCCAGCGCTTTCATATTTCCCTCTATCACTTCCGGCTTCTTGGCAAACTTATGCTCATAAGACGCACGCATTTCCTGAATAAACTTCTCCCTTTCCATCACCCTGCTGACGGCAACCGTAGCTGCAAGCATAGGCGAATTAGGGAAATTCTTTCCTAATGTTTCCACGGAAATCTTTCGGGCGTCAACCGTATAGACGCGCCCTTTATATCCCCGCAGCTTATCCATTACATCTTCGCGCTTCTTCGGGGTATTGATAATAATTGCCCCCTCTGTCTTTAGTCCTGCTGTTACATCTACGGAATCCAAAAGAGTTTCATCTACTACAACGACAAAATCCGGTGTATAAATATTGGAATGAACCCGAATCACATCTTCACTGATACGATTGTAAGCGGTAATCGGCGCGCCCATCCGCTCCGGCCCATATTCTGGAAATCCCTGAACATTGCGGCCGGTTTTGAATGCTACGTCCGCCAATAAAAGCGCCGCTGTCTTGGCTCCCTGACCTCCTCTGCCGTGCCACCTTATTTCTATTCCGTTTTTCATAACGAATCTTCTCCTTATCTGTCTTCTTATTTCTATAATTTTTTCAGCATATTTTATTATAGCGCAGTCTACGAAAATGTAAAGAGAAAATGATTAATTCATTTCATTTAAAAAGTGAATTCAATTCATCTTAAACATATGCAATAAAGATGTTGGAATATATTTGAAAATAAGGTATACTATTTTCAGATAAGTGTAAGGAGAGATAGAAAACACAATGATAAAGCGCTATTATGTCCGCACTTCCAAATTAAAGGAAGGCATGAGAATTGACCAATCCGTGATTGACCGCATGGACCGCACTTTAATTGTCCGCGGCTCCATTTTGGATGCCTATACAATTGAGGCGCTGCACAATCGTGGTATTCGCGGTGTATACATAAGTGAGGGCGAAGAGGATGTGGAACCAGAAAAGAAAGAAGCACCTCTTCCTCCTTTAGTGCGCCATAATATCGAAAAACACCGAACCGAAGACCCCGCTAAAGTACATTTGTCAGAAAGTGTAAAAAAGCGTGTGTCAGAGGGGATTCAATATTTGTATAACAATTCCGATTCTCCGGAGTTTACTACGACATCAACAAAAATTACAAACGACTTGATTAAAGCCATTAATAATAATAATGCTCTGGCAGTCGATATCAGCGCCTTGAAAACAAGTGATGAATATACATTTAAACACAGCGTTGACGTTGCCACAATATCTATGGTAATTGCCCGCAATCTGGACATGTCAGAACAGGATGTCTATCATATCGGGATTGCCGGTCTCCTGCATGATATGGGCAAGGCCAAAATACCGCCGGACATTTTAAATAAACCGGCCCGCCTCACAGACGAAGAATTTGAAGTAATGAAAAAGCATTCAGAACTCGGATATGAAATCCTCAAACACAAAAAAGAAATTCCCGTACCGGTTTCACTTGCCGTCCTGCAGCACCATGAAAAGATGAATGGCAACGGATATCCTTTTGGCTATCAGGAAGATAAAATATGCCCATACGCAAAAATTCTCTCCGTAGCAGATGTTTACGACGCGCTTGTGACAGAGCGGCCTTACAAAAAGTCGTTTTCCCAGCGCACTGCCGTAGAAATGATTATGTCTATGACCGCCGAGTTAGATATCACTGCCATGCGGAGTTTCATGGAAAGCGTCATTTTGTATCCGGTTGATACGATAGTCCAACTGAGTAACGGCGAAGATGCAAAAGTCGTTGAAAATATACCGCACGCCGTGTTGCGCCCGACCGTTGTCGGACTGACGAGCGGTACGTTATATAATCTGGCGGACGATTTATCGTGCGCTAATATTGTTATTTTATGATGTTGTGACGCACCGTAAAAAAAGGAGCGGATTTTCCGCTCCTCTTTAAAAATCTATTAATCAGTCATTTTAATACTTTCAATCACTGGCTGTTGATTTTTTTGTACCGCTCCCTGCTGCGAAACAGCCTGTGTTCCTTTGGCAATTACATCTGCACAAATTTTATCTATATGCTCCATCCCTTCTGTCACCTTGCCAAACGCCGCATATTGTCCGTCCAGATATGTGCTGTCTTTTAACACAATAAAGAATTGGGAGCTGCCACTGTCATAATCATTCGAACGCGCCATGGAAATTACCCCTTTTTTGTGGGAAATGTTATTATCGACACCGTTACTTTCAAATTCTCCTTTGATAGTTTCTTTCGAGCCCCCGGTTCCGTCTCCTTTCGGGTCTCCGCCCTGTACGACAAAATCCTTTATAATCCGGTGAAAGGTCAGTCCGTCATAAAAACCCTCATTTACCAGTTTCGCAAAGTTTGCCACCGTAACCGGCGCCGTATCCGCATCCAATTCCAACTTAACCGTGCCATAATCTTTTATTTTCATCTCGGCATGATGAGTACCAGATGAAAAGTCCGTGTCCGATGAAGCGGAACTGCCGCAGGCACTAAGACAACATACAACAAGAGTCAGCGTCATTACTATCGTCACAAATCGTTTCATTTTTTATCTCCTTATTTCTTCCTTTATCTGTTCCCCATCAGTCGCAAAAATTCGGGAACATTTTTATTATAATGGATGTCTTTGTGATTGGCAAGGGGCAGAATCCGTTCTATTTAAAATATAATGCCTTTATCTTGTCTAACGCCTCTCTTATATAGCCGCCGCTCTCTCTTCTACACCTTGTATTTCATTGCCAAATCATTCAGTTCATCTATCAGCTTGCGGTTATTCACCTTTCTAGCCAAAGGCATATATAGTTCTATTGTTTCTTTTACTTTTTCTTCCTTTTTGCTGTCATCTATAAATTCTATTGTCCTCATATTGTGTAGACGCTCTGCAAGCCTGATTAGAGTGGACTCATTCGGCATATCCGTTAGGTTGAGTTCCTTTTCATCAAGCCTTTCTACAATTCTCCACACGCTCTCCGGCAACTTGTTTTTTACTTTACTTACATCGCCTTTTGCAGCCACATCACAAAACATACCTGCCAAAATAGTATCTGCATCAGCTCCAAGCTCAGTCAATAAAATCGCAACGTTTATCGGATGGGTCACATATTCTTCACCGGAATACCGCTTTCTTCCCTCATATGCTTCACATGCTGTCCGATAATGATGATTTAACTGTTCTCCGCTAATCACTATTGCATTTTCTTTAAGGGTTAATTGCAACTGTTGTAACAGCTCCTCTTTGCTGGCGCCAACTTCTGTGCTTGTTAGAAAAATATCTCTCATACTACCGCCTCCTCGTATAGAATCAATTTCTAATGTCATTGTTCTGAGAAGTGATGGCGAAAATCCAAATTCTCGATTGAAAGACTTTGAAAAAGCGCTATGGGATTGCCAGCCATATTGAAATGCCACATCAATAATACGCATACCTGCTGCAATATCTTCCGCTGCTCTGATTAACTTTCTTCTGCACACATACTCCATAACCGTTTCATTCGTGTGTGACTTAAATAGTCGAATAAAATGATATTGTGAATATCCGGCAACGGACGCCAGCCGCTTAATATCCAATGGCTCTTTTAAATGCTCTTCAATATAATGTAATACCCGATTCATAACCATCACCTTCCATTTTTCAAGTGTCAGTTATAATATAATACATTATACTATAATGCGCTGTTCCCGAATTGCGGTATTAGGGATAAAAATTACTTTTTATCCTGTCCGATATCTAACACATTTTGAAAAAACACCAGAAACCCATCTTTATCCACGTCCTTTTTTTCTTTCTTTGGCGGCAAATCATAGAAGTATTGATTGGTTTTTATATCAATAGATATACTATCTAAAGGAAAACCCTTTTTCTTTATTGTACTGTGAGGTTTATCTGTTAAAATAAACTTTCCGCTTTCTAGCGATGAATCCATGGATTCGTAAATATGATTTTCGTCCAATACAAAACAAATTGCATTTTTATATGTTGCCATGAGATTTCCATATTGTTTCACTAAACCGGAATAGTATTCTATCATTTGCTCATCGGACAGAGACACCCCATTTACCCTCCGTACATGTACCCCCGGTTGAATTTCATCCGGCACATTATCAAAATATAAACCGGAATCACATGAAAATACCGGCATATGAAATTCATTATAATATGCAATCGCTTTCTGCCTCGCATTTTCAAGAGGCGTCTTTCCATCTTCGCATACTTCCGGAATCACGGCGCCTTTTTCTTTCAAGTCATTGAGACCTATTAATTCTATCCCCAATATTTCAAGCCGTTTTTTCATGGAAGATAATTTTGCTGAATTGCATGTTCCATATAGTAGTTTCATCTCTAAATCCCCTTTCCTATATCCTATCAATCAAAAAGCGTCATAAATGCAATCGTAAAAGAAAATACATCCGGCTCAAACAGTTCCTGAAGCACTGGCCATATAAACTTTTGAACTATTTTGTTCTGCTCAAACTGCCTTGCAATCATACTCAGTCTGCAAAAATACTGTCTGGTATCCCGAGCCTCTGAACATCCCCATGTCAGCGGCATCACTTTCGCCAGAATCAGATAAATGCACATGTCCTGCAGGAAAATCGACTCACAATCCTCAGCCCCCAGTGCGCTGGCATGTCCAAAAAAACAGGCGACAGCCAATTTACGCCAAAAATTTCTATGCCCCAAATCCCTGTTCTGATTCGCCAGACAAGTGCGAATATATTGTTGCCTTTCTCTGTCGGTATACCCAAAAACGTAAGATGGCCACAGAAATTTTTCTGCACCAAACACATCCCATTCACGTACAATGTGGCAAAATGTATCGACAATGTTAAAAATTAACTGTTGACCGGATTCCATCATTTCTCCGGCCGCGAGCTCCTCCCCTGACTGAAGAAATTGCCGCGTTATCTCCGGCATCCGGTAAACCACGGATTCGAATTGCTCAAAATCATGCTTCTCATAATATTTCCCCGCCTCAATCCCTGTGTAAATAACGGCTCCCAACGCAACCCCAAGCGGTACCGAAGTATCCTGAAGCAGCCGGCACCCGCTGCTAAGAAACCAGAAAAGCTCTTTCATCCGTAAATCTCCCATGGTTTCCATGGAAATACTACCCTCCGTAACGATTGTGACCATTTGCGGCCAATCATACAACAACTGAAGGAGCCCCTCACAGGAAAGCGACATAGAACATATCGCATGATTATTAAACAGTCGTCTGCGTCTAGGAAAATTTTTACAGGTCATGCTCATGTGCTCTTCACCGTAATTTTGGTAAACACGACATAACCCATCTTCATCCAAAAAGGGACAGCGTTTTGTTTCCGGCATAATAACCATTGCTGTCCCATCCTTTTCCTCTATATTTTTATTCAAAAACTCTCCAAAAGCGTCGGTTCGGCTTCTGTAAAAGTCTACAGTTTCCGAATCAAAGTCTATATCCCAACCGGCACAGCATGTACTGATACAGTTTTTGCCTATGCATCTGAATTGTTTATAATAGTTCGGATATATTTTCATTTGCATTCCTCCCAGTTTTGTAAATTTAGCTCTCTGTAAGTTTATTAAATACAGAATACATTTTGTTTTTATTCACTGAACTGTTTTTTACTTTCCATCATTTTTCTCACACAAAATATTCAAAATATCTTTTTAATATGTGATTATCTATACAATTACTTAAATATGCCTCTTTTACCTTTTTTGAAATCTCGTCTTTTACAGAGGGAATAGATGCTATTGTTTCAAGAAACTTATTTGTACACATACTTAACCAAGATACATCAAAATCTTTATAATTATAATTATTTACGTCTATCATCCACTCATACGAAGCAATATCAGACTTTGAAATCTCGTCAAAAACCTCTTTTTTCATAATAATTTTATCATTTAAATAAAGATTGGTAAGCAAGCCAATAATCCGAACATACCTATTTGGTTTTATTTGTTTACTAACTAATTTCACTTGTTTAAGATCAGATAATATATCTTTCTCAATATTTTCTTTACTATCTATTATACCATTTGCAACCAAACTTTCATATGTATCAAATTGTTTACCTTTCTCCCAATCCCAATTATCAAAAATTTCTTTTATACATTCTTGATTCTTTTCATTTACAAACGGATAAATCTTTGACAATATATTATACTCACCGGAAGTAACCAATAAATTCAATTTCTTTGATATATAAGGAGTTCCCATCGCCTTATATATTGCTAAACATTTCATCAACAATTCCTGACAATAGTTCTTCATTTCCGTCGTAGAAATACCCTCTAGCAATCTCTCAATTAATTCTGCCAAACAATTATTATGTATATCAAAGTCATATACTTTTTGCTTTTCTGCCCACCATAAAAATCTGATAATTTCATTATGATTATTACTAACAAAATAATAATTAAATTGCTGACATAATGCTTTTAATGTCTCCTCAACTAACTTTTTATCCAATACGATATATCCGGCCAAAGTAAGATAAACTTCAAAATATTGTTCATTAAAACTTTTGATTTGAGCTATATTAGGTGCTATATTTTGTAAATAAGTTCTTGCTTCATCATTAATATTTATGTATCGATTGCAATTTTCTTTCAACAACCTTTTCAATTCATCACTTTCCATATATCGGATAATAATGTAAACATCAAATTTCTCTAATGTTTCCACATATATATTGCCGCTTTTAAGCTTTTCATGTTCTTGTAAAAAGTCTACCACTTTTAAATCCGCACTACAAGCAGAATTAATAATTGTCTTTGCAAATAGTCTATATATTTCTACATCTTCCCTATATCTATCAACCATTATATAGTTGTATAAATCATAGCAATAGCAGTCCTTAATTTGTACCCTAAGTTTTTCATACTCAGGAATTCCCGCATACATAGCATATTTCATTTTTGATTCTTTTTCTGTTCTTTTACTTATCAGATATGTATCTTGAAATAATCTGTAATATGTTCTAAACGTATATAAATCTTGCAGGAAATCTTTTTCACCGATTTCTTTTGTTGGTATCTTACTGTACACTGTCTCAATATCCAAAGCATTCACTTCATTCTTTATTTTTACAAATTCGGAATCGTTATAATTTATGTGAATATCTTTTTGAATAATATCCCCCATATTCTTCCTATTAACCTCAGAAATAAAATACCAGATAAACTGCTTTTTCTTATAAAATAATCGCGAAGAAATTCTAAGATATCTATATGCTTTTACATACTCAAATAATATATAGGAAATGTACGCCTGTTCCAAATATAATTCGGGAGTCCTATCTGTCAAATTTGCTTCATTTTCTTCTCTAATGCACTTTAATAAATCAAAGTCAAAGTTTTCTATTGCATTTACAAATTCCGGCCTTTTTCCTGCTTCAATATTTATAATCTTTCGTTGGATTTCTCCTTTTCCTTTTTTCTTATAAATTCCTACTGATTTAACCCTGCTTTTTAATACAACAGACTTTATTACTTCAATTTTAGTTTCAATCTTGTCTCTTTTTCCATCAAAAATATCAGTTAATAACTCATTCGTCTCTCTATCTCTATCATCTATTGCATATAATACATCACCATTTATCATTATCGAACATTTATTAAAAATCCTATCTAAATAATTTTTGCATATATAATTCAAATTCGCAAATGTCTGACTCCTTACATACAAATCATCAATAATATCCTCGTTAGCGTCTTCTTCCATAATATATTCAAGAAATTTATTTGTATAGTCAGAAGCTTTGGTTGCGTCAAAATCATTATTCATTTCTGAAGCATAAATTATATTTACACCAAGATTTTTATAATACTCATATTCGTTTGTATCAAATTCTTTAATCACTTCCAACATATATGCTCTTTGAAAATCTTCTTCTAAAATTTCTTTTACCCATGAAAAAATTTGTTTCACATCCGGATCTCTAAATGAATATCCTACAAATAAAATAACATTCGTAGCAATTAATGATTTAATATATGCCTCAATCAACTTAAAATTTTTGCTATAATTTAAATAATCATCTTCCTTTAGAACAAAGTTTCCGCTTTCAAAATCCCCATGTATTTTAATTATCTCTTTTTCCACCGTTCTATATGGCAGATCTCGATCCTGACTAATAACCTGTATAAATTCTGAGTTCTCCTCTGCCGCTTTTTCAATCAAATTATCATAATTTGTAGTTATTATTGTCCGCGTATTAAGCTTCAATATATTTCTATGGACATCACATACACATAAATCTTCATTATACTTAAATATATCTCTCATTAATTCCACATATTCTTTATTGCCTCTTGCATTATAATAAAATTGTGGAATCTTCACATAATCTATATCATCAATTTTGGAAATTCCCAGCTTTTCTGCGATCTTCAGTACCGCTTCATGCCAACTTGGCATTTCTGCATCAACAGATGCTCCTGAACCAACAAAAACAACTAACCTCTTCTCTAACATAGCTTTTTTAAGTATTCTTCGTTCTTCCGCGTAGTATGTCCTATCTTTATCTTTTCTTTTCATCATATAAACCACTTTCTCCCCATTGATTAGCCATCACAAAAACACTTCTTGCATAATATTCTGCTCCATATCATCAATACTGTAAATCATATCCATGACCTCAAATGTCTCTCTCAGATTTCCCCGTGCACTCCTCCAACCAATCCCATCTGTAAACCAAACAAAAGTAAACCCGTCAATAGTATCTGCCTCCTGTGAAAGCATCTTATAACTTCTTGCAGTTTCATTCAACTTCGAACCGCCACCGCCATAGAAATTTGTTTCAATACCATAAATCATATTTTCTGTCTTGATTACAAAATCAAATCGCTTTGCCGCCTTGCCCTGATTAGACAATGCAGATAAATCAATGTTCCACTTTTTCTCAATATCCTTTAAATACATTTCCTTAAAGTAATTCACATCTTTTTCAAATCCTGCTTCCACAATATATTTCTCCACCAGATTCTCCATCTGGTGACCACCACGATTCTTGCGACCATTAGAATCGAGTCCCGTTTCAACACCTAATGCATAATCTACAAGATTATTTACCAAATGGTTTGCTATCATATCAAACAATCCAGTCTTACGCATAAACACTTTGTATTGTTCTACACTATAATTCATCTTTTTGAAATTATATAAGAATGCGCCATCTATGTCCTGTGCATAAATTTCATATCCTCTTACAGCAAGAAGTAACGGAACACATTGCAGAATTTCCGGATATTTCGCTAGAATTTTTTCAAAGTCTTCCTCAATGTTTCTTGAACCAATCAGGGAATTTAAAATATTCAATTCCACTTTAATTTCTTCTACATTTCTTACAACTTTTCCAAAGTCAATATAGTAATCATAACTCGATATACTCGATCTAAACTTGCTCAGCCATTCATCAAAATTCCTATTTGCCATTGGTTACCTTCTCCAATCTCCTCTTTGATATCTCCAAGTATTCTTCATTGATATCGCTTCCAATAAACTTTCGTCTGAACCGCACAGCCTCCACTCCGGTTGTTCCGGAGCCACAGAAAGGATCCAATATAACTTGTCCTTCCTCTGAAGACGCCAAAACAATTTTTTCCAGCAGATATTCCGGTTTCTGTGTCGGATGCTTTCCCTCTGTCTTTTCTGAAGGTTTGGTTAATGCCCCTGTCCACACATCCTTCATCTGCTTGCCATCATTCATTTCTTTCATTTTCTGATAATCAAAAAAATGTCGAGCCTTCTTTTCATTCTTCTTTGCCCATAAAATGGTTTCCGTAGAATGTGTGAAGCATCGACATGCTAAGTTTGGTGGTGGATTTGTTTTCTGCCATGTTATATTATTGATTAGTTTGAAGCCTTCCTGCTCCAATGCCATACCAATCGAATAAATATTATGTAACGTTCCCGATACCCAAATCGTACCATTCGGCTTTAGTACTTTTTTACATAACGTAATCCACTTTCTGTTAAACTTGTGTTTTTCTTCGACGCTGGTTCCACTTTCCGAAAGCTTATCCCATGAGCCTTTATTTACAGAAACCATCTTTCCCCCCTGACAGGTAATGCCGTCATTACTCAAAAAGTAGGGCGGATCCGCAAATATCATATCTACAGATTCCGGTTTCATTTTTGTTAGAATTTTAAAAGAATCACCTAATATCAGTTGCGATTCTTCTTTCTCGAAGTATAATGGCACTTTCTTTGTAAATAAGTTCTCCATTATTTCGACTCCTTCAATAATTACATATAATTACTTCTTCCCCAACTCTGTTAGATGCATCCGAATTAATCATACGTTTTACACTTACAACATCTATCTTATAGCCCCTATTTGCATACAACTGATTTATCAGCTCTGTATTGTGATTTGTCAGCATACAATAACAGCCTCGGGCAGTCAATTCTTCAAAAAGTTTTGCCAATCGCTTGTGACTTTCAATATCAAATCCTTCTTTGGTATATGATTCAAAAGAGGTGGGATTTAACGGTGCATACGGACTATCTATAAATACAAAATCGTCTTTCCCTGCATGCTTACAAGCGACCTCAAAATCTCCGCTAATAATAGTTACTCCCTGAAGATATTCTGAAATCCCCATAATAGCTTTTTCATCAACAGATACCCTGCGGCTATTATTGTAAGGAACATTAAAAAGTCCCTTGCCATTTACACGATATAGACCATTAAAACAGTGCTTATTGATAAATACAAATAATGCCGCCAATTCCACATCATATTCTTCTCTCATCAGCTTATCATTATAAATTTCCCTGAGAGAATAATAATACCCCTTACTAAGAGCTTCTGTTCTTTTCAACATTTCCTCGTCAAGCTTGTTTACAACTTTCAAAAATGCTTCCGGTTCATTACATATATGCCTGTATGCATTTATCAATGCCTTATTAATGTCATTTATCAGAGCCTTGGCAGGCAGAAGTTCAAATATTACAGCACCTCCACCAACAAACGGCTCATAATAATTGCCATATCTTTCAGGCATCCTCGCCTTTATTTGTGGAAGTAACTGACGCTTACCGCCAGCCCATTTCACAAATGGAGCGACACTTGAATAACTCATTGTAATTCCTCTTCTCCACGTCCGCAAAGGACAATCTTTACATATCTATTATACTTTCAAACATACAAAATAACAACTTAAACTTAACTCTTTGCGAATAAATTTACCTTTCAAACATACTCACTTTCATTATAAGTGAATTTGTATAACATGTATTTTATGAGATAATATTCACAAATAGTGAAAGAGGTATCTCTATGCATTTTAACAATGATAATGACCTATATCGAGTTATAGGTAAAAATATAAAATATTACAGAGAAAAAGCAGAATTAACACAAATACAACTTGCAGAACAGACTAAAATCAGCATCAGCTACCTTTCTAAGATTGAAGCTGCCGGATGCAATAAAAGCCTTTCGATATCTGTGCTTAATCACATTGCAAATGTACTTGAAATTGACATTACTAAATTCTTTGAGGAGACATTAAATTATGACAAAAAAAATTAGTTACATACTACCTTTAGGAGATAGAGTTACTATGCGTAAAAACTTAATTGAGACATTTTTACAAGAAGAACCCGGTACTGGAATTGAAAATAATGCATCTCGATATATTTACAATGTTGAACAATTTGGAAAATATGGGATTTTTTTAAAACGCCCTACTCAGCTAAATAAAGGATTTGATTTTACCGTAAATATTGATGGTCTTTTTTTCAAAAAAAGTCGCCGATATTCTAATCCAAGCCATCAAGACATTATAGACGCCTTAACTGACTGCAAATTCAATTATTCTCAAATTTATCTTTCTATTGCACAAAAATTACAACAAATATACTATTGCGAGCCTGTTTCCCTAGTTCCATCCGGTGCAACTTTCTTTGATTATGCTGGTAATGAACACCCGATTGAAATCATTTTATTAGCTGTAAAATGGTTATTCATGGAACAAGATTGTGCCTATTGGAATTACTCCGGACGTGCTATGTTTTATGATGTTTTACAAAAAAATAGCTTGGTTTAAACGAAGCAACACAATATCAGCAGGTTTATCCATTTTTGCCTCCTTATTTAGGGGGCATTATATACTTCCACCAACTACAAAACTTTCCGGCAAAGTTCACTCAAACTCTCCACTGTCATATCCGGCTGTTCTTGTACTTCTCTTGGACACGCATCTTTCCAGTCTCCTTGTTTAATCCATATGGTATACATACCAATCCCATTGGCGGGCACAATATCGTTATCAAGCCTGTCGCCTACCATAGCAACCTGTTCCGGTTCACATTCTGCCCGCTTCAAGGCAATCTCAAAAATACGCTTATCCGGCTTTTCAACACCTTCCTCAGCAGAAGCCACAATGACATCAATATACTTCAATATTCCAAATCTCTCTAAACGCTCCTTACTGCCCAATGACTGATTTGCAATAATTCCTATCTTATAATATTCATGTAACTCTTGCAGACACTCTATTGTATCCGGAAACAAGCGCTCATCTTCCTTGTGCCAAGGAGTCTTTGTCAAACCATAAAATTTTATTGTTTCCAAATCTGCCGGTTTATTCTGTTTTGCATAAAAAATTTTCTTCTGTGTAAACTGTTCGAAAGTTATCTCGGTTCCTTCAATAACCTCCCTAATCCGATGTGCCATCGCCAATGTTTCATCAATCAGAGTCGAGCCCATATCAAAAAAAATCCACTCAATGCCGTCCAATTTCATGATACTACATCCTCTCTGCAACTACAGCCAATTAATCCGCTTATCAAATTTTACTTTACATTCTCCCGCTTCTATTATTCCAATCTCGTAACAATCATAGAACTGATTGATATGTTTCATGACGGCATCCTTATCTTTTTGAGAAACCACAACATTGAAGCCTACCCCGCAATTAAATGTCCGAAGCATCTCCTCATCACTGATATTCCCATTATTACGAATATATTTGAATATATTCAATATCTTCAACTTTGACAAGTCTATTTTAGCTCTCAATCCATCCGGAATCACTCTGCACAGATTTCCCTCTATGCCACCGCCTGTGATATGTGCCATCCCATGTATAACATTTTTATGAAACAAGCCTTTGATTGATTTGTAATACGGCGTATGCGGCTTCATAATCTGCTCTATAAAAGTTAGCTTATCTATTTTATCCAATTTAATTTGTGGCGTTTTATCCATCAACAATCTTACTAACGAATACCCATTTGTATGTAAGCCGTTTGATGCAATTGCCAAAACAGCATCTCCTTCTTCAATCGCAGAACCGTCAATTACTTCTGATTTTTCAACAATGCCGACAATACTTGACGTCAACACATACACTCCCGCTTCTACAACCAATGGCTGAATCGATGTTTCTCCTCCCACAAGGGAACATTCATTGTCTCTACAAGCATCTGATATACCCTTTACTAATGTTTTTATCGTATCCTTTTCTGCTTTTCCACATACTATCGTATCCAACACCACCAATGGTTTTGCTCCCATAACCACAATATCGTTCACCAAATGATTAATCATGTCATGGCAAATAGATTCTGTGTATCCATACTCCATGGCAAGCTTTTGTTTTGAACCCGGTTCTTCCGACTTTAATACTAAAATAGGATTTTCCATATTTGGAAACTTAATATCATATAGAGAGGCAAATGGCCCCAAACCATTTAAAACCCGACTGTCTTTCGTATTCAGGTGCTTAGCCATTTCTTTCTTGATAGCGTCTGTATAAGTAATATCAATTCCTGCCTTACTGTATGATAAGCTGTCTACCTCTCTTTCACTTCCAGCTAAGATATCATCAACCGATACCTCTAACACAATCGCCAAATCTCTCAATATTTCAATACTGGGATAAACCGTACCATTCTCCCATTTCGATATTGCCTGAAAAGAAACATTTAACTTATCTGCCAACTGCCTCTGCGTCATACAAAGGGACTTGCGCTTTTCCATTATAAAATTTCCAACTTTGATACCGTTAATCATCCCGAATACCTCCGTTTTTATTTTATAATAGCTTGCCTTACAGCCAACATTCAATAACCAGAATAGGGAGTTTCTTTTATCAATTCAACTGCTGGTGGAATCACTGCGTATAAATACTATTTGCTATCCTGCTCTTTTAAAGATTTTACTTTTCTCTCTGTTATCTTATCCTTTTCATCAAGTGTTCCGCACAAGATTGGCGATTCTAAATTATACTGACTACAGCTCTTTGCAACACTTTCTTCACTGTAATTTGCATAGCAATACTTACAACCGTTTTTACATGTATTATATGTGCCGATTTCAACGCTTTCCATACACCCGCATTCCTGACGCTGATTTTTGTCTTTACTCACTTTGAGCTTACACCCGATTATGCTTTCTATGAGGTTTTTATCTATACAACAATTATGTTCAATACCGCACTCGTGCAAATCTATCCTCTCCGCACAACTCCCCACCGTCATTCCGTTGTCCTTTGCAATAACAGCAATTTTCTTTGAGAACTCTAATAACTCAGTTGTATCAACCTCATACGGAGCAAGTAATTCCATATTTTTCTTATTCTTTGCATATACATCAACAAAACTTATAACACACTTCTCGGTATATCCTCGAAGCGCTGTTGCAATTTGTTCAAACGCCTTTAAATGATATTCCTTAGTATACTGATTTGTAAAAATAACAGGGTCATATCTCCATATCACCCTGTTCATTCCTATTTTTTCCGACAACTCCTGAAATATCGGAATCATCTTCTCCTTTTTATGAGGAACATTTCGCTCTATGTCTTTTCCATATCCGGTCAATGTAAACTGAAAATAGTAATCATACGAAGCGAGTTCATCTAACCTGTCAAGCATTGGCTGCGGATTCTTCGTCCAAAATACAATACAATCAACTACTTCCGGTGTTATATCAATCTTACTTACCTGACGTGCATTCATTGGATTTCTAACATATACGCAACCTGCTTTTATTCTATTAAAAAACCACTCCGAATAATAATTAGGGATGTCTGTTCTGCGGCTTACGCTTAATATCATTTTTTATCTGTCCCTTCAAACTTTTCAAATACTATACTTTTCTCTATTTTCACTCTATCACTTTTAATATTCTTTCAATATTTTTCTCCACAAATTGATATATTTTCATGGCATCCTCTGCGCACTCTATATCATTCTGTTCTATAAACCATGCTACAAACAAAAGCTCTATAGATTCCATCACATACGGAACAGCCAGCTTCTCTTCTAGCTGCAATTTGCATTCTTGTTCATATCCTTCAAAGAAATATTTTAATATATTAAACCATTGCTCTTCTGTAACATCAAGTAATTCTTCTTCCGACAATAATCCCAGCATAAAATAGCACAAATCAAAGATTCTTATGTTTCTTTGACTTAAATCGAAATCAATATACCCCGAAAACTTATCCTTATCAAAAAGAAAGTTACCCAAATGTACATCTCTATGAATTAACTGAAGAGGCAGCTTGTCATACAACTTCTCAAGATTATATATTGTATTTTCGAATTTACTTTCTTCAATATATTTCCACTTATTCTTAGCAAAAACATCTCTTATCCATCCTTTCATTTCTTTCAACAGACTATTGTTCCAAAATTCTTCCCGTGCCTCGCATTCCTTAAATGCTTTATGAAGCCTTGCTAAAACTCTTCCCATTTCTAATGCAATTTGCATATTATTTTGTATGTCTGTTATATTATTACCGACAAGTTTCTTAGTAAGAATGTAATAATATTCATCATCTTCTGCATAGTTTTTTTGACTTTTAGTAAGAATAATTCTTCCAACCGGAATCCCTATATCTTCCAGCATACTTAGTATCTTAATATTCCTTTGCAGCAGATTGACATCTTTATATGTTTTCAAAATAGCATTCTCCCCAACCTGCCATGCAGAATCGTATATCTGTTTCACTTCTTCTCCATCTATATCCCACTCATTTATAATTTGCTGAATTTTACTATCCATCGTCTTACTCCCTTTCCTTTGCTGTATGATAATTCTTTGATATCTGGTAATATAGCCAAGCTTATATCACGCCATCCATTCCTTTGATTATTGACTACAAGACTTTTATAAGCAGTCTGTCTCTGGTAAAAAACCCCTTGAAAGCACTACTCTTCCAAGGGGTTTCACAAATCTCTTTAATTGTTTTATCATTATCTCTTCGAGAACTGTGGTGCACGACGAGCCTTTTTCAAACCATACTTCTTACGCTCTTTCATTCTCGAATCACGAGTCAGATAACCCGCTTTCTTAAGGATTGGTCTGAAATCAGCATCTGCCTCATTCAGCGCACGTGCGATACCATGACGGATAGCGCCTGCCTGACCGGTAAATCCGCCGCCTTTTACTGTGATTTTAGCGTCGTATTTATCTGCGGTATTGGTCGCTTCCAATGGTTGGCGTGCAATAATCTTCAGCGTATCAAGACCGAAGTAGTCATCTATGTCTTTTTTATTTACTGTAATTTTACCGGTACCTGGTGTAAGGTATACACGAGCGATACTGGATTTTCTTCTTCCTGTTCCATAAAATGTTGAACTAGCCAATGTTATCTCTCCTTTCTACACCTCATTAAATATCTAATGCTTCCGGTTTCTGCGCTGCATGTTTGTGCTCAGGACCTGCATATACATGCAGTTTTGTAAGCATCTGACGTCCCAAAGGTCCCTTTGGAAGCATGCCCTTTACTGCGTGAGTAATAACAAATTCCGGTTTTTTATTCATCATCTCTTTTAATGTAGTCTCTTTCATACCGCCTACATATTCTGAATGGTGATAATAAATCTTCTGGTCTAATTTTTTACCTGTTACTTTAATTTTCTCAGCATTAACAACAATTACATAATCACCTGTATCAATGTGAGGTGTGTAGATAGGTTTGTTCTTTCCTCTTAAAACATTTGCAACCTCAGATGCAAGACGCCCCAAAGTTTTTCCTTCAGCGTCTACTACATACCATTTTCTTTCCACTGTGGATGGGCTTGCCATAAAACTTTTCATCCTTGGAATCCTCCTTATTTCGTTCTGCCGACCATCCTCCCTGTCCACAGGAGCAAAATCAGCATTTGTTTCCTTTTAATATGTTAAAATACCGTTACCGGGGCATTGGATTTGGTATTTTCACGTCATACTAAAACAGTATATAATATTCGTTCCCCACTGTCAAGAAATTTCTTTCAATCCATCTTACGTGAAACAGGAACTTACTTAAACGCATGTTTCATAAAAGCGTACAGCGCACGGTCCCAACATCTGTCATCATGGCCCGTACTCTTTACTTCAAAGAACATACTGTTCATACCAAGTGAATCACAATTATTAACAAATCTTCTTCCGCTGTCATCCATCATATGGTCGTACTGACCGGTAATAAAGAAGCAAAGTTTAATCTCTTTGTTAATTCGTTCTGCATCCTCTTTTGTTGTCACAATCGTCTGTTTGGTAGAAGCGAAAGGTCCTGCTGAGAAGAAGCCCATATGATGGAACAAATCCGGATGCTTCAAACCAATCTCTATCGCCTCGCCACATCCCATGGACAAGCCGCATACGCCGGTATGGTCAGCACCCTTTTCAATTGGATAATTGTTCTGCATATATGGTAATAAATCATAAATTACTTCATACTCAAATAAGTAACAATCACTCCACGAATTCTGTATAATCGGGTCCGGTACCGTATTCGGATATTCTTTGTTCTTATCATATTTAATGTTACCATTCGGGAATACGACAATCGCGTCTGACAACTCTTTCTCGGCATACAACGTATCGAGAATATACTGTGCGTGACATCCGCCCTGTCCCAGCGGTCTTCCTAACGTCCAGAAGCTCTCATCCTGTCCGCCGCCATGTAAACAGAACAACAAGTTATATTTCTTATTTTCCGGGTCATAATTTGGCGGAAAATAAATCTTGGCATGTCCCTGCCCACTCTCACGGTATTGTGATGGATAATTAAAATCTTTCACTTCACCATGCGCAATGTTCTCGTTGTATTCATTAAATCCATCCCGCGGAACAAAATTGTCCGTTACACATAATTTGTAAGACTCTTTCTTCGTCTCATCTGCCTTTGACGTCAATACAAGCAGACATTTACCAATATGGTTTGATTTAATTATACCGCTGGCATCTACCGATGCCACATATTCGTTTGTCGTAGAAATGTTATAATCCTCAATTTTACCTTCTGCCGGCGTCACTTTTGTCTTAGCATCTAATTTCTCGCCAAGTTCAATCTCGTAATCTGCTTTGTACTCAACTTTCACTGGTTCCGGGGTCGGCGTGGACGGCTTTCTCGTCGGACGCGGCGTCTTTGTCGGCTCCGGTGTAGCGGTCGGGTCATTCGTTGGCGGCGTCGAAGTTGGGGACTGCTTTGTAGTGTTATCCGGCGTTGCATCCGGAGTTTTCTTTTCTTTACCTTTCACCGTCACTTTACAAGTTGCCTTTTTCTTTGTACCTTTGTATTTTGCCGTTACCGTAATCGTAGCCTTTCCGACTTTCTTTGCCTTGATTTTCCCCTTGCTATTCACTGACACTATCTTTGGCTTGGATGATTTCCATGTAAGCTTTGCCTTTGCCGGCGTCTTTTTCGCTTTCAGTTTATAAGTCTTCCCCTTCTTCAATGTAAGCTTCTTTTTCAATGTCACCTTAACTTTTTTGGCTGCTAATGATTGCTGGACATCGTTCTGCGCATGACTTTCCAACACACCTATGGAAAGAACTACCAAAAGCAGCTTTGCTACAGTTCTTCTGATTTTGTTGTTCATTTTAATCCTCCATTTCCCTTTCATTATAATTCGGTGTCATAAATGACTTCTATAACACGGTTATTTTTATTTTAGCCATATTTGTTTCATATGTCAACATTCGTTAGAAATCGTTATCTTTTTCTCACAATCGCAATGCCGGATTTCTGCCAACATCAACCCCTGCGGCGGCGCCGTTGGCCCTGCTTGCTGTCGTTCTCCAGTGGCAAGCGCCTCCTGTACACTCTCTACTGTCCGCCGCCCCATTCCCACCTCCAATAATGTGCCGACGATAATGCGCACCATATTATACAAAAAACCGTTGCCGCGCACGCGGAAGCGCAATACGTGGCCGGCGCAAAAAGACAGCGGCGTTTCCTGTATGGATATCTCATATACCGTTCGCACCTTACTTTTGACCTGACTGCCGGCAGAGCAAAAAGCAGAAAAGTCATGCTCCCCCTCTAATAGTTTTGCCGCCGCTTTCATACTCTCAATATTCAACGGCCGGTAAACATGATACGAGTACAACCTCCAAGCAGGCAGCGCAATCTCGCAGTTCAAAACCGTATATTCATATGTCTTCACTGTCTTTTCGTATCGGGGATGATAGTCAGACGTTACTTCATCCGAATATCGGACACGGATGTCTTCCGGCAAATAGTGATTCAGTGCAATGGCGAATTTGTCTTGGGGAATTTTACTGTCCGTATCAAAAACTGCGATATTCCCCATCGCATGTACGCCTGCGTCCGTACGGCTTGCACCGATTAAGGGAACTTCTTTTCCCAGAAGATTGCGCAGCGCCCCCGCTAATTCACCCTCTATCGTTGTTGCATTTTTTTGCATTTGCCACCCGGAATAATTGGTTCCGTCGTATGCCACAACAAGACGTATTCTTCTCATCGCCCCTCCTCCTATATTGGTACAAAACGATTGACGGCAATAATCGCCAGCAGATACAAAACCAGAATACCATAAGCGGAAATATCGACTGCACGATAACGAAGAGGCTTCATTTTCGTTCGCCCCTCTCCACCCCGATAACATCTTGCCTCCATGGCGTTTGCCAATTCATACGCACGGCGCAGTGCGGAAACTAACAAGGGTACCAGAATGGATATCATAGCGCGCATCCGCTGCCAGATTTTACCCTCTTCAAAATCTGCTCCCCGCGCACTTTGCGCGTTAATGATACGATTAGCTTCCTCCAAAAGAATGGGAATAAAACGCAGCGCCAACGACATCATCATGGCAAATTCATGCACCGGCACTTTTATCTTGTTTAGCGGCTTCATTAAATTCTCTAGGGCATCCGTCAACTGATTCGGAGTCGTCGTATAAGTCAACATAGACGAACCAATAACAAGATAAATAAGCCGCATTGACATGAATAGAGTCTTTTGTATACCCTGCCATGTTATACTGATAAATTTCCACTGGAAAGCAATATCGCCGTGCGTTCCAAACAGATTAAACAACGCCGTAAAAACTAATAGAAACAAAATCGGTTTCATGCCTCGAAGCACATATTTTAACGGCACTTTAGAAAGAAAAATAATGGTTGCAAGAAAGAGCGTCACAACGGCATATCCACAAAACTTTTGGAAAATGAAAAGAGAAATAAGATAGAGAAAAACCCCTACCACCTTTACTCTTGAATCCAACCGATGTACCGGGGATTCTATCGGATAAAATTGTCCTATTGTCATATCTCGCAGCATAGTAATCTCCTCTGTCTAACGCCTTTTTAACGCCATAATGGTTTCCACCGCATCGGTAACGGTAATAGCATAATGCGGCAAATCAATGCCCCGATTTGCCAGCCCCTCCATCACATATGTTATTTGCGGCGCAGAAAGCCCGATTTTTTCTAACTCTTTGTAATGGGAAAACACTTCCTCCGGCGTTCCGTCATAGCGCACACTTCCCTCATGCATCACAATAAGACGTTTTACATATTCGGCCACGTCTTCCATACTATGCGATACAAGCACAATCGTGATGTTGCGCTCTCTGTGAAGCCTGTCAAGCAGGTTCAGTATTTCATCCCGCCCCTGTGGGTCTAAACCCGCGGTCGGCTCATCTAATATCAATACCTCCGGTTCCATTGCCAAAACACCCGCTATCGCCACACGCCGCTTTTGTCCGCCGGATAGTTCCCATGGGGAGCAATCCAATAAATCCTCCGGAATACCAACCTGTTTCAACGCCTCAAAGGCGTGCAAATCGACATCCAACGGAGCCATCCCCATATTTTTCGGCCCAAATTTTACATCTTCAATCACTGTACTCTCAAACAACTGCTGCTCCGGATATTGAAAAACCAACCCAACTTTACTCCTTAACTTCTTCAATGAGTAATCGCGGTCATGAATATCTTCACCATGAAAGTAAATACTCCCTGACGTCGGTTTTAATAAACCATTCAAATGCTGAATTAACGTTGATTTGCCGGAACCGGTATGTCCAATGAGACCAATGAACTCCCCCTGTTCTATTTTCAAGTTAATGTCATGCAGCGCCTTTTTTTCATAGGCGGTTCCCTCGCTGTAAGTGTAACTTAACTGATGGATGATAATAGCCAATGTCCTGCCTCCTATTTTCCTAACGCATACGCAACTGCATCAACCAATTCTTCTACTGTTATTATGTCCTCTGGGATTGGCAGCCCCCGTTTCCTCAGCTCATGTGCGAGCAGCGTTGCCTGCGGCACGTCAAGACGGTATTGCTGTAACAGCTCCACTTGCGGAAATATCTGTTTCGGCGTACCCTCTAACGCAATTTCCCCTTTGTTCATAACGATAACAGAATCCGCTTCTACTACCTCGTCCATATAATGCGTAACCCATATGACGGTAATCTTTTCCTTTTTGTTCAATTCCCTGACCGCCTGCAACACATCCCTGCGGCCTATCGGGTCGAGCATGGCGGTGGCTTCGTCAAGCACAATACACTTCGGATGCATTGCCAGTATTCCTGCAATTGCCACCCTCTGTTTCTGACCGCCTGACAGATTATTCGGTGATTCCTTTCTCGCAATGAGCATCCCCACTTTTTCCAGAGCGTCTTCGACCCGCTCCCATATTTCCTTTGTGGGAACGCCGATATTTTCAGGGCCAAACCCTACATCCTCTTCTACCACATTGTGTACAATCTGATTATCCGGATTTTGAAATACCATTCCCACCCGTTGACGAATCTTCCATTTCATATCTTCCTCAGACGTGTCCATATGTTCGACATAGACGGTTCCCTCTTCGGGAACCAATAAGGCGTTGATATGTTTTGCCAGAGTGGATTTACCCGAACCGTTATGTCCGAGAATGGCAACAAAATCTCCCGCTTTTACCTCGAAAGAAACATCTTTCAGCGCTGTTTCCAGCGCAATCACTTCTTTTTTTTCATCCCGCCGTATATAGTCAAATCGGATATGCCTTGCCTCAATCATAAATTACTCCATTCTGAACCCGTCCCAACACTGCCATTTTATCTCTGCGAATGCAAAAAGGGACTGCCAGACTGACAATCCCCTTGAACACAATTCTTTATACCAACTCAATAACAACTTCCATCGCTGCATCGCCCTTGCGCGGCCCAATCTTAATGATTCGGGTATATCCACCATTGCGGTCTGCATACTTTGGAGCAATCTCATCAAAGAGGAGATTGGTAATATCAACTTCTTTTGTTCCTTTTTTTCTACCTGCTGTCTCTGCAGGAACTTCTTTTACCGTATAGAGCATTTTCTTCATCTGACGTCTCGCATGAAGACGGGATGGATTATCCTTTTTGATTTCCTTATCTACCGTATCATAAACGGTAACCCGTTTTCCATCGACAACTTCTTTTACTCTCTTACCATCTTTATCTTTCTGCGCTACTTTTGCCTGAACCGTAACCGTCTCATAATTATCCTTTTCCTTAACGGCCAAAGCAATCATATGCTCAGCAATCTTACGAATTTCTTTTGCTTTCGCTTCTGTTGTAACAATCTTACCATGATACAACAAGCTGGTTACCTGATTTCTCAGCAAAGCTTTTCTCTGGCTGGAAGTTCTTCCAAGTTTTCTATAGCCTGCCATGATATTTCCTCCTTGTTATTACAATTATTCCGTTTCACCATTGCTAAGAGACAATCCCAGTTCTTTTAATTTAGCGTGTACTTCCTCAAGGGACTTACGACCCAAATTACGAACTTTCATCATCTCCTCTTCGGTTTTGTTTGTCAACTCTTCTACTGTATTAATGCCGGCTCTCTTCAAACAGTTATAGGAACGAACCGACAACTCTAATTCATCAATGTTCATATCCATAACTTTTTGAGAATCATCCTCTTCTTTCTCGACAATGACTTCCGCCATTCTTGCTTTCTCTGAAAGGTCAATGAAAGAATTGAGGTGTTCACTCAATACTTTAGCAGCCAAACTGATTGCCTCATCCGGCTCCAATGTACCGTTCGTAAATACATCCAGTGTCAATTTATCAAAGTCAGTAATCTGACCAACTCGAGTATTCTCAACTTTAATATTTACTCTCTCAATTGGTGTATAAATGGAATCAATAGCAATTACGTCAATTGCCATATCGTCTCTCTTATTACGGTCCGAGCTCACATAACCACGGCCATTACTTACTGTCATCTCAATGTAAAGTTTACAGTCAGCGCCACCATTTAGTGTAGCTATCACCTGCTCCGTATTGATAATCTCCAAATCCGAATCACATTTGATATCCGCTGCTGTCACTACGCCTTCTCCTGTTGCGTCAATATACATCATTTTCAGAGCGCTCAAATCCTCGCACGTATTTTTAATCGCAAGATTTTTAATGTTCATAACGATTTCCGTTACATCTTCTTTTACTCCCGGGATTGAGCTGAACTCATGTACAACGCCGTCAATCTTAATCTGGCTAACTGCCGAGCCAGGTAAGGATGAAAGCATAATCCTTCTCAAAGAATTACCCAAAGTAGTTCCGTATCCTCTTTCAAGTGGTTCTACTACAAAACGTCCATATTTCTTATCTTCCGAAATTTCAGCAATTTCAATTCTTGGTTTTTCAAATTCAAACACTACTGGACCCTCCTTTTGGGTTTACTTAATTACTTAGAGTACAACTCGACAATAAGCACATCATTCACTGGCACATCAATCTCTGCTCTGGTAGGAATAGCCGTTACCGTTCCGGAAAGATTTTCATGGTCTGCCTCTAACCAAGCAGGAACCAATCTTGCTCCAGTTACTTCAAGGATATCTTTATATCTCTGAGCCCCTTTAAATTTCTCTTTTATTTCAATCACATCTCCGGCTTTCACCTGATAAGATGGGATATTTACGCATTTACCATTTACAAGTACATGCTTGTGGTCAACAATCTGACGAGCTTCTTTTCTTGTTCTGCCATAACCTAAGCGGAACATAACATTGTCCAGTCTCAACTCAAGAAGAATCATCAAATTATCACCGGTTGTACCATATTTTAACTTCTGTGCTTTAGCAAAATAATTGCGGAAAGGCTTCTCCAACACACCATAGATAAATTTAGCCTTCTGCTTTTCTCTCAACTGACTTCCATATTCACTCAATTTCTTTCCCGTTCTGGCATTTCTTTTAGACTTCTTGTCAATCCCCAAATATACCGGGTCCAAATCAAGAGACCTACATCTTTTCAAAACAGGTGTCATATCTCTAGCCATTTCATAATCCTCCTTAAACTATACTCTTCTACGTTTTGGTGGTCTGCAGCCATTGTGTGGAACCGGTGTAACATCCTGAATACTTGTTACTTCGATACCGCACGCCTGAATTGCACGAATTGCAGCTTCACGGCCGGAACCCGGACCTTTTACCATTACTTCTACCGTCTTCAAACCATGAGGCAAAGCAGCCTTTGCTGCTGTCTCTGCTGCCATCTGTGCGGCATAAGGTGTGGATTTTTTAGAACCTCTAAATCCAAGTCCGCCTGCGCTTGCCCAGGAAATAGCATTACCCTGCATATCTGTCAATGTTACGATTGTATTATTAAAAGATGACTGAATATGTGCCTGTCCACGGTCAATATTCTTCTTGACACGCTTTTTTGACGCCTTTTTTGCAACTTGCTTAGCCATACGTCTTAACCTCCTATATTATTTCTTCTTATTTGCTACCGTACGCTTAGGCCCTTTACGGGTTCTTGCGTTCGTCTTCGTCTTCTGGCCGCGAACCGGAAGTCCCTTTCTATGACGGATACCGCGATAGCAACCAATTTCCTGTAATTTCTTAATATTCAACGCAACCTCTCTGCGAAGGTCACCCTCTACAACCTGTGTGCGGTCGATTACATCACGGATTTTGGAAACATCTTCGTCGGACAAATCCTTACAACGGATATCCGGATTAACATTTGCCTCCGCCAGAATTCTTCTGGAACTAGACACGCCGATACCATAAATATAGGTAAGACCTATTTCTACACGTTTTTCTCTTGGTAAATCTACACCACTGATACGAGCCATGTGTGCATTGCACCTCCATTTACTATTTTTGTTTTTCTCTGAGTCCTCATAAAACTCCTTTACTTGGTGAAGAACGACCCCGCCGTTCTTCGGAAGTATTTACGCAGTAAATACTTTATTTACTCAGTAAATACTTTGCAGCCGCTTTAAATCACAACAACCGTACGATGCAAGAACCGATGCGTCTCCCGACTTCAAACCAAAAGCCTTTTATATATAGTAGAAACTCAATCGGAGAACACCGCACTGCTTACCGTTGCAATATCACAACACCTAAGATGAATGACAGCCAATCATTCTGTGACGGACGATGTTGTAACACAGAAAGCAAGAACTTGAATTTATAAACGCGAAATAACCTAAAGAATTTATTCTTTAGGTTTTCGATATATTCATTAGCCCTGTCTTTGTTTGTGTTTTGGATTCTCACAGATTACTCTGATACGACCCTTTCTTTTAATGACTTTGCATTTTTCGCAAATCGGTTTTACTGATGATC
>CAPAOV010000005.1 GCA_948579355.1 uncultured Eubacterium sp. | reverse complement strand
AAAGAAGCCATCCAAAACGACTACACGTACAACAGCCTCGGACAGCAGACGAAAAAAACCGTTACCCTCACCTCTGCCAAACGGCCGCAGGACAACCGCACCTACACCGAAGAAGAAACCACTTATGATTCCTTCGGCAATGAGCTGAGTTACACCGATGAAAACGGTCTGGTATCCAAAACCTCTTATGACCCGGAAACCGGGGAAGAAACGGAAACAGTCAATGCCGTAGGCACAGAGTATGAATCCAAAGAGAAATCATACCAGTCCGCCGACGGATTAAAAACGATGACCGTCGACAACTATGGCCGTGTCTCCATCGACATCCAGGACGCATTCGGGAACACGGTAATCAGCAAAGACGAAGCCGCTGGCACATGGACAGAAAGCATCTACGACTATGGAAGTGGGGAAGATGACAGTAACGCTTCTGACAATGACGAAGAAAATGATTCTGAAAAAGAAAAAGAAGAAACCGCCCGCCTGCTCGAAGAACGCACCTATTCTTTTGAGCCGGATGAAAAGCGGTTTATTGTCAATGAAAACGGGGAAACCGTACCGAATTATTACATCACCGGAAAAGGGAAAGACATCCTCTCCGGCAGCAAACACTTCTACGACAGTCTCGGTAATGAAACCGGCAGTGCCGAATTCAACAACGGGGAATTAGACGCCGCCCACTGTACCTCATGGAGCTTCAGTAAGAGTGAGACGGAAGTCACCGGAGAAGAAGACGAAGCACAAACCATCACCACCAGTTACAGCAAAGCCTTAAATCCGGCGAAATACCAGCCGGAGGCAGATGCAGAGGGGTACTATGACCAGTTCAATGACGCAGTTTTAAGCGAAACCATCACAAAAACCGTAACGGATGCGGAGGGGAACACCGTATCCCAGAAAGACACTGTCATCCGTGGAAAAAACAGGGTAGAGACAGCCACCACTTATGAAAGTGACGACTTCGGCAGAACAACAAAAGAAACCACCGTAACCAGAAAACAGCAGGACGGGAAGTGGCTTCCTGCTTATGAGACGCAGACTCTTTCCACTTATGATGACAACGGCAATGTCAGCCAGACCGAAACCAAAAGCCGTAAAGAGGGCGAGACGGATTGGAAAACCCAGACGGTTAAATCGGATTATGACGAACAGGGACAGGTCACCAAGGAATATACCCCAAGGGGAACAAAAGAAAACGTGGCAGCGAAGTACGAATATGACATCCTCGGGCGGATGGTACAGTCCGAAATTCCGCAGGAAAAGAAAGACGGCGGTATCGAATACCAGAAAACCACGACAGACTACGATAATACGGGAAATGTGACGGAAAAGAACGAACAGATCGACAGTGACAGGGAAGCAAAAACAGAATATACTTATGACAAACGCGGCAACCTTGTAATGGTAAAAAGCCGCATGGCAAATGAAAAAGCGCAGTATGTCCAGTATGTCTATGATGTTCAGGGCAATAAGGTGCGCCAGTTTACGGGAATGACTGCACCGCTGACCCTTACCGTAACAGAGGTGGAAAAAGACACAAAAGCAGAAGACGCTTTCACCTATGCCGGAAAGACGTACCAGCTTACCGTCAGCGGAAAAAAGAAAACCGATGACATCCGTGAGACTAAATATGAATACGATGGCAAAAACCAGCTGGTGGCTTTTACCGACCCAGAGGGCAGGAGGGAAAACTATACTTATGATGTAAACAGCAACCTCACCAAAACAGTAGACAAAAACGGCAACACTCTGAAAAACATCTATGACTATCAGAATCGTCTTGCAGAGAGGCTCGCAAAAGAAAAAAAGACAGGGAAAGAAACGAAACATACCTATATCTACAATGCCTATGGGGATGTAGCCACACAGGACGACACCACCTTTGTCTACGATGATGCCTCCGGACAGGTCACAAAAGAAACAACAAAACTGACGAAGAATAAAAATATAGTAAAAACCTACACCTACGACAGTGCCGGAAATAAAACCGCCTTTGCGGTAAAAGTAGGAGAAGACACGAAACTTTCCCTGAAGTATACCTATGACGGCGAATCAAAACTAACTGCTGTCACCGGCGAAACAGGAAACGAAATAGCAGGATATACTTACGACACCGACGGCAACTTAGCAGAAAGAACCGTGGCAGGAAATGGCATGACAACCACCTATGCCTACGATTACCAGAACCGCCTGACAGCAATGAAGAACCAGACAGGCAGTGCGGGGGTAATATCCCAGTATTCATCAGAATATCTTGCCAATGGACAGAAGTCGGAAGAAACTTCTGATGTGATGGATAAAGATGGCAGGAAGTCCCAAAAGACAGCCACCTACACCTATGATTTGTTAGGGCGTATTACGAGAGAAACCCAGACAGGCAGGGAGGACATTTCTTACACCTACGACAGCAATAATAATCGAAAACAAATGAAAGCCGGCAATAAGATAACTGCCTATAAATACAACAAAAACGACGAACTGCTCCGTACGGATACGTTAAACACCAACACGGAAGAAGACAAAGTAGTCATTTATAAAAATGATAAGAACGGAAACCAGCTTGCCACAGTCAACCGATATGAAATCCCCAATGACAGAAAAGGCAGGCCATACATCGACATCGACGTGACACTGGGGGATAACCGATTAAATGAAAACGTAGTGAATCATTACAATGCACAGAACCAACTGGTCCGGACGCTTACAAAGAATTACAAGGTAAGTTTTACTTATGATGCTGAAGGGCTGCGTACCAGTAAGACTGTGAACGGGGAGAAGACAGTATTTGTCTGGGATGGAGACCAGCTAGTGATGGAACTTACTAAGAGTGGGAAGGTAAAGAAACGGTACATCCGCGGAAATGACCTAATAGTATCCGACAAAGGAACAGAAAATGCCTCTGGGGAGGCGTCCGGAAAACAGTACTATGTGACCGACCCGCATGGGAATGTGGTACAGCTGACTGACGAAAGCGGCAGAGTTACAAAGACCTACGAGTACGATTCCTTTGGCAATGAAATCAAACCGGACAGCAAAGACGACAATCCGTTCCGTTATTGTGGGGAGTACTACGATAAGGAGATAGAGGAAGTTTATTTAAGGGCGAGGTACTACCAGCCAGAAATGAGGAGATTTCTGACAAAGGATACCTATACCGGAGAGGAGGATGAGCCGGCGAGCCTGCATTTGTATGCGTATTGTGAGAATGATGGGGTGAATAGTGTTGATCCTAGCGGGCATGATGCTGTGTTTTTGCACTACGGATATGCAGTGGGGTCATCTGATACTGGTGGCAGAAAGAGGGGATTTTCTTTTGGGCATTCAGGGCTTTTGGTAGAAAATAAATATGGTGGCTGGTACTACTTTTATTGGGGAAAAACAGGTGGAAAATATGTGAGGATAAGTATTAATTCCGATATTTTAGATAAACCAAATGATGAAACTATTAATAAAGTGGAGGAGGCAACGAAAAAAATTTATAGTGAAATGATTACTGGTTATATTTATATTAAGGGGAATTTTCAGAAAACACATAAGAATTTATTAGTGTACAAAGACAAAGATAATTATAATCTTATCACTAGAAATTGCGTTCAAGCTTCTGTTAGGAATCTTTTATTAGGAAAATTTAAAAGACCATCTAAAAAACTAGGGAAAGAACTTCGGAAATTAAAAAACGGAGTAGTTCCTAGAAATACATTTGATACATTGCGGTTTTTTATTATAAATAAAGCAAGTAAAAAACAAAAAAAATATTTTTATGAACGAAAATAAATTGTAAATATGGAGGTAGATGTGATTCAAACGATTAAAACATTGTTTAAAAGTAATAGAAAAAAAATACTTATTGCCATTGTTTTGTTGGTGTTTGTAGGTTTTCTGTTATTAAAAGCAAAGACTAATTACAAGATGAGAGCAGATGTAAATGAAATTATTGATTTAGCGAGCATAAGTCAAATAAATGATACTACAACGCAACATATCAGTAATATGAGTGAAAGTTATCAGATTTTGCCGAATAAAATACTTTATTTAAGTGGTGAACAAAAAAAAGGAGCAAATTTATGTCAAACAGACCGGAAAGGAAATGGTTTAAAAAAAATTGCAGGGAATGTGACGTCTTTTTTGGAATATGAAGGTAAAGTTTATTATAGGCTTCTTTCGAAACATGCATTATATAGGTATGATCCAGACAATGACAGGAAAGAGTGTTTGTTGGAAGAAGGCGTAGAGTGGTTTACTGTATATGAAGGAAATATATTGATTATGGGAGAAGAAAGCATAAAATTTTATAATTTGCAAAAAGAAACAACGGAAACTGTTGTAGACTATTATCCATTTGGTTATCCATTTTATGCCGAACGAATAGGTGATTATATTATTTTGTGTGATAATAATGTTCATTTGTTTTCTATAAAGGAGAAAGAGGATACGCTACTGTTAGAGAGATGGGCATTATCTTTTGACGATATTACGGTATATGAAAATAAGGCTTATATAAGGATGCAGAAATATTTTATTAAAAATTATGATGATATAATTTTTGATGATGAAAGCTGGAATGGAATCTGGTGCTTGGATATAGAGTTATATGAAAAAGATAAAGACAATACAGGATTTGAAAAATTATCAGAGAAGCAAATAAAGGATTTGCTGAATTCTGGTGAAATTCCCCAGAGTTCAAATTTATATGAAAAATAAATTCACAAGAGGAGTTAAATAAGTTACAACCAAATATGAATACGACATCCTCGGGCGGACGGTGCAGTCCGAAATCCCGCAGGAAAAGAAAGACGGCAGCATCACGTATCAGAAAACCACGACAGAGTACGATAATACGGGAAATGTGACGGAAAAGAACGAACAGCTCGACAGTGACAGGGAAGCAAAAACAGAGTATACTTATGACAAACGGGGAAATCTTGTGATGGTCAAAAGCCACTTGGAGGGGGAGAAAGCGCAGTATGTCCAGTATGTCTATGACATTCAGGGGAACAAGGTGCGCCAGTTCACGGGAATGACAGAATCGCTGACCCTGACCGTAACAGAAGCGGCAGAAGACACAAAAGCAGAAGACACCTTCTCCTACGCCGGAAAGACGTACCAGCTCACCGTCAGCGGAAAAAAGAAAACCGATGACATCCGTGAAACCAAGTATGAATACGATGGCAAAAACCAGCTGGTGGCATACACAGACCCCGAGGGAAGAAAAGAAACCTATACTTATGATGTAAACAGCAACCTAACTAAAACAGTAGATAAAAACGGCAACACCCAGAAAAACACTTACGATTATCAGAACCGTCTTACCGAAATGGTGGCAAAAGAAAAAAGACTGGGAAAGAAACGAAACATAGTTATACCTACAATGCCTATGGGGATGTAGCCACACAGGACGACACCGCTTTTGTCTATGATGACGCCTCCGGACAGGTCACAAAAGAAACAACAAAACTGACCAAGAACAAGGATGTGGTCAAGAATTACACCTATGACAGTGTTGGGAATAAATCTGCTTTTGCCGTAAAAGTGGGGGATGATACCAAACTTTCCCTGCATTATAACTATGATGGAGCGTCCAAGCTGACTGCTGTTACGGATGAAAAGGGAAGTCAGGTAGTGGGATACTCCTATGATATGGATGGAAATCTGGCAGAGAGGACTGTGCCTGGGAACAACCAGACTACCACTTATACTTATGATTATCAGAACCGCCTGACAGCAATGAAGAACCAGACAGCCAGCGCTGGGGTAATATCCCAGTATTCATCGGAATATCTTGCCAATGGGCAGAAGTCGAAAGAAACGTCAGATGTGGCTGGCAAAGATGGCAAGAAGTCCCAAAAGACAGCCACCTACACCTATGATTTATTGGGGCGTATTAAGAAAGAAACCAAAACCGGCAGTGAGGACATTTCTTACACCTATGACAGCAACAACAACCGAAAGGAAATGAGAGCCGGCAATAAAGTAACCGCCTATAAATACAACAAAAACGACGAACTGCTCCGTACGGATACGTTAAACACCGATACGGAAAAAGACAAAGTAGTCATCTATAAAAATGATAAGAACGGAAACCAGCTTGCCACAGTCAACCGATATGAAATCCCCAATGACAGAAAAGGCAAACCATACATCGACATTGACGTGACACTGGGGGATAACCGTCTCAATGAGAACGTAGTCAATCATTACAATGCCCTGAACCAGTTGACACAGACGCTTACAAAGAATTATAAGGTAAGCTTTACTTACGATGCCGAAGGCCTGCGCACCAGCAAAACGGTAAACGGAGAAGGAACCATCTTCATCTGGGACGGCGACCAGCTGGTCATGGAACTCACCGGAAGCGGCAAAGTAAAAAAACGGTACATCCGCGGAAACGACCTGATATTTGCAGACAAAGGAACAGAAAACGCCTCTGGGGAGGCGTCCGGAAAACAGTATTATGTGACAGACCCGCATGGGAATGTGGTGCAGTTGACCGACGAAAGCGGCAGAGTTACTAAGACCTACGAGTACGATTCCTTTGGCAATGAAATCAAGCCGGACAGCAAAGACGACAACCCATTCCGCTACTGCGGGGAGTACTACCAGCCGGAAATGGGAAGATTTCTGACAAGGGATACTTATACGGGAGAAGAGGATGAGCCGGAGAGCCTGCATTTGTATGTGTATTGTGGGAATGACGGGGTGAATGCATGGGACCCGAGTGGACACGTAAAGTTTTATTATGGACAACCTAAAGAACCGAAGTATGTTTTTGATGATGATTTTCCATATAATGCTAAAAAAGGGAAAGATACGTTTAGTGACGGCCTAAGTTGGAAATGGTGGGGAGTCAAATTATCAGTAGCAAAAAGGGTCTATGGTAAAGAGTGGAAAGAAGCAACTGAAATGTATGAACATTATAGAGATGCAACTGGCACAATAAAATATCTAAATTATTCAAAAGCATATAGGCAAGATTCTTATTATAAAAAGAAAAATAATGAGTTAATAAGAAAAGCCCAAAAATATGCAGTAAAATGTTACAAAAAAAAGCAGGAAAAATGTTTTAGCATTTATTCAAATTTGTATTATATAAAAAATGGCACGAGTGAGAATTGGCAAAAAGCAATTGGCGCACATAATGTTTGGCTGAGTGCTGTTGTTGAAAAAAATAAAAATAAATATATTATGTATGCAAATATACATTTTAGGGATAAATACAATTTTAATAGGGGTAGTAAAGATATTGGTTCAGGTGCCAAAGATGAAGTTAATGGTAGATTTGAGGAGCTTGGTTGGGCGCGATCGTTTGAAACATATGGTTATGTTCATATAGAGGTTACATGGAAAAAGAATATTAAAAGGTCTAAAATGAAAGTTTATAAAGGAAGTGACTATTAATGAATTAAAAATTTTTTATGGAATTCCATGTATTGTCGGCACTGCAATTAATGATTTGTATGTGGCAGGAAGTTAAGGTTGTAGCTTTGGGCAAGAAGCCTACATAGGAAATTTACAATATCTTTATTTGTATTATAGGTTGTTTAGCTGATATAACAGACATGTGTATAGAAAAACAAAAAGTTTCACTTAAAAGGAAGGTGATTGTTATGTTAAAGTTGGATAAATTCATTTTACTTGTTTTAATATTGCTCGGTGCTTTTCTATCGATATCTTCATGTAGAAAAAAAATTGAAGTATGTACAGATATAGAATTTATTAAACAGCAGTTTCCCAATATTAAAGATATAGAAGAAGTCAAATATTATTATAATGTGAAAAGTGAAGAAAGAGAAATAGGACTTCAAAATATAGAATTTTGTGGTTTTATAAAGATAGGACAAAAGTTTTATGAAAAAATTATACGAGATTATAATTGGAAAGAAACAAAAAAAAGCAAAAATATGATACCAAAAACAATACTATTGGAGGGGGATAGTGAGAAATATAATTTCTTATATAATTATGACTTTTCTTATGATGGGAAATATAAATCTAATTCTTGGGTGGGAGATTTTTATTTAGATAAAGTACATAAGGTGCTTTATTTCGAATGTGAATGGTAAATGTTTATTTGTTGGTACCTCGGCCGATGACAGCCGAGAGACCAAGTATGAATACGATGGGAAAAACCAACTGCTGGCATTCACCGACCCCTAGGGCAGAAGAGAAACCTACACCTATGACAGAAACAGCAACCTCACAAAAACGGTAGACAAAAACGGCAACACGCTGAAAAATGAATACGACTACCGGAATGGCCGCAAAAGAGCGGAAAACAGGAAAAGAAACAAAACACACCTATACCTACAACACCTACGGAGAAGTAGGCACACAGGACGACGCTGCCTTTGTCTACGATGACGCTAACGGACGGGTCACAAGAGAAACAACAAAACTGACGAAACACAAAGACGTAGTCAAAACTTACACGTATGACAGCGCCAGCAATAAGTCCGCTTTTGCTGTAAAAGTAGGAGATGACACGAAACTTTTCCTAAAGTATATCTGTGACGGCGAATCCGGACTGACTTCCGTCACCGACGAAACAGGAAGCGAAATAGCAGGATATATCTACGACACCGACGGCAACCTGTCCGAAAGAACCGTGGCAGGGAACGGCATGACAACCACCTATGCCTACGATTACCAGAACCGTAGATTTAGAGAGGTGGGGATATACAAGTGATAGAAAGAATGAACCGGATGAATAAGCACAAAGCACACGGGAAATTAATAGTTGTTCTGATTATAGTTTTAGCAGTAGTTTGTGTAACCGCTACTATATTTTCATATCATATTTCAAGGAATGACGGTGGAAAATTATTTATTGCCTATAATGAAACACTGCTATCAACCAATCAAGAATATATAGGATATATTGATTCAGAGAATCAAAAGGTTTCTATTGTCAATTACTCCGGTAAAGAAATCTCTCATTTAAAAATAAAAGACCGTTATCCCGCGCAGATTGCTCTTGGAAAGAGTTCGTATTTTTTACTTTATCGATGGGAGAGTGAAGATGGTGATGGGAAAATTGTTCAATATGATTATCAGTCCCGCAAGATAAAAGAGATTTCGGTACATAATACAGCTACCATTACCTGTCGGAACGGGTACTTGTTTTTAGGGGGATGGAAGCAGGACGAGGAGGATTTATTTTTTCATTTTGTACCGTGTTACAATAGTTTTTATGCAGACAGATATATGGAAGAGGAGAAGTTTGGGAAGCAGATAAATGATTTAGTTATGAATCAAGACGGCTTGTGCACGGTTGCGGGTATAAAATTATACTATCACTCGGCGGGGTACTTTTCCACAGAGCCCGTGTTGGATGATTATCCCGGAACATCAGAGGGAGATTTTACGCAAGCAGATAAAAAGTTTAATTATCAGGCAGAAACAAGGCAGGAGGGAAAAAACCGCAGTATGCTGGCGGAAAAGATGAGAAGCATGGGGAACAGTACGGGGTCTTTTTATCAGCTCTGCGAATATCAGTCGGGTAAAAATATTTACGGTGTTTGCAATGTACTTGAAAAGAACATAATTTCCCGCCCGCGTAATGCAGACGATGTGAAAATGTCCTGCTGCTACAGGATGGATACGGAGGCCAATAAGATGACAATAATTTCATCAAAACAATCTTGCAACGCGATTATGGCGTCCCCATCTGTGTTTGTGTACCAAAAAGACAATTCCATTATCCGACAAAATATAAATTCGGGAGAGGAGACAGAAATATACCGTTTCAGAGATAAGGCGTTGCAAAATATTTATGTGACGGGAGATTGGTTACTCATAAAAGAGAACGAGCGGTGTACTCCTCTCAAATGGAATATTTAATTTCCTACAAAAAACAAATAGTTTCTTTTGTCCTCCTGCATATAATAAAAGAAAGAGCGAAAGAGGGGGGCAGCCAATGAAGCCCGGATTGATTTCTTGGGAAGAGGCAGAAAAATATAAGTACCATAGTCAGACATTATTGGTGGATTTGCGGGAAACAGATGCATATGAAAAAGAGCATATATCCGGCGCATGGAACATTTCTTTTGACGAGCTGGAAGAGCATATGCAGGAAATCATGAACTATGAGCGGATTATTTTCTATTGTGATTACGGGAACCACAGTCTAAAAGCAGCAAAGCTGCTGGCGCAAAAAGGGAAATGGGCATGCAGCATTGCGGGTGGTTATGAGGGAAGATACCGAAAAAGGCGTTGACGAATGGAAATGTACTGCCTTATAATGGTTATAAATGTGCCTGCGGTCAGGCGCTACTGTTTACTTGTATGAATGATAGAAAAAGAGGTACTTATGGAGCGATATGAATTAATAGCGCCGTGCCATTTTGGCATGGAGGCAGTGCTGAAGAGAGAAATTGTAGATTTGGGATATGAAATCAGCAATGTAGAAAATGGAAAGGTAACGTTTTTGGGGGATGCGGAAGCGATTGTCCGGGCCAATATTTTCCTGCGGACGACCGAGAGGATTCTTTTAAAAACGGCATCTTTCCGTGCAGTGACATTTGACGAGCTGTTTGAGTCAATCAAGGCGGTTCCATGGGAACTTTATCTGCCCAAAGATGCAAAATTTTGGGTAACTAAGGCAAATTCGGTAAGCAGCCGCTTATTCAGTCCGAGAGATATACAAAAAATAGTAAAAAAAGCGATAGTGGAGCGCATGAAACAGATATACCATGTCGATTATTTTGAGGAGAGCGGAGCCTCCTATCCCCTGCGGATAAGCATTGTCAAAGATGTCGTTACCGTTGGCATTGATACGACCGGAGAATCGCTTCACAAGCGAGGATATCGGAAATTCACGGCGCCGGCGCCGGTTACGGAGACACTGGCGGCAGCAATGATTTTATTGTCACCATGGCATGCTGACCGCCTTTTAGTGGACCCATTTTGCGGCAGTGGAACAATTCCGATTGAAGCGGCGATGATTGCGCTGGATATGGCGCCCGGCATGAATCGGGAATTTACCGCCGAGGAGTGGGGGAACCTGATACCGAAAAAAGTTTGGTATGACGTGGCCGATGAGGCACAGGAGCGCATCCGAACGGATATTGAACTTTCGATTCAAGGCTATGACTTAAATGAAGAAGTTCTGAAAATGGCGCGGGCAAATGCCAAACTGGCAGGAGTGGAATCCTATATTCACTTTCAAAAAAGGGAGATAAAACAATTCAGCAGTCCCAAATCCTATGGTTTTGTCATCAGCAATCCTCCGTACGGAGAGCGGTTGTCCACAAAAGAAGAAATGTTTGCGCTGTATCGTGAACTTGGAAAGATAATGTCAGATAATAAAACATGGTCGTTTTTTCTGCTCAGCGGCTACGAGGACGCTCAAAAAGCGATTGCGGCAGGAGGGTCAAGAAAGAAAGCGACAAAGAACCGCAAAATTTATAATGGCATGATGAAAACATATCTGTATCAGTATATGGGGGACAAGCCGTTAAAAAGAAAGGAAAAAAGGAACAATGAGTAAGAAAAAATTAGTATTTGCGACAGGAAATCAAGGGAAAGTAAATGAATTTAAGCAAATGCTTGGAGAACAATACGATATTTATTCCATGAAAGACCTCGGTCTTGATATTGAAATCGTGGAGGATGGAAAAACTTTTGAAGAGAATGCAATATTAAAAGCAGAGGCAGTAATGAAAGCGACGGGAGAGATGGTGCTGGCAGATGATTCCGGTTTTGAAGTAGATTATTTAAACAAAGAGCCGGGCATATATTCGGCGCGCTATTTGGGGGAAGACACCCCGTATTCCATTAAAAATGCAGAAATTTTGAAACGCTGCAAGGGCGTTCCGATAGAACAGAGAGACGCCCGTTTTGTCTGTGTGATTGCCTGCGCCTATCCGGACGGGAAAGTGGAGACAACGACAGGAATTATGGAGGGGAAACTGGCGTTTGAGGCAAAAGGCAGCAACGGCTTCGGCTATGACCCGATTTTTTATCTTCCGGAGAGGGGATGTACTTCCGGAGAATTGCTCCCTGAAGAGAAGAATGCCATCAGTCACCGCGGTATTGCCATACGAAAAATGGTACAAATATTGCAAAAAGAGGGGGCAGTTTGATGAAAGCGCTTGTTTTTAGCGATTCTCATGGAAAACTGAATAACCTGCTTGCCGTATTGGAGCAGCATTCCGATTATGAGGCGATTTTTCATTTAGGAGATGTAGAAAGTGATGAAAAGCGTCTGCGAAGCATAACGCCATATCCAGTTTATATGGTTCGGGGAAATTGCGACTACTATTCAGGATGTCAGGAGAGGTTATCCATCGACTGGTATGGAAAACATATTGTCATGTGTCACGGACATCGTTATCTTGGTTATGGGGGAGGGATTGATTCGCTTCGTTATCTCGGTGAACAGGAAAAGGCAGATGTTGTCATGTTTGGCCACACGCACGTGCCGCTTCTGGAGGAACTGGACGGAAGAATATATCTTAACCCCGGTAGTATCTCGAAACCGAGACAAAAAAATAAAATTCCCACTTACACCATAATGCATATGGATGAGAGTGGAAATTTATCGTTTCAGATGTGTGAGTTTCTAAAATAATTTAAAAGATTGCGGCAATCGCACTAAATAATCCAATACTGGCAGCCCCCATAATAAGTCCGGCTAACAGGACGCCGCCCATGGCGGCAAAAATTGTCGGTTTAAAATCCATATTCAAAAAGCTGGCAGCCAGTGTTCCCGTCCATGCTCCGGTACCCGGCAAAGGTATGCCGACAAAGAGAAGTAAGGCAACAAAAAGTCCGCGGCCGGCTTTTTCTTTTAATTTCTTTCCGCCCCTTTCACCCTTTTCAAGACAGAAGTTGAAAAATTTACCGATATACTTTTTGTCTGCACCCCACAGAAGTATTTTCCTTGCAAAAAGATAAATAAAAGGAACCGGAATCATATTGCCAATGACACTGATAATATAAGATGGCAAAAGTGGGAGACCAGCGTGGACAGCTATCGGAATTGCACCGCGCAATTCTACAACGGGAACCATGGAAACAAAAAAGATTAATAAATATTTGGCTAACATAATAATCCTCATTTCTGAGCGATTTATCGCGAAAAACGCACGAGAAAACGAAACGGTTTTTCGTGTCGGAACAAAGCTATTGCTTTCGCTCACAAACAAATAGCTATAGCGAACAACCCTATTGTACATGATAGTGGCGGGGAACGTCAAGGAAGTATTTATCATTTTTCATCACTTTTTGGAGCGGTCATGGGGAACAAAGTTCCCCGCCATTGCATTTAAAATGCCAATAGCGGTATTTTGAAAAAGTCGTTGACGGAAACACTGATAAGTGCTAACATATTTTATAGAAAAGGGTGTTACCGTAAAGTAACGGTTCGCCTCAGTTAATGATGCAAATCAAAAAAAGCAACCTAACTTTGGTCGGTGCGGTTGCTTTTTTGATGTCTCTTATTTCTTTTGGTTTGCCGGATACTGATTATCGTGGCGATGATGCTGATGACCGTCACTACAATGCCGACAAGTTCCAAAATCATTCCGAACACCAATAGTGCTTACCTTCCGCTTTATTTTCCATATGTATCTCCTCCTTCGATACAGGAAGCTCTCAAAATGTACTCATTTTGGCAAAAGGCGAACCGCTACCCGTTTTGGTAACACCCATATATATTCTATCATAGTGACAGAGTTTTGCAAGATGCGGCAGCAAATAGAACTCAGACCTTTTGTGAAAAAAAGTGTTGACAAAAGGATTCTTTCTGTTATAATAAAGAAGTCGTTGTAAATGACACTTGGGATCTTAGCTCAGCTGGGAGAGCATCTGCCTTACAAGCAGAGGGTCACAGGTTCGAGCCCTGTAGGTCCCATTTAAACTTCTTTTATAATGAAGTTTTTATATAATGTCAAGACAAGCTTTGCCTTGGCAGTTTCGATGGCGGAATAGCTCAGTTGGCAAGAGCACACGGTTCATACCCGTGGTGTCGCTGGTTCAAATCCAGTTTCCGCTACTTTAAAACCCTGAGGAATAGTTCTCAGGGTTTTTATTTACTTTATAGGAAAGACCGCTCTGTGCGGTTTTCAGCCGCCGCTTATTTACGCGAAAATAAAAGGTCTGACCGTATGTTTTCCGCGGACTTTATAAAAGAAAAAGGATGTGTTTTAATGAGGATTGGAATGGGATATGATGTGCACCGGCTGGTGGACGGACGCGATTTGGTATTGGGGGGAGTAAAGATTGATTATGAGCAGGGGTTATTAGGACATTCGGATGCAGATGTCCTGTTGCATGCTATTATGGATGCTGTTTTAGGAGCGGCGGCATTAGGTGATATCGGTCTGCATTTTCCAGATACGGATTCTGCTTATCGGGGAGCTTCGAGTATTTGTTTGCTGGAAAGAGTGCGCGATTTGGTGAAAGCGGAGGGGTATCGGATTGTCAATCTGGATGCGACAATAATAGCGCAGAAACCAAAGATGAGGCCACACATTGATGAAATGCGGGGAAATATTGCGAGGGCGCTTGAGATTAGCGTGCAGCAGGTAAATGTTAAGGCGACGACGGAAGAGGGCCTTGGTTTTACGGGAAGCGGAGAGGGAATTTCTTCACAGGCAATCTGTCTGTTGGAAGAAGTAATGAATAATAAGTAGGGAGAGAACGGGAATGGACAGAAATTGGACGGCGCACCGCGAGTTATGGGAGAGAGCGTTTGGCGACACGGAAACCTATATACAATACTATTTTGCCAATAAGGCGCCGCGCAGCCGCTGTTTCGATAACTGGCAGGAGAAACAATTGTGTGCAATGGCTTTTTTTACTCCATATGATGCCGTTTTGTATGGGGAAAAGATAGTTTTGCCATATATAGTGGGGGTGGCTACAAAAGAGGAGTTTCGCCATCAGGGCAGGATGACGGCGCTGCTGACAGAAGGATTTGAAGAAGAGATTACCAAAGGAAGTCCGCTCGTTTTCCTATCGCCGGCGAATACCGCCATCTACGAGCCTCTGGGATTTTTTTCCGTATATTGTCGTGATACGCTGCAATTGACAGGGAATGGGGACGAGCGGTGTGAAGTACGCAGATGGAGCGAATTGAAGTTGGTGGAACAAGAGCAGATATCGAATATGGCAGAACATATATTGGAGAGAGAAAAATTTGATTTGCGTCTTATTCATAGTGTTTCCTATTATAATGAAGTTTGTAAGGAATTAGAGGCATTGGGGGGCACGCTGCTCACTTGCTGGCATGAGAATACGCCGTTGGCGGTGGCAAACTGGATTTATGAAGAAGAAAAAAATAAAATAACAGAATGGATTGGATTGCCGGAGTACAAGGAAAACGTTTTGCAGACGCTGCAATCGTATTTGAAAACAGACATATATATAGAAGATACTTACTTCTTGGAAAATATGCGGCTGGCAAATACGAAACGTATAAAACAACCATTTCCTTATCTTATGGTGCGGATGCTGGATACTTCTGTGCCGCTGCCGAAGCGTTGCTACATTAATGATATCACCTGACAGGGAAAAAACGTACAACGCTGAAAAAGTCCGGAAACAGGAAGAATGCGCCGGCAAAAATAAGCGTAATTCCGAAAAGAATAAGCGTGCGGCGTCTGTTCCATGGACGGCAGACAACGCCCACGACGGATAGTGACAAAATACCGCCGGACAGCAGATTTAGAGTGCGCGTCATAATAGAGCTCCATCCGAAATGGGCCTGAAAAATTTGTATTGCGCACAAGATGGCAACGAGAATGATAGCTGCCGGCAGCGAAATATGCAGTACATGGCGCAGGAAACCGTGTGCGGTAACTTCGTCATTTTTTTCAAGCGTGAGAAGAAAACTCGGTATACCGATTGCCGTGGCGCCAATCAGGCTGAGCTGGATGGGAATGAAAGGATAAGATTTCCCAATAATGATAAAAATGAGACAGAGAAGGACGGAATATATTGTCTTTGTCAGATAGAGAGCGCTGACGCGTTCAATATTGGCAATGATGGTTCGTCCTTCTTTGGCGATGTCCGGCATGGAAGAAAAATCGGAATCCAATAGGACGATATGAGCGGATTGTTTGGCGGCGTCTGCGCCATTTGCCATGGCAATCCCGCAGTCTGCATCTTTGAGAGCTAAAACGTCGTTGATTCCATCGCCCACCATGCCCACTATTTTACCGTTTGCCTGATACGCTTTTATGATTTGCTGCTTCTGCTCTGGTGTAACACGGCCAAATACGGCATATTTCGCCACTTCTTTTCGCAGAGCGTCAAAATTTTTTGGAAGTGCGGCGGCGTTGACGTATTGTTCAGCATTAGGGATGCCTGCCTGCTGTCCTACATAGGAAACAGTGGCAGGATTGTCTCCGGAAATGATTTTCACATCAACTCCCTGTTTGGTGAAGTAGTTAAAAATATCCATGGCATTCTCTTTTACGCAATCAGCTAAAACAATCAACGCGAGCGGCGTACTCTGCCGAATCTCATCCGGACTGCGGTAGAGAATGGGACAGGAACAGAGAAGCAGGACGCGAAGTCCTTTTTGCGAGTAGCTTTCTGCCTTGTTTAAGAGTTCGTCATCGCTTGTGAGAAAATCCGGTGCGCCAAGGAGATACGAAGATGTATCGGTAGTGATGCCCATAAATTTTCGCGTAGAACTGAATGGCAGGCGCTCGGTCACGGGTATTTGGCTGCCATCGTGGAAATAATTTTGCAGCGCCTTGCCGGTGGCGTTTACATCGGTAAAAGTATAGGCCATACAGCCCAGAATATTCTCGATTTCGGCTTCAGAAGCGCCAAGTGGCAATACTTTTTCAACCATGAGCTCTCCGGTAGTAATCGTACCGGTCTTGTCCAAACAAAGGATATTTACACGGGCCAGCGCCTCAATGGCTTCCATTTCCTGAACGAGGGCCCGCTTGCGGGCGAGTCTCCCCACTCCCAGTATAAAAGATACGCTTGTGAGCAGGACAAGACCTTCCGGAATCATACCAAGCACGCCGGCAACTGTATTGACGAGGGAATTTGGGAAGTTGTTGCCGACACGGTAATACTGAATGCAGAACAAAAGCATGCCAATGGGAATGATGGCATAACTGACATAGCGAATGATTTTTTTTATGGCGTCCTGCATTTCCGACGTAGCGCGGCGTTTTGTCTGCGCCTTGCGGACGAGCTGTGTTGCATAGTTTTCTTCCCCTGTGTGTAAAACCTGTCCGGTGCCGGTACCCGCAGTAATAAAGCTGCCGGAGTAAAGAGTGTCGCCGGCTCTTTTCAGGACAGGCACGGACTCGCCGGTCAGTAAGGATTCATTGACCTCAAGGTCGTCCGAAGTTAAAACCGTGCAGTCGGCAACAATCTGGTCTCCTGCCGCTACAAGCAGACAGTCCTCTTTTTGGATTTGACTGATGGGAATTTCTTCAATTTCTTCGCCTTTGATTCGTTTTGCTTTCGTAGCAGTAATCACCGATAATTTATCAATCAGGGATTTTACTTTTAATTCCTGAATAATTCCAATCAGGGAATTGAAAATCACAATGCCCATAAAGAGCATATTTTTGTATTGTCCGGAAATTACGACGAGCGCCGCCAAGACAAGGTTAAGAATATTAAAATAAGTTATTGTATGGGAACGAATAATTTGTGCTTTTGAGCGGCTGCCTGTATTCATGGAAAATTGTCCTCGTTTACGTCCGATTTTAGTTTGAGATGTAATAAAAAAACTACATTTCAAGTATATCGTATTCCTATGCAGCGGTCAATAAAATTTGGGAGAAATCGGTTGACAGGCGTCGGTTCTTTTGGTAGAATAACAAATCGTAAGGTTTTTACACCATACACGCTGTTATAGCTCAGGTGGTAGAGCGTCGCCTTGGTAAGGCGGAGGTCACGGGTTCAAGTCCCGTTAACAGCTTTTTTTATGCGCGAAATTAAAAGTACGAATTAACGATAAAGATTGACGAAATCGTTAATTCGTATTTTTTGTCATTAATTCTGATGTTCTTACCGTTAATTCCTGTTTCCGTGGTATTGGCAATTAGCTCAACTTCTTTTTAATTCTCTGCAAGGCATTATCAATGGATTTTGGCGTCTTACCGAGCGCAGCGGCAATCTGCTGGTAGTTGTTGCCGTCGATATAGAGAGTTACGACCTGCTGTTCCAGTTTGCTGAGCCGCTTTTTAATGGTGCTCTCGATATCCGTGACATTTTCCTGGTCGATGATGATGTCCTCTGGATTGGTCAGTTCAGCCGGCTGCAAAGTATCTGCCAGAATTTCCCTTGAATTAGTGTCCTCGTTTGTATTCAATGGAGAATACAGAGATACATAGGTGTTGAGCGGTATGTTTTTTTGACGGTTAGCGCCTTTTATTACATTATAAAGTTCGTGCTCAATACACAAAGTCGCATAGGAGGCAAAAGAATTTTTATACGATTTGTCATAGGTACGGATGGCTTTATACAAGGCAATCATGCCTTCTTGTATCAAATCATCATTTTCACCGCCGATTAAGTAGAGAGTTCTCGCCTTTTTGCGAACCAGAGGTTTGTATTTTTCTAATAAGCAGTCCGTGGCAGCGCCGTCTCCCTGACGCGCCAGAGCAAGTAATTCCTGTTCATTCATGGGAGCCCTCGTTTCTGCGCTGGCGCACAATCTCAAATGCCATGACGCCGGCGGCGACGGATGCATTGAGAGAATCGATATCCCCTTTCGTCGGTATGGCGCAACTGTAGTCGCAATGCTCTTTTACCAGACGGCTTACGCCGGCGCCTTCATTGCCGATTACGAGGCCAATGGGGCCGGTTAAGTTCTGATTATATACGACGTCGCCGTCCATATCGGCGCACACAAACCACAAACCACGGTTTTTCAAGTCTTCCATCGTGGAAACCAGATTTGTCACTTTGGCAACGGGAGTATAGCAGATGGCGCCGGCAGAAGCTTTCACTACGGTGGCGGTCAGACCTGCGGCGCGCCGTTTTGGAAGAATCACGCCGTGAGCGCCCGCCAGATTGGCGGTGCGGATGATGGCGCCTAGATTGTGTGGGTCTTCAATGCCGTCGAGAAGCAGAAAAAAAGGCGCTTCCCCTCTCTGTTCGGCGAGAGCAAACATGTCGTCTATGGAGCGGTAGGCAAAGGCGGAAAGCGTAGCGATGACACCCTGATGGCGTCCGGTTTCACTCATGTAGTCCAATCGTTCCTTAGAAACAAAATCTACCATCGTCCCGGCTTTTTTTGCCTCCCGCAGGATGGAGAGAACCGGGCCGTCCTTACAGCCGTTCTGCACAAATAACCGCTCAATGAGCCGTCCGGAACGAAAAGCCTCCAATACGCTGTGTCTTCCCTCAATACGGGAACTATTTGTTTCGGTAATCCATTCTTCTGCCATAAGATGTATCCTTTCCTATATATTTATATGTAGTTGTTCTAGTCCGGTTTTGAGCAATTCCACTGCGCGCAGGGAGCGGCCGGTCATATAAAGATAGCCGAACAGGGCTTCCAATCCGGTAGCGTTGCGGTAGTCGTGGATATCGGCATGTTTGGCAACGGAAGAGGCCTTCGCATTGCGCCCCTGACGGAAAACTCTTTGTTCTTCTTCTGTCAGGCTGCCCTGCATAGCCAAAATCAGTGAAGCCTGTGAGGCGGCATTGACAATCTCGCTTGTGCGCCGGTGAAGATTCTTAACCGGCCCGCCTGTTTTTTCCAGAATCATAGTGCGAATGATGATTTCAAAGACAGCGTCCCCCAGATAAGCGAGTTTAAGAGGGGAATAGCTGCGGATATCCGCTTCTTCCGCAGGGAAGAAAGTGTGTATCTCCTGCAATAAATTTTGTGAAATATTCATAGAACTCCTTTAGTTTTTTTTATTTATTAGTCTTAATTGTAGCAGTTTCCCCGACTATGTCAAGAAATGTGTCAAAAAAATGTACAACATATCCAAAAAAATAGGCTTGGTTTTGGGATTCTGGTTGCATTTTTATAATAACAGTGATACAATAAAATTACATTCAGAGTGTGTAAGTGTCTGTACATACTATATAAAAAAGGAGGATTAAAATGAGCAAGACACCAAAAATGGTCACAAAGCTGATGACTGTTCTTCTTTCGTTGGCGCTGATTGTGACATCTTTGTCTGTCACTAGCACGACTTCTGATGCGAAGAAAGCAAAGATTAAGTCCGTGAAAGTGACAAGCCCTGTTACAAACGGTGGCAAGCTGGTTTTGAAAAAAGGCCAGAAAAAGAGAATTAAAGTAAAAGTAACCAAATCTGGAAAGATTAGTAAAAAGGTTACATACAAATCCAGTAACAAAAAAGTTGCTAAGATTGTTAAGTCAAAAGGGAAAGTATATGTGAAAGCAGTAGGAAAGAAAAACAAGACTGCCAAAATCACAATCGCTTCCAAGGCTAACAAGAAAAAGAAAGCAACATTAAAGATTAAGATTGGTACACCGATTAAGAAAGTTTCCGTAAGCAAACTGAAAATTTCTACAAGTGTAACAAATAACAAAGAAGCGGATGCATCTAAGCGTACCAAGACAACGAAAAAGACAATTAAATTTGTCTCTGCAAAAAAGACACCATTGGAACTTACCGAGCAGTATGATGATAAAGCAGCCGATACAGGCAATCAGCAGCTCGCAACCATCAGTGTTAAATATTCCCCGACAAAAGTCGGCTACAAAGGAATGAAATGGAAAGCTAAGAACAAGAAGATTGTTTATGTTTCTCCATATGGTGTAGTTACCCCTGTTAAACCGGGTAAAACCGTAATTTATGGTTATACGAAAGATGGTACGAACAAGAAGGTTAAAGTAAACGTAACCATCAAATCCAAACCAGTGTTAGCTACGCCGACGCCAAACTATGAGCCGGAAGATAACAGAACAAAGACAGTTGTTGAAGACTTTGAAGATTATCCGGTAGGTTATGACTGGGAGAGCAATGCATTAGAGGGTACTTCCGGTAAGGCAACAAGAGGTAAAGAATATGTAGGCAAGAACGTTGGTAAGATGACGGTCGTACAAGACCCTGAGAATCCGAACAACAAGTGTCTGAGAGTCGAGTACAACGGAAATACGCAGGCATACGATTATGCCCCGATTTTCAATCTGTCTCTCAGAAAAGCGCTGGATGACTACTCTGGTATTATGGTTCAGTCCCGTGTTGTTTCCAGTAACACAGGTGATTGCCAGCATAAAGCAGTAGCAGCATATTTCAGTAAATATAAGACAATTACACCAGAGCATTACTTCGATACGACATTGACCGTAGACGATGCTAAGAAGAAAGGCGTTTCAGAAGATTTAGTTAAGTTCTCTTCAGATGCTTCTCATGCGACCGGTAAGGACGAGACATATAATGTCAAGGGCGGCGAGTTTGATTATATGACGTATAATAACCATTCGTTCCCGATGTTCTATAACGACTGGTCGAAATCAGACGGCAAGAAGCCTGAAAACCGTACGGTAGGTTTCAAAGAGTCTGAAAATGATAAGTACAAAGCCGGATGGCATCAGAATAAGCTTGGCTTTAACAAAGGAAATATTACCGAAGAGGGCGTATTGTCCAGCAAGCGTGTTTCTCTGGTAATTGGTAGTACTTACTCTGGTATGTATAACAACGCAAGCCTGACCTTGTATCTGGATAACCTGACACTTCTTGAGGGAGAAACTCCATGTACTGGCGTCAAATTGGAAAATACACCGACGAAGATTGCCAAAGGCCTGAAGATGTCTATTGCACAGGAAGATATTGTTTATCAGCCAGAATCTACAACACAGACACAGTTGACATGGTCTTCCAGTGATGAGAAAGTAATTAAAGTGGACGGTTCTAAATCCAGTCCGGTAATGGAAGCAGTAGGTATCGGTAAAGCAACGATTAAGGCTGTTGTTACGAAGAATCCATCGGTTTCCATGAGCTTTACGGTAGAAGTATTCGAGCCGAAGAAAGCAGCACAGGATTTGGTTGTAGATTTAACTAAGATAAAGATTCTTCCGAAAAATGCAGAGGGAGACGACCAGACGAAAGTATTCTCTTCCATCGACAGCATTAAACAGAGCGCAAACGGCTTGGATATCACCTTTACACAGGCAAATAACGACCACGTTGTATTGGATTTGGGTCAGTCTTATGACATGACTCAGTACAAAGGCTTCCAGATTGTAGGTGAAGCAACGGAACAGATGAGTTTCGAGTTGTACGCAGACAATGTAGATTTGCGTGAGGATAAGTTCTGGATTAAGCAGGTACAGTATGCAGGATATCCGTTCTTTGGAGGCTCCCATGCACATCGCTCGTTTGAGGGAACCAGTTGTGGCGAGCGTGGCGTAGAAGAAAACCTGTGGTCGAACTGGGTGGCAACACCGACGGCGCCATCTACGGCAGTGCCGGGCGGCGATATGACAAATGTCCGCTACATTGTATTGAAAGCGAACAAATATGACCCGTCTCTGCATGAGCACAAATGGCTGGTTAAGAGCCTGCGCTTTAAGGTAGATGAGTATGTAAATAACAATCCTACCGATGCCGAAATTGAGGCAAACGGTGGACAATGGTTTGAGAAAAAGAATTAATTTTCCGAATCAACAAAGTTGCTAAAGTGAACTTCCTGCTCTGGCAGGAAGTCCGCTTTAAAATAAAAACTAAATTATAAAATAGGAGGTAACAGTTTTGAAGAAGAGTGTCAAATCTGTAATAGCAAAATCTCTGGCTGTCGTAATGGCATTCAGTGTTGCGGCAATCGCACCGGCTGCTTCTGCGGATGCAGCAGCTAAAAAACCTACTTTGGCAAAGAAATTAACCGTTAATAAAGGTAAGTCAAAGACGTTAAAAGTAAAAGGAAAAGCCAAAGTAAAGAAGACAACATGGTCTTTGAACAAGAAAGGCAAGAAAGTTGTATCCATTAGTAAGAAAAAGAAAAAGAGTGTAAAGATTAAGGGTAAGAAAGTCGGAAAAGCAACTCTGACAGCAAAGATTAAAGTTGGAAAGAAGACGTATAAGAAAACATGTAAGATTACGGTAAAGAAAGCAACGACTTCTAAGGCTACCCCTACACCGACTCCATCAAATGGAACTAAGGCTACACCAACTCCTCCGGGAAATAACAACCCGACTCAGAAACCGAAAGTTGGCATTGTAGACGGTAAAAAAGTAATTGAGTCAAACACATATCCGATTACGATTAATGAGCAGAACGAGACAACTCTGACTTGTATTTCCAAGAGACCGGAAGATGCAGATGAAGTTGCTGGTTTTACGGACTATGGTAAAGACGGTGTAACATTTACTTCTCTGGTAGATTATAACTCCGGTGTTTCTTTCTACATTAATCCTTGCACAAATGACGACCAGTTAGTAGACCTGCCTAAGGGCGAAGGATATCTTGGTTTTCAGGATGCCATCAAGGATATGTCGGACTACGATTATATCCGTATAGAAGTAACTTCGGAAAATGAGTTGAACTTCCGTACTTACAATGAGTACGATGCTTTGGAAAGTGAAGGCTTCCCTGGCACATGTACGACAGAGGTATACGAGGCAAAATGGGCCGGTCCTGTTCCTGCTGCTGATTATCTTGTAGAAGATGGCGGTACAGGCAAGATGGTTAAGGATGAGTATGTAACACGTACGGTATTTGTTCCGATTGAAGATTTGTATTCTGGTAAAGGTTCTGAAGCAGGTTCCGGATGTGACTTCTCTACTATTTCTGCCATTGCTGTCAGTCCACAGCGTGCAGGTATGGAAGTGACGATTCACTCGATTGATTTTGTCAAAGTGGAGAGACCGAATAAAGTTTCCGGCATTACGGTAACTTGTGAAAAAGATACGGTAGCAAATAACAAGACTGCTACATTAGTGGCAACGGTAAATCCAGAAAATGCTTCCCGTAAAATTGTAAAATGGACGTCCAGTGACCCGACATTGGCTACGGTTAATTTCCAGGGTACTGTTCTTGCCAACAATCAGGACAAGACAGGCGAGTGTACCTTTACGGCGACAGCGACCGATGGAAGTGGTGTAGTCGGTTCCATCAAATTAAAGATTGGTGATGATTCCGGAGAACCGCAAATTATTACAACCCAGAAATTAGACTTTACAGACGCTAATGTTACAGCGGCTGAGGGCGCTGTAAAATCAGCAGACGGAATTAAGTTTCCGGCAGGCTCAAACCAGACTTTCGTAAACTTTGGGAAATATATGGATGCAAAAAATATTGATTTGTCAAAGTATGATTCCTTAAAAGTAGATTGGGAGCTTCAGGATGCCGACGGTAAAGCGGTTGAGGATTTTTCCGATTATCCGGATGCCTCTGTACCTACAAATGGTAAAATTGCTTTTGCAGCATCCAGTTCATTGAATGGATATAGTAACGGTGTAGACACAAACTATACTGGTGATGACGATACGACAAAGGACCAGATGTTCCTTAATGTCTATACTGGTGATACGAATATTCTGACGATTTCCAGTTTAAATCCGACAGAAGTACCTACGATAGCAGGATTTAATCTTCAGTTGACAGATGCCATTCCGGCGAACTGCCATATTGTAGTTAAAGCTGTTACGTTCGTTAAAGATGAGGCTTAAAAAATTGTAAATCAGATAACAAAAGGGAACTGTTTTATGGCAGTTCCCTTTTTTTCAGAAACTTGGAAATGAGGGGTTGTATAGGAATGAAAAAAGATTTTTTGCCTAGCGAGACGGAGTGGCAGCTTATGGAAGTATTATGGGAGAGTGGAAGTTCCCTTTCTTCTTTGGAAATTATTCATCGTATCAACCAAAAACGCAAGATGTCGCCGAGGACGGCGCGTGTACTGCTAAACCGCTTAAAACAAAAGGGGATGGTAGATTTTACAATAGATGAAAAAGATAGCCGAATCTACCATTATTTTCCAAAACGGACACGCGAAGAGTGCCGTCAGGAGAAGAGCAGACAATTTGCAGAAAGTTATTTTGCCGGAAGTCAAACGGGAGTTCTCGTATCTCTGGCCGAATCTTTTGATTTATCAGAAAAGCAAATAGATGCATTGCGAAAAGTATTGGATGGAGAAAGTGAATGAGGTGTATCAATGTCGCTATGGTTTCTTAATCTGCAAGAGATAATCAGCTTTGGCTGTATGTATTATACGATTCAGTTAGGTCGCTGCGTGCTGTTTTCCGTGCCGGTATTGTTATGCATTTATATGTTGCGCAAAACGATATTAAGGCGCTGTATATTTGGGAGAGTAGTTGTGTGGTCGGTTATTGTCATTTTGCCCTTTTTGGGGAAATTGCATGCCTGTTATGAAAATCCCGTGTTTGTGAAAGCTACTTTTTGGTGGACAAAATTCTGTTTTGAAGTTGCCGCGGTTAAATGGATTTATATCGGCGGCGTCGTGGTGATGGCGGCATTTTTGCTCAGAAAGAAATACCGTCTCATGCGCATGATAAAAAGACTGCCGGTCGTCTGCTGCGGGGGAATTAAAATTTATGTGGGGCCGGAGGCAGTCACACCGTTTACTATTGGCTGGATACGCCATCGTATTGTAGTGCCGGAGGTGTTTTTGCATTGTATGTCCGAAGAAGAGCTGGAAGTAATCGTATTACATGAGCACGCACATATCCGCTTAGGACACCTGTTGATTTTCGGCATATGGAATGGTATCCGCTGCTTGTTGTGGCCTAATCCGCTGCTGATTGGCGCTGTCAAATGGCTGAAAGCCGATATGGAAAATTGTTGTGATACACTGTGTATGCATTTGTCAGATATGAGTGCCAAAGAATATGGAAATCTGCTGCTGAAAAGTATCCGCCTGCTGCAGGAAAGTAAAGAGCAGGGGGCGTTATATGCTACTTTTGTCGGTGATAAGCAGTTTCGGAATTTAAAGACGAGATTTCAAAACATAAAGAGGTGCTGTCGGGTTCATCAGAGACATATCGCAGCAATGTACATTCTCGCTTTTGCGGTTGCCGTTAGTACGCTGGCAAGCGTGAAAGCCGTATCATATCCGCGCTATTCCGAGGACAGATGTATACTGGTAACAAATTACAATGCTGCGGAACAACTGCTTCCGGATTGTGAAGAAGTGCGTTCAGCCATAACGGTTAAAGAAAATGAGCTGTTGATAGATACCGATAAGATGAATGAATTGCTCCGCAAATATAAAGTGAAAGAGAAACGCTTTTTTCTTCTCTTCGGAGGGTATACAAAGCTGCCTAATATGGGGGGAGCAAGTAACGGCGCTTTTGTCGAATATGACGAGACAAAAAATCCCCTAATAGTTCCTTTTGAAGCGAACGGCTGGGGCCCGATATTAAAATATATGTAACAATTTTAGTTATAAGTATCATGGGATAAAGAGATGGTTTCCTGTTTTGTTTTCCCGACATATACGTCGAGGAAAGTCTTTGCCTCCTTATCCGTAATTTTCTCACTTCTTGGTGTATATGTTTTTCCTTTTAGAGCGTCTTTATAAGATTGAATCGCCACAGCTAGAGTTCCCTTTTTTGTTTTAGAGAGAATTAGGATTGGCACATCAAGAGTATTTCGGATGACTAAGTCTTTTCCGCCGACAGAAAGCGCTGCGTCCAATCCCAATTTGGAATAGCCAACCGGCATGCTGTGTGGATATCGTTTTTCCGGTAAAATTCCTGCGAGAAGGAAGGTGTGGTAAGCAGTTGTGGAAACCTGACAAATACCGCCGCCTTCTGCCTGAACAACGTCTCCACGGAAAAAGGCGTCAGATTTTTTATAAGATTTCTTATCCTTTTTGTTGTAAAGAACATCAAGGAAAGAAATGTCCTCTCCGGGAAGAAGACAGACGCCGTTAAGGCGGGAAGCAGCCAGACGAATGTTGTAGCCGCGGGAAGTGTTTTCCTTAAAAGTAGTTGTGTGACGGGCAATTAGTGTGTTGACCTTTTTTAAGTCTTCCGGATACCAGACGGGTTTGACTTTCGTTGTTTTGTATCCGCCCGAAAAATTTTTTGTAGTCTGTCGGTTAAGGTAAGTACGCAGTTCTTTGGCAATCGTCTGCGTATCCAGTACGCATCCCTCTTTTGCCGGCAGAACAACATAAGAAGAGGTAATGCGGGAATTTTCAGCGGCAACATCATATTTTTTGGACAGGGAACGTATTATTTTATTGAGTTGCGCTTCCCGACACTCGCATTGAATGGAAATTTTCAGCGTTGTGGCTTCTTCATTTCCCTTGATAATATCATACTGTTCTTTAATGGAACGCTTTTTGTCTATTGATATTATGTATTGGGCAAGAGCGTTTTCTTCTCCCGATTCGAACGTCGAGCCATCAGAACATTTATAGTAAATATGCTGTCCCAAATCTTTCATTGTGTATTTGATTGTATCGTTATTGATTTGCAGCGTTGCCATACTGTCATCATAAGGCTTGCGTTCTTTTTGCAGAAGCGCAGTCAGTGACGCGGCGTTCATGCGGGTCAGATTGACGTCCCCGATACTTTTATTGGGATAAGAAATGTCTTTATATAAATCTACCGCCAGTTTCTGTTCCTGAAGTATTTCCTGTTGCTGCAGCTTCCAATAAGGAAGATACAGATAAAGCGATATAATGCCGCAAAACGTAAGCAGCGCCAGTATTAAAATGGCAAATATGCTCGTATGTTTTTTCATATTTACCTCCGTTCAGACATGGAACTCAAGTTCCAGAATTGCTCCGTATCGATTATATTATAACATATCGTTCATAGGAAGCAAGGATTTTGATATGTATAAAGTGAGCTTTCCGGCTTGACTGATGACAATTTTGTAAGATGGAAAACTTATGCAAATACTCTTTTCTGTTTGCTAGTCCAACGCTTCTATGGTAAAATGGGAATAACAGATGAAAGGAGTACGAATATGACTGGGATTATATTAGAGGGCGGTACGTTTCGTCCTATTTACAGTTGCGGCGTAATGGACGCACTATTATCGGAAAATATTTTGCTTCCCTATTGTATTGGCGTATCGGCCGGAATTGCGGATGGTGTTTCCTATATATCGAAACAGCCGCAGAGAAATTTGGAAATTGTGCAGAAATACCGGAATGACAAGCGATATATGAGCCGGCAGAATCTGATAAAAAATAAGAGCCTGTTCGGGTTGGATTTTGTATTTGGTGAAATTCCCAATAAACTGATTCCTTTTGATTTGGAGACTTTCCGCTCTTATGCGGGTACTTGTCTGGTAGGCGTCACAAATGCTGCCACCGGACAGGCAGAGTATAAGAATGCGATGGATATGGACGAACAATATACGATGCTGCGGGCCACCTGTGCGCTGCCCGTGTTTTTTCCTGCGATTGAGATGGATGGACAGAAATATTACGACGGCGGATTGGCGGACCCGATTCCGGTTCGAAAAGCGTTGGCCGACGGATGCGATAAAGTAATCATTGTGCTGACACAGCCGCAGGGATATGTCAAGCATCTCGGGAAATATGATAAAATGGGAATCCGTATGCTGGGAAGAAAATATCCGGAGATGAAAAAAGCAATCAAAAGTCGTCCGGAGCGATATAATGAGGAGGTGAAATTTTGTGAACAGCTTGTAAGGGAGGGAAAGGCAATGCTTCTCCGTCCTAACCATTTGCTGAATAGTTTTGAAAGCGATGTGCGCAAATTAGAAATGGCATATTGGCATGGCTTTCGCATGACAAAAGAGAGGATGAAAAAGATAAAAAGATTCTTAAGTGATGGCTAAATATATCAATAATTATGCCATATAGTTCAATGGAAAAGAAAGGCGTCAATGCTATACTTAAATTACGTTTTTCTATGTGAAAACAACATATTAAAGGAGGATGAGACAGTGAAGAGACAATTCAGAAGTATTATTGTTTCTGCCGTGGCACTTTCCATGATGATTCCTGCCATTGCTGCACCGGAGGCTCAGGCAGCGGCTAAACCAAAGCTGAAAGGCGTATCTGTACAGGTAGGAAAGACAAAGAAAGTTACGGTAAAAGGGGTAAAGGCCAAGAAAATCAAAAAAACAAAATGGTCTTTGGCAAAGAAAGGGAAAAAGATTATCTCTCTTTCTAAGAAAAAGAAAAATAGTGTAACCGTTAAAGGTAAAAAAGCAGGTAGTGCAAAGCTGACCGCTAAGATTAAAGTTGGTAAAAAGACTTATAAGAAGACATGTACCGTTAAGGTAAAGAAAGCATCGGTTAATACGACGCCGACACCAAGCGGCGGTACAAACGCAACACCGACACCACCAGGCGGCGGTACAAATGCAACACCGACACCGCCAGACAGCTCGACAGCAACACCGACACCGGGCGGCGGACTTCGCAAACTGGATGATAGTTACAAGACAGCTACCGCACCAAAACAGTTGGACCCGAATACATTGCCGACGACGCCACCGAGTCCGGCAGTAGATCCGGAAACGGCAGTAGCTTACGAAGAAGACTTCGAGGGTCTTGAGATTGGTACGAAGAAGAGTGCTTGTGATACTACGGAAGAGTGTCCGGACGGTATCAGCCGCTTTATCCTGCGTTCCTCTTCTGATGAGAATGACACGGATAAAGATTATCTGGAAGTTATTGATGCCAAGGATGTACCGGAATCAACGAACAGCGCTTATAAACCGCGTACTGGTAAAGTATTGAAGTGCTACCGTGATGCGAATTCCAAAGATTGGCAGGGGCCGATGGTAAACCTGAAAGGTAAATTGGAAGCCGGCGCTACATATGAAGTAAGCGTATGGGCTTATAGTCCGACAAGCACGCTGAACTTCAACGAGCAGGTAAAAGCAACCGAGTTTACCGACGAGACATATGCTTATATGCCTGACCGTCTGACAGAGACACGCTGGACATGTAAAGGTGTCTGGAAGCAGTTCAAGGCAAACATAACCGTGCCGGATGATATGTATTTCTACGGTTTCTATTTCCAGAGTGACGACACATCAAAAGGCGAAATCTACGTCGATGATATGAAGATTACAAAAATGGCAGCTACAAGCAGCGATAAGAATATCGCTTCCCTGAAAGATGTTTATAAGGATGTATTCCCGATTGTTGCAGCCGGAACCGGTTCTGACGCAATCCTCGGAGATAAAGGTATTGAGTTCATTACGAACCAGTACAATGCCATTACACCAGGTAATGAAATGAAACCGGAATCTATCATGGGCAAAAAGGAAATGACAGAGATTACGGTAGAAGAGGCAAAGGCAAAAGGCTTCTATATTCCGGAAGGCTATGAGCAGGATGAAGACAATAAGAACTCCAAAGGCGAAATTGTATTCCCTGACTTGGATTTAGAAATGATTGACAAGATTTTGGAAGTCTGCCATGAGAAAGGTCTGAAACTTCGTGGACATACATTGTGCTGGCATGCACAGATGCCTACATATTTCTTCCAGAAAGCATGGAGACCGACGGCAAGTAAGAAGTATAATACTTCAAAAGAAAACATGGACCGCCGTCTGGAGTACTTTGTAAAATCCACACTTGAGCATATTGTGAAGAAAGATTTGGAACTTGCAGGCAACGATAAGAGCAAATGCGTACTTTATGCATATGACGCCGTAAATGAGTACCTGCACAGTAAAGGTGCACAGGGCACATATTTCCACACGATTTACAATACGCTTGACCCTGAGGCAGGTACCGGCGTAACGCTTCGTCCGTCCTTTGTAAAGGATACCTTTAAGTGGGCGCATGAGATTTTGGAGAAGTATGACCGCAAAGACGTGAAAATGTTCTATAATGATTTCAACTGCTATCAGTGTCCGGAAGAGATTGTACATTTGATTGACTTCATTAACGAAGATGGCCAAATCTGTGACGGTATCGGAATGCAGTCCCACCTGACGACAGGCGACCCTGCTCATTCAGCGGATGTATATGCACAGGCGCTGGAGTGCTTCCGTGTAAATATGCCGGAAATGGAAATTCAGGTAACTGAGTTAGATGCTACTCTTAATGGCAAAACTGATCAGGATCAGGCTGCATACTATGACCAGATTTTTGGTTCCCTTCTTCAGAGCAAGAAGAAAGGCGCTAAGATTACCGGTATTACGATTTGGAGTCTGCATGATGGCGTATCGTGGAGAGCAAGTGGTAAACCATGTCTGTTCAGTGGATTGTTTGCACCAAAATCAGCGTTCTATACAGTAATTGACGCAAAGAAACGTTATTGGGATTAAGCAATCATACGCTAAGTTATGAATTATGAGAAACTGTCGGGGGCGTTCTTATATGTCCGCCCCGACAGTTTCTTTTATAATTATCAGAGAGGGGAATGCCCTGTGAAACTTATACATTGTGCTGATTTACATTTGGATTCGGCAATGACGACACATCTGTCAAAAGAAAAGGCGCAAGAGCGCAAAGCGGAGCTGCTTCGCACTTTTGAGCGGATGGTAGAATATGCGAGAGAGAACGAGGTTGAGGCGATTTTGATTGCGGGAGACCTCTTTGACAGAAAAAACGTATCGGCAACTGCGCGAAAGTCAGTCAGACAGGCGATAGAAGAAAATGAGCAGATTACATTTTATTATTTGCAGGGAAATCATGACGAAAATTTCTCGGCAGCAGAAGAGCAGAGTTTGCCGGCCAACCTGAAACAGTTTGGGGAAGAATGGCGCAGTTATGTAAGAGAAGAGGATGGAAAGCGTCTGGTTATTTCCGGATTGGAACTGACAAAAGAGAATGCCGGTTATGCGAGCCATTCGCTGTCACTGAATTTGAAAGATTTTAATATTGTCATGCTTCACGGACAGGAATCCGAACACGAGTCGAGAGACAGGACAGAGGTGATTCCGCTCAGTCATATGCGCAATAAAGGTATTGACTATTTAGCTTTGGGGCATGTTCATGCATACAAAAAGGAGCGTTTGGATTCCCGCGGAACTTACTGCTATGCCGGATGTCTGGAGGGGCGGGGGTTCGATGAATGCGGCGAACATGGTTTTGTTCTTTTGGATATTGATTTGCAGCAGGGGACGTACTCGTGCGAATTTGTGCCATTTGCATACCGCAATTTGTATGAGGTTGCGGTTGATATCAGTGGTTGTATGAATACAAGCGGGATTATGCACCGCATAAAGGAGCGGTTGCAATTGTTATCTTACGATAAGCGACATCTGCTCCGGATTGTTTTACAGGGAATGGTCGATATAGAGTGTGAAAAAAATCTCGATTATCTTGTGAATTGGCTGAAAGACGGGTACTATTTTGTCCGCATTCGGGATAATTCCGGTATTCGTGTTGACTATGATTCGTTTGCTTCTGATATATCGCTGAAAGGAGAGTTTGTGAGAACTGTTCGGGCCGGAGAAGATATGTCGGAAGAAGACAAAGGGGCCATTATCCGCTTTGGCATTCAGGCTTTGGCGGGAGAAGAGATAGGTTAAAAACGTTCAGAAATGGAGATACAGATATGAAACTGATAAGCGCCAGAATAGAAAATTTCGGCAAGCTGAGCGACGTCTCATTTGATTTTTCGGAGCATTGTCAAATATTTTGTAAGGAAAACGGCTGGGGAAAGAGTACGCTGGCGGCTTTTTTGTGCGTCATGTTTTACGGCTTTGACGGGGAGAAAAAAAGAGACGAACTGGTGAATGAGAGAAAGCGCTATCAGCCGTGGCAGAAAGGAACTTACGGCGGCAGCGTTGTTTTTGCCGTGGGTGGCAAAAGTTATGTAATGACAAGAATTTTCGGGAAAAAAGAGGCAGAAGACGAGTTCCACCTGCGCAGTATGGATACCAATTTGGAATCGGCAGATTACAGTAAGAATATTGGCGAGGAGCTATTCCAGATAGACAGGGAATCGTTTTGCCGCACTATTTTTGTCTCCCAGCAGGACTGTGAAACTTATGCCACTGACGCCGTTAATGCCAAAATAGGGAATCTAATTCATCAAAGCGACGACGTCAACAATTTTGCCGCCGCGGTATCCCGACTAAAAGATATTACAAATAGCATGCGGCCGAACCATAAAAAGGGGTCGCTGCACCGCTTAAAAGAAGAAATGGCGGATTTGGAAAATCAAATCCGCAACGAAGAAATCTTATCCAAAAGAATGGAAGAGACGGATTGTCTGCGTCTGGAACAGGTGGAAAAGAGTAAGAAGCTGCAAGAAGAGCTGGCGCAGATGGAGAAGCGACAGCAGGCGCTGTCAGGAGAATTGGATTTGCAGAGTGTTCGCACGGAATATAAAAACCTCTGTGCGCTGTGCGACGAGGAGAAAAATAATCTGGACATGGTGAGAGGGCGTTTTCTCCGACCGGATGCGATTCCCTCCGAAGAAGAGGTGGAGGAATATCAGGAGCGGGAGAAAAACTGCCGCAAACTGGCGGATTTTATCAAGGCAAACGAATTATCGGAGCAGGAATTGGAACAGTATTATCTTCTGACAGAGAGATGGGGCGGGCAGTATCCCGCCGAAGAGCAAATAGCAGAACTGGAGATTGATAACCAGAAGCTTAGCCGTCTGCGGAGAGAGATGGTTTCTTATGAGCTGACGGCAGAGGAAGCAGAATACATAGAGAGGGTGGAAAAAGAATATCAGGATGATGTACCGTCTGCGGATATTGTCGGGGAGTTGCAGAGAGAACTGCAGAAAGCAAGACAAAAAGAAGATACATTGGCGGCAAAAAAGGCAACGCTGAAGATGGTGTCACAGATGGAGAACGACAAAAAGAGCATACTGCCGTTTTTTCTTGCCGGTATCCCTGCGCTTTTGCTCGCTGTGGGAGTGGTGATGTTTCATCTTGCTGCCGGTATGGTTTTACTGGCGGTAGAAGCTGCCGGTATCGCATTTGCCATTATGCATAGAAAGAAGCGCATGTCGGACGCCGCGGAAAACAGGGAAATGCAGGAGCTGCGCGAACAGGTGGCGCAGGACGAACAGTTTGTGGCGGCAACATACGACAATATACATAATTTTATTTCAAAATATGGGCAGGACGCAGAACGGGATAAGCTGGAACAGCTTTTGGATTCATGGGTACACAGGATACGAAGATATCAGGAGTTATCGGCGAAGAGAAGTAATGCCGGCGGGCAGGAAAATGAGCGTCATGCGCAGCAGTTGGCGGCTTCCATCCGTGCTTTCCTGCAGCAATTTGCCTCGGAAGTACAGGCAGAAGAAAACTGGGCGACCCAGCTTGCCGCTTTGCGCGTGGAGTGTGCCAATATGAGGCGCTGGACGGAAAAGAGAGACGATGATAAGAGGGCGAAAGAGGCTTATGAGGAGCAATTTGGCGAATTGCGGACATATTTGACTTCACTGGGATATAGGGATGTTTCCGATACGGAACATATATTACAGGAATTATGGAAGAACGTGCGGGATTATGAGGCGGCGTCGACCCGATATGATAAGGCGCTCGGCCGCAGGGAGTCATTTGAGAAAACGCACGACAAAGAAAGCTTGCTGCGTGAAAGCAAAGAAGAGGCAGAGGATGAATCTCTTGCAGAACTGACAGGAAAAATCCACGAGATGGGGGATGAGCAAAAGGCCGTAGAGCAACTGATTCGGCAATATGACAGCTGTTTGCTGCAAGATATGGAACAATGGGATTTACTGCAGGAGCTGAAAGCGGAGCTCGAAGAAAAGGAAGAGCGTTATAAAGAGGGGCTGCAGAAATACGAGCGGCTGTGTAAGACAATGGAGTTACTTCAGGAAGCAAAGGCACAATTGACAGCGAAATATCTGGAACCGGTAAAGCAGGGGTTTCAGAAGTATTATCAGATGATGAGCGGAGAGGGGGCGGAAGAGTATCAATTTGATGCGGATGTGAATTTGACCGTAACCGAACATGGATTACAGCGCGAAACAAGATTTTTGAGCGAGGGATGTCAGGATTTAGTTGGCATTTGTACGAGACTTGCGTTCGTGGACGCCATGTATCAGAAAGAGAAACCGTTTCTGATTATGGATGACCCGTTTGTCAACTTAGATGCAGAGAAGACAAAACGGGCGCTACATTTTTTGGAATGCATAAGCAGAGATTATCAGGTCATATATTTTAGCTGCCATACAAGCCGGACAGGAACAGACGGACAAGCGCCCTTATAGGAGGGCGTTTGTTCGCTTTATCTGTAAGTGGTAATGAAACAGCACCATTCTTTCATATGTTCTACCGACAGTATATCAAAGTTATTTTCTGTCAGGGCTTCCCTTACTTCTTCTTCCTTTGTGTTTAATATGCCGGAAGTAATATAGATTCCGCCCTTTTTCAAATGCTGCCCGATAACGGCGGTCAGGGGAATGATAACGTCGGCAAGTATATTGGCTACGATGATATCATGGTTTGTTCCGGCCCTTACTTTGAGAAAGGCATTGGATATTAAATTTCCGTCATAAAGCGAGTATTTGTTTGCGGGAATCTTATTGACGGCAAAATTTTCTGCCGCAACTTTGACAGCAACTTCGTCGATATCAATAGCGGTGGCGTGTCCGGCTCCGAGCTTAATTCCGGCGATGGACAGAATACCGCTTCCGCAGCCGACGTCAAGGATGGAGTCGCCGTCCTTGACATAAGTATCAAGAGCCTGAATACAAAGCCGGGTAGTCTCGTGGGAGCCGGTGCCAAAGGCAATGCCGGGGTCGATTTCTATAAGAATATCCGTCTCTTTTTCTTTCTCATAGTCCTCCCAAGTCGGTTTAATGACAATATCTTTTGAGGCGCGAAACGGCTTAAAGTAAGCTTTCCAGTTATTTATCCAGTCTTTATCTTCCGTTTCGGACAGGCTGATTGTTCCCTTGCCGATTTCGCAGTATTCTTTTATCTCTTCAAAGATATCCTGAACCTGAAGCATAACTGTTTCCGGCACGCAGTCTTCCGGCTCCATGTAGAAGTGTACTTTGGCCGTGCCGTCATTGTCTTTCTCATCAGGAAGGATGTCAACAAACATCTTTTCCTTATCGGCGTCGGAAAGCGGCACTTTGTCTTCAATCTCAATGCCCTCTACCCCTATTTCATTTAATTTATAGCTGAGGATATCAACTGCTTCCGTATGGGTGTCCAGTGTAAAACGAATCCATTTCATGGCGAATCCCCTTTCTGTCGTATGTTATGCTTTCTATTGTATCGGCATTGGCATAGAAAATCAAGGGAAAAAGGAGTGGTATAAATAAGAAAAATAGACTATACTCAGAGGTAGAGAACAAGCAGAAGGAGAAACATACATATGCGTGAACGATGGATACTGGAGACAAAAAAGGCGGATTTTGACGCTCTGGCCGCCAAACTTTCCGTGCCGCCCCTGCTGGTGCGCTGCATGGTAAACCGCGGCTTAGAGACAGAGGAGGAAATGCGGCGCTATCTGTACGGCGGTTTAGAAGATTTGCACGACCCCCGGCAGATGAAAGGGGTTTCGGAAGCGGTGGAACTGCTGCGGCGGGCAGAGGCGCGGGGAGAGAGTGTCGGCATTGCTTCGGATTTTGACTGCGACGGTATTTTTTCCGCTTATATTTTGTGGCTTGGATTTCGACAGATTGGGCTTACGGGAAACATTTATACGCCTGACCGCATAATTGAGGGGTACGGCTTAAACCGGCGTATTGTAAATGAAGCAAAAGCGGCGGGAGTGACTGTACTTGTGACGTGCGACAATGGAATAGCGGCAAACGAAGCGGTGGCGTATGCGAAAGAGCAGGGGATGACGGTAATTGTTACCGACCACCACGAAGTTCAGGAAGAGCTGCCGCCGGCCGATGTGATTGTCGACCCGAAACAGGATGGGGAGACTTATCCGTTTTGCGGGCTTTGCGGTGCCGGCGTGGCATTCAAGCTGATTTGCGCGCTGTACGATGCCTGTGGTGTGGCCGCAACGGAAAAATGGAAGTTATTAGAATACACGGCGATTGCCACAGTGGCCGATGTGATGGAGCTGCGGGATGAGAACCGCATTCTCGTGAAATATGGTTTGCAGCAGTTGGAGAAGACTTCCCATGTCGGCTTGCGGGCTCTGCTGGAAGTTCAGGGAATGGCCGGAAAACGTCTTAATGCCGGACATATTGGATTTGTCATTGGCCCCTGTTTTAATGCGGCGGGGCGTATTTCAACGGTGTCGGCGTCGTTTGATTTGCTGATGGAAACGGAGTACGGGGAGGCGCTTAAAAAAGCGCAGAAGTTGAAAGAAATTAATGAGGCGAGAAAAGCGATGACGGAAGAGGGGGTAAAACAGGCCACTGCGATGTTGGAGGGCAAACCGCTGCGTGATGTGCTCGTGCTTCTGCTTCCCGATGTTCACGAGAGTCTGGCGGGTATTGTGGCCGGAAGGATAAAAGAGAGTACAGGTCATCCGGTAATTGTATTCACGCGCATATCGGATGGTAACGTAAAAGGCTCCGGCCGCTCGATAGAGGCGTATCATATGTTTCACGAACTGCTTTTGTGTAAGGACTTAATGAGCCGTTTTGGCGGACACAAAATGGCGGCGGGGATGACGCTGCCAGAAGCGAACCTGCCGGAGTTGACGAGGCGTTTGAATGAACAGTCTGCCTTGTGCGAGGAAGATTTCCGCCCGGTGGTAAAGATTGATGCGGCAATGCCGGTTGGCTATGCGACCGAACGGCTTATAGAAGAGTTCGAGAGAATGGAGCCCTTCGGCGTAGGGAATCCAAAACCGGTGTTTGCAGAACAGCATTTTTCCGTTTTGCGGGCGCAACAGCTCGGTAAGGATGGCAACGTGCTAAAAATGCATGTGCAGAACCGTCTTGGGAATCGGTGCGAGGCCATGCTCTTTCGCGGGAAAGAGGAGTTTGAACAATTTCTTATGGAAAATTTTGGCGAGCGGGAATTGAAGCGTATGTACGATGGCAAGGAAAATGATATTGATGTGGCGTTTACTTATTTTCCGATTTTGAATGAATTTCGCGGCAGCCGTACGGTACAGATACAGGTGAGCGGCTATTGCCGCATTGAATAGGAGGAGCAGAGAATGGTAGAAATCAGTTTGTGCATGATTGTAAAAAATGAAGAAAAGGTGCTGGCAAGATGTCTGGACAGTATTGCCGGCCTGATGGATGAGATAATTATTGTCGATACCGGTTCCACCGATAAAACAAAGGAGATTGCTGGAAAATATACGGATAACATATATGATTTTGAGTGGATTGATGATTTTGCTGCGGCAAGGAATTTTGCCTTTTCCAAGGCGACGAAAGAATATATTTATTCGGCTGACGCCGACGAGGTTCTCAACGAAGAAAATTATCGGCGTTTTGCCGATTTAAAAGAGGTGCTTTTGCCGGAGATTGAGATTGTGCAAATGAAATATGGCAACCAGCTTGCCCACGGTACCGCCTACAATTTTGATGAGGAATATCGGCCGAAACTGTTCCGGCGGCTGCGGAGCTTTACGTGGATTGAACCGGTGCACGAGCAGGTACGCCTCGACCCTGTAGTCTTTGATTCGGATATTGTGATTACCCATATGCCGCATGAGAATCATGCGAAACGGGATTTCCATGTTTTTCAGACGAAAATAGCGCAGGGCATCCGGCTCTCTAAACGGCTTCATCATATGTATGCGATGGAACTTTATATTTCCGGTGATGCCGATGATTTGGCGCAGGCAGAGAGTTTTTTTGCGGAGAGTGCCGTCGATTCGGAGCGGAGTCTGGATGAGGTGAAAGAGGCTGCCTGTATCGTCTGCCGCAGCGCGCGTATGCGGGGCGACAGCCATACGATGTTAAAGATGAGCTTAAAAGACCTTTTGACCGAGGGTTCGTCGGAGATGTGTTATGAACTGGGAGAATATTTCTATGAGCGGGGCGATTATGCCGAAGCCGCCATGTGGTATTATAATGCGCTTAATGAGACGCAGAGTATTTTGAATATTCACACGTCTGCGGACTGGCCGCAAGCCCGTTTGTCCGAGATAGAGCAGTTGCCGCAGGAGTAAATTTTTGTTGCCGAAATCTCCGTTTTCATGTATAATAATGTGCGTGTGTGATTGCGACTGGCGCACGGAAATCATTGTTCACGAGATGGATAGGAGGAATGGCTATGGTAACAGCGGTTGTTGGAGCGAACTGGGGAGATGAGGGAAAAGGGAAAATTACCGATATGCTAGGAGAGGAATCCGATATTATTGTACGCTTTCAGGGCGGAAGTAATGCGGGGCATACGATTGTGAATGATTACGGTAAATTTGCTCTTCACATTTTGCCTTCGGGGGTATTCTATCATCATACGACGAGTATTATCGGGAATGGTGTAGCGCTCAATATTCCGGACCTTTTTAAGGAAATTAAGGACATTGTGGAGCAGGGTGTACCGATGCCGAAGATTAAAGTTTCTGACCGGGCCCAGATTGTTATGCCATATCATATTTTGCAGGATGAGTACGAGGAGGAACGTTTGGGAGGAAAGTCCTTTGGTTCTACCAAATCCGGTATTGCGCCATTCTATTCTGATAAATATGCCAAGACAGGTATTCAGGTGTCGGAGCTTTTTGACGAGGCTTCCCTTCGTGAGAAAGTAAAAGGTATCTGTGAAAAGAAAAATGTGCTATTCGAACATTTGTATCATAAGCCGTCTTTACAGGTGGACGATTTGATGGAAGTGCTGGCGGAGTACAAGACAATGGTTGAGCCATATGTGTGCGACGTGTCCGCCTTTTTGTATCAGTCCCTACAGGATGGTAAAAGAATATTGTTAGAGGGGCAGCTTGGTTCGTTAAAAGACCCTGACCACGGTATTTATCCGATGGTTACTTCGTCTTCTACGCTGGCTGGTTACGGAGCTATCGGCGCCGGGGTGCCGCCTTATGAGATAAAGAGAATTGTAACGGTCGTAAAAGCTTATTCCAGTGCGGTAGGCGCAGGAGAATTTGTCAGTGAAATTTTTGGAGAAGAGGCGGATGAATTGCGCCGGAGAGGCGGTGACGGCGGTGAGTACGGAGCCACGACAGGCCGTCCGCGGCGGATGGGATGGTTTGATGTCGTAGCCAGCCGTTATGGGTGCCGTGTGCAGGGCGCTACGGAAGTGGCACTTACGGTTCTTGATGTACTCGGTTATCTGGATGAACTGCCGGTATGCGTCGGATATGAGATTGATGGCAAAGTTACGAAAGACTTTCCTACAACGAATATGCTCAAGAAAGCGAAGCCGGTTTATGAGGTGCTGCCGGGCTGGAAGTCGGATATTCGGGGCATCACGGAATATGCAAAATTGCCTGAGAATTGCCGGAAGTATATTGAATTTATTGAGAAAGAGCTCGGTGTGCCGATAAAAATGGTATCAAATGGGCCGGGACGCCACGAAATTATTTATCGCTAAAGGTTTTTTGCCCGTTCGGATTGAAAAGGGCATTCTATGGAAATCTTGTCATCACATCTTTTGTGTGGCAGGATTTTCAATTTTTTTGAACCTTTCTTTGTCTCGTTACAATATATAAGTAAAGAAAGGTATACCATGCAGAAAAGGAGGTGAAAGCTATGGACAAGGGGAGATTTTGTGAGATAATTTCAGAGAGCGGAAAAGAAGTTTATAGCTTTTGCCTCCATCTGACAGGGAGTAGAGAGTTAGCGGACGACCTTTATCAGGATACCTTTCTTAAGGCGTGGGAGTTATCTCATAAAATATCGATAGACGGTAATCCGAAAAGTTATATTTTGGGAATTGCAATTAAACTCTGGCAGAATCAAAAAAGGAAGCAGGCGGTAAGGCATAAAATTATTCCGATGGAAGAATATAGAGAGGAAAAGGGCAGAGAGAAGATAGCCGTATATGAGAATCTGCCGGAACAGGAGGCGCTGCGCAAAGAGCAGCAAGAACGGGTCAGGCGGATTGTGGAAGAACTGCCGGAGAAAATCCGTACGGCGATGTATTTGTTTTATACGGCGGAGTTATCGGTACAGGAGATTGCCAAAACGCTGAATATTCCGACGGGAACGGTGAAAAGCCGGCTCAATAAAGGGAGAAACCAAGTGAGGAAAAGAATGGAGGTGTATATGGATGAACAAGCAGCCAATGGATGAATTGCTGAAAGATGCTTTGCGTGCAAAAGAGAATCCGACACTGGAATTGAACGAATCCATTTTGTCCCGAATTACAATGTCCGAAAGAAAGAGCAGGTTCCTGCATAAGTCAAGGGGGATTGCAGTTGCAGCAGGTTTTGCGTTTCTGTTTCTCGTACTGGGAGGAACTATTTTTAAAGATAATGTGAAAGCTACGATGGAGCGGTTGTTTGGCCCGATTACCGAGAGTTATGTGTACGGTGATAAGGAAAGGAAGAAGCAGGCGGAAGAGGAAGTGAGCAAGGTAGGGGAGACGATTTATAAAAATGGTCTGGCCGTTACGCTGGAGGAAGTTTTAGTAGATGCAAATAAAGTGGCCTTTTGTATTAAAGTTCACTCCGATGAGCGTTGGGGGCTTCCGCTGACATATGCTAATATCGTCAGCCACGTGTATATAAACGGCGAAAAAATCATGAATACCCCGAGTTATACGAGCTGGACGGCGGACGACCATACACAGATAAGTGTGGGAGAGGCGGCGCTGAATCCGGGAATGGATGTAAAAGGGAATGTTGAATTGCGGATACAGGTATCAGATATTTGTACGACGCCGGCGATATCCGATTCGTGGGATTTTAAGACGGTCGTCAATGTGGATAAGGCAAATAGCCATACAAAAAAGGATTTGACAACTACGACGATGAAACTTTCTACCGGAGATATGCTGACGCTTCATAGAGTCGTGTGTACGTCTACTGATTGTAAAGTTTATATGACATATGAACCGAAGAAAGAGAGAAGCAGTACCGAGGTTGACCTTTTTCTGCAAGGAACGGATAACCTTGGTGAGCGGGTTTTGAATGATGATTGCATTGTGCGGAAAATAGGGGAAGAGAATAAATTTGAAGTAATTATGAGTTTTACCGGCGGCTTTGATAAAAAAGTCAAAAAACTGAGGCTGGCGCCTCATTGGATGAATTATGAAAAGCACAAATATAAAAAGATAGGGGAAGAGTTTACGGTCGTTTTGGCATGACGATGACAAGCCCCCTTGAGCTATGCGTATCATTTTTATAAGCAGTATGAATCAGCGAGCCGGTCACACGGAAAAGTGAGAGTGTGACCGGCTCTGGTTTCCTTTATTTTTTCGCTGCTTTTTGTATCTTTTCCAAATCGGCAATCAGTCCTTTTGAGTACTCGGCGACTTCCCGATAAAGCTGTTCGGCTTCTGAAAATGCCCCGTTGTTAAGGGCTTCAATAACCGAAGCGCCATATTTGTGGAACTTTTTATGTTTCATTTCAAGTGCATCCCAGATTGGCATAATGGTAGGGATTCTCGGTTTCATGGAATAGTAAAAGTGACCGAAACCGCACTTGGATGAATCGAGCTGAAGAGGTGTGATAGTTTGTGTTTCTACCATTTTCTTCAGATTGCTGAGCCATGTTTTGTGAGCGGAAACCGCATCATGGACATACTTGGCAAATGCGGAGTTTTCCATGTGATAAAAAGCGTCTTCCGACATATTACCCATCTGCTTAACGGTATCATCTAATGTTTTCTCAATGTCAACAACCGGCTCAATTGCCTTTTTCAAATCAAAACTTACCTGATTCATAAAATTGGTGCTGTTTCGCAACTGGTTTTCCATTTCTTTCATGGAATGACTGATATCCTCACTTACGGAAGCAATGGAACGAATGGAATCGTTTATTTTAGAAACACGTTGCTGGCTCTCCTGATTGATGTCCCAGACATGGTTTATTTTTCCAGACATTGATTCTAAGGAATCAACGGTTTCGGAAGCGCTATGGACACTCTTTTCAGAGGCTTCTTTAATAGTTCCCACAAATTCTTCCATGTCGCTTGTCAGTTTCTGGGTCTGTCCGGCTAACATGCGGATTTCTTCTGCTACAACTGCAAAACCCTCACCGGCTTTTCCAGCTCTTGCTGCCTCAATAGAAGCGTTCAAAGCCAGAAGATTTGTCTGCAGGGAAATGTCGTTAATCTCATCAATGACATTGCTTATGTAGTCAAGTATTTGGAGCAGTTTATCCATATCTTTTTGCAGACCTAAAGATACATCAATGGTTTGTCCGGAAAGTTCCCGAATTGTCGTCAATTCGTTTTGTCCCGTCTGAATTTTTTCAAATACATCATTGGTATCCGTAGATACTTCAACAATCGTATTGGTCAGTTCCTCGTGTTGGTTATTCTCCTGTCCGGAAACGGATGAGGCGCCGAAAATGGTCTCTGTGGCATTTGCTACGTTGCGGGAGATTTCAACGATTTTCTCCGTCTGATACTGCATAGTCAAATCCAGAGAACTTATCTGCATGACTGCTTTTATATTTTTGTCAAATATCTCCCCAAATTGCTTTCTTCCATCTTGTAATCGTTGGTAAATGTCATTCAAATCAGCATCTTTTGTATAATCCGCTTCCTTTAATTCCGAAACTGCCTTTACAAGCGCTGATTTACCCGTTTTAATTGCCATTGGTCATCTCCTTTTTAAAAAAATTAATTCCCGCATGCGGTGTAGCAGATAAAGGTTTGTATTCCCGTGAATACGGATGCGGGAGATTTCACTGAAACAGTTCTCTGTGCCGTGCGCACAATAGAACTAAGTATATACTTTCATAATAAGGGATTCTGTATATTTTGCAAGCTTTTTTTCGTAAAAGAATCAGATGTTTTGTAAGAATGCTTTCAGGGAGGGGGATTGTGGACTATTTTTATGTTTTTTTGTATATTAAAACGCTAAACTATCCGATTTCAGAAGAAAATACCTCATTCCCATGATGACAAAGCCCTCTTCATTTCTCCATGGTTTTGCCGTCCCGCTTACAATCACTATTTTCTTAAAAGAATCGGGAATATTGCGTAAGGAACGAAATTCCTGCGCCTGCTTTTCGGGTGATGTCATATCATAAGCTACCTGAACATAATATCTCTGGCTTCCCTGATTAACGACAAAGTCAACCTCCAGCTGCTTGTGGACACGTTTTCCCTTTTGATTTTTTCCATATACGTCTATCAGGCCTGTATCAACATTATATCCGCGAATGAGTAATTCGTTATAGACGATATTTTCAATAATATGGGTCGGTTCCTGCTGTCGGAAGTTCAATCTTGCATTTCTAAGACCAGTATCAGTGAAATAGTACTTTAAATTAGCGCCAATATATTTTCTTCCTTTAATATCATAGCGGTTGGATTTCGAAATCAGGAATGCTTCCTCCAAATAGTCGATATGTTTGGATATTGTTTTGTTTGTATAACTTATCTGTCGTTCACTTGCAAAGGTATTGGAAATTTTAGTTGGATTTGTCTGGGCCCCAATGACAGAAGCGAGAATATCAACCAGTGTACCCAGCTCATCTACGCTTTGAATACCGTTTCTTTCAACAACATCTTTCAGGTATACATTTGTGAAAATATTTTTTAAATATTCTGTCTTCTGACGCTCCGTCTGAAATCCGGCAATCTGTGGAAGTCCTCCATAAATCATGTAATCGTTCCACGCATCTTCATATTCTCCATTGTAAACGGAATAGAATTCCGAAAAAGAAAGAGGATAAATTCTAATTTCATCCCCTCTGCCCCGAAATTCTGTTACGATGTCGCTGGACAAAAATCGGGAATTGCTTCCGGTCACATAGATATCAATATTACTTATGCGAAGCAGGCTGTTTAGTACTTCTTCAAATCGGGGCATAAGTTGTATTTCATCTAAAAGCAGATAATAGTGTTCATTATCTTTCATAGTAGCTTTTATATACTGATAGCACGTCTTAGGATTTCTTAATTCTTCATTTTCAATACCGTCCAGAGCAATTTCAATGATGTGGTCTTCGTCTACACCGTTGTTTATCAGGTATTTTTTAAATATATTAAACAGTAAAAATGATTTTCCACATCTTCGTATTCCTGTAATCACCTTTATCATACCATTATCTTTTCTCAGGATAAGTTGTTGAAGATAAGTGTTTCTTTCAATTTCCATCTATTCGCTCCTTGTTTTCGTGTAACGCACATTTTTTAGTAATTATATTTTAATATAAATATAACGCTTTTTCAAGATAGTATTCCTATTTTTTGTGCATTTACACATTTTTTTGTACTATACATATGAAATACTGCTTTAAAACAGTCCCGATATCCCCGTCTATACATACCGCCTGTTTTTTAATTTCCTGCGGGCATATCGCTTCCCCATAATTGATACAGATATAAGCGGCATTTGGATTTTCCACCGTCATTTGCCAGAACGGGTATTTAATGATTCCCGGAGTGTTACTGCCGACACCAAGTTCCAGATATAAAATCTTCCCTCCCTTATGGCGGTGTATAAAGTCCTGATAGCGTTCGGCTGCCATGCGCCAGCCGTCGTCTTCGACAAAGGTATGGTCGGCCCGCAAATTCATTACCATTGGTGCGCCGCAGACGGGACAACGCGGAACCAGTTCGGACGGAATGCGCATATTTTTCTGTTCGGCAACCATTCTTTTCACAGTAGCTTCGTTATCATAAGTCTTGTCGTGACACGGTTTTGAGCACTGCCATAACCCGTAATCACCCTGTGTATAAAACAGCCGCTGTTTATCGAACCCCGCCTTTTGAAAACAGTGGTCAACATTGGTTGTCAAAACAAAATAGTCTTTGTCGCGTACCAGATTGTACAAATCGCCGTAGACGGATTTAGGCGCATTCTGATAGCGGTTTATATAGATGTAACGGCTCCAATATGCCCAATATTCTTCTAATGTTGTGAATGGGTAGAAACCTGCCGAATACATATCCGTAAATCCATATGTTTCGATAAAATCCGCAAAGTTATCGTGAAAGCGTTTTCCGGAATAAGTAAATCCAGCAGAAGCAGACAACCCTGCGCCCGCGCCGATTACAACGGCGTCGGCACGTTTCATCATCGCCGCTGCCTGTTTCAGGGAATGCCCTGTCTTCCTGCTATCCCAATAGCTGTTTGTAGATTTGGTAGTCGCTGTCTTTAAATACATTGAAAATCACCTCCGGACTATTCTGGTTATTCTTTTGAAAATCCCGCACCGTCTGTATTGCTATTTCAGCCGCTTTTTTATTGGGAAAATGAAACTCTCCCGTAGAAATACAGCAAAAAGCAATACTTTTTAACTGATATGACGTGGCAAGAACCAGACAGGAGCGGTAACAGTCGGCCAGCAACGCACAATCTTTTTTTGTGACTTTACCGTGTATTATCGGGCCGACCGTGTGAAGAACATATCGGCAGGGGAGATTAAAGGCCTTGGTGATTTTGGCCTTTCCCACAGGTTCTTTCGTATTCTGCTTCTCCATGATGCGGGAACACTCCAGACGAAGTTCAACCCCGGCGGCAGAATGAATCGCATTGTCAATACAGCCGTGACAGGGAACAAAGCAGCCTAACAGGGCGCTGTTCGCCGCATTTACGATGGCGTCTGTGGCCAGACGGGTAATATCTCCCTGCCACAGGTAAATTCCCTGCTCTGCAGATGGGAGGCTGTCAGGAGAAATGATTCCTTTTCGGTTGCATTCTTCCTGCAGATATTCGTTTTGTATTTCTAAAAATTCTCCGGAGACTGTTTTTGGCGGGCGAATGTTCATAAGGGAGCGCAACAGCCGCTTTCTTGCTGTATCCTCCGCGGGAATATCAATGGATGATAGTTGGTTATTTTCGCTTATTAGATAGCGTATTAGAAAAAGAAGTCTTTCCGTCTGTGTCATAGAGTTCTCCTTTCAATCGCCTGCAGGGGACAGATTTCTTTACAATTTCCACAATGTAAGCAATGTTTTTGCTGTATTTTTGCGGTGTGGCTGGAAACGTCAATGCAATTTTGCGGACATATTTTAGCACAGCGTTTACAGCTATTGCATTTATCCGTAACAAAAAAATATGACGCATGGTTTTGCCCGCCGCCAAATGAAAATTGTTCCCGATAAACGGGCTTACGGCTCAAATCAAAATATTCTCCGCTTCCTCTGTAAATGTGAAATACAGTTAGTGCCATACGGCTTTCCCCGGTTGGATAAATGGCTTTCATGTACGGGTTTTTTTCAAATATTTCGGATAGTCGTTTTTGCCCGATTTCCCGTACTTCTCCGCGCAGGGTAATCGATTTGCAGGATAAAGTGTCCGCCCCTTTCATTCCTGTAAAAGAAATAATAGGCCGGTTTTTAAGCCGTTCATATAAGTTTTTCCCTTTTGCGGTCAAAAAATAAAGCCCGTCTCTATCGGACAACATAATATCAATTACGCAAGTGACCGGATAATGGTTTTCGTCAGTGGTGGCAAAAACAACAGAATGAATATCCTGTTGTATCATTTGCAAATATTTTTCTGTATTCATGTTGCCTCCTGTCTCAGCATTTATTGCACTTAATGAAACGGTGCGCCGTTCCTTTTGTAAAGACCCCTCTGCCCCATGGGGCAGAGGTTGTTGATAGTTCACTAATAATGACTAATCTACTTATTCCGCTACAACGGAAATTCTCTGCTGGATGTGGTCCCCATTCAATGCTTCATCAACCATAGCCACCGCATAGTCGGCATAACTGATTACGCTTTCTCCTCTGGCGTTCAATGTCAATTCTTCGCCGCCTAAGATGTATTTTCCACTTTTAGCCCCGTCTGCCTGAAAATCTCCGGCAGGACTGATATACGTCCATTTTACATCTGTTCTCGTACGAAGCTCATCAAGCGCCTTGCCCATATGGGAAGCAAGCGGTTTGAACACTTCCGGAAAATCTGCTCCGTCCATTACCTGTACGGTATGTTCTGGATTTACATACAGGCTGCCTGCGCCGCCGACAACGAGAAGCCTTGTTTCTTTTCCACTAACAAGGTCGCAAAGGTGTTTTAGAGAAGTGCTGTGCTGCGGCAGGGTTTCCGGCGTCCATGCTCCGAAAGCGTCAATGACAACATCAAAGTCCTCCAAATCGGTAACTGTTAAATCAAACAAATCTTTCTGAATAACTTTTGTTGCCTTTGATTGGTTCTCACCACGGACAACAGCGGTGACGTCTGCCCCTTTTGCGATAGCTTCCTCAACAATTAACTTTCCCTCTTTGCCATTTGCACAAATAACTGCGATTTTCATAGTTCATTCCTCCTGTTTTTTGTTTTTGATTTTGTTTGCGGTTTGCTTTTTTCCGCTCTTGTGATTATAATATGTCCGTAGGGAAAAAACGTAAAGTAAGCACTTTATTGTGCCATAGTTACCAAAAAGAAACAATTGTGAAGAAATGGGGGTTTTTATGGAAAAAAAATTACCTGCCTGTCCGGTAGAAGCGACGTTAATGCTTATCAGTGACCGTTGGAAAGTTTTAATTATTCGTGATTTGCTAGACGGTACGAAACGGTTTGGAGAACTAAAAAAATCAGTGGGGAATGTTTCTCAAAAGGTTTTAACGGCAAACTTGCGCTCCATGGAAGATAGCGGTCTGCTGACTCGTAAAGTATATGCGGAAGTGCCGCCGCGGGTGGAATACACTTTGACGGAAACAGGATATAGTCTGAAACCGATTTTGGACGCTATGGTAGAGTGGGGAACAGAATATAAGCAAAAGGCGGCCGCATCCGGAAATATAGGAATGTAGCCGCCCATGGAAACATTGGATTAGTTAATTTCTATTTACAGCAGTTTTTATCAAAGTCAGGATTGTATGCGTAGAAGTTCTTCTTATTCAAATCATCTTGTATCAACCGAAGAGCTTCACCGAAACGCTGGAAGTGTACTAACTCCCGCTGGCGAAGAAAGCGGATTGGCTCGCAGACTTCCGGGTCTTTAACAAGACGAAGAATGTTATCGTAAGTTGTGCGGGCTTTTTGCTCTGCCGCGAGGTCTTCTGTCAAATCTGTGATAGGGTCGCCCTTGGATTGGAATTCGCAGGCATTAAATGGAATACCGGCAGCAGCCTGAGGCCAAAGCGCAAGAGTGTGGTCCACATAATAATCGGCAAAGCCCTGTTCTTTAATTTGTTCTGGCGTTAAGTCCTTTGTCAATTGATGGACAATAGCACAAATCATTTCAAAGTGAGCCATTTCTTCAGTACCGATATCCGTCAGTACACCGGCAACCTTGCGGTTTGACATCGAATAACGCTGGGACAGGTAACGCTGGGAAGCGGCAAGCTCCCCGTCAGGGCCGCCAAATTGTGTGAGTATTACTTTTGCCAGTTGGGCGTTAGTTTTGGTAATATTTACTGGGTATTGCAAGTGTTTTTCATACGTCCACATTAAGAACAACCCCCTTCCCAAGGCCAAGGGCCTTCTGTCCAAGTCCAGCCGTCGCATGTGTTGACGCCATTAACCCGTATCGGGCCAAAGTGTTCTTCGTAATCGCGAACAGCTTCCTTGTACATCTGCTGATATTTGTTATAATAATCCATTGCTTTTTCATCACAGGGATGAGTGTCGAGATAGAGGCCTACATCCAGTACAGCGAAACATGTCTCCTGAACATATTGCATTGCCTTTTCCCGTGAAATCATAGTATTCATCAATAGCCGCATCTCCTTCCGTAGGAGCATTTTTGTGGTTTTGACTGAGCGCAGCCACAAGAATTAGAATGTGGCTGCTGTGGCATTTTCTTTGCCTGACAGGCAGCCTGTGCGCCAACAAACGGGAAAATCAGGTCTTCAAAGATTGTGCCCTGTTTGAGTCCGCAGCCGGCTTCTAAAACATTTTCAAAAGGCTGCCATGGTACATAAGCCATTGCTAATGGTTTGTTAGAAAGCTTCATAGAAACTCCTTATTTTTTTTGTTATCCTATATTATGTAGAAAAGTGTCGAATGTGACAGAAAAAATTATGAAATAGATACGGTTTTTCAGTATTTTGTAATAAAAAAAATTTCATAATAAGAAAATAAAAATAATTTAGCTTGACAAACCTGCTTTATACGTGTATCATAATAACAGTAATCATTACTATTATTAAAGGAGCGTGGACAATGTCAGGTCTAAAGTATAGCAGACAGCGGGAAGCTGTTTTAATTTACTTACGTTCCACGAACTCCCATCCTACAGCGGAAAACGTTTATACGGAAATCCGCAAAGAGTTTCCTAAAATCAGTTTGGGAACGGTGTATCGGAATTTGAACCTGTTAGTAGAGCAGGGGGAGATACTCCGTTTAAATTGTGGAGATGGTGTGGAACATTATGATGCCACGATACAGCCACACAACCATTTTATCTGCCGCCAGTGCGGTGTGGTAATTGACCTCGAGATGGTATCCATCGAGCAGGTTGACGAGGAGGCAAAAAGAAACTTTGCAGGACGGATAGACGGACATGAAATCTATTTCTACGGCGCCTGCGAAAAGTGTTTAAAACCGTTTAAATCGAATGGAAAGCGGTTATAATAAAAAAATAATATATAAGGAGAGAATTTATCATGAAAAAATTTGTATGTACCGTATGTGGTTATGTTTATGAGGGAGAAAGCGCACCGGAGCAGTGTCCGGTATGTAAGGCTCCAGCAGAGAAGTTCAAGTTACAAGATGGCGAGAGAGAGTGGGCAGCAGAGCATGTAGTAGGCGTTGCCAAAGGCGTGAGTGAGGATATTGTTGCTGACCTGCGTGCAAACTTTGAGGGCGAGTGCTCTGAGGTAGGTATGTATCTGGCAATGGCGCGTGTTGCTCATCGCGAGGGATATCCGGAAGTAGGTTTGTACTATGAGAAAGCTGCTTGGGAAGAGGCAGAGCATGCCGCTAAGTTTGCAGAACTGCTCGGAGAGGTAGTTACGGATTCGACAAAGAAGAATCTGGAGATGCGTGTTGACGCAGAGAATGGCGCTACGGCAGGTAAATTTGACCTTGCCAAGAGAGCTAAGGCAGCAGATTTGGATGCCATCCATGACACCGTGCATGAAATGGCAAAAGACGAGGCAAGACATGGAAAAGCATTTGAGGGCTTGCTGAAGAGATATTTTGGATAAGAGAAAAGTGGCAGAATGAAATAAAAAGAGGAATAAGCGTATGGACGCTTATTCCTCTTTTTCTATCGTAGGGGAAAAGGAATCTGATTCTTTCGGGGAAACAAAAATCTTTCGGATGATAATTACTAAGGCGACGCCGATAATTGTCAGAAGATTTTCCAGTGCGGAAGTTTCGTGTACAATCATGTGTCGGGAAATACAAAACATCATCACTTCCAGAACGGTTCCGGCGCCCGGGCGGCAGAGCATTTTAAACAGCTCAATACCGATAATAATATCCAGTACCCGCTCCATAAAACTGCGAAGCGAAGCTGTCTCCGTCCGCTGCATCCAAAAGTTGTAAAAAGGCTCCCACAGGGAAATGATGGCAATTATGACGGCCGCAATCACGATAATTGCCATGAAACGCTCTAAAATTTCGCCTAACTTATTTCCGTATTTTCGTAATTTGTCTGTCATAAATCCTCCCTAATCTGTTTATAAGTCGTTCCATTTTATACAGCCAGTAAATTCAGTATACCATTTTTTCCCTTATATTCAAAGTTTTTTCGGGAGGAAATGCCCGAATTTTGCTTTTTGTACCATTCGCAGAGAAGAATTAATAATTTGTCTTGAAGCAGGACAGTCTTTGTGCTATACTATACACTTGAGTAATGCTAGATGGACATACTCAATGAAGTTCGAAAGGAAAAGGAGATAAAGAACATGAATAGCAAGGTAAAGGGCGTATTACAGATTCTGCTCGTCCTGGTGTTGATTGCTGCATTTGCTTTTGTAGCAGGCAAAGGATTAGGAGCCGGACATCGTGGTAGCGCAAAGAACATCCGACTGGGATTAGATTTGAAAGGCGGCGTCAGTGTCACTTATCAGGCTTACGTGACAGACGATAAGGGAAAGAGAACCGGCGAAGCGCCAACAGAGACGGCAATGTCGGATACAATTTACAAGATGCAGAAACGTGTTGAGAGTTTAGAGAGTACGGAAGCTGCCGTATATCAGGATGGAAACGACAGAGTAACCATTGATATTCCGGGCGTAAGCAATTCCAAAAAAGTATTGGAAGAGCTCGGTAAGGCGGGAGCGCTGCAGTTTATTTTGTTTACGGATTTAAAGAAAAAAGATGGCGGTACTCCATCCGAAGGGGATGAAGTAGTCTATGAAAAAGATAAGGTCTTGATGACAGGAGATATGATTGAAGACGCAAGTGCCGGAACACAGCAGAGGAACGGTACGGGAAGTACACAAAACGTTGTTCAGTTGAAGTTCAAGGGCAAAGGGGTAAAGAAATTTGCGTCCATTACCGGCGACCACGTAGGCGAGCAGTTGGCGATTGTCTATGATGAAAAAATGGTTTCCGCACCGTCACTGAAATCCGAGATTTCCGATGGCGAGTGTGTGATTGAAGGTAAATTTACGTTTGAAGAAGCCGACCAGTTGGCTTCGACACTTCGTATTGGCGCCCTGCCGTTAGAGTTGGAAAACATCCATGATAATATTGTAGGCGCCACACTCGGTAGTCAGGCGTTAAACACAAGTTTGCTGGCCGGTGTGATTGGTCTGATATTAGTCATTATCTTTATGATTGTTATGTACCGTGTACCGGGGGTAGCTGCCGGCATCGCCTTGATTTTTTATGTAGGAGCTATGCTGCTTGCCCTCAATGGCTTAAATGTCACCCTGACTTTGCCGGGTATTGCCGGTATCGTGTTGAGTATTGGTATGGCGGTAGACGCCAACTGTATCATCTTTACGCGTATTCGTGAGGAACTGGCAACCGGAAAGACGGTTTCATCAGCGATAAAGAATGGTTTTTCCAAGGCTTTGTCAGCGATTATTGATGGTAACGTAACGACGTTGATTGCGGCTCTGGTGTTATACCTTAAGGGTACGGGTACTGTTAAGGGTTTTGCACTGACATTGGGAATTGGTATTATACTTTCCATGTTTACGGCCATCTTCATTACGAGAATGTTAATGAATGCTTTTTGTGCACTGGGCTGTACAAATGTTAAACTGTACGGTATACAAAAAGAGCGTAAGGTAATTAATTTTATCGGCAACTGGAAAAAATATGTTATTGTTTCAGGAATTGTCTTTGCGGTATGTATTGGCGGATTGGTAATCCGTGCCGTATCCGGCGGCCCGCTGTTCAATTATAGTCTGGACTTTGCCGGCGGTAATTCGACGACCGTTGCACTGGCGGACGGAGCTGCTGTGACGGAAGATGATAAATCGGCAGCAGAGAGCATTACAAAAGAAGTGACGGGAGAATTGCCAGAGATATCCGTCTCGGATAATACAAAGCTGGTTGTTCGCACGAATGAGTTGAGCGAAGAAAAAGCAGCGCAGTTGAAGACGCAGTTGGCAAGTCATTTTAAAGTGGACGAGGAAAAGAGCATTGAGACGTCATTTATCAGCGGTTCCGTCAGTGACGAGATGAAAGTAGACGCTCTCGTGGCAACATTGATTGCTACGCTGTGTATGCTTCTGTATATTTGGATTCGTTTCCGGAAACTTGCTACCGGTGTCAGTGCGGTACTGGCCTTAGTGCATGACGTTATTGTTGTGCTTACCGTTTATGTCGTTGCCAGCGCTATCATTCCAGTGGGCGGTACATTTATCGCCTGTATGTTGACGATAGTCGGTTATTCGATAAATGATACGATAGTCATATTTGACCGTATACGTGAGAACCGTCAGAAAGCTTCTTCCCGCACCAGTCTGGCAGAGGTAATCAATAAGAGTATTACGGAGACATTATCACGTTCCATTAATACTTCCGTGACGACATTTATTATGGTATTTGTACTGGCTGTGCTTGGTGTAGATTCAATACGCCAGTTTGCAATACCGTTGATTGTCGGTATTATAAGCGGATGTTATTCATCGGTTTGTGTCGCTTCTCCATTGTGGTATCTTTTGTCCGGAAAGGGAGAAAAAGAGAAGAAAGGCGTCACGTATTCAAAGAAGAAATAAATTGCGTTTCATGTTGGAATACAGATAGCGGAATTATTTTATCTTTCCGCTCAAATATAAAAAAGAGTTCCTGTCAGCAGATGAGTTCTGCCGGCAGGTTTTCTTTTGAGTAGACGATGCAGAATCGTTAGGGCAATCTCCTAATAATTTGTCTCCACGAATTTGTGTACTGCGCGGGTATCATGCGGTATTGTTGTCCTTGTATCACTCCCCGAAAAATTATTATTTTTTTTCGTTTACAGAGCGCCGCCCGAGCATTGTCTGAGATGTCTGCTGTCGTTTTTTCCTGACTTTTGACAGCCCGTTTGCACTAGACCGCTACGCAGCGGTGCGTAAGAACCGGCGAGCGGTCAATGCTGCAAAAGTCAGGAAAAAACGACAGTAGACAGCGAGTTTGCGAGGGGGCGGCGAAAGACTTCTGTAAACAAAAGAAATAATGTATTTTTCGCGGGGAGTGGATACCGGATGAGATACCGCATGATACCCGCTGCCCTAAAAATGACAAATTATTAGGAGATTGCTTTGAGAATTGTGTCAAAAAGTTGATAAAAATAGGGAAAGTATGGTATAATAATAAGAAATCTGTACGAGATAACATTGGAAATGGGCTGGAAAGGCTGAAACTAAGGAGGATTCTGAAATGGCAAAGAATCAGAAAAAGAAAAAAAAGCAAGTCGTTGAACTGACACCGGGAGAGAAATTTGTTCAGTTAAAAACGCTGAAAAAGGCAACTCGCTGTATGTATGTAGAGCAGGATGTTTATGATGTATATAAGTATCTGGTAAAATCTTTTGCTGAATTGGCTGAAATTGGGAAAGAGACTCCGTTTGAGGGCTGTGAGCAGTGCGCTGCGCTCAGTCAGGAGTGTGAAGTTTTGGCAGAAGAGTGGAAAAAGAACCATGCGACGGAACGTGTGGAGGAGTCTCGTACGGTTACGACGTCGGCAAAAGAGAGGGAGACACGGGAAAAGGGCAGGAAAAAAAGCGCCAGCAAGTGGGTAGCGATTGCTGCGCTTGTACTTATTATCGGATTTACCATCTGTTATCAAGTGGACGCAACAAGATATCAGATTGCCAGAATAGGCGAGGCGGCGGGATTTACACAGTGGGCAAAATCCTCCTATGTGTCGTTGGGCGATTACAAAGACAGCAAAGCGCGTATGATGCAAATACAAAAAAAGATAATTCGTGACACGAAAAAGGGGCATATTGTTAAATTCGGGGCTACGCCTGTTATAAATGCTAAAGGAGAGACGGTTCGGACAGATTGTTCGTGGATTGTTGTGGACAAGCAGGAGGATGCTGTACTGCTGACAAAACAGAGTGCGATAAATGACATCCCTTATCACAATACGGACGAGCCGGTTACATGGGAGCAGTGCGCACTGCGTCAGGAGTTAAATAAGACGTTTCTTGAGCAGACATTTTCGCCGCTGGAGAGAAGCATTATTATGGATACACAGGTGACGTGTAACAACAATGAAACATATCAGACCGGAGGCGGCGGGGCGACAACCGATAAGATATTTATTATGAATGAGGACGAAGTCCGACAATACCGCAAACAGTTGGGGACGAAGTTAAAGACAATGCGGCTGCGCACACCGGGAAAGGAAAAAGATACGACTACTTACGTTTCCGCATTGGGTCAGACAGGGGACAAGGAAAAAGAAGTGGATATTATTGATTACGGATTTCCGGTAGAGCGAAACGGCGCCTGCATCCGTCCGACGATGTGGGTTAATTGTAAGTAAGTTGACGATGTTTTGCCATTATTACGTGATTTAATAGAACTGCCTGAGAGGAACGGCTATTTGGTCTCATTTCTTTTCGGGCAGTTGTGCAGTTTATCAACAGCGAAAAGAAGAGGGAAAGGAACGGTTAAATATGAAAGCAGTTAAGAAAGCATGGATAGTGGGAGCGTTTGCTTTAATTGCATCGCTTGCATTGGCGGGGGCCAATGGTCAAAAGGCAATGGCGGCAAAGAAGAAGTCGTTGTCAAAAGCAAAAATTACTCTCTCCAAAAAAAGTTACACTTACGACGGGAAAAAGAAAAAACCAGCCGTTACAGTGAAGCTTGGAAAGAAGAAAGTAAAGAAAAAATATTATACCGTAAAATATACAAAAAACAAAAAACCGGGAACAGCGAAAGTTACCGTAAAAGCGAAAAAGGGGAAAAAATATCAGGGAAAGAAAACAAAAACATTTAAAATAAAAAAAGCGAGCCGCAAACTCGTTCCGGCGCGAAGTTCATATTCTGCCGTAGAGGGAGACGGCGCATTCCAAATCGTAGCGAAACCATCTAAAGGTTCCGGAACCGTCACCTATTCCTGTAGCACGTCAAGCGTAATAAAAGTGACGAAAACAGGAAAGGTAACTATCGTTAAGAAGTTTGACAAAGGTTGTAAAAATCTGTCCAAACAGACAAAGGATACAATCAAAAAAGCAACGGCGAAAGTGAAAATGAGTGTTCCGGCTACCGCTTATTATAAGGCGGCGTCAAAAACCGTCACCGTAACGATTAACAAAAAGCCGGTTCGCAAAGTAAACACGGTGGAGAGTATAAAAAATTATAAATATCCGACGCTTCCTTATGCCTGTGAGACAAAGAAACTGACGGATTTGGATTGGTCGGTCGTGTCAAAATATCAGGTGCCGGGCCTTGCTCCGACGGCGGATGACGATTGGATTAAAGAATACGTGCAGTGCAATAATCTTTGCCCGCAGGGAATTTGCATTGCCGGAGATTATATGCTGACAACGGCGTACTGCATGGATAGCATCCACAATAGCTGTATCTTTATTTATAACAATAAGACGGGAGAGTATTTGCGTACGTTAGTGTTGAAAGACCAGAAAACGCACGTCGGCGGTATCACGTATGACAGCAAAAACAAAAATGTATGGGTTTGTCACTCCAAGAAAGATAAAGTGACGGGACTGTATTCCTTGCAGAAAATTACTTATTCGGAATTGAAACAATATGCGGCCGGAAAGAAATCCTGCATACTTTCCAGTACGGCCAATCTGCAAAAGATACCGACAAAACCATCGACCATTTCTTATTGCGAGAAAGACGGATATATATGGGTGGCGCAGTTTAGCGATACCGCATTGAGTCAGAATGCCAACGATGAAGAGGATGAGGAAGAGACGGATAACGACGCTACAAACGAGGCGAAAATGTATGCCTATGAATATAAAAACGGTACATTATCACAAGTGCGGCGAATCAATAATACGGCAATCGAAGATTATCTGGGAGTTCATACGTCAGATGAGACGAGGGAGATAGAGCAGAACGGGGAAACGAAAGAAGAAAAGGTAGTTGTTGTAGATGAAGTGTACCGTAACACGGGCGTTCTGGCAACACAGGATTTGAAAAAGGGAGATATTTTGTATAAGGCCGGAGGCCAGCGGATAGAGACAGGTGAGCAGTTAGAAAACTTACTTGCCAAATGTAAAGATGGCGATAGGGTAGAAGTCGAAATCCACCGTACTGTTTTGCAGCAGGACACGGTATCCGGTTCTTCCGTACAGATAGAAAAAACAGAAGTGCTGACGGATAAGTTAGTCATTGGAACCCGTGGCGAAATTGTATTCCGCATCATTCCGCCGTACGTGCAGGGAGTGACTTTTACGAAGTCGGGCAAAACGATTTTTAGTTGTTCTTATGGACGCAATACGACTAAGAAGAAATTTATTTCCCAACTGCTTGTCTATGGAGAAACGGAAGCGGACAATCCATCCGGAATGGGAGAAATGGAACTGGCAGTAGCTCTTCCGCCGATGGTAGAAGAGGTAGAAATGGTAGGCGAAGAAGTGTACATGATATTTGAATCAGCGGCTGCCAAATATTTAGAGGGTACGGACGGAAAAGGTCAGAGTATGAATCCGATAGACCAGATTGTAGCAGTGAAGTTAAAATTAGATTAAAAAGGCAATCCACTAACCGCTTGGCAGAAGTCGGGAATTACCCGCAAGACTGCTGGGGATTAGTGGATTTTTCCTTTTTAGGTGCAAAGTGGCTGCCGATAGGAAAGGATGGCTAACGTTCCCTTTTCCACGCTTATATAAGCGTTCCTGCCGGTAAACGTATTGCTGATACCAAGCGGAAAAGAGTTTGTGAGAGTAATGCCCGACGCCTCATATTCGAAGCCCTCAATGTGTACATTCCTGCTTTCCTCGCTCAGAGAAAAAACGGAACAGATGTTACCGGCTGTATTTTCGGGGGAGTCTTTGGAAAAACTAAGAGAGCCATTCGTAATAACCTGAATATCGAAGTCTTCTCCCGCAAGAAGACCGTGAGCGCCCTGCCCGGCAATGTATGTCAGAACCTGTATGTTAGCGAGCGTATGGTCAAGTCGGCCGCCGAGCCCGCCGTAGATAACAAATTCGGTATATCCTTTTTCTAAACCGAGTTTTACTGCCAGTACGAGGTCGGTGTCATCCTTTTTACTAGGATAGCGGATACAATCCGGCGGTAGATGGCGGTTCGTAACAGAATCAAAATCGCCTAACACAAAGTCGGCATGTAATCCTAAGGCATTGACGTAATCAAAGCCGCCGTCTGCGGCGATTACCATGTCGGACGGCGCCGGTTTCACCGCACAGCTTGTCCGTTCACCCGCGCCAAAGATATAGCAGACAGGCGTTTCTATTGGTTTTGTTTCCGTTTGTTTCATGCGTTTCACTCCCTTTGCCGGTATTGTGGTATGCGAGATGGAAAATATATCTTTACCTTAGTATGAAAGCGTTTGCTTTGTCAAGATGATTTGTTGCAAAAGGCAGGGGGTTGTGATATTATCGAGATAATAAAGGAAACAGAAAAAAGGGAGGCGCCAGAGTATGTATACGGTTTCATTGAAGAATTTTATCGAAAAAATGGGAGTAAAGAATTTAACACCGGAGGTGGATTTAGACGCATGCGAGATTACGCAGGCGGATATTAACCGGCCCGCGCTCCAGCTAGCCGGATTTTTTGATTATTTTGACCACCATAGAATACAGATTATTGGACAGGTTGAGCATACTTATATGGAGAAGCAGGGGATTGAAAAAAGCGCTGAGATGATGGGAAAGATAATGTCATATAAAGTGCCGGGGATTGTATTTTGCCGCGACTTGCCGGTGCCGGAAGAGTTTTTGAATTTGGCGGAGGAATATCAGATTCCCATTTTGCAATCTAAGTCGGACACCTCTGCATTTTCTGCGGAAGTGACCCGCTGGCTGAAAGTTGAACTGGCGCCGCGGATAAGCATTCATGGAGTACTTGTTGATATTTATGGCGAGGGCGTACTGATTACCGGCGAGAGTGGCATAGGAAAGAGCGAAGTAGCGCTGGAACTCATCCACCGCGGACACCGTCTCGTTTCGGATGATGTCGTGGAGATTAAGAAAGTCAGCGATGAGACGCTGATTGGTTCGGCGCCGGATATTACCAGGCATTTTATCGAACTTCGTGGTATCGGTATCATTGATGCCAAAACACTGTTCGGCGTGGAGAGTGTGAAAAATACGCAGTCGATTGATTTGGTTATTCATCTGGAAGAGTGGGATAAGGAACAGGAGTATGACCGGATGGGGCTGGATGAGCAGTTTATCGAGTATTTGGGCAATAAAGTCGTGTGCCATTCCATACCGATTCGTCCGGGCCGTAACGTGGCGATTATATGTGAATCTGCCGCTGTCAACTTCCGCCAGAAGAAGATGGGGTATAATGCAGCGCAGGAACTTTATAATCGTGTCACGAGCAATTTAGCAAATTCATAAACAGAAAGGGAGAGCATATAGCATGGGACAGTATTATGTAGGAGTAGACGTTGGCGGGACGACAGTAAAAATGGGACTTTTTTCCGATGTGGGAGAACTTCTCGAAAAATGGGAAATCCCTACCTGTCTGGAAGACCATGGCTCCCATGTGCTTACAGATATCGTAGACAGTATAGAAAGCAAGCGTTGCAAATGGGAGGGTAATATTCGGGGAATTGGCGTCGGCATTCCCGGGCCGGTTACGGATGATGGTGTTGTTCTCAAATGCGCCAATCTCGGCTGGGGAGTATTTTCCGTTAAAAACGAATTGGCCAGTCTGACCGGAGTGGGCAATGTCAAAGTAGCCAATGACGCCAACGTAGCTGCCCTCGGTGAGATGTGGAGGGGAGGCGGCCGCGGTTACGACAGTATCGTTATGGTTACGCTCGGAACCGGCGTAGGTGGCGGCATTATCCATCAAGGGAAGATATTGACCGGAAGCCGGGGCGCAGGCGGAGAGATTGGCCACACAAAAGTAAATCCCAACGAGACGCAGACGTGCGGCTGCGGCAATCGCGGATGTCTGGAGCAGTATGCATCAGCGACCGGCATTGTCCGCATGGCAAAGGAACACCTGCCGGAAAATAGCTGTCTTTTCAATCAGGAGATAACAGCCAAAACCGTATTTGACGGAGCTAAGGCGGGAGACGAATATTGTAAGGAAGTAGTAGATAAATTTGGCCGGTATTTGGGATTGGCATTGAGCAATGTGGCGCATGTCATTGACCCGGAAGCTTTTGTCATCGGTGGCGGGGTTTCTGCCGCAGGACAGATTATACTGGATGTGGTGGAGAAGTACTATGAAGAAAATTCGATGTACGCACTGAAAGACCGTAAGTTCCATCTGGCGGAACTGGGAAACGATGCCGGAATTTACGGAACCGTAAGGATGGTTATGTTTAAATAAAAGTTAGAGGAGAACGCAATGATTAGACTGCAGCAGGAGCCGTTAAGCAATCATACGACATTTCGCATTGGTGGTCCGGCGTTACATTATCTGATTCCGGAGACGATGGAAGAGGTTTCGGAGGCGCTTGACTTTGCGAGGAGCAATCACTATCCCTTTTATGTAATTGGAAAAGGAAGTAATATGCTTTTTTCTGACGAGGGTTATCCGGGAGTGATAATCGAGATTGGAAAAGGGTTGGAGGAAATACAAATTGACGACGACGGCGTTGTCACGGCGCAGGCGGGAATTACACTCAGCTCCATGGCCTCCCGTCTGGCGAAAGAGAGTTTGTCCGGCTTTGCCTTTGCCAGTGGAATCCCCGGTACTCTGGGCGGAGGGATTACGATGAATGCCGGAGCCTATGGCGGTGAAATCAAAGACTGCATACGCAGCGCCAGAGTGTTGACAGCGGAGGGCAATATAAAGGAACTGTCAAAAGATGAGCTGGAACTCGGTTATCGCACGAGTATTATACAGAAAGAGTCTTACATCGTTTTGGACGCCGTTTTTCAATTTGAGCGCGGGGACAAGGAAGCGATACAAAAAGAAATGAGAGACTTAAATCAGCGCAGGCGGGAGAAGCAGCCGCTGGAATTTCCAAGCGCGGGCAGCACCTTTAAGCGGCCGCAGGGATATTTTGCAGGCAAGCTAATTGAGGATGCAGGATTGCGGGGATATCGCGTAGGCGGTGCGCAGGTGTCGGAAAAACATTGTGGCTTTGTCATTAATTGCGGGCAGGCTACGGCGGATGACGTGAAACAGGTAATACATGACGTACAGCAGAAGGTGAACGAGCAGTTCGGTGTCGTACTCGAACCGGAAGTGCGAATCATCAAATAACTGACAGAAAGTGAGGGATTCGGATTGCAATTTGTAATCGTGACAGGAATGAGTGGGGCAGGACGGAGTTCTGCGATGAAAATTTTAGAGGACGACGGTTATTTTTGTGTGGATAATCTTCCCGTATCCCTTTTGCCAACCTTTATACAGTTGACAGAAGATTCCAGTGAGCAGATAGAACGCGTTGCGCTTGGACTCGACATACGCGGCGGCCACCGCTCCTTAAAGGAGGCGGCCAATGTGTTAAAAAAGATGCGCGAAGACGGGTATCGCTTTGATATACTTTTTTTGGAAGCGTCTACGCCGGTGTTGGTGAAGCGCTATAAGGAGACGCGGCGCATGCATCCATTGGCGCAGGGCGGACGCATGGATAAGGCGATTGAAGATGAACGGGCGCTGTTGACAGAGTTAAAGAAACAGGCGACCTATATAATAGATACAACGACTTTGTTGATTCGGGAATTAAAACAGGAGATAGACCGTATCTTTGTCGAAGACGAGAAGTTCTGTAATTTTTATCTCACCTTTGTTTCTTTCGGGTTTAAGTATGGAATACCATCCGATGCGGATTTAGTATTTGACGTTCGTTTTTTGCCAAATCCCTTTTATATTGATGGTTTAAAACCCTTAACGGGAAACGACTGCGAAGTTTACGATTATGTAATGAACTCGAGTAAGGCGAAAGAGTTTTTAGCCAAAATGAAAGATATGCTTGATTTTCTCATTCCCAATTATATTGTGGAGGGGAAGACCCAGCTTGTCATTGCCATTGGCTGTACCGGAGGGAAGCACCGCTCCGTGACGCTGACCAATGCTATTTACGGAGAATTTGAAAATACGGAATATGGCTGCAAGAAAGAACATAGAGATATAGAGAAGGATCGGTTACGGAATTTATGTCGTTCGCAGGAAAAATAAAAGAGGAGCTGCTCGAACAGACGGGGAAAGCACAGCATTGCCAACTGGCAGAGTTAGCGGCGCTTTTTGCCTTTTGCGGGCAGATTATAACAGAACAAAATGGGATATATTATGTAAAGTTTGCAACGGAGAACTTGACAGTTGCAAAAAAATGCTATATCTTAATTAAGAGAGTTTTTCATATTGTGCCCGATATTGATTTATGTGGACAACATTCCTATGGTGTTTATTTATGGGAGGAGCAGGCAGCAGAGGCCTTTATGAAACAAGTTCGAGTGATGGATGAAGCATTGCTTGTGGCTGATTGTCTGATTGACAGACAATGCTGTAAGCGTGCTTTTTTACGGGGGATTTTCCTTGCGGCAGGTTCCATTACCGACCCGCGCAGCGGATATCATCTGGAGCTGGTGGCAGGGAGTTTGGAACGAGCAACTCGAATGAAGGAGATTATGGGTATTTTTGGTCTGCAAGCAAAGATTGTAGGGCGAAAAAAAAATTGTATTGTATATTTGAAAGAGGGAGCGTCTATCGTTGATTTTTTAAATGTGATAGGTGCGCATGTGGCGTTGATGGAATTTGAAAATGTCCGTATCTTAAAGGAGATGAGAAATTCCATTAACAGACAAGTTAATTGTGAGACGGCTAATATTAAAAAAACTGTCTCAGCAGCATCAAGGCAGACCGCAGACATTCAATATATTCACGATACCATTGGTATTGGGAATCTTTCAGAGAATCTTTCACAGATTGCGAAACTGCGACTGGAGAATCCGGAAGTAACGCTGAAAGAATTGGGAGAGATGCTTGAGCCGCCAATCGGGAAGTCAGGGGTGAATCACCGATTGCGCAAATTGAGTGAAATCGCAAACGAATTGCGAAGACAGGATGGAGGAAAAGATGATTAAGAAAAATATTGATGTCAGTTTAGGTGGAGATGAGACAAGACCAATCGCTATGCTCGTTCAACTTGCGAGTCAGTTCAAGAGCAGGATTGAAATTCGTCAGGATAACATGGTAGTGAATGCCAAAAGTATCATGGGGATGATGACCCTTGGTTTAGTGCAGGGCCAGAAACTGGAGATTGATGTTGAAGGAGAAGACGAAGAGAATGCGATGCTGGAAATGGAAAATTTTCTGACGCATAAAAATTAAGAAGCAACATAGAACAGGGAAAGGCTGTCTTGTGAAACCAATTTAAGAGGTTAGGGTTCGCAAGGCGGCCTTTTCATTAACACAGAGTGAGGAAAAGATGAATTTTACACATTTACATGTTCATACGGAATACAGTCTTTTAGACGGTTCCAGTAAAATAGGAGAGTTAGTCAGTCATGCAAAGGAACTGGGCATGGATAGTCTGGCAATAACTGACCACGGCGTGATGTACGGGGTGATTGACTTTTACCGCGCGGCGAAACAGGCTGGTATCAATCCGGTCATCGGTTGTGAGATTTATGTGGCGCCCGGTTCGCGGTTTGACCGCGAGGTGGGGAACAACAGCGAAAATGAAAGCCGCTATCATCATCTTGTACTTCTGGCGGAAAATAATACCGGGTATGCGAATCTGACGAAAATTGTCTCCCGTGGTTTTACAGAGGGATTTTATTATAAACCGAGAGTGGATTATGAAGTGCTGGAGGAGTTCCATGAGGGAATTATAGCGCTCAGCGCCTGTCTGGCCGGTGCCATCCCGTCCTTTTTGCGTCGGGGCTTGTATGAGGAAGCAAAAGAAGAAGCTGAAAAGCTGCGTGGTATCTTTGGCGGGGATAACTTCTTTCTGGAGCTGCAGGACCACGGCATTCCGGAGCAGAAGACAGTGAATCAGGGATTAATGCGGCTGCATAACGAAATGGGTATTGAGCTGGTAGCGACGAATGACGTGCATTATATTTATGACAGCGATGCCGAGGCGCATGATATTCTGCTCTGTATCCAGACTGGAAAGAAAGTCAGCGACGAAAACCGTATGCGTTATGAGGGCGGGCAGTACTATTTGAAATCGCCGGAGGAAATGGCCGCTCTTTTCCCTTACGCATTGGAGGCCTTGGAAAATACGCATAAGATATCTTCAAGGTGTCATGTGGAAATTGAGTTCGGTCAATATAAATTGCCTCACTTTGATGTTCCCGACGGATACTCTGCCGACAGCTATTTGCGTGAACTTTGCGAAAAGGGACTGCGTGAACGCTATGGAGAGAAAGCGGACAGTCTGCGCGAGCGTCTGGACTATGAGCTGGATACGATTTCTTCTATGGGATTCGTCGATTATTTTCTCATTGTCTGGGATTTTATCAAGTATGCCAAAGACCGCGGGATTCCGGTAGGGCCGGGGAGAGGTTCCGCGGTGGGAAGTATTGTGGCGTATTCTCTTAACATTACGGATATCATTGACCCGATTCATTATAATCTTCTGTTTGAGAGATTTTTAAATCCAGAGCGCGTCACCATGCCGGATATTGATATTGACTTCTGTTATGAGAGAAGACAGGAAGTTATTGATTATGTAAATCAGAAATACGGGAACGACCATGTGGTACAGATTGTCACTTTTGGAACAATGTCCGCCCGTATGGTGATTCGCGATGTCGGGCGTGCACTGGATTTGCCATACGCCTATGTGGACACAGTGGCAAAGGCAATTCCCAATGAACTGGGGATAACGATAACAAAGGCCCTGCAGATGAACAAAGAGCTGCGTACGATGTATGAGACGGAAGAGCAGGCGAAAAAACTCATTGATATGTCTCTTCGTCTGGAGGGACTTCCCCGCCACACTTCCGTTCATGCGGCGGGCGTCGTAATCAGTCCGAAACCGGTCGATGAGTATGTTCCCCTGTCAAGGGCGGCAGACGGAAATATCACTACCCAGTATACGATGGTTACTCTGGAAGAGCTGGGACTTTTGAAAATGGACTTTCTGGGATTGCGCACGTTGACGGTGATTGACGACGCCATTAACGGAGCATTTGACGTTCACGATATTCCTTATGATGACGGGGAAGTATTTGCGATGATTAGCGCAGGTCATACCGAGGGCGTATTCCAGTTGGAAAGCGCCGGAATGAAAAATTTTATGAAAGAACTGAAGCCGCAAAATATGGAGGATATTATGGCCGGTATTTCTCTCTACCGTCCGGGGCCGATGGACTTTATACCGAAATATATGGAGGGAAAAAATAACCGCAACAGTATCCGCTACGACTGTCCGGAGCTGGAGCCGATTTTATCGCCGACGTACGGATGTATCGTGTATCAGGAACAGGTCATGCAGATTGTACGCGATTTAGCGGGATACAGTTACGGGCGGAGCGATCTGGTGCGCCGCGCCATGTCGAAGAAAAAGGCTTCCGTGATGGAGAAAGAGAAAAATAATTTTATTTATGGCAATGAGAAAGAGGGAGTTGACGGCTGTATCAAACGGGGAATACCCGAAGAGGCGGCGCGGAAAATATTCGAAGATATGACCGATTTTGCCAAATATGCTTTTAATGAATCCCATGCGGCAGCGTACGCCGTTGTTGCCTATCAGACCGCTTATCTGAAATGCCATTATCCGGTAGAATTTATGGCGGCGCTGATGACGTCGTTTATGGAGCACACTGGAAAGATAACTGAATATATTATGAACTGCCGCCAGCTCGGCATTGAAATACTGCCGCCGGATATTAACGAGGGAGAGTATCGGTTTTCTCCGCATAATGGCAATATCCGTTATGGCTTGGCAGCGATAAAAGGAGTTGGCAAGCCGGTCATTGACGAAATTGTCAAAGAGCGTGAAGAGGGAGGGAAATACCGCTCCTTAAAAGATTTCTGCATGCGCCTTTCCGGTAAGTCCATCAATAAGAGGACAATGGAAAGTTTTATCAAGGCGGGAGCGTTAGATAGCTTACCGGGAACCCGGAAACAGAAGATGAGTATTTATGTCAATATTCTGGATGGGGTGAATCAGGAAAAAAAACATACGATGAGCGGGCAGATGTCGCTGTTTGATTTTGCGCCGCCGGAGGAGCAGAAAGAATTAGAAGTGACGATGCCCGACGTCGGTGAATTTGACAAAGAGATGATTCTCGGTTTTGAAAAGGAAGTACTCGGAGTCTATATCAGCGGGCATCCGCTGGAAGAATATGTGACGCTGCTGGAGAAAAACATCACGCGCAAGACGTCGGAATTTATCGCAGCAGACGGCGAAGATATGCCAAAAGTAAAAGATGGGGAGAAAGCAGTTATCGGAGGTATGATAACAGCGAAAACGGTCAAAACTACTCGTACCAACAATTTAATGGCATTTCTCACAATAGAGGATTTGTACGGAACGATAGAAGTGCTCGTCTTTCCGCGCGACTATGAGAAGTACCGAGCGGTTATGGAAGAGGAGCGCAAAGTATTTATACAGGGACGGGTGACGGTCGAGGAGGATAAACCGGCCAAGCTGATTTGCGCGAACGTAATCGACTTTGACGATATGGAGAAAGAGTTGTGGATTCAGTTTAGGACAAAGGGAGAGTACAGAGAGAGAGAAGATGCTCTTTTTGCTCTGCTTGGCGATTATGACGGACGTGATGCTGTTAATATCTATCTCTCGGAAGAACACGCGAGAAAACGACTGCCAAACAGCAGGAGCACAAAAGTTTGTCCCGAGCTGCTTGCAAAATTGTATGATATGTTCGGACACGATAATATAAAAGTTACACAAAAGAGTATTGAAAAAATTTTTTAGTCATAGTACAATGTGTAGTGATGCTAAGGTCAAAGGTCGAAATGCCGTTCATACTTGCATGATAGGGCATTTGTTATAGCGTCGTATGGATGAATGGAGGAAAATTTTTATGGCAAAGAAGATAGAGACAATCGGGGTATTGACAAGTGGTGGAGACGCACCGGGGATGAATGCAGCGATTCGCGCAGTAGTTCGCGCCGGTATTTCCAGTGGGTTAAAGGTAGTGGGAATTCGCAGAGGGTATGCAGGCCTTTTGGAAGAAGATATAATTGAAATGGATACGATGAGTGTTACGGATATTGTTCAGCGCGGAGGAACTATTCTGTATACGTCACGCTGCAAAGAGATGACGACACCGGAAGGGCAGAAGAGGGCTGCTGATATATGCCGCAAACATGGAATTGATGGAATTGTTGTTATCGGCGGCGACGGCTCGTTCCGCGGCGCCCAGAAGCTATCGGAAAATGGGATTAATACGATTGGAATACCGGGAACGATTGACTTGGATATTGCCTGTACGGAATATACCATCGGTTTTGATACCGCTTGCAATACAGCGATGGAGGCGATTGACAAAGTACGCGATACATCCGCTTCACACGAGCGTTGCAGCATTATCGAAGTAATGGGACGCACGGCAGGCCATATTGCTTTGTGGTGCGGTATTTCCAACGGTTCGGAGTATGTGTTGATTCCGGAACGGGCAAAAGAAGACGACGAGAAAGAGATTATTAAAAAAATACTATCGAAGCGGCGCATTGGTAAAAAACATCATATTATTGTGAATGCGGAGGGAGTAGGAGACTCTCATGCGATGGCTAAAAGAATTGAAGAGGCGACCGGAATAGAAACGCGCGCTACTGTTATCGGACATATTCAGCGCGGAGGAAATCCGACTTGCCGCGACCGTGTGTATGGTTCAGCCATGGGGGCGCACGCCGTTGACCTTTTACTGGAGGGTCAGACGAATCGCGTAGTGGCGTATCGTGATGGTGAGATTTGTCATTTTGACATCGACGAAGCGCTGGCGATGTCAAAAGATATTGACGTTCATTTGTATAGCATGACAAAGCGGTTGTCCCGTTAGATAAAGAAAAAACTTACAAATCGTAGGCGTTACTGATTTGTAAGTTTTTTTGTTTACCGTTTTGTGTGGAAAGAGCTGTCGCTCTTCAGTCGTTTTCTTCCATTTCATCCGGAATGTTTTCATCTTCGTCCGGTTCATCACTTTCTGTGTCAGGGGATAATGTTACATAATCTCTGTCATCCTCATCTTCTTCCTCATAGAGGTCGTTATCAAAATCATCGTCATCATAGTCGTCTAAATAATCTTTCATTAAAATATTTTTGAAAAAATATAAAACTCCGGCTACGGCTGCGGCAACAGCGGTCAGGCCAAGGAGAAATTTGAGTAATTTTTTCATTGTAAAACCATCCTTTCTACTCTTATAAATTAGTATGACCTAAGGGTTATAATATATTCCTATTTTACGAGAAAGAAAAAGAAAAGTAAAGTATTTTTAGTGAATCTGCCTATAATTTTTGTAATGTTTAGAAAAATTTGTTAAGATTATTACTTGTAAACCAAATATAAAAGATGTATAATTAAAATATACTATTGATAGAATTGATGGAGGTTCGTTATGGCAGTAAGTAAGACAAGCAAAACAACGGCAGCTAAGGACACGACAAAAGACACTACAAAGGCAGCGGTGCAAACTACTTTAAAAGTAGAGGAGCCAAAGAAAACAGAAGCGCAAGAGCCAGCAAAGCCGACGGCTGCAAAAACTCCGGCAAAGAGAGCGACAAAGACAGCGGCGACAAAACCGGCAGCGAAGAAGACAACGACGAGAAAGACGGCAGCAAGAAAAGCGACAGTTGATGTTAAGGCTGAATTATTTGTTCAGTTCAACGGCATGGAGTATTCAGAGAAAGAGATTATGAAAAAAGTAACTGCTGTATGGGAAGCAGAAGGGAAAAAAGCGTCTGCCATGAAGAGAACCAAATTGTATGTAAAACCGGAAGATGGAAAAGCGTACTATGTAATTAATGAAGGTTTAAAAAATGGTTCTACGGGAGCAGTTGACTTATAAGAGGTTTTATGCTCTTTCCGTGAAAAATGAGAAAATCCACTAATCAAATTCGGCGGTTAAGCCGCCCGGATGTTTAGTGGATTTTTGTTATTCATCGCTATGTTCAAGAAAACTTGCTCTCATGATGGCAGAGTTTCCGTATTTTTTTCGAATAGCGTCAATGGCGGAGTCTAGTTTCTCCTGCTTATGAGAGTTTCCCTCGTTAATCATATCGCTCAGATTAAGTTGACGCAGAGCTTCATCTGTAATTTTCGAAGTTGACACGCCGAGCAGGCGTATCGGAGCCCCGTTCCAGCATTCATCAAAAAGCCGGCAAGTAGTTGCATATAAAATGTCTGTTACATTTGTTGGTGTAGAGAGTGTGCATTGATGACTGCTTTTTACGAAAGTAGCGTATTTAATATGAACTGCCACTACGCCGGCAATGACAGAATCTTTTCGCAGACGGCTGCTGACTGTCTCACAAAGGGATAAAAGATATTTTTTTGCTTTCTCAGCCGATGTTACATCATAGGAAAGAGTCATCGAATTACCATATCCTTTGGCGTCTGCCGGTTGTGATTGGACGGGAGAATCGTCGATACCATTGGCGTAATCATAAATAATCTCCCCTTGTTTACCAAGGTGTGACAGGATGATATTGCGCTCAAAGACCGCCAAGTCGCCAATTGTACGAATGCCAAGATTGTATAGTTTCCGGCTTGTAGAATGGCCGACGAGAAACAGGCGTTCCACTGGCAGCGGCCACATTTTTTCCTGAATATCATCCGGAAACAGGCGGTGGACTCTGTTTGGTTTTTCAAAATCAGAAGCCATTTTAGCCAGCACTTTGCATGAAGACACACCAATATTTACCGTGAATCCCAGACGTTCATGTATGGCCCGGCGGAGTTGTTCAGCAACATCAATGGGTGCTGTTTCGATTTCGGGTGAAGTACCCGTCATATCAAGAAAGGCTTCGTCAATGCTGAATTTCTCAATAACCGGTGTGTATTCCTGAAGAAGCGACATCAGTTTTTGAGAATACTCTTTATAAACGGCATGGCGCGGTGGAACAATAAGAAGATTCGGACATTTGCGTCTGGCTTCTTGCAATGTCTCTGCTGTTTTGACACCATATGATTTGGCAATTGTAGACTTAGCTACTACTATGCCGTGTCGGCTCTCTTCATCTCCTCCGATAACGGAAGCGATTGTGCGTAAGTCGAGTTTTTCACCTAGTTCATGGATGCGGTAGAGTGCCTCCCAGCTAAGAAAAGCATTGTTGACATCAACATGGAAAATGATACGTTTCATTGGAAGACCTCCTTTGATATAACGATAACACAAGAGCGGGGTATTGTAAATGCAGGCTTGCCAAAAGGGTATATTTCATGTAAAATGGCAGTGACAAAACGTAATAGCAGGAGGTATGGCGATATGTTTAAAGTAAACCGGAATTATTTGAAACTGCCGGGCAGTTATCTTTTCTCAACGATTGCAAAAAAGGTGGCTGCTTATAAAGAAACGCATCCCGAAAAAGAGATTATCAGTCTTGGGATTGGCGATGTCACGCAGCCGTTGGCGCCCGCTGTCATTGAGGCACTGCACAGCGCGGTGGAGGAGATGAGCCGCGCGGAAACCTTTCACGGATATGCGCCGGATTTAGGGTATGAATTTTTGCGCAAAGCCATTGCGGAAAACGACTATATGGAGCGCGGGGTACAGATAGCGCTGGATGAAATTTTCGTTAGTGACGGTGCAAAGAGCGACTCCGGCAATATTGTAGATATTTTTTCGGAGGATAATATTATTGCAGTAACCGACCCGGTTTATCCGGTCTATGTAGACAGCAATGCCATGTCTGGAAAGACAGGAGAGTATATTCAGGAGAAAGAATGCTGGTCTAAAGTCATTTACATGTCATGTACGGAGGAAAATCGGTTTGTTCCCGAGATACCGGAGGAGACGCCGGATATTATTTATATTTGTTGTCCGAACAATCCGACAGGTACGACGCTCAAAAAAGAAGAGTTACAGAGATGGGTCGATTATGCCAATGAAAAAAAGGCGGTTATCATATATGATGCGGCCTATGAGGCGTATATTTCCGAGGACGATGTACCGCACAGTATTTATGAATGCGAGGGGGCGAAGACCTGCGCCATTGAGATGCGCAGCTTCTCGAAAAATGCCGGCTTTACCGGAACACGTTTAGGCTTTACTGTTGTTCCGAAAGAGTTAAAGGCGGCGGATGGCACGATGCTTAATTCCCTGTGGGCAAGGCGGCACGGCACGAAATTTAATGGCGCGCCGTATATCATTCAGAGAGCAGGCGAGGCGGTTTACAGCGACGCCGGAAAGGCGCAGACAAAAGAGCAGATTGCTTACTATATGAACAATGCCGGACAGATTCGCGAGGAGCTTTCCGACATGGGTTATACGGTATTTGGCGGTGTGAATGCGCCATATATCTGGCTGCAGACGCCGGAGGGCATGAAGTCGTGGGAATTTTTTGACCTTTTACTCGAAAAGGCAAATGTTGTAGGAACTCCGGGGTCAGGCTTCGGGCCAAGCGGAGAGGGATATTTCCGATTGACTGCGTTTGGTTCTGCGGAAAATACAACGAAAGCGTTAGAGCGCATTCGGGCATTATAATAGAAATAAGGAACTGTAAAGACTAATTCTTTGACAGTTCCTACGAAAGTCAGGTGGTTATTTGAAGAGAACGGTAATGTCAGTGGCAGCGGGTGTGATGGCGCTTATTATGTGCCTGTTTCCCGTGCGCGAAACAAGAGCAGATTCGGTAGGAATAAAACCGTTTATTGCTTTTGGAGCAGATTTGACAGCGAAAGAAAAGAAAGAGGTGGTAAAACAGTTCGGACTTACGGAAGAGGAGCTTGCTGATTATGACAAGCTTGAAGTGACAAATGAAGATGAGCATCAATATCTGGATGAATATTTAGCATCAAGCGTAATTGGTACGCGTGCCTTGTCTTCGGTTATGATTGAGGAAGCCGATTCCGGAAGCGGTATCGAAGTAGAGACGCATAATATTTCTTTCTGCACGAAAGAGATGTATACGAACGCCCTCGTGACCGCGGGGATTGAGGATGCAAAAGTAACCGTAGCGGGGCCGTTTCAGATTTCGGGTACGGCTGCGCTTGTCGGCGCCATGAAAGCGTATGAAATTATGACGGGCGAAGAGGTAGATAAGGAGAAATCGGATGCGGCAACCAATGAGCTTGTTGTCACCGGTGAGCTGGGAGAAACGATTGGAAAAGAGAAAGCGGCAGAATTTGTGGCGACATTGAAAAATAAAGTGCTGAGTGAAGAGTTATCGGACGAGGACGATATCGGCAAAGCCCTCGACGAGACAGCGAAGCAGTTTGATGTCAAAATAAGCGGGGAATTAAGGGAGAAAATGATTTCCCTGATGAAGAAGCTGCAGGGGCTTGATTTGGATTTGGACAGTATAAAGGAACAGGCCAAAGGCGTGTATGACAAAATTAAAGATATGGGTGTTGACTTGGGTGAGGCCAAAGGATTTTTTGCTAAAATTGCGGACTTCTTTTCTAATATATGGGACGCAATTGTAAGTTTTTTCAAGGGATTGTTCGGCTAGCCTGACGGCGGGTTTGACTTGTTATCGTCAGGCTAAATCATCCGTTTATTACAGGAGAAAACGGAAATACTATTTGTGGTACTTTGAATGGAGGATTACTTATGAAAGAGAACGAGTTCAAACCTTATATTCCGGCGGAGAAGATTACGTCTGAATTTACCGTGACATCAATTGTCATCGGAGTGTTACTGGCCGTTATTTTTGGCGCGGCAAATGCGTATTTAGGATTGCGTGTAGGCATGACGGTATCGGCGTCTATCCCGGCGGCGGTCATTTCCATGGGAGTTATCCGTCTCATAATGAAGAAAGATTCTATCCTTGAGAGCAATATGGTTCAGACGATTGGCTCCGCTGGTGAGTCTTTGGCGGCCGGCGCTATTTTTACTCTGCCGGCGCTCTTTTTGTGGGCCAATGAGGGAAAGAGCGAACCGCCAAGTCTTTTGTCCATCTCACTGATTGCTTTAGTGGGAGGTATTCTTGGCGTACTTTTCATGGTACCGCTCCGCAACGCCCTGATTGTAAAGGAACATGGGATTCTTCCCTATCCGGAGGGAACAGCCTGTGCGGAAGTGCTTCTGGCAGGTGAGAAAGGTGGCGCCGGAGCCGGAACGGTTTTTTGGGGCATGGGTCTGGCGGCCGTATTTAAGTTTCTGATAGATGGACTTAAAATAGCTTCCGGTACATTGGCAATTCCTGTCAATTTCATGAAGACGACATTTTCCACACAGGTGTATCCGGCTCTGTTGAGCGTCGGATACATTTGTGGCATAAAAATCTCTTCCTATTTGTTTGCCGGCGGTGTAATCGGATGGTTTGTGCTAATTCCGATGATTGCCATTTTTGGCGGTTCCACCGTGCTGTATCCGGCGGAAGTATCTATCGCGCAGATGTATGCAGAAGGCGGAGCGCAGGCGATATGGGATAGCTATATTCGTTATATTGGCGCCGGAGCCGTGGCGGCCGGAGGCATTATCAGTCTTGTCAAAGCGCTGCCTCTCATTCTCACGACATTCCGCGATTCCATCAAAGGATTAAAAAGTGGAACAAAAGCCGGTAATCTGCGGACACAACAGGATTTGGACATACGCTTCGTGCTGGGCGGTATAGTTGTACTGATGTTTGCGCTCTGGTTACTGCCGGCGATTCCGGTATCCTTTGTCGGCGCTATTCTGATTATTGTGTTTGGATTTTTCTTTGCCACGGTATCTTCGCGTATGGTTGGATTGGTCGGAAGCAGCAATAACCCCGTATCCGGCATGGCGATTGCCACGCTGTTGTTTGCCACGCTTGTGCTGAAGATGTCAGGGGCTGACGGCATGACCGGTATGATTGGAGCCATTGCGATTGGTTCGGTAATCTGTATTGTGGCGGCGATGGCGGGAGATACTTCACAGGATTTGAAGACGGGTTATATTCTTGGCGCTACGCCGAAAAAACAGCAGATTGGCGAGTTAATCGGCGCGGTAGTTTCTGCTTTTACGATTGGGATAGTGCTGCTTTTGCTCAATCAGGCATGGGGATTTGGCTCGGAAGAATTAGCGGCGCCGCAGGCGACGCTGATGCGAATGATTACCGAGGGAGTTATGGGAGGAAATCTTCCGTGGGGACTTATATTAATCGGCGTTTTTGTGGCGGTTGTCATTGAGATATTAAGCATTCCGGTGCTGCCAGTAGCCATTGGTCTGTATTTGCCTCTGGAGCTATCGACAGCCATTATGATAGGCGGTATTCTCCGCTGGGTGATTGATTGGAAATTCTCCGGCAAAAATAAAGAGGGAGATGCGGGCAGGGGAGTTCTCTTTTGCTCCGGCCTGATTGCCGGCGAGGGACTGGTTGGTATTCTGCTCGCCATTCTGGCGGTTGTCGGCATAGCGGATGCCATAGACCTTTCTCATATCTTTAACAGTGGATGGCTGGGAGGAATTATTTTACTGATTGCTATCATAGCCTGCATTTTATTCTTTGCCAGACCGGAGAGGAATGGTACGGATGAGTAGGAGAAAGCAAGTCGTTTCGGAGAACTATCTCGATTACTTTCCGAAGCATAGTGAGCGCTATGAATATACGACGGATGAACAGGGAAAGGTGACGATTCTCAAAAAGAATGAGGGATTGTTTCATCGGGCGGCGCAGAAGTTTTTGGGAAAACCGGCCGTTTCCTACATTCATCTTGATGAGATGGGGAATTTTATATGGCCGTTGATGGACGGAAAACGGGCAGTACATGAGATTGCGGCTCTTGTGAAAGAAGAATTTGGAAATCAGGCAGAGCCGCTGTACAATCGTTTGGTGCAGTATATCCGTACACTGGAAGAGTATGGTTTTATAGAAGTGCGCAGCAGTTAGCGCGGCGACGGCAGGCTGTACTAGGCGCGCAAGTCAAAGTTGTATCTCTTCATATCGCCGACAGGAGCTTCGGCGCTGACAAAGTCTTTGACGATATCGACGTCTTTCTGCTTCATCATCAGCTCGGATGAAAAGGCGTAACCCTGTTCATTGATGGCGTCGTTGAGCAAATTGATATTTCGCTCTAAAAGGTGGAGCGTATCTTCTGTGGACACAAAAAATTTTGTAGTTACCGCTGTGTTTTCTTTGGCGATATGAATGTCAAGCGTACCGAGGTGGTCCATGTCGAGGTGAAGCAGTACTTTTAACTTATTCGGGTTCTTTTTTAACGACTCCTTTCTCGTCATTACATAGAGGTCGCCATGTGCGTTTTGATTTTGCAGTTTCAGTGGGAGTTGGATATATTGAAAAGTTTCGTTCAAAGTTTTCATGAAATCCAAATTATTGCTCATATCGGCAGCGTTTTGGGAGAGTTGTTTAAATACATCTTTTCCCAGAACGTTTTCGCTGAAATTTGAGAGCGATTCAAACTGGCGGGACATTTTATCGTATAATTCATCCATGGCGCCCTCTTGTTTCAAATGCTCCGGCGACAGTGTCCAGTTGGAAAGAAATTGTCCTTTTACAATGGCATGAAAGGATTTTGATGATAACAGTTTTCCCGCCTGTTCATCGGACATGGAAGACAGGGCTTTTTGTACTTCGGTCAAAAAGTTTCGCGCCGTAATCGTACCGTCTGCGATACCCTGTTTCAGCTCGTCGGAAAGAGGCAGTTCGGAGAGCTGTTTTGCAAATTCCGCGCGTTCGTCCGGTGAGAGGATGAATCCCGTCTGTTCATGGATGAAAGGGGTTCGGTAATCAGTTGCCATCCCGGCTTCGGTCATGGCGCTGCGCGCGGCTGCATTTCCGTCCGTGATGGCGCTGAATAGCTGGCGCATACGAGAAAGCGGGCCGGCGGTTTCCGAAGATGAATCGGCCGCCTGTCCGTTTTTTGTTATCTCTGCGTCGGTTTTTTCACCCTCCTGTCCAGTCAATTCTTTTTCGGCCGGGGCGTCTTTTCCATTTATTATCTCCTCACCGTTTTCCTGCATATTTTCCTCAGAAATAATCGGATTCCCATTTTCATCGTATACAATAGTACCCGTTTCCTGTTCGGCAGACAGTTGTGCCGCCAATTGCTGTTCCTCCGGAGTCGGCGAACCGTCCAGAGCAAGTGCAAGAAGCTGCAATCCGACGTCGGCGGCGAGGCGGGGAACCTGTGTGCCGACAGAGCGCAGCATATCCCCGATGGCATCGCCGAGAGAATCCATTTTATATAATAACTGATGTGTCTGATTCTGATAATTTTCAAATTGCTTAACGGACGCTTCCGTCATTGGCATACCGAGCCGCTTCATAGTGATTACCGAATTGACGTCTGCTTCCGGATATTTCGCACATAACTGAATGGAAGACATGATGTTTTGGCGGCTGATGGATTGCTGGTTCTGTAACAGGCTGCGGGCAACATCAAGATTGCGCGTGGATTTCGGCAGACCGGCCTCTTCTAATGCCTGTTCTACCGTGTCTTCCATATCTAAAAGATAGGCGCCGGAAGTAGCTTTCATATAGATGGTATTGTCATTCAGTCCGGTAATTTGAAAAGCCGCTTTCTGGCCAATGGAATACTGGTTGGCGTCCGGTAATTTGCCGGTGAAAGAAGAGCCATTGTCCATTGATAAGGTAATTTCATTGCCATGAATATCGCTGACAACGCCTTTTAGCGTCTGGCCTTCCCGCAGCGTCAGCGTACTGTCGCCGGAACGGTAGGTGCGGGCTTGTGAGCTGACACCGGCAGAGGCGGAACCGCCCCCGTTATTTTGTACGGAATTACTTATAATCGGCATAGATGTCTCCTTTCAAAAAAATGGGGAATTACCGTTTGTTCCCTTGTCTATGGAATTATTATATGCTAAAATGAAAATCAATGCAATAGAGGAGGTCGCAAATCAATGAAACCATTTATGGACAAAGACTTTTTGCTACAGACGGAGGTGGCAAAAAAACTGTATCATGAGTATGCCGCACAGGTGCCGGTACTGGACTATCACTGCCATCTTAATCCACAGGAAATTGCGGAAGATATTCATTTTAAAAACATGACGGAGCTCTGGCTCGGAGCCGACCATTATAAATGGCGCGTTATGCGCTCGAATGGCGTACCCGAAAAGTACATAACAGGCGATGCACCGGATGAGGATAAGTTTCATGCCTTTGCCAAGGCACTGCCGAATTGTATCGGTAATCCGATGTATCACTGGTGTCATTTGGAACTCCAAAGATATTTCGGCATTTATGAGACATTATCTGAGAAGAATTGGAAAAAAATTTACGATACCTGTAATGCCAGACTGGCGGAGCCGGATATGTCCGCGAAAAAATTAATTCAGATGTCCGGCGTCACATTAGTATGCACAACGGACGACCCGATTGATGATTTGCACTATCATGAGGAGATTGCGGCAGATAAAGAATTTGATGTGCAGGTACTGCCGGCATGGCGTCCGGATTTGGCGATGAGTCCGGAGAAAGAGGGTTTCGTTGAATATATCGGGAAATTATCTGCGGTGAGCGGGATTTCGATTGTTGACTTCACCTCATTGAAACAGGCCTTGAGAAAACGTCTGGATTTCTTTGCGGAGCGGGGCTGTCTTGTTTCTGACCACGGTCTGGATTATGCGGAGTTTTGTCCTCTTGCGGAAGAAGAAGAGGAAATGCTTGTAAAGAAGAGTCTTTCCGGTGCAAGTCTTACCGGAGAGGAGTTGCGGCAGTTCCGGACGATGATGATGCTGTTCTTAGGAGAGGAATACAAGAAACGTGGCTGGGTCATGCAGCTGCATTACGGCGCCAAACGGGAGAATAATGAACTGGTATTCCAGAGTGCAGGCGCAAATGCGGGGATTGACTGTATTAATCCGAGAGGCTTTGCTGCCGATGTGGCAGATTTTATGAATGCGCTGAACAAAGACGGGAACCTGCCGAAAACCATTATCTATTCCCTAAACCCGACCGATAATGCCCTGATTGGAACAATGATAGGATGTTTTCAGAACGAGGATGCGCACGGCAAGATTCAGCAGGGGGCTGCATGGTGGTTTAACGACCATAAATACGGCATGGAAGAGCATATGAATTCTCTGGCTTCTCTCAGTCTGCTTGGCAATTTTATTGGTATGCTGACGGATTCCAGAAGTTTTATTTCCTATCCGCGTCACGAATACTTCCGTCGTATATTGTGCAACTACATAGGAAATCTCGTGGAACAGGGCGAGTATCCAGAAGATTATGAATTACTCGGTGAGATTGTGAAAAATATTTCTTACTATAATGCAGTCAATTATTTTGGGTTTGATTTACAGTAAAGAAAGAGGGGAGTCTGATATATGTTTGAATTGGTGAAAGGAACTAAGGCGGCAGGAATATATATAGATAAAAATGCCGCTGACTATGAGGGACTGTTTCATGTAGCCGCAAAACTGCAGGAAGATATCGGCGTCGTCAGTGGTGTAAAACCGCAGATAGAAGATATTTTAACCGATGATTTCCAGATTATAGCGGGTACAATCGGAAGTCATCCTATCATTGACAAGATGGTGGAAGAGGGAGCGTTAGAGATAGCGAATCTACAGGGAAAGCGTGAGAGCTATGCGATTCGCCTTGTAGGTAAGAAGTTAGTAATTGCAGGAACGGAAACGGTGTCTACGCTTCACGGGATGTATCATATTTCGGAGAGGATTGGCGTCTCGCCGTGGGTGTACTGGGGCGATGCCGTGCCGAAAAAACAATCCGAAATTGTCTTTGGAGACGAGATTGTGTTCACTTCAAAAGAGCCGTCTGTGAAGTTCCGTGGCTTCTTTATGAACGACGAGTGGCCGTCGCTCGGAAGATTTGTGGAAAACACGTTCGGGGATTTTAACGTGAAGTTTTATGATAAAGTGTTTGATTTGCTTCTTCGTCTCAAGGGGAATTATTTCTGGCCGGCGATGTGGTCGGCGTCGCTGTCGCTTGATGGAGGCGGGGACGACCCTCTGGCTTCGGTTAAGCTGGCAACGAATCTGGGAATTACAATCGGAAACTCTCATCACGAGCCGCTGATGCGCTCGAGTGAAGAATGGGATAAAGTGAAGACGGATACGAACAATGTCGGTTACGGAAAGGATTGGAATTACTATACAAACGGAGAGGGACTGTACCGTTATTGGGAAGATGGCGTTGAGAGAAATAAAGAGTTTAAGCATATGATAACTATTGGTATGCGCGGGGAACGGGATACGACGATGTTGCCGAAAGGCTCCTCCATTCAGGAAAATGTGGAGCTGCTCCGGCAGATTATTACCGACCAGCAGAAAATCATAAAGGATAAAGGGTGCGAGAAGCTGCCGCAGATGCTCGCTTTGTATAAAGAAGTGGAGGCTTATTACTATGGCGGCGATGGCGTGAAAGGGTTACGGGACTGGGATGCTCTGGACGATACTATTTTGCTTCTCGCCGATGATAACTTTGCCAATGTGAGGACGTTGCCGACAGAGGAAAACCGCGGCCGGAAAGCGGGTTGGGGATTGTACTATCATTTTGACTACCATGGCGCGCCCGTGTCATATGAGTGGGTGAATTCAACGACGTTACCGAAAGTATGGGAGCAGTTGACGATGGCATATGAATATGGAATCCGCGATTTGTGGATTGTCAATGTCGGCGATATCCGTCCGCAGGAGCTGCCGTTGTCCTATTATATGGCGCTTGCCTATGATTATGAAACAATGGGAATCGCCCATCCGAACGAGACGGATTTATTTGTGAAAGGATGGGTGGAACAGCAGTTTGGCGGACTTATTGAGGATGAAGATGTCAAAGCGGATATCGTATCTATCTTGAAAGCGTACACAAGAATGCACGGCAACCGCCGTCCGGAAGTTACTTATGCGGATACTTATCATGTCAATCACTATGATGAAAATTCGAGAATGATAGAGTTGTGCCACCGCATAAAGGTGCTGGCGGATGATGTGGACGATAAGATTCCGCCAGAGGCAAAAGAGAGCTATTATGGACTTGTATATTATCCGGCAGTTGCCGGCGCGAATGTGCAGCTTATGAACCTCTATGCCGGAAAGAACCAATTTTATGCGGAAAACGGCGCGGCTGCGGCAAATGAATACGCAAAACGGGTGAAACAGTGTATCGCCTACGATGAAGAGCTGACGCAGTATTACAACGAGGAAATGGCAGGCGGCAAGTGGAAAGGAATGATGTCTTCTGCGCATATTTGCTTTACTTCATGGAATGACGAGGGATGGAAGTACCCTGAAACGGTAACGCTTGAGCCGTCAAAGGACGACAAAATGCTTGTTCTGGCTGCCAACGCAGATAAATTTGTCAGCGAGGGTTTGGTTTCTCTTCCGGAGTTTACGAATGTGGGTCAGGAGAGTTACCGCATTCGGGTGGCGAACGCCGCTGCACGCCCACTGGACGTAGCTATCGCTGCCAATCAGCAGGCAATCCGGATTGAGCAGGTAGAATCTTCTGTCGCTTCGGTTTCTAACTATATGGTATTGATTGACTGGAGCCAGCTATCCGGAGATTTGGAGGGCATCATTACGATTCGGGCAGCGGGAAGCGAAGTAAACGTGAAAGTATCCGCAGTTGTTATTGATACAGAACAGGCAGAGCCTATGACCTTTGTTGAGCGGGATGGTCTGGTTGCCATTGAGGCAGAGCATTTTGCCCGGACAGAGGAAAGAGATGGCTTCCGCTGGGAGAACTTGAAAGAATACGGTAAGACGCTCTCTTCCATGAAAATCTATCCGATGCTTCATAATTTTGAACATCCGGCAGAAGCGCCTGCACTCGTCTACCGTGTGCTCATACGGGAGGGCGGAGACTATACATTACGTGTTATTACCGCGCCGACCAACAATTTGGAAGATGGAAGAAATATGCGTTATGCCGTGTGTGCGGATGATGGAGAAGCGGATGTGGTGAAGACGCTTCCTGATGAAAATTACAACATTGGCGGCGGGCATTGGCGGCCGCATGATTGGGCAGAGGGCGTGTTAAATAACTGCCATTATGGGGAGAGCAGGATGACGCTGGAAGCAGGCTGTCATACGATAACGGTCTATGGTATGGAGGCTGGACTTGTGATACAGAAATTAGTTCTTTATAAAGGAGATTTGCCGGAATCCTATTTTGGGCCGACAGAGAATGGTTATACGAAATAATCAAAGGATGATATATATGAGTTGGGGCATGATATCAATAGAGATATTATGCCCTTTTGGTTATGTGAAAGTAAAGTGAGAATACTTGCGGGGCCCGCGAAGCGGGATGCTCGTGGTTTGCTGGAAAGAAGGACAAGAAGATGAAATGGATGTTTCAATTTGCAATTATATTGTTTATTACGTTTTTGGGGGAGGTTATGCATTCGCTCATACCGTGGACGATTCCTGCCGGTATTTATGGCATGGTACTGTTGATTGTCTGTCTGTGTCTGCGGATTATTAAGTTGGAGCAAGTGGAGGGGGCGGCAGATTTTCTCGTTGAAATTATGCCGCTTTGCTTTATTCCGGCAGGAGTGGGATTGATGGAGAAGTGGTCTGAGTTCCAACGGCTGCTTGTGCCCCTGCTGCTTGCCGTTTTTGTAATCACCATACTGGTTTTTGTAGTGACGGGACGAGTGGCGCAGTTTATTGTGAGACGCAGGAAAGGAAGGTGAGCATAGGATGAAAGAGTTTTTTGGCAATTCCCTATTTTTTGCGGTGACGATAAGTTTGCTTAGCTATCAGTTTGGGGTTTGGGTGAAAAAGAAAACGAAGTGTTCAATTTTGAATCCGCTGCTCGTTTCTATTGTTATTGTCATCGGCATTCTTTTGCTATTTGACATTGATTATGAATATTATGAGGCCGGGAGCAGCGTATTAAACTACCTATTGACCCCGGCGACAGTGGCGCTGGCGGTACCGTTGTATCGACAGATGGAGGTATTGAAAAAATATGGTGCGGCTATTGTAGCTGCCATTCTTTCCGGAGTGTTGACGAGTTTAATAAGTACGGCAGCACTGGCGTTTCTGTTTCGGTTGCGTTATGAGGAATATGTGACGTTACTGCCAAAATCAATTACTACGGCAATTGGAATGGTTGTGAGTGAGCAATTGGGAGGGCTGGTGACAATTACGGTCGCCGTTATTGTTGTAACCGGGATTATCGGTAATGTATTGGCGGAAGGATTGTGCCGTCTGTTTCGCATCAGGGAAAAGGTAGCGGTAGGACTTGCTTTGGGAACTTCTGCCCATGCGGTTGGAACGGCGCGGGCAATGGAGATGGGAGAGATAGAGGGCGCTATGAGTAGTGTGGCGATTGTTCTATCGGGGATTTTCACAGTGCTGCTGGCGAATTTGTTTACTTTAATTTATTAATGGAAGTGTGCAGAAGACAAAGTAAGAAAAGATGAATAAAAGAATGAACCTTTCTTTTTGTCATGACAATATAGAGTAAAAGGACATAACAAAAAAAGGAGGGATTCTATGAAAAGAAAAATCAGAAAAATAGCAGCGCTGACACTGAGCGTGGTTCTTGTGATGGGCTGCATGTCCGGATGTACGAGTGAGAAAGGAACGAATGGAACGAAAGGAACGAATGGCGGCGCAGCGAGTGGTTCAGGAACCGCTTCGTCAAGTGGAAAGAAAACATTTGAGGATTTAGGTGGGATGGACATTTTGATTGGCGACTGGTACACGGAAGAAATTGATGGGGAGAAGACGGAGTACCAGCAGGCGCAGTTGGACTATTATAAGGAGATTCAGGACACTTATAATTTTACGATTAAGAGAGAGAGCGCTTACGCATATGAGGGAATGCAGGCAAAATTTGTCAATGACGTGATGGCAAACAATCCGACATGCCAGATTTACTGCCTCTATCAGGAGACGGTGTCAGCGCCGTTGATGAAAGGGTTAATGAGGGATTTATCCAAGCTGCCGGAATTTGACTTTAAAGAGGAAAAGTGGAACCCAACTGTGACAGAGCTGATGACGATTGGCGACGGCATATGGGGAATGAGTGTGGAGAGAGAACCGCGCGGAGGAATATTTTATAACAAGCGTCTGTTGAAAGAGGCCGGTATTCCGGAAGAGGAGCCGTATGATTTGCAGGCGTCCAATCAGTGGACGTGGGAAAAGTTTGAAGAGTATTGTAAGAAGCTGACAAAAGATACGGATGGCGATGGAAAGACAGACCAGTATGCGATGGCAAGCTTTTCCAAATATTATCTGCCAATGTGCGCGGCGACAAACGACGCGACGTTTATTGACAGACAAGAGGATGGCAAATATAAGAGCGCTATCGAAACACAGAATTTTAAAGACGCCATGATTTGGGGCATTGATATGATGAAAAAGGGATACGTGATGCCAAAGCCGCAAAATGCATCGGCGTGGGATTGGTACAAGGCAGCGTTCCGCGACGGCGAGGTGGCAATGCAGACTTCGGAAACGTACGAGATAACTTCCTTTGCCGATATGAAAGACGATTGGGGCTTCGTTATGTTCCCGTATAATCAGAAAAATAAGAATGCCACAAATAAAACGATACCAAACGATAACATTTTTGTCATGCCGAGCTGTTATGATGATGCGACTGCGGAAAAGATAGCTTTTGCCTTTGATTTGTATACGGAGCCACTGGATGGTTTCTCCGCGGATGAGGCGTACTGTGAGCAGTATTACAGCAGGTTCCGTGATGACCGCGCTGTAGATGAGACGTTAATGATGATGAAAGATAAAGAGCATAAGCAGACGTCCTATCTGCCGATGATTACCAATATGGATTTAGGAGAATATTGCTATGGCGTATACGCACTGGCAGAAACCCCATCGAAGAAAATAGAACAATTGTCTTCAAAATGGGAGCAGAAAGTGGCGAAAGTTAATGAGGAGTATGAAAAATTCGCAAAAGAACATCAGAAATAAAGATTGAAAATATTTTCTTTACATTTCTGATTGTTTGTGCTAAAATACTCGACAAAGCAATGAAGGAAACGAATACTCATGCGGCGACTGCAGGACAGGGAGAGGCATCACCGACTGAAAGTGCCTTATGGAAGCGGTGAGTAGGAGAACATTCCGGAGCAGAAGAACTGAACTCATTTAGTAGGTTTTTCCGGTAGATACCGTTATCATCAAAATGAGGTGGAGATACAATGGGGTATCTCAACGCGGGTGGTACCGCGGGTATTTTATATAGTTGATTTTCCCGTCCCAGATAAGCAGAGATGCTTTTCTGGGGCGTTTTTGTTTTGGCAGCAGAAAGAGGAAAGAGAGGAATTAGGTATGAAATTTTTGACTGGAGAAATAGAAACAACAACAAAAGAGATTTCAGAAATTTTGGCAGGCGGTCTTGACGGAGAGGAAGTTAAAGTAAACGGATGTATTCACAAGATTCGTAAGATGGGGGAAGTCGCCTTTATCATTCTGCGCAAGCGCGAGGGACTGGTACAGGCCGTTTACGAAGAGGGTGCAGCTAACGTTGCCTTAAAGGAACTTGCCGAAGAAGCGGCGGTAGAGATAACGGGCGCCGTAACATCGGAAGAGCGCGCGCCTAACGGCTTTGAAATCCGCATCCACAAAATCCGCATACTTTCCCGGCCAAGCGCGCCGATGCCGATAGCAGTCAACAAATGGAAGATGAATACTTCTTTGGAGACGAAGCTGGATTTCCGGCCGCTGTCACTGCGCAATATAAGGGAGCGGGCCAAGTTCCGTATTCAGGAGGGCATTACGCGGGGATTTCGTGAGTATTTGCGCGGCTGCGGGTTTACGGAGATTCACACGCCGAAGATTGGCGCCAGAGGCGCGGAGGGCGGGGCCAATCTGTTCCGTCTGGAATATTTTCACCGCCATGCCGTGCTTGCACAGAGCCCGCAGTTTTATAAGCAGATGATGGTAGGGGTCTTTGACCGCGTATTCGAAGTGGCGCCGGTATTTCGTGCGGAGAAGCATAACACAAAGCGCCACTTAAATGAATATACTTCGCTTGATTTTGAAATGGGGTATATTGAAAGCTTCGAAGAAATTATGCAGATGGAGACGGGTTTTTTGCAGTATACGATGGCTCTGCTGGAAAGGGAATATCAACAGGAGTTAAAGCTTCTCGACGTGTCGCTGCCAAAGACGGATAAGATACCACAGGTGAGATTCGACCGTGCCAAGCAACTGGCGGCGGAAAAGTATCGCAGGGAAATCCGTAACCCCTATGATTTGGAGCCGGAAGAGGAAGTCTTGATTTCCCGATATTTCAAAGAAGAAATGGATGCGGATTTTGTATTTGTCACTCATTATCCATCAAAGAAGAGACCCTTTTATGCGATGGATGCGCCGGACGACGAAACCTATACTTTAAGTTTTGATTTGTTGTTTCAGGGTTTGGAGATTACGACCGGCGGGCAGCGGATTCACGATTATGGCATGCTGGAAGAGAAGCTGCAGCAGCGGGGGATGACACAGGAGGGAATGGAGCAGTATATGCTTGTATTTAAACATGGTATGCCGCCGCATGGCGGGCTCGGCATTGGACTGGAGAGGTTGACAATGAAACTTCTCGGAGAAGACAATGTACGGGAAACTACATTGTTTCCAAGGGATTTGGGGCGTCTTGAGCCATAAGGGGCCGCGCCGGACTGCCAATATTGAGAGAAAGGAATGGAGGAGACTATGGCAAATTTTATTTCGGATGAGATGATAGAATATGTTGGGATTTTGGCAAAGCTCGAATTATCCAAAGAGGAGAGAGAGCAGGCCAAAAAGGATATGGCGGGCATGCTTGACTATATTGATAAACTGAATGAGCTGGATACGGACAATGTGGAGCCGATGTCCCATGTGTTTCCGCTGAACAATGTATTTCGGGAGGATTGCGTCACCAATGGCGAGCAGCGGGAAGATATGCTCGCGAATGCCCCTGAAAAGAAAGACGGTACTTATATGGTGCCAAAAACATTTGAGTAGGAGGAACAGGATATGGATTTGATGGATTTATCTGCGGTAGCATTAGGGAAAAAAATCAGGGCAGGTGAAGTGACGGCGCAGGACGCTGCCCTTGCCGCCCTCTTAAAGATAAAGGAAGAGGAGGAGCGCATAAACAGTTTTGTGACGGTTCTTCCAGAGGAAGAAATTATTGCCAAAGCGGCGCAGGTGCAGGAAAAGATAGAGAGCGGACAACTCACCGGCCCGCTGGCCGGCGTTCCGGTTGCCATTAAGGATAATTTATGTACACAGGGCATTCTTACAACATGCAGTTCAAAAATTCTTGGTAACTTTAAGCCGACTTATTCCTCCGAGGCGGTTTTGAATCTCGAGAGGGGTGGGGCCGTTTTAATTGGAAAGACAAATATGGACGAATTTGCCATGGGAAGCACAACGGAGACTTCGGCTTATGGAGTAACAAGAAATCCGCATAATACGGAACATGTACCGGGAGGCTCGTCCGGCGGTTCGTGCGCGGCAGTTGCGGCGGGGGAATGCAGTTATGCGCTTGGCTCGGATACGGGAGGCTCGATTCGGCAGCCGGCTTCTTTCTGCGGGGTGACGGGAATCAAGCCGACGTATGGTACGGTATCCCGTTACGGACTGATTGCCTATGGCTCGTCGCTCGACCAGATTGGCCCGATTGCAAAAGATGTGACGGACTGTGCTGCGGTGCTGGAAGTGATTTCCTCTTATGATAACAAGGACAGCACATCCGTACGGCGCGAGGATATTGATTTTACAGCGGCGCTTACTGAAGATGTAAAAGGCATGCGGATTGGTATTCCGCGGGATTATATGGGAGATGGGCTGCAGCCTGAAGTGAGAGAAGCTGTCATGGCGGCGGCAGAAGTGCTGCGGCAACGGGGCGCAATTGTGGAAGAGTTTGATTTAAGCCTTGTTGAATATGCGATTCCGGCATATTATGTCATTGCCTCGGCAGAAGCGAGTTCGAACTTATCGCGGTATGACGGAGTGAAGTACGGATACCGCACAGAGCAGTATGAAGGACTTCATAATATGTACAAGAAAAGCCGTTCGGAGGGCTTCGGGCCGGAAGTTAAGAGGCGTATCATGCTTGGTTCGTTTGTGCTCAGCAGCGGTTATTACGACGCCTATTATCTGAAAGCGCTGCGTACGAAAGCGCTCATTAAGGAAGCCTTTAACCGCGCTTTCGAATCGTATGACGTCATTCTCTCTCCGGCAGCGCCGACGACGGCGCCTAAAATAGGCGAGAGTCTGTGCGACCCAATCAAGATGTATTTGGGCGATATTTATACGATTTCTGTTAATCTGGCCGGACTTCCGGCGATGACTGTTCCCTGCGGACGGGATGAGAGCGGGCTTCCGATTGGCCTGCAGTTGATTGGGGATTGTTTTCAGGAAAAGAAAATCATTCAGACTGCTTACACATATGAGCAGGCGAGAGGGGGAGAATAGTTATGGCGAAACAATATGAGACGGTCATAGGACTGGAGGTACATGTCGAACTGGCGACAAAGACAAAGATTTTTTGCGGCTGCTCCACGGAGTTTGGAGGCGCTCCCAATACCCATACGTGCCCGGTCTGCACCGGAATGCCGGGCTCTCTTCCCATTCTCAACCGACAGGTCGTGGAATATGCGATGGCGGTCGGACTGGCGCTGAACTGTAAGATTCATCAATATAGCAAGTTTGACCGAAAAAATTATTTTTATCCGGATAATCCGCAAAATTATCAGATTTCTCAGTTGTATCTGCCAATCTGTTACGATGGTTTTGTGGAAATTGAAACGACCGCCGGCGCAAAGCGTATCGGCATTCATGAGATTCATATGGAAGAGGACGCGGGGAAACTGGTACATGACGAGTGGAATGATTGTTCCCTTGTAGACTATAACCGTTCCGGCGTGCCTTTGATTGAAATTGTATCCGAGCCGGATATGCGCAGCACGGACGAAGTAATTTCCTATCTGGAAAAGCTGCGTACGACCATACAGTATCTAGGGGCGTCTGATTGTAAATTAAACGAGGGTTCCATGCGCGCCGATGTGAATCTGTCGGTTCGCGAGGCGGGAGCGGCAGCGCTGGGCACCCGCACCGAAATGAAGAACTTAAATTCGTTTAAGGCAATTGTACGCGCGATTGAGAATGAACGCGCCAGACAGATAGAATGTATCGAAGATGGCGGAACCGTGCTTCAGGAAACACGGCGCTGGGATGACAATAAAGAGTATTCTTATCCGATGCGCTCCAAAGAAGATGCACAGGATTACCGATATTTTCCTGACCCGGATTTGACGCCAATCGTTATCAGCGATGAGTGGATACGACAGATAAAGGACAAAGAGCCGGAATTTCAGGAAGCAAAAGCTGACAGATATGCAAAAGAATATGATATTCCGTCCTATGATATTTCGATTATTACCGCCAGTAAGAAGATGGCAGACATATTTGAGCAGACGGTATCGCTTGGTGCGACGCCGAAGAAAGTATCGAACTGGCTTATGGGAGAGACGATGCGTCTTTTAAAGGAGCGGGAGATGGATACGGACGATATCACGCTTTTACCGGAAAATCTGGCGAAGTTAATTGATTTAACGGATAAAGGGACGATTAATTCCACGGTAGCAAAAGAAATTTTTGAAAAAATATTTGAAGAAAATATTGACGTGGAGAAGTTTGTAGAGGATAATGGACTTGGGACTGTCAGTGACGAGAGTGTATTGCGGGAGACGATTGAGAAAGTAGTCGAAGAAAATCCTCAGTCCGTGGCAGATTATCAGGCAGGAAAGAAAAAGGCAATCGGTTTTCTTGTCGGTCAGACGATGCGGGTGATGAAAGGAAAAGCAGACCCGGAATTAGTGAACAAAATTTTGCAGGAAAGATTAGAATAGAAAGATGTGTGTTTACACCGCACATCAGAATGGAGGAACGGTATGATTGAAATGAGACGTGAAAAGCGTTGGCCGGTGAAATTAGAATTAGAGATTTCAACGTTGTTTAAACAAGACCATGTAAAAGTGGAGAATATTAATGCGCCGATTGAAGTCATTGATATTTCTAAGTTGGGGATTGGGTTTAAGTCGAAGAGTAATCTGCCAATCGGATACTACTTTAACGCACGTTTAGTTTTGGGAAAGTCGGATGCGCTCAATTGTGTTGTCCGTATTATTCGCCAACAGGAAAAAGAAGACTGCTATATTTATGGCTGTGAAATCGTGGGAACGGCTTCTATTATGGATTATGTAATTAATGACTATGCCGCTTCTTTGGAAAAATAAAGTCCTTATTACAGGAAAATTCCTTGTCTGGAATATTTTAGTAAAAATCCTCCAATAGTAGTATGGAAGAAACTACTATTGGAGGATTTTTACTATGAGAGAGGGCATGAATGTAAAAGCATTAGGTGTCAATGTCAAATATTATCGGGAACAAAAGGATTTGACAGCAAATCGGCTTGCTGAGATGGCAGATGTTTCACTTTCCCATATCAAAAATATTGAAAGCGCCTCGGTCAATGCCAGCGCCAAAGTGTTAGTTCAGATTGCCAATGCTCTGGAAGTGCCGATTGATGTTTTACTGTGTGATTCGTTGAAAGATTCGACGAACCGTATGGCGCGTGTCATGGAATACAATCACCTGTTGAGCGACTGCAATGACGCAGAGAGAAAGATTATTATGGGAACGGTTCGTGAGTTAAAAAGGCAGTTGCGGGATGCACGTGAAAACGGGGGATTACAAGAGTGAACAAGATTGCAAGTGCATAAAAAAGAGAGTATAATATTGGAAAAGAAATTACGTTGGGATGCTGGAAAAGTACGAGGAGGAAAAAGATGCAGATTGCGATTTGTGATGACGACCATGCAGTATGCAGACAGCTACGGGGATGGATTGAAGAATATACAAAAAGAGAAAGGCTTGAAATAAATCTCATGGTTTTTTACAGTGCGGAGGAGCTTTTAGAGAGTCTGTCTGCAGGCCAATGGTTTGATATGGTTTTTCAAGACATCGAATTACCAAAGAAAAGCGGACTGGATATTGCGGAAGAACTACGCAAGTATGTAGAGTGTCATCAGGTTGTAATTGATTTTATATCCGGAAAACAAGAATACAGCATGCAGCTTTTCGACTTACAGCCGATTAATTTTCGTCTGAAACCACTGAAGCGGGAAGAGATTGAAGCTGATTTGAATAAGGCGTGCCGCATTTTGAAAGAGAGTAAGTATGCGCTCACCTATATGTTAAATAACGTACAAAACGGTATCTTACTGCGGAACATCAACTATATAGAGTCCGTGGCAAAGATGATACAGATACATACGATTAACGGTGAGAAAATTCAGTTTCGCGATACGTTAGAGCGATTGGAAAAAGAATATGGCAAATATCATTTCTGCCGCTGTCATCGGGCATATATTGTCAATTTACACTGCGTTACTGCTTATCATAAAGGTTATCTGCTGTTGAGAGGAGGCAAAAAAATAGAGATTGGCAGCTATTATGCCACGAACTTAAAGCAGCAGTTGAGCCGGTTGGATTTTACGGAGGAGATGTTATGAGAGCAGCGTTAACATTATTTGTCAGCGGCGTTCAAGTATATGAGGTATATTTGATTTATCAATGCTTTTTCGCAAGAAGTAAATTTACCGCTAAATATATGTTTGCGGCATATTTTCTTGTATTTGCCATCTCTTCGTGCCAGTATTTAAACATGAATATACCTGTCTTAAATATGCTTATTTGCTTCCTAGGATTGTTTTGCCTGACGTTTTTGTATGAAGCAGAATGGAAGAACCGGTTGCTTGCCTTTTTCTTTAACTTTGCCGCCATGTTCGCTTCTGAGGCGATTGTATCCGCTATTTTTGGCTATGTGGATGCAGAATTGTTTACGGTGCGGGAATACTATTCTTATTTTGGGATGGTATGCCTGCCGTTGGTGCAGTTTTTGATTGTACTGCTCATACGGAATTTCCGTAATTTGCAGCGCAAAGAGGCAGTACCTACTTCGTATTGGATTATATCTGTCGTTCTGCCTATTCTATCATTTTACATCTATTTTCAGATATGTTTGCGGCATGATATTTCAAAGGCGAATCTTCTTGGAAGTTCGGCTGCCGTTTTATTGCTGAATATTCTGGTTATTTTTCTGTACGACAGGCAGATAAAGACTTCCCTGCTCGAGAGGGAAAAAGAAAGTCTGGAGTTGCAAAATAAATATCAGGAGAGACAGTATGACCTGATGAGTGAATCGGTGGAACGTCTGCAAAAGCACCGGCATGATTTCCGCAATCATCTGCAAGCCATTGCTTATATCGGAGAACAGAAAGACTGGCCGGCGATGAGTTCTTATATCAATCATCTGGCGGAGCATTTGTTGGAAAACGATACATACATATATACGGGAAGTATGATTTTTGACGGCGTTCTCAATTATAAACTGCAGGAAGCAAACAAAAAGGGGATTGATATGCAGATCGATATAAAAATCCCCTCCGATATCGTTATCGTGCCCTGCGATGTGACTACGATATTAGGGAATTTATTAGATAATAGTATAGAGGCGACAGCCGGACAGGAGAAGAGCTGGATAAAGGCAAATATCTTTTATTGTCCGGGGCGTTTGAATTTATTGATTGCCAATACTTTTAGCAATGATTTAGTACGCAAGGGGGATGGCTACAGGACAAATAAAACGGATTCGGACAAGCACGGTTTTGGTTTAAAGAATGTGCAGGAGGTAGTGGAGCGCTATGAGGGGATAATGGAGACAAAAGGTGAAAATGGGATTTTTTCTATTAAAATCACCTTATATTTGTAAAAAATGAACTTTCCGTCGCAAAAAAGTATGTGTCTGTCGCAAATTTCACATTTTCTAAGAAAAAAATGATACATTGGATGTGTCATTTTTTTTGATAATCTAAAGAGAGGAGAGGACAGGGAATGAAAACATTAATTACTAAAATGGCGACGGCTGTTGCAAGTCTGGCGCTGGTTGTAACGGCTGCATCTGTTAATTCACTTTGCTTTTGCTGGATGCATCAGCCGGAATTACCGGAAGGGGCTGAGATGCTTCGGCGCAAGTAATGAAAAAGAGACGGGGATATGGTGACATGCCGTCGCCGTATCTCCCAACAAAGGAGGAAGCTTTACCTTACGTGTTGTTTCAGTCTGGGGATAAAATCGGTAAGATGGAACAACAGATTTAGAGGGGGAAAAAGATGAAAATTGCAATTTGTGATGAAAACAAAAGTCTGTGTAAGCAGTTAGAGGGGTGGGTAGACTGGTATTTCCGAAAAAAAAATATTCCGGTAGAGTTGGATACGTTTTTTAGTCTGGAGCAGTTTTTACAATGTCTGGCAGAGAAGAATTACTTTGATATCATTCTTCTGGATATCGAATCGCCGCAGGAGAAAGAGCGGGATATTGCTGAAGAGCTGCGTAGCTGCGTGGAAGTGGGAGGGGGATTGATTGACTTTATTTCCGGCAGACAGGAGTTGGGAATGCCGCTTTTTGATTTGCAGCCCATTAATTTTCGGATAAAGCCGCTCAAACAGGAGCAAATTGAGCTGGACTTAAATAAAGCGTGCTATATTTTGCGTGAAAAAAGAAGAGAGTTAAGTTATTTTGTTAATGACGTGAAAAAGACGGTTTTGTTAAAAGATATCTGTTATCTCGAATCGCTAGATGGGAAAATATGCGCTCACACATTAGCCGGGGAGAAAATTGCGCTTACCGGCACGCTGGCTGGCATTGAAGAAAAATATGACAGCCATGCGCTCTTTCAATGCCACAGATTCTTTATTGTGAATTTATATTATGTATGCAGATATAAGAATCGGGCGCTTACGCTGCAGGATGGCACGATGCTTCCTGTTGGAAAAGAATATGTGACCCGATTTAAAAATAGACTACATGAACTTGATTATTTAGGAGAATAGAAAAAACCAAAAAAATTTGGTGAAGCTTTTTGGAATTTTAATGGAAATTTTATAAATTGCATATTTTTGCGCTTTCTGTCGCAAAAAAGTATGTGTCTGTCGCAAATTACACATTTCTATTTTAAAATATGCTATAGTAGTGCCATCATTTTCTCTGTCCGAAATCAGAGGACAAAAGAGAATGAAATACAAAAGATTACAGGAGCGAAGTACAAGAGAGGACATAGCCAAGTTACAAGAGATGACAGAATTAAAGGACGAAAGATAACGCAGTTAAGTGACAAAAGAGAAGAGAATGGAAGTGCAAAAGATAATGTGACTGAGTGACAAAAGAGAAGAGGTGGAGCTACAAGAGATAAAAGAACTAAGATACATAAGAAGAAAGAGAACCCGGAGCGGCGTGAAGCGGCTCCGGGTTTCCGTTTTAGCGTTTTCCGTAAAAGGAAGATGAAAATAATAGAAGTAGGTACTTCTGAAATTATCAATTGATAAACCGTATCTGCTCCCCCTCCGACAGCGGGTAGCGCACGAGCTCCTCGGCATCTAGGTTCTCTTTGTGCATATCGACGGCGCTAATCTGATGATTGTCATAAGTAGTATAATAATAAATTCCCTTTTCTGCGTTGCAACACGAAGTGTAGAGGGTAATTTCGTATTTGTCCGGCTCGGTCTCGCAGCAGCCCCGCTGTTGTTCCACGGAATTAAGAATATGGAAGAACTGGTTGACGCTCTCCTGTTCGCTTTCGCCAGATAGAGAATTTAATTTTATAAATGCGGCCCGTATGAAACGGGACTGGGAAGAGACATCCCCCGGCAGGCCGATAGCGCCCATTCCGCGGCTGTATTCTTTTAAGTCCAATGTGGCGGAAAAAGTGTCAGGCAGGTTCTTTGCGGAAAGGTGGCGGAAATTATTGAGGGAAAACATCTGCATATCAAACGGCGGGTTATTTGTTAAGATGCCCACCGGATTATCATATATGCGAATGCCCTCTTTGATTGCTTCGACAGTAATTGCCTCCCTGCTGTCTGCAATTATCCAGTGAAGCTGGGCGGGCGGTAAAGAATTGCGAAAGGAAATGTTCCAGATATTTATATTGGAAAGCTCCTGCCTTGCCTCTCTGACGGTGGCACAGCGGCTTAACAGCCACGGAATAAGCTCAAACGTGGCAATGTTGTCTTTGTCTTCTTTTTTCTCACGATAAACGGCATTGCCGACAAAATTTAATCCGGCCATTCCTAAGCCCTTTTCGTTTACGGCGTCATAATACAAGGGGTAATTATCGCATACATACGCCATGCCAATCATGGCATAATGAGTTTTCTGTTTTCCTTTGCCGCGAAAATCAAAAGAGTAATTTCTTGGAGTTATGGCGATTTCATGCCCATAAGAGAAGTCATAATCTAACGTTCGTCCAAAATAGAAATCTTTTGTCTTGTAGGTGGCAGCAGTACACATCACAATTCTCCTTTCGCAAAAAACTGTTAGTTTGTCGGGAATAGGGTTAGTTTTTCCAAGAAAGGTTAGAATATTCAGGGATGGTTGATTGGGGTGTAGGAATATTCCCATTTATCTTTCATCCCTATTACTTTTCTTTTTTGCTAATGCTTTCCTAATAATATCTTCTGCACTACTCTCTGTTACTGCTTTCGTGTCTTTCTGTTCTGCATGAAGCAGAATCTGGCGGGATAGGTTTTCCTCTTTCATCTGTTGTTCAAACAATTCTGCCAGATTTTCTGAAGATAGCGCTGTCAACAGAATCTTTCTTGCATAATCAGAAATACCGTTCCAATCCCCGTATAATTCTTTCACCGCTTTATCTATTTTTTCATAACCAAGAGGCTGCCCTGACTTTTCCTGCTCATATAATATCCCTACTACATCGGAGAGGTCTTTCTTATATGAGCGCCCTGACATTAGTTTCATAGCAATCAGATATTCTGCATTAACCGCTCGTATATGAAGTACATTGGAGTATGTGCGGTAATGCTTTGAATACTGTCTTAGTTTTGGGCTATAAGAATTAGTATTTTTGAAATCGGCATTTAACCAGCGATTTGGAAGTTGAAACTTATCTCCTACAGCATTGACCGCTTCTTTCATGGCTGATGATGCCGTGACTACAGCGTCAATGTCATAGGTCATTTCACGAAAGCCATAATTGGCAAGAATAGCTGCACCGCCAACTAAAATAATCTCCGCTGGCATTTTTGTTCCGTTTCGTTTACGAAATTCTCTGCCAAGTTCTTTCAAATAATTATCCAAATTATCTTTCGTAAACACACGGTCAATAGACATTTCGGATTTCCCCCTCAACAATATTGTATTTTAGAAACTCAGGTATCGCATTGTCCCAGCTTGATTTTCTTTCGTCCAATTCGGGGTTTAGTTTTACCGCTAACATAATATCCCGTGGATAAATTGGTTCAGCAAGTTTGTGTTTTCGTATGTCATCATAATCCTGACAAAGCGGCAGGCCATTTTCACGGCACAGGTAATCTACCATTGCAAGCAGATAAAAACTTTCCGGATACCACTTTCTTTTCCAGTACATTCTGATTTCATTTTCCCGTAAGACATCTACGATAAAATCAATATCACCTTTATCTTTTACCAGATGGCAAACATTACTTTTAAAAATTTCAAAGCTGCTCCGGTATGGTGCATTAGATTCATTTCCAACTTCATTTTCTAAAAGTTCTTCCATTGTCACATGAAATACTTTTGACAGTTTATATACTGTTTCTGCCGAACATCTGCTAATTTTTGTTTTACCATTTATCAAATCGGAAAGGGTAGTGTAGGGCACATTGCTTTTCTTGGCACACTGATATACAGACATATTTTGTATTTCCAATAATTGTTTTAAAGGCATGTTTACACCTCCTAGTTTTTTTATTATAACGGTATCCCGTTATAAAGTCAATGAAAGCCTTTAATTGAGTTTATCAAAGCATGAAAGCATTTAGTTGCTGTGTATACAGAAATAAGAAACCGTGAAAATGGCGATGAGGCATATAATGCAAAATCATGCTGTTTAATTGAATGATTTACTGGATGGTTTACATATGCTTGAATTGGCTTCTGTTGATGAATCGGGTAGAGCAACTGATTGCATTTTAAACTTTGTAAGGGCAAACTCATAGTGTATTTTGTATTAATATATTTCGCCCTATTATACATGATTCGCAAGCGTTTTTTCATTTCAATACCCTATACAGCTATGGTTGATTTATCCTGTTATCCCCTCTATAATTAACATATATTGGTTATAGAAAATTATAGGGAAAAATTTCTTACTTAAAAGCAACCATAAGAGGAGGATTACAGACATGAAGACAACGAGTAAACGTTCACTGGCGTTGCTTCTCGTCAGCGCTCTGTTGGCAGGGTTTCTGCCTTTGTCCGGAACAGCGTCGGTCAAGGCAGCCGGCTATAGTCTGAATAACCCGAGGGCGGATAGTGAGGGTGTTACCACTTGGGACTGTATATGGTTCGGGAATTACTGGCAGGAAGATACAAACGGAGATGGTAAAGCTGACAAAAAGGATGAGAAAACCCCTATCAAGTGGCGGGTGCTGTCGGTAGACGGCAATGATGTTTTTCTGGTGGCAGATAAAAATTTGGACTACCAGAGGTACAGTGATGCAGATACAGATATTACTTGGGAGACCTGCACAATGCGAAGCTGGCTGAACGGCTATGGGGCGGAAAAGAATAAGGATGAGAAAGATTACAAGGACAATAACTTTTTTAATAATGCATTTTCGGTGAATGAGCAATCAGCTATACGGATTACAAATGTAACAAATAGTGACAATCCTAAGTACGGAACAGAAGGGGGCAATGATACGGCGGATAAAGTATATTTGTTGTCTGTGGATGAGGTGACGAATCCGGAGTATGGATTTGCCTCTTCTTATGAAAGGAACAATGCGAGGAGGGCAGTAAACACAGCCTATACAGCGGGTGGAGGAGAGTTTGGAGGAGAATTTGGGGGAGAATATATGAGTGCCGCTGGAACAGCAGGTGATTGGTGGCTGCGGTCTGTGGGCATTGACAGAGGGCTTGCTTCTTTCGTCCGTGGCAATGGTTATGTCAATATAGATGGTAATTATGTCATCTATGACTATACTTACGCTGTCCGTCCGGCTTTGCATTTAAGCTTGTTATCTAATTCAGGCTGGACATACGCCGGCAGTGTGACCTCGGAGGGGAGAGAGATTGAGACAGCGATTCCGACGCCGGACATTGCCGTCAGTCCTCCCCCGACGGGAGAGCCGAACAATACGACAGAAAATACCAAACCAACGGAAGGGCCCAATATACGGAATGGCTTGTCGAAAGGAACGCTGCTGAAAGATAAGAAAAATAAGGTGTCCTACCGAGTGATTGCACAGGACAGAGTGGAATTTTATAAAGTTGACAACAAGGAAACAACAAAAATTGTTATTCCGTCTACTGTGTCAATGGACGGAGTAAAATTTAAAGTAACAGATATATCGGACAACGCTTTTAGCGGATGTAAAAAACTAAAATCCGTAACTATAGGTAAGTTCGTTACCACAATCGGAAATAAAGCATTCTCTAAGTGTGCATCACTAAAGAAAATAACGATTCCGTCAGCTGTAACGAAGATTGGCAAGAAAGCATTTTATGGATGCAAGAAGTTAAAGTTGATAACAATTAAAACCAAAAAGCTGAAAAGCAAATCGGTGGCAACACAGGCATTTAAGGGAATTTACAAGAAAGCCGTGATTAAAGTGCCAAAAAAACAAAAGAAAGCATATACAAAGTGGCTGAAGAAGAAAGGGATAACGAAAAAAATGAAAATTAAATGAGTATAACAGTATAAAACAGTTGACAACTGTTCTTATCTGTTATATACTGTTATACAGAAAGAGAAAGCGCGCTCTTTACTATAAGAATTAGGGGACAGACAATATGCATATTATTATAAACAATACATCCATGGTGCCCATTTATGAGCAGATTATGGAGCAGATTAAGGTTGCTATTGTGAGCGGTGAGCTGGTGGAGGATACGATGCTTCCCTCTGTGAGAGCATTGTCTAAGGAGTTAAAAATCAGCGCCCTTACAGTTAAAAAAGCTTATGATAATCTGGAGCAGGAGGGTTTTACCGTGACCGTTCATGGAAAGGGAACTTTCGTAGCTGCCGCCAATCCCGAGCGGATGAAAGAGGAATGGCAGAAAGAAGTTGAAAAGGATTTAGAGCAGACGATTGCCAAGGCAAAGCGGTGCGGTCTGACGGAGAAAGAAATCCGCGGCCTGTTTGAAATCCTTATGAGTGAATGAACAACGGTGTTTTACTGTGATTGGGAATGGAGGATAAGTATGCTGAAAATAGAAAATCTAAGAAAGAGTTATGATGATTTTACGCTGGATTGCAGCATGGAGGTCAGAAGCGGCTGTGTTACCGGACTGATTGGCCGCAATGGGGCGGGAAAGAGTACGACTTTTAAGGCGGTGCTCAATCTCATTCGTCCGGACGGCGGTTCGATAGAAATATTTGGCAAAGAGGTTTCCTCGCTTTTGCCTGCCGACAGGGAGCGCTTAGGAGTGGTGTTATCGGACTCCGGATTTAGCTCCTACCTGACAATTCGCGATATCGCTCATATTTTAAAGGCGATGTATAAGAAGTTCCATTTGCAGCAATTTACGGAGCAGTGCAAAAAATCTGAGCTGCCGCTGAACAAGAAGCTCAAAGATTTTTCAACCGGAATGAAAGCAAAATTAAAGATTCTTATTGCGCTGAGCCATGAGGCCGATTTGTTGATTTTGGATGAGCCGACTGTGGGGCTGGACGTTATCGCCCGTGAAGAAGTACTCGGGTTGCTGCGCGCCTATATGGAAGAGGACGAGAGGCGTACAATTCTCATCAGCTCTCATATTTCATCGGACTTAGAGGGATTTTGTGATGATTTTTACATGATAAACGAGGGCAGTATTGTAATGCATGAGGAGACCGACCGTCTTCTTGACAATTATGCGCTGTTGAAAATCAGTTCGCAGCAGTTTGAGCAGCTTGACAAGCGATATATAAAGAAATATGAGAAAGAGACTTACGGATATCGGTGTTTGACTGATGAGAAACAATTTTATCTGGAAAATTATCCGGAGATTGTCGTTGAAAAAGGAAATATGGATGATTTGATGATACTTATGATTGGGGGAAGCGAATTATGAAAGGATTGCTAATCAAAGATTTTCGATTATTACTACAGCAAAAATATTTTTTGCTTTTTATGTTAGTTGCGGCGATTGTTCTTAATTTTCAAATAAGTGAGGCATTTGCCATTGGATATATGACATCGCTCTGTTCCTTTTTTGCCATAAGTAGTACAATCTATGACGAAAGTGAAAATGGATATCCGTTTCTATTGACACTTCCTGTAATGCGGGAAGCATTTGTCAGGGAAAAGTACTTATTCGCTGTTCTGTGCAACATCGGTACGTGGCTCATAGCTGTTCTCGTGTCAGGTACGTCAAAAGTAATAAGTGAGGGCAGTTTTCCGGAGATGGAATTTTATTCTGGTATTGTTTTGCTGATTCCTCTCTTTCTTGTAATGGCGGCCGTCGTACTTCCATTTCAGTTCAAGTTTGGCGCAGATAGGGGGAAATTTGTTTTTTTAATAGCATTGGGATTCCTGTTTCTAATCGCATATGCGGTTTCAAAAGCTTGTGACGCCTTGGGGATTGACTGGGAGAAAATGTTTACTTCGCTGTCTGCGTTGTGGCGTGGAGTGACAGAGCTGCTGATTTTTGTTGTCTCGGCTGCGATAGTTCTTGCTTCCTGCGCCATAAGTGGTAAGATTATGAAGAGAAGGGAATTCTAAAGGAACAGGACTTATTACAAAGGGAGAATGGCGAATGGAGTTTTTTCAGATATACCGTCCAATCACGGCAAATCCGTTTCAGAGCGATGACAGTTATCGGGAATACGAGCCGTGTGAGGCACTGAAACCGTATATCAGGTGTTTTTGGGGAAGCTGGCGGCCTTATTGGGAAGAACAGGGAGATTATGGGGTGTCGACGGTTATTCCCGATACGTGCATGGACATTATTTTTGACGTTAATTTTACAGATAATTATATAAACAGCAGTTTTTGCGGTATTAACGACAGCAGTTTTCATTCGCATAGAAAAGTTGAAAAAAGTTGTGTTGTCTCTACATTTGCCATTCGTTTTTATCCGTGGAGCGCAGTATTTTTTTCGGAAGAATCCATGCGCGGGGTCAAGAACAGATTTTTCGATGTCGACAGCCACTTTTCATCTATCCGAAAGGAAATAGCGCCCTTATTGTTTGATATCACCTCTATAAATGAGCGGATTCCATTAGTCGAAGCTGTTTTAATGCGGTATCTGAAGCTGGAGCGCAAAAACCGTATCGTTACAGAAGCAGTCGGCGAAATTCTGCGCCACAGGGGAAATCTGCGGATGGACAAGCTGGCCGGTGAGCTTCATGTCAGCAACCGTCAGATAGAGCGTGTCTTTAAGGAAAATACAGGCGTTTCGCCAAAGACGTTATCATCCCTGATACGGTATCAGTATGTATGGCAGGAAGCGCTTTTTCAGAGAAATTTTCAAATGCAGGACGCAGTCAGCAAATTTGGTTATACCGACCAATCGCATTTGATAAGGGAATTTAAGAAATTTCATTCGCTGCCCATTAGCAAAGCGCTGGAGAATGCCAGAAAAGATGTCGGTTTTTTACAATAAAAAATTCGATTGCCATGCTATAATGTGCATACTACAAATATAAAGCAAAAAGGCAGCAGCTTATTTTGCAGAATGGAGGAAGCTTATGGACATAAAAAAGGCAAAAGAATTTATCTACCGCAATGCCCGTCCGATAGAACTTGCGTTGTGGAAATATTATATGGAGCAGGGCAGTATTGACGATGTGCTGCACAACCTTTCTTTTTATCAAAATGAAGACGGGGGCTTCGGACATGCTCTGGAGCCGGATTCGTTTAATCCCAATTCTGCACCAATTGAGACATGGCAGGCGACAAAGATTTTGCAACAAGTCGGCTATGGGGATTCATCCCATCCGATTATTCAGGGGATTTTGCGCTATCTGGGAAGTGGAGAAGCATTTCTTGAAGAGACGGGACAGTGGAAAGGCTCGGTGCCGGAGAACAACAACTATCCGCATGCAATCTGGTGGAGCTATGAGCCGGACAAGGAGGGGGAGTACAGTCCGAATCCCTCGGCAGCCCTTGCTGGCTTCATTCTTTGTTATGCGTTCGAGGGAAGTGAGCTGTGGCAGAAAGGCAAGATTCTGGCACAAAAATCCTATCAGTGGTTGGTGGAAAATTATCCGATACAGGAGGAACATATGCTTGAATGCTACATCCAGCTCTATCATTATTTAATAGAGGCAGAGATTACGGATGTAATTGACATGGATGATTTTGAGAGACGCCTAATTGAGTTGGTCTCCCGCCATATTTGCTACGAGGCGGAACGGTGGGAAAAGGAGTATGTGCCGCGTCCATCCCGATTTATCCATGGTAAGCAGAGTATTTTTTATAAGGGAAACGAAGAGATTGTAAAACAGGAATGTGAATATTTGGCGAAAGCCCAGTTAGAAGATGGCTCCTTTGCCGTGCCGTGGGAGTGGTATAGCGACTATAAGGAATTTGAACTGGCCAAAAACTGGTGGAAAGCTATTATGATATTAGAAAATGTTGTATTTTGGGAAGAATTTCATCTCTGCTGATAGCGTTGCTTGCCTACATAGATAGGTAGAACAAGCGAAAATAAAAATGCCTAGCTGAAATATAAAGGCAGAATGATTTTCTATATATTTGCTCCATTTCGGTAAAAATTTATTAGCTATTAGTAGAAACAAACTGTCCACGGTTCTACTTGTCCTCAGCCTGAAACAATGTTACAATAAAGTTAAGATTATGTAAGTTGTTTCGTGAATGGGTATAGAAGGAGAGGTTATATGTTTTCGAATGACCACAAGACAGTGGGAGTCTTTCTGGAAAAGGCATCCGGAGAGTTTCAAAAAGTCCTCTGCGAGGGCATCACAAAAACGGCGCAGCGTCTTGGGTATAACGTAGCTGTTTTTAATGCGTTTGGCAGATATGGGGACAATGAGCGCCACTTTTCCGGCGACCAGATGATATATGATTTAGCGTCATGGGAGGAACTGGATGGCGTTATTCTTGCGCTTGATACGATGGATGACCCGTTGAGTAAGAGCAAGATAACGCGAAAGGTGAAAAAATATTGTCATTGTCCGGTTGTCAGTGTGCGGGAGATGATAGACGGGGCGAATAATCTTCTCGTAAAAAACACGACCTGCATGGAGGGAATGGTTAAGCACTTCATAGAACATCACGGTTTTACAAAGTTATGTTTTATGACCGGCCCGCAGAGCCACTGGGATGCTGTCGAGCGGCTGCAATGCTTTGAAAATGTAATGGAAAGCTATGGTTTGGCCGTGGGTGAGCATCAGAAATTTTATGGTGATTACTGGTTTAATATGGGTAAAGAAGCCTGCGACTGGTTTTTGATTGGGCAGGAGCAGCCGGAGGCCATTCTCTGTGCCAATGACAATATGGCGCAGGCGGTAGCCAGTGAGTTAATCGGGCGGGGATATCATATTCCGGAAGATATATGTGTGAGCGGATATGACGGCCTTATTGATTGCGTTGGATTTTCTCCCACGCTGTCAACAATGGAAGTTCCCTTTTTTGATATGGGAATAAAGGCTATGGAAGTAATACATGAAAAGCAGGAAACGCCGGAAGATATAGAGGATATCTATTTTCAGGCGCAGACCGTGCTGCGTGAGTCCTGTGGATGTATGAAACGCAGTGGAAAAGACGTATTGACGAAAAAGAGAAAAATCTTTGAAGAGGGAAAGACTGCCCACAACCGTGAAGTTCAGTTGGATTATCTGTCCATTAATTTAGGAGACAGCGACAGTATTGAACAGGTTGCCAAATGGCTTGCCTACTATCAGTACAATATTGAGGGGTTAAGTAACTATGCCGTTTGTTTTTGTGAAAATGTTTTTAAAGAGGAAAAAATAACGGAATATACCGACCGCATGGTAATGCGCATCGCATTTAAAGAGAGAGTGGAAATGGGGGAGTTAGAAGTTGCTTTTGACAGAAAGGAACTTATTCCGGAATTGTTTTCTGACGGGAAGCCGCAGTGCTGGTATTTTGCTCCTCTTCATTTTCAGGATAATTGTTATGGATATGAGGCCTTTAATTTTTCCAAACCGGAACAGATGGGAAATTTGTATTTCCGTTGGAACATAAATATAGGAAATAAAATACATGATATGCTTGTGGAATACAAAATGCAGAGCCTTATATTGGAACTAGAAGAGATGTATGACAAAGACGCCCTGACAGGCATGTATAACCGCCGTGGGTGGGAAAATAAAGGGAAATTGCTATTTTCCAGAGCGAAAAAGGAGGAGAAGACAGTTTTCCTTGCTGTTATTGATTTGGACGGCATGAAACAGATTAACGATAATTATGGACACCACGAGGGGGATTTTGCCCTCAAAAAAGTAACAGAAGCGATTGCCGCGTTAAGTAATGAGCAGCAGATAAGCGCCAGAACCGGCGGGGATGAATTTGTCGTTATGGCGAAAGGCATTACCGAAGAAGAGGGAAAAGCATTTTTACAGCGTTTGGAGCAATACCTTGAGACATTTAATGCATCCGGCGAGAAGACATATGAGATTCACGCCAGTTGCGGATATGTGTGCCGTGTTCCCAAAGAAGAAGAAACTATCGAAACATATACAAAAGAAAGCGACGGCGTAATGTATCAGAACAAAGTCATAAATAAAGTCCGGCGCGGAGAAATGTTGAGGTAGAAAAGAGATTTGCTGCGATAGAGTAGTTATTTGTCGCAAAAATGTAGTTGTCTGTCGTAAAACAAACATTTATTATAAGAAAAAAGGGTATTAGAAGTTCATGTTTGGATGACTGAATCATATAATGTAAATAGGATACTGTTTTTATGAATAGACAGAGAGGAGGGTGACGATGAGATTACGAAAAGGTAGTTTTTTAGTTCTAATATTCTCTTTGCTTATGAGTGTGGTGTATTGCCCCGATATGTCAAAGACCAAGTCGCGAAAAATAGCATTAAATAAAAAGAAAGTATCTTTGAGAAATAAACAGAAATATTCCCTTAAATTAAAAGGTGTAAAAAGCAGAAAGGTGAAGTGGTCTAGTAGTAATAAAAAAGTAGCCGCGGTAAAAAAAGGGATTGTAAGTGCAAAGAAAGTCGGGAAGTGTGTTGTAACCGCAAAATATGCGAAGAAAAAATACAAGTGTATTATTAATGTTGTTAAGAGTAAGGGAGATGATACGAAACCACAACCACAAACAAAAGATGTTGACTATACGGTTAATCCAAGTCAAACTCCGACACCACCTGCGAATGAGCCTGCTGTCGTTCCGAATCCGTCTGAGGGAAATGATTTTAATTTTTCTGCTTCGGAAGTGTCTATGGAGGCACAGCATATATCCGGAGAAAATGTTTTGTTATTGAAAATAAGCAATAAATCTGATACAGATATTTCGGCGGATGAGTATTTTATGTTGGAATTTTATGAGGGTGGACAATGGCTTCCGGTTGATTTTAAGGATAATGCGTGGTTTGTGGATATATTGCTAGTTATTAAAAAGGGAACTAATTATACACAACGTATAGATTTGGAAAAGTACTTTACAAGTATGGGAGCAGGGAAATATCGAATTTCTAAACAAATAGGTGCTGCCAATTATGGCATTATTAGAACCGAGTTTATTGTTAATTAATATATGATTGTATCAGTGTTATAAGCATTACATGAGGATGAAAGGATATTTTATATGAAAAATAAGATATTATGTTTATTAATATTAGTTGGGGCAATATTTTTATTGGCACCGGAGGTTTTGGTATCTGCAAAAGAGAATGTTGGCGATTATGCAATAGTTGATATGCATACAGGAAAAGAAGAAGAAATTGATTTGGATAGTGAGAAATACCACGATATAGAGAAATTTGTTTCCCGACCGTTATTTCCCGCCCATAATACTTTCATGCCAAAGCAATTTGGTCAACAGGGAATTGGCACTTATAGCATTATTGGCGATGATGAACGTCAGAAAGTAACGAATACAAATCAATTTCCATATACAGCAATTGCCCGAATGACTGTGGAATACGAGGATGGAACAGCGGCTTGTGGTTCGGGGGCAATGATTAGTGGACGTGTATTGGCTACTGCCGGTCATGTTCTGATTAACCAGAACGGTTCGCACCCTGAAAAAATCACAATGCAGTTTGGCCAAAAAGGTTCATATGTATATTATGAGACGAGTAGTTTTAGTTCGTATATATATAGACAAAATTATGAAACGAATCGTCCTTTAGAGGGTGATTATGGATTTGTCATATTCAAAGATAAACAGGTTTCAACTATTACGGGCCACATGGGGATTATAACATCTCCGTCAATAAGCGAAAGGTTGTATACGGCCGGATATCCGGGGGATAAAGGTTACTATTATATGTATGCTGCCACGGGAAATATTCTTAGAATGACCGATGATTTGATTATGCATAATATGGATACAAACGGAGGACAAAGTGGTTCGCCTGTTTATGTAAATGGAGTTGGTGGACCGTACATAGTAGCTATGCACACGGCAGGAGGGCAAACAGAAAATATCGCTCGTAGACTAGAACCGGCATTGTACAATTGGATGAAAGATAATGGATATATGAATTAATTGTGATAGACTATGTTTTATGTATCTGCTATTTGTTCTGCAAATTTATGTAACTTAAAAAATTAATGTTATTTTTTAAAACAACAGTTCAATTGTACAATTTGGACTGTTGTTTTTAGGTGTGTCCGGTATGGGAGCAATCTAATCGGCGCAATTTATCTGAAGAAGTGTGCGAACTAAAGAAATTATTTGTCAGGAGCAGCAGGCATGGAAAGCAAATTATTTAAAATAGGACTGGATTTGGCGAACAATTTTCCCAAACCAATTGGCAATCTACAAAAAGATATAATAATCTTTCAGAAAATTCAGGATATGATTGTTGATTTATTTCAAGAAAAAGCACAATCGAATCATGGGGAAAAATGGGATGACTTACTATTACAGTTAGTAGTACATCAGAGAGATTATATGGAAAAGATGATTTACGGCGACGAATAACAGGAGGCGAAAAGCTATGATAGAGAGATTGACAAAAAGCTGGGTGGAACGGATGATTCGCACGGGCATAATTGAAAAAGAGCGTGCGCCTCTTTACTCATTTGGTATGGAACAGGGCTTACGCACGTTGTTAGAGATGGTATTAATGTTAGTTACGGGGATTGTGCTCGGACTGTTTTGGCAGGGAGCCGTTATGATGGCGGTATTTTGCCTAATCCGCATCTATGCCGGCGGGTATCATGCAAAGACGCCCATGCAGTGCGCCGTTAAATCATGGTTTATGTTTACTGCCTTTTTACTCTGGATGCGCTTTTGCCCGTCATTTCCACTTGTTCGCTTAAGTATTATCACAGTGGTGGGCATCTGTCTTTTGTTTGTATGTCCTCTGCCGGATGAACATAAACCGCTGCAGGACTATGAGATACCGAAATACCGGAAACGTTCTTTACTGATATATTTGGTGGAAGTTGTACTATATATAATAGGATATGTTGTTCGGGCGGACAGTTTATTGCGCAGCATTGCCTACGGCATGGGGATGTTATTAGTCGTGTGGGGGGTATATATTGTGCAGCGTTGGTGGAAAAATAAAAAAAGAGATAAAATCTGATTTTCTTCATAAAAAACTATTGACAATATCACTGCAAGGTGGTATTTTAATGTTAGTCAATAATTAGCACTCTTTAAAAGCGAGTGCTAACAAAAATCAAAAAGCAGTCATTGCCCGTCCATGAACGCAGTATGATTTGCTCTGTACAAAACAATGATACAAAGCGAGGTGGTGTTATATTGGAACTGAATGAGCGCAAGCAGAAAATTCTCGAGGCGATTATCCGCAATTATATGGAAACCGGTGAGCCGGTTGGCTCCAGAACCGTTTCCAAATACACGGATTTGCACCTTAGTTCAGCGACAATCCGCAACGAGATGTCCGATTTGGAAGAGATGGGATATATCTTGCAGCCACACACATCAGCCGGACGCATTCCCTCGGATAAGGCGTACCGTCTGTATGTAGATACGATGTTGCAGAGAAAAGACCAGGAAGTAGAAGATATGAAAGAACTGATGGTGGAAAAGGCGGATAAGATTGATTTGTTATTGAAACAGGTAGCAAAACTTCTGGCGCAGAACACCAACTACACTTCCATGGTAACGAAGCCAAAGTACCAGCACAAACGTATCAAGTTCATCCAGCTCAATTATATAGGGGAACAGCAGTTACTTGTTATTGTTGTTTTAGATAACAGCCATGTCAGAAACAAGGTGATAAATCTGGAGAACGATATGGAGGAAAATGTTGTATCACAGATGAACTTTTTGATGAACACGGCGTTGACGGGGCTTGATTTTACCGAGATTAATATGGCTATCATGCAGCAGATTAAGGAAAAGGCCGGTGAGTACAGCGATTTGGCATCCGGCATTTTAGATTGTGTGGCAGAGGTGATGGCGGAGGAAGATGAGTCGGAGATTTATACATCCGGAGCCACGAACATTTTAAAATATCCGGAACTGTCCGATAAGGAGAAAATGACCGATTTACTTTCAACGTTTGAAGAAAAACAAATGTTAGCCGCATGGGCCAATGATACTCCGCCGGAAGAGGAGCAGGAACACGGCATACAGGTATATATCGGCGAGGAGTCGCCGGTAGAGACGATGAAAGACTGCTCCGTAGTGACAGCCACCTATAAGATTAAAGAGGGGGTCTACGGAAAGATAGGTATTGTCGGGCCGAAGCGGATGGATTATGAAAAAGTAGTAGGCACATTGGAAAACTGTATGCAGCAGTTAGATGATATATTTAAGAAAAAATAGTGAGGTGAAGAGTCAGTGCAGGAAGTAAAGAGCGGGCAGACGCCGCAGCAGGAAAAACCGGAAGAAGCAATGGAAGAGACAGTAGAAGAAACGGTGGAAGAAACAACGGACACGGCTTCGGAGAGCGTTCCGCAGGAAGAAGGGGCCGCAGAAGCAGAAGAGGCGGAAGCCAAAAGCACAAAGAAGACGAAGAAGAAAGCAAAGAAAGACAAGAGAGACGAAAAGATTGAAGAGTTAAACGACCGCCTGATGAGAAACTTGGCAGAATTTGAAAATTTCCGCAACCGTTCGGAAAAAGAGAAGAGCGCAATGTTTGAAGTCGGCGCCCGCTCAGTAATTGAGAAAATTTTGCCGGTGGTTGACAACCTCGAAAGGGGATTTGACGGGTTGTCTGAGGAGGAGAAAGAGACTCCGTTTGCAAAGGGAATTGAGGCAGTATACAAACAACTGATGACAGGCTTTGAGGAGATGGGAGTGAAACCAATTGAAGCAGTCGGTCAGGAATTTAATCCGGATTTCCACAATGCGGTCATGCATGATGAAGACGATTCGGATGAGACAAATATAGTCATTGAAGAATTCCAAAAAGGCTATATGTATAAAGACAGTGTAGTCAGGCACAGTATGGTTAAAGTATTAAACTAATAAATTTAGATGGATTAGTCGCAAGGCGACAGAAAGGAAGTAATCATTATGAGTAAAATTATTGGTATCGACTTAGGAACAACGAATAGCTGCGTGGCAGTTATGGAAGGTGGTAAACCGGTAGTTATCGCCAATGCAGAGGGAGCCAGAACAACGCCATCCATAGTAGCATTTACAAAGACCGGAGAGAGGCTTGTTGGTGAGCCGGCAAAGCGTCAGGCAGTAACGAATGCAGAGAAGACGATTTCTTCGATAAAGAGACATATGGGAACAGAATATCGTGCAACAATTGATGATAAGAAATATACACCGCAGGAAATTTCCGCAATGGTTCTTCAGAAATTGAAAAGCGACGCAGAAAATTATCTCGGCGGGGAGAAAGTGACGGAAGCGGTTATTACTGTTCCTGCTTATTTCAACGATGCACAGCGTCAGGCAACGAAAGATGCCGGTAAGATTGCCGGTTTGGATGTAAAACGTATTATCAACGAGCCGACGGCAGCAGCTCTTGCGTATGGCCTTGACAATGAGGGAGAGCAAAAGATTATGGTATACGACCTCGGCGGCGGTACTTTCGACGTATCCATCATTGAGATTGGCGAGGGCGTGATTGAGGTATTGTCTACGTCCGGTGACAACAAGCTTGGTGGAGACGACTTTGATAACAAAGTTTGCGATTATATGGTGCAGGAGTTTAAGAACGCGGAGGGCGTTGACCTTTCCGGTGATAAGATGGCAATGCAGCGTTTAAAAGAAGCGGCAGAGAAAGCAAAGAAAGAATTGTCTTCCGCAACTACGACGAATATTAATCTTCCGTTTATTACGGCAACTGCCGAGGGGCCAAAACATTTTGACATGAATCTGACCCGCGCTAAGTTTGATGAGCTGACAGCAGATTTGGTAGAGAGAACCGCAACACCGGTTCAGAATGCGTTGAAAGATGCAGGTATTTCCGCTTCTGAACTTGGAAAAGTATTGCTTGTCGGAGGTTCGACACGTATTCCTGCCGTTCAGGACAAAGTAAAACAACTGACAGGACATGAGCCGAATAAATCATTGAATCCGGATGAGTGCGTAGCGCTTGGCGCTTCCATTCAGGGTGGTAAACTGGCAGGTGATTCGGGAGCCGGCGATATTCTTCTTTTGGACGTGACGCCACTGTCATTGGCAATCGAGACAATGGGTGGTGTGGCTACCAAACTGATAGAGAGAAATACAACCATCCCTACAAAGAAGAGCCAGATTTTCTCAACTGCAGCAGACAATCAGACGGCCGTAGATATTAACGTAGTACAAGGTGAGCGTCAGTTTGCAAGAGATAATAAATCGCTCGGACAATTCCGTTTGGATGGCATTCCTCCAGCAATGCGGGGAGTACCACAGATTGAAGTTACATTTGACATCGATGCCAATGGTATCGTAAATGTATCCGCTAAGGACTTGGGAACAGGTAAGGAGCAGCATATTACCATTACAGCCGGCTCGAACATGAGCGACGACGAGATTGATAAGGCAGTCAAAGAAGCGGCTGAATTTGAAGCGCAGGATAAGAAACGCAAAGAGGGTATTGACGCCCGCAACGAAGCCGATAGTATGGTATTCCAGACAGAAAAGGCATTGCAGGACGTTGGCGAAGGTGTCGATGCAGCGGAAAAAGAAAAGGTGCAGGCAGAGATTGACAAGGTAAAAGCAATTCTTGAGAGAACGGCAAATGCAGAAGAGATGAGTGATTCGGATATTGATGAATTGAAAGCAGCAAAAGAGTCTCTTATGACAAATGCGCAGCAGGTATTTGCAAAAGTATATGAGCAGGCCCAGCAGGCGGCAGGAGCAACTGGCGCCGGTCCGGACATGGGAGCGGCCGGTCCTGATATGGGGGCAAATCAGAATCAGGATAACGGCGGCGATGATGTCGTAGACGGAGAGTACAGGGAAGTATAACCGTGATATAAAACGGTAGCGTGATAAGAACTCGTGCCTGAGAAAACTGCCATTAGGCAGTTGGCACGAGTCCTTTCGCGTATTCGAATGGAGGAGAAAGACGATGGCAGACAAACGTGATTATTACGAAGTTCTCGGTGTGGATAGAAATGCCGACGACGCTGCATTGAAGAAAGCGTATCGCGTTCTTGCCAAGAAGTATCATCCGGACACAAATCCCGGGGATGCCGAGGCAGAAGCAAAATTTAAAGAAGCATCGGAAGCGTATGCTGTTCTTAGTGACCCACAGAAGCGTCAGCAGTACGACCAATTTGGCCACGCTGCCTTTGAGGGCGGCGCCGGCGGCGGTGGTTTTACAAATATGAACATGGATGACATATTTGGAAGTTTTGGCGATATATTTGGAGATTTGTTTGGCGGCGGCTTTGGAGGAAGAAGCCGGCGGGCGGACCCGAACGCACCGCAGAGAGGGGCAAATCTGCGCACGCAGGTAAAAATCTCCTTTGAAGAGGCGTGCTTTGGGGCGGAAAAAGAGATTGAAATCCCATCCAAAGTAGAGTGTAAGACATGCGGCGGCAATGGCGCAAAACCGGGAACACAGCCAATCAAATGCGGACAGTGCGGCGGGAGAGGGCAGATTGTCCAGACCCAGCAGTCCTTGTTTGGCATGGTGCAAAATGTAACGACCTGTCCGGCCTGCGGAGGAAAAGGAACGGTAATCCGTGAGAAATGTCCGGACTGCCATGGACAGGGTTATACAAGTAAGAAAGAGAAATTGCAAGTTACAATTCCTGCCGGAATTGACCACGGTCAGAGCGTCCGTCTTCGCGGCAAGGGTGAGCCGGGAAAGAACGGCGGCTCCCGCGGGGATTTGCTGGTAGAAGTATATGTAGAGCGGCATAAGGAATTTCAGAGAGTGGATTATGACATCTTCTCGACGGTAAAGATTTCTTATCCGAGAGCTGTCTTAGGCGGGGATGTAATTATACAAACAATTGACGGCGACGTCGCCTATAATGTCAAGGCGGGAACACAAACCGGAACGAGAGTCCGGCTCCGCGGAAAGGGAGTTCCATCGCTGCGGAATAAGAAGATGAGGGGAAATCATTATGTGGATTTAGTTGTTGATGTTCCTACCAAACCTAGTAAAGAGCAAAAGAAACTTTTAGAGCAGTTAGACGCATCGTTTGAGGCGGAAGCGGCAAAGAAAGAAAAGAAACATAAAAAATAGTCTGCTAATGGTATGCATGCCGGATATGAAATTTTATCGGGCATGCATATTTTTTTTGTACAAGGAAATACTTTCCACAAGAAGAAAACATAGAGATAGTTTCGGAATGGAGGGTAAAATGGAACACAAATATCGAATTAACACAGTAAGGGGAAGAGAAATATTAGATTCCCGGGGGAATCCTACCGTGGAGGTAGAGGTTTCTTTATGCGGAGGGGCGACCGGAAGAGCCTCTGTACCATCCGGTGCATCAACAGGAGCATTTGAGGCGGTGGAATTGCGTGATACGGAACTGCCCCGCTATAGCGGCAATGGAGTAAAGAAAGCAGTAGAACATGTCAATGAAACGATAAGTTTTCTATTGGATGGCAAAAATGCCCTGAATCAAATTGAGATTGATGAAATTATGATTCGCGAGGATGGAACAAAAAACAAGGGGAAATTAGGCGCTAACGCTATACTTGGCACATCGCTGGCAGTGGCAAAAGCAGCGGCGATGGCCGTAGAACTTCCGCTATATCAGTATATTGGCGGGGCAAACGCCCATACGCTGCCAATTCCAATGATGAATATTATCAACGGAGGCAAGCACGCCGACAGCAGTTTGACGATTCAGGAGTTTATGATTATGCCAATAGGCGCCAAATCCTTTCACCAGTGTCTGGAGTGGAGCGCAAACGTATTCCATACGTTGAAAAGGCTTTTGAAAGAGGAAGGCTATGCGACGTCCGTAGGAGACGAGGGAGGATTCGCCCCGCAGCTTGCGAGTGACGAGGACGCCCTGCGCTATATTGTCCGGGCAATTGATAAGGCGGGGTATCGTCCGCAGGAAGATTTTGTTATCGCGATGGACGGAGCAAGTACGGAAATGTATGAAGAGGCGGTGAAGCAGGGACGCACAGGTGAGTATCTGTTTTGGAAATCGGGAGAATATAAGACATCCGACGCCATGATTGATTATTGGGCGGAATTGTGCGACCGCTATCCGGTGTATTCCATTGAAGATGGTTTGGCGGAAGAGGATTGGACCGGCTGGCAAAAATTAACGGAACGCCTTGGACAACGGATACAACTGGTTGGCGATGATTTATTTGTAACGAACACGGAGCGGATTCAAAAGGGGATTCAGATGAATGCCTCGAATGCCGTTCTCATTAAACCGAACCAGATTGGAACACTGACCGAGACGTTAGAGGCTATCCGCATGACGAAGAATAACCGTTGGAATGCCATTGTCAGCCACCGCTCGGGAGAGACCGAGGACACGACGATTGCTGATATTGCAGTTGGTTTGAATGCCGGACAGATTAAGACCGGAGCGCCTTCGCGTACGGACCGGGTAGCAAAATATAATCAGCTTCTTCGCATTGAAGAGCAGTTAAGCAGCTCTGCCTCTTATGGAGCTTAGGAAAATAGAAAAATAAAGTAAAGAAATCCACTGATTTGCTGACGCTTTTTAGAAGCAGCATACGTGCAAATCAGTGGATTTTTTATTCTTATTTATAATAATTACATGTCATCGGTATCGGTAAACAGTACGACCGGCTTATCCAGTGTGTACTGATAAAATTTAATTATATTTCCGCTATACATACGCATTGGCGTCCAATTGCACAAATCAAAATCTTTTTTATAAGGAAGCTTATAATAAAAAGAGTCATTGGTGCTATAACTGCGGTCATATGTTACCAATGATTTCGCAAAAAGTTCTTGCGGCGTCATATATTTGCCCCCTTTGCTAAAATGATATCTATATTATATGACAAATAACATTCAGATGCAAATAAAACTTTGTCAGTTGGCAAGAAAGATTTCACTTTCGCCCGGAGCCAGAGTAATTTCGATTCTGCCATCGCATACGTCATACGGTTTATTTTGTATGGAACCGGTAAAGGAAGCCTGTCCTCCGCTATAAGGGATGGAAATTGTTGCCGGTGCGTCGTCGATATTCAGCGCCACAATGACGTCTTCACCCTCGTAGCTGCGCATAAACGCGTATTGGCGGTTCATCAGCAACAGTTCTTTGTATTCTCCATAAGCAAGCGCATGGGATGTCCGGCGGATGTTTCCCAGTTTTGTAATCCATGCGGTATAAGGGTTCGTCTCCTGCGCATCGGCATAATCATCCAGATGCAGGCATGGACGCAGCGGGGCGTCGGAACCGTTTTCTTTACGGCCCTCAATGCCAAATTCCGAGCCATAGTAAATTGATGGAATGCCGGGAAGCGTATACATCAGTGTGTGGACGGCGCCAAAGTGGGAGCGGTTTTTCAATTTGTTAATAATGCGCTCCACGTCATGGTTGTCGGCAAAATTGTACAGGCGCATATTTTCATAGTGCCCGCCTCCCATATCATACAAACGCTTGACGGTGTGTGCGATTTCAAAGAAGTTTAAATCATTACAGCCCGACCAGAGAGCCTTGTTTAGATGGTAATTGGTTACGGAATGCAAAGTTTCCGCATTAACCCAGCGGTTGTATTCGCCGTGTATAACTTCGCCCATCAGCCAGAAATCCGGCTTAATTTCATTGGCGACGCTGCGCATTCCTTTCATAAAGTCAAAATCCAAAACATCTGCGGCGTCCAGACGGATACCGTCGATATCAAATTCGCTTACCCAGAAGCGGATTACATCGTAAATATAATTTCTGACTTCCGGATTTCGCTGATTCAATTTCACGAGTAAGTTGTACCCACCCCAGTTATCGTAAGAAAATCCGTCATTGTACTCGTTATTTCCACCAAAGTTTACGTTACAGTACCAATCTTTGTAGCGGGAATTTTCGCGCTGCTCTTTGATATCCTCAAAAGCGAAAAAGTCCCGTCCGGTGTGGTTAAATACCCCGTCTAGTATAACCCGCACATCCTTTTCGTGGCAGGTTTGAACAAAATGTTTTAAGTCGTCATTGTCCCCTAACCGGCAATCCAACTTATAGTAGTCGGTCGTTTCATATCCGTGTCCGACTGATTGAAAAAGCGGGCCGATATAGAGAGCGTTGCAGCCAATCGATAAAAGATGGTCAATCCACGGTTCTAAGTCGCGTAAACGGTGCTGCGTCTCCCCGTAGTCATTGAGAGCGGGAGCCCCGCTTAGCCCCAATGGATATATGTGATAAAATACTGATTCATCATACCAGGCCATATTTTTTACCTCTCTTTCTGTTTCTGTAGTGTCTATGGCTGTTTGAGCCTGATGTTATTGTAGCACAAAATAAGAGGTTAGAAAAGATTAATTCAGTGAAGCCGCTTGCTAAGTTCTGCCAGAGGGATAGGAAGCAGCGATAAAATGCCCACGACAAACCATTCGCGCATGCTGAGCGCCGTAGTATGAAAAATTGTTTGCAGGGCGGGAATGCTTATTACGCAGCACTGGAGCGCAATACATAGCACGACACTGAGCAGGAGCTTGCGGTTTCCCATAATGCCGGTTTCTAACAGAGAATGTTCACTGCGCATATTAAAGGAGTGAACGAGTTGGGAGATTGACAAAACGGCAAAACACATCGTAGAACCGCTCGTTGTGTAGGCAAAAAGGGCCAGCGAGCCGATGAACATGCCCTCGACAATCATCTGGAATACCGTATCAAAGTGAAAGATACCACTGTTTTTTGGAAGAGGAGGGCGGTTCATGCTATCCGGGTCGGGCGGTTCCACGCCGAGGCAGAGGGCAGGAAACGAATCCGTTACCAGATTGATAAACAGGAGCTGCACGGGAAGCAGCGGTGCGGGCATACCAAAAAAGATGGCCACAAATATTGTCATTATTTCTCCGATATTACAGGAAAGGAGAAAATGAATCGCCTTTTTAATATTATCATATATACCTCTCCCCTCGCGAACGGCGGAAACAATAGTAGAAAAATTATCATCCATCAAAATCATATCGGCCGCGTTTTTTGCCACGTCAGTTCCCGTCCGGCCCATGGCGCAGCCAATATCAGCGGCTTTCAGCGCCGGAGCGTCGTTCACGCCGTCACCGGTCATGGCAACGACATTCCCTTTGCGTTGGAATGCTTTCACCAGACGTACTTTATGGATGGGAGAGACGCGGGCAAACACGTGATGGGTATCCAAAACCCCCGGAAGTTCCCTGTCGCTTATGGAATCCAGTTCCTGTCCGGTCATGACTTCTTTGTCATTATGGCAGATACCCAATTCCCTGCCAATAGCGGCGGCAGTGATTCGGTGGTCGCCCGTAATCATTACAGGGCGGATTCCGGCATGGCGGCAGCTCTTTACTGCAGCATATGCCTCTTTACGGGGCGGGTCCATGAATCCGGCCAATCCGGCAAAGACGAGTCCGTGCTCCAATGTCTCATCCTGCGGCGGCATTTGAGGATGCAGGCGGTATCCGACTCCCAAAACCCGAAGCGCATCTCCGGCAAAATTTTCTGCTTCCCTTAGCAGTTGATGGCGCATAGAGGATGTGAGGGGGCGTACCTGCTCCCCGTCTTTATAATGAGTGGAGAGCTGAAGAAGCAGTTCCGGAGCGCCTTTTGTCACAGAGAGGATTCCGGCGGCCGTCCGGTGCAGTGTTGTCATCCGCTTTCGTGAAGAATCAAAAGGAAGTTCAAATATTGCCGGTTCCTGATTTTGCAGGCGTTCATAACGGATACCGAGCTTGTATCCATATTCAATCAGCGCCTGTTCCACAGGGCCGCTTTCGTTATTACAGAGAAGAAAATATCGAAACAGTTCCTCTTCGGAGCAGGTACAATAGGTGCGTCTGACGCTCATTTGATTCTGTGTCAGAGTACCTGTCTTATCCGAACAAATAACAGAAGCGCTCCCCAGTGTTTCCACAGCTGGCAGATGGCGAATCACGGCACGCTGTCTTGCCATGCGTTCAACGCCTAAACTGAGCATAATGGTGACAAGGGCCGGCAGGCTTTCCGGTATGGCAGCGACGCCCAGACTGACGGAAGTCATAAACATCTCGAAGATAGGCTGCTTTTTTGTAATGCCCAATATGAAAATGATACCGCAAATGATAAGCGCCAAGATACCAAGTACTTTTCCCGTCTTGTTCAGGCGGCGGGTAAGCGGTGTTTCGGGAGAGGTTTCCTGCGCCAGCATACCGGCAATCTGCCCAATTTGTGTATTCATGCCGGTCGCCGTCACATAACAAACCCCCCGTCCGGTCGTTACCATCGTACCGGAAAAAACCATGTTTTTCTGGTCGCCAATCGGGAGTTCTTCGGCATGAATAGCCTCGCTCATTTTTTTGATGCTTCCGGTCTCTCCGGTAAGCGCAGACTCTTCGGTTGTCAGATTGTGACAAGAGAGAAGTCTGGCGTCGGCAGGAATGAGACAGCCGGTCTCCAAATGCACGATGTCTCCCGGAACCAAATCTTGTGACGGGAGCTTTTGCCGCTTTCCGTCGCGGACAACGATAGTTTCGGGCGTCTGTAATTTTTGCAGCATGGCAAGAGAATGCTCTGCCTTGCTTTCCTGATAGATGCCAAGGAGCGCATTGATAATGACGATAGCTAAAATAATGAGCGGGTCTGTAAAATTGAGCTCTCCCTGCAGATAGGAGGCAACAAAAGAGATGAGAGCGGCAGCCAAAAGGGTAATTATCATAAAATCCCTGAATTGGGCAAAGAAACGGGATAGAAGCCCCGGCCCGCGCTCGCTGACCAGTTCGTTTCGTCCATATTCCTGCCGGAGTTTCTTTATTTCCTTACTGCTGCAGCCCTGTTCGGCATCTATTTTGTATGTTTGCTGCATTTTTACTAAATCCATATTATACCAATTCATGGGCATATTCCTTTCGCTGATTCTGTCGAAAAATTTCCCCAAAGTATAGGGTTATGCATAAGATAACAATAAGCAATCAAAAGGAACAAAGAGATGCTTATTGTCATTTTACTGGCTGTGTCAGTTAGTTTTGATACACTTGGTGTAGCTATGGCATATGCAATAGGGGGAATCGTCATTCCCAGACGGACGCGTTTGCTTATTGCCCTTCTCAATGGTGTGCTGACAGCCGCCGCCATTTGGCTCGGGCGGCTCTTGTGCGCGGGAGTACCGGAGTGGCTGTTTCAAGTTCTCGGCGCAGCAATCCTCATCACGCTCGGAGTCAAAACACTCTGGAATGCATTGGGAGATAATAAAACAGCAGATTATGACAAGGATGCTTCCCGAAGCATTGACCTCCGCGAGGGCTGCGTCGTAGGAGTTGTATTTGCTCTGGACTCCATCAGCGCCGCACTGGGGATTCTCAATCTCGGTGAGACTGTATATTTATTTCCCGTCTGTACGGCCGTACTTTGTTATGTATTTCTTCTGTTCGGAGGGAAATCTCCGTATAATCTGCGGCGTTTAAATGGGGTGAGCGGCATTATTCTTATTGCGTTTGGTCTTCTCCGGCTATGTCCCGGCCTTTTCTGATACGCCGCCATAGCAGGAGACAGAGAAGCAGCAGGCCGCCAAAGAAAATCCATCGTTTATAGCGGTCAAAGTAACCAAAGAAAGCTTCCTTATATTGATAAAAATAATAACCGAGACTGGTGAGTACGGTGTTCCACAGGAAAATTCCGAAAGCGGAATACAGAATATAGCCGCTGCAGCTCTGCTTCATGGCGCCGGCGACGAAGCCAATATATGTGCGGCACAGAGGAATGAGCCGGCTCAGGAACACAGCGCTTTTTCCGTGGTCGCCAAACGTCCGGTAAGAAGAAAGAATAGGCTTTTCCATAGAGGGGAAACGGTGCATGATTTTCTCCAATAAGGAAGAGCCTCCTTTGCGTCCGATGGCGTAGGTTATCAGGCTTCCGCCAATGCCGGCCAGAGTACTGAAGAGAATTAACAGGGGGAAAGACAGTCCCTGACCGGCGGCGACCAATCCTGCAAGAGGTAAGACAATTTCGCTTGAGACGGGAAAACAGGCGTATTCTAATAAAATCAAGAGAAACATGGCGGGAAGTCCATAGTTCAATAAATAGTCTTGAAGCATCGTTTCATCCATTCCATGTGCAATATCTTACTACAGTCTATGAGGGGAAAAGCGCAAGTATGTGCATAAAGCACAAGTATGGCAACAGAAAAAGGACCTGCCAATCAATCCCAAGCAACTGTTTGCAGAGCAAATCATCTGACTTCAAGACGGTTGGTAAGTCCTTTTCAGTTAATGATAAATGAAACGTTACGTTCTATTCGGTTACTGTTACAAAAGCATCGGACTGGCTGAGGATTTCTCCCTCGTGCCCGACTACGGTAAGGATATATTTACCGGCCTGTACTGGCGCTTTCATGGAGGAACAATTGCCCGCTGCTTTTGACATGGTTGCATCGTTTTCGTCAAAGGCAGATAATCCGGACGGCGCCAGCCAAATTGTATTTTCGGCGTCGGACAGCGTATTGGCAAAGGTAATTTCGCCGCCGCTGCCGGTTGTCACATTCTCCGCTAACAATTGGTTAGCCAATGTCACATAGGTGGAGAATATAACGGTTGTCGTTTTGCTTGTATCCTTTTCAACCGCTTTCAGCGTCCATGTTCCGGCGTCACTGATAACGTGGCCATTTGAGATTGCCTCTCCATTTAAGGTATAGGTGTACTTCGTCTCATTCAGTTGCAGTTTCAGTGGTTTTTGTTTGGATACACTGCTTTCCTGACCCTCTGTGACATTAGCGATATCGGATGCCTCTCCAACATGCAAAGTAAAGGTGGAAGCCTCTGACAAAGTGCCGTCGGCATAGCGGATGTAAAGTTTATAGCTGCCCGGCACGGATGGAATATCCATTGATTTTTCATCTCCGGCAGCTTTCGTCATCATATCTCCGGCAACGAAATTTGTTGTGCCCTCCTTTGCCAGCCAGACTTCGTCGCTATTTTTGAGAAGACCTCTGCGCGGTAACTTCTGACCGACGGACAGCCGCACATGAGAGGCCAGTTCATAGTCCGTATCCGGAATGACATCTTTTCCTACCATATAAGTATAGTCGTCTTCCAGACCGGAATAGAGAACGGTTTTGTATCCACTCAGCGGCCAGATATAATCGGCGTTTACATACTGCTGCAAAGTACAGTTTGGCGCCGTTGTTTCCGAGCGGTCGGTATTGGAAAAACCGTTGGTAACAATCATATCATGTTTTCTCCGCCAATCGTTTAACTCGTATACATTACGGATGATATTGGTTACGACATTGCTGTCAAATTTAATATAGGCGCTTCCCTCATCCGGATGGAAACCGTTAATCATTTTACTTCCGTTGGCAACCTGTTTCTTTCGCTTGGCGTTGATGTAGTTATAACTCATTTCCGAGTACTCCGTCCAGTCATCATTTCCCTGTCTGCCGAGTGTGTAGATTCCTCCAGCGTCTTGCAATAAGGAGCAGATTTCTTCCACGCGGTTGTAATTGACGTGATTGTTTTTCGAGGTAGTAGTTGGAACTCCCGGTAACTGGGAATCGGCTCCCTCTTCTCCGTCAAAGTTACACCAGCCCCAGCCGATACTCATGCCGCTGTAAGAGCATTTGTATACAAAGTTGTGAAGTACCTGCAGGTTATAGGTGAAGAATGAAGTAATTGGTGAATTTCCCGGAAAGAAATAGCAATTCTCCAATAAATAATTGTTTGTCAACGATATATTCTTTGGTACGGCTTCCGTACCGTTTTTGAATTTCTCTTTGTCCGGACCCGCAGAATTTGTATTTACGCGGTGAATGGATGTGTCATTTTCGTAAACATGCGTAGGATGGCCGACGACAATACCTGCCCCGCCTGTCTGTCCAATATAGTTTCCAGTCACTTCACAATCGTTTACATCGTTTTCAAGGTGAATGCCCAAATATCCGGTCTGACGGATTTCGCCGTTTAGGAACTTAATGTTGTTAGCCGAAGTAACGTGAACTGCAGCCGGAGGCACATCATAGGAGCGGTAAATATCATCATGCTGATTGATATTGGCAAATTTAGTGAGGACGATGGAACCCTGTACGGACGCATAGCCGTGCGAACCCTCCAACTCATAGAGATTCCAGTCCGTATAAGCAAACGATAAGCCGTCAAAAGTGATATCATGTACATAATCGGATTTTGGCGTTTCTCCCTCAATGTTTAGAATAGTATCTGTCGTAGGGATGACAACTTCTGCTGTGTATATGTCTTCCTGCTCGTTCGGAATATAGTAAAGCATGCTGGCAGCTTCATCAAAATAAAATTCTCCCGGTTTCCGCAGCCATTCAAATACGTTGGAGACATCATTTGCCTTTTTCGGGCTGTACGGCGTTCCCCAGCCAAGGTTTTGCGCAAGCGCGGCGTATGGCATTTGCAGGGATACCTGCGTATCACCCTCTGCCGTCTTGCTCAGGGATTGTGCGCAGACTAGCTGTTTCGCCCATGTTGAACCGGATTCCAATTCGATATTCTGCGGATTTCTTGTGTCTGCCGGTAAAAAGGAAGAATCGAAAGTAGCTCCCTCGTAAATGGTTGTTGTGCTGCTGTTCCATGCCCAGTCAGCCTGCCCCTTTTTCACTTTGTATTTGCCGATGCCGCTTTTTGGTTTCTTTGTCTTTGAAGTCATGGAAGCCCGTTTGCCATTGACGTAGATGGCACGGAGTTTTTCCTTTCTATTGAGTGGAGTTTTGTAGGCTTTGATGCCATCACTTAACCAATTGACATCATCGGCCACCCGCCAGTCGGTTTCGAGTTTCTTGCCGCCGGCAAAAACCGGTTTCGCATTTTTGGCAGCGCGGTAGTGTATCGTACATTTGTCATTGCCGGAATCCTGTGAAGAAAATTGAATGGTGTCCTCAACCGGATAAAAACCATTGGCAACTAAAACAACGATATCGCCCTTTGATTTGTCAAGTTCACGAACGGCTTCTTTCGCCCTTGTTAAAGTCCGGAAAGGGTGTTCCCGGCTGCCGTCTGCCGAGTCATTGCCGCTTGGCGCCACATAAAACTGTGCCTCCGTATCGTCACCTAAAAATGGCGGTACATAAGGGGTTGGAGACGGCGTTGGGGGACGCGTTTCCGTCACCGGCGGAGTCGCTGTGTCCGTTGGAACGGACGTTGCCTGCGGAGGTGAAGATTCCCCTGTTGTCGATGTTTTTGTGGAATTGTGCGAAGTGTTAGGCGGGATGCATGTTCTACTTTTCACTGTTACTTTCACCTTTCCGATTCGTTTTTTCTTTTTCTTCTTTTTCACAGTGTACTTTTCTTTTACGGTAATCACTGCCTTTCCCGCTTTCCGAGCCTGAATCAGTCCTTTCTTTGACACGGTGGCAACTTTCTTTTTGTTGCTCGAATAAAGATAAGTTCTCTTTTTCTTTTTATTTTTCAAAACTATTTTTTTTGTAGTTCCTCTGTAAAGGGTGACATTTTTTGTTTTGAGTTTTGTCTTTCCTGCCGCACTGAGCGGTTCGGCGGCGGGAACGATGGAAACCAGCATGGCGGCCGTGAGGGCAGCGCCTAAGAGTTTCCTTACATTATGTTTTGTCATACTATATCCTCCTCATAAATGATACAGGGCAAAAGTTTACGGACTTTTGGTCTGTACAAAAAGCCTTTTAACCCCATTTTTATAACATTTCTAATTTAAGAATATAGATATAGTATGTTTTTGCAAATAGAATAAATCGTACATTTTTTATAAAATTCCGACTAAGCTTATTTTTCTCCCATGGCGATAGGTGGCGGGTATCCGGCCGTACCTTGTCTGGTGTAGCGCTCCCGACGAAAAATACATTATTTCTTGCGTTTCCGGAAGTCTTCGCCGCTCCTCACAGAACTCGCTCTAAATCTAAATGCCACACAAACTGAATTTCATTTTTGCAATCTTCCTCATGATAATACGCATACATATCCACTTTCGATAACAATGCGCCCTGTTTTCTGTAAAAATGGCAAGCGGGAACATTATTATTCTGACACTCTATAATCATCTGGTTATAACCATCTGATTTGGCATCATCAATACCAACATCCATCAATTTTTGACCAACACCTTGATGCTTATAATTATCGGCAACTCTTATATCCCATAAAACACATACATCATCTTTCCCAGAAAGCATATTTAAGTTAGGGGTTCTTCCTGCAATAGTCATTGCTCCAATCGGTTTATCATCGTCAAATGCCATATAAAAATGCCAATTCGTAATATCAAAATTTTTTTCATATTCAGTGGCACGCTCATACACGCTTAAGTCTTTTATGTATGGCGTAACTTGTACTTCTTCAAATATTAAACCACCTAAACCATTATCGATTCGTTTGATTTTATATTCTGTACGGACATCCACATTCATAGAAATCGTATCATACATTTCAAAACAAGTCTTGTCCATTTTCTTTACATAAAACATTCATTCAACCTCCCTTACAAATTTTGATTGTGAATTGATTATTTTTAAGGGAAACCTTAAAGTTTCCCTTATGTTATATCTTCCCGCAGGTCATTACGAACCCTGATAAAGGAAAAAATGCGGGCACAGAGCGGAGACAACAAAATCACATAGAACATTATAACACAAAATATACGGGAATTGATAAACTGGTTGAAATACTTTCAAAAAGGCGATAAAAAGAGAATCGATAGAATTTGAAATAATTGCTTCTTTAAACAAACTATGACATAATGGTGTCATAGTTTGTTTGTTATATTGGAACAGAAAGGAGAAAAAATGAAGATTGACCGACTTATAAGCATTGTTGTCTATTTATTAAATCATGGTCGGACATCAGCACAGAAATTAGCAGAAGAATTTGAAGTTTCTTCCAGAACGATTATGCGGGATTTAGAATCGCTAAATCAGGCAGGTATTCCAATTCAATCTTTTTATGGCGTAGAAGGCGGCTATCAGATTATGGACAGCTTTGTTTTAGAAAAACAGGTTGCAACAAGTCATGAATATGATTGGATTGTTACTGCTCTGGAAGGAATGGCAAGTGCATATGCGAGCAAAAGTTTAAAACAGGCACTGGAAAAAGTGCAGAGCATAAGTCACACAAGCGACACTGCTGTTTCCGTGGATTTAGGCGTTGCAAGTGAAGATGACAAAATAAATGAACAATTAATGCTGTTAGAAGATGCAATCGAAGAAAAATGCGTTGTCCGATTTTCTTATACAAACAGCCATGATGAAGTAAAAGACATTCAGGCAGAACCGGTTTGCCTCCAATACAAATGGTATAACTGGTATCTGATTGGATATTATGAAAAATATCAGGATTATTGTATGTTCAAATTAGTTCGTATGGACAATTTGCAGGTAACAGAGATAAAATTTACAAAATCTCATAATTTTTCAGATGTTAAGTTGAAAGATAGCAATAATGATATTGTACATGTCAAATTATACGGAAAGGCAGTCATAAAATCAAAATGCAGGGAATATCTAAATGGACGAATTACGCAGGAATTTGAAAATGGGGATTTTGAGTTTTCTTTTTCTGCACCGAAGCATGAGACATTTTGGTACGGGGTGATTCTTTCCTTTGGAAACAAAGCCAGAATTATCGAACCGCAGAAAATAAAGGAACGCATTATAAAAACCTGTAAAGAAATACAAATGGAATATGGGGAATAAAGATGAAATTATATCCGAAAGATGAGGCAAGACAGATGTTGGAAACGCTGTTTGGTTTCACTTATCGCTTTGAGGCAGAACCGATTTGCAAGGCAGGAAAATTTATTATTAAAAACTGGTGGTGGGAGCCGACAGTTCAACCAAATGACAAAATGAGAGAAATGATTGTAAATGAAATAGCACGTTTTACAGAATTTCTTCAGATTGACAATCCACAAAAAAATACTATAAAGTTAGGAGTGTAGAAAGATGAAAGAAATCAGACGATATGAAATTAATGAGGACTGGGCACATTCAGGAATTATTCAAGCGGGAGACTATTGCTTTATAAATTATTGTGCCCGTAATATAGGCGGTACGATTGAAGAACAAGTTGACGGTGCCTTTGATAAAATGGAAGAACGGCTGGCATTAGTGGGATTGACACTTGAAAATGTCGTACAGATGAATTGCCTGTTTAAAAATATTTGGGATATTCCAGTAATGGAAAAGGTAATTAAGAGAAGATTTCATGGCAAATATCCTGTACGCAAGTCATTTCAGACTGAATTTGCCGATCCGGGTAATTTGCTCTTCCAAGTGGATGGTATAGCTTTTTCCTCATAAAATGTAATTCCACATTCACGCCGCTGGGGCAATTGGTAAATTCTTGACAAAGGTTTTGGCAATTGGTATTATAAAATAGTATGCTTATATGCATATTCAAAACTGCAATTAAGGAGTGCGGAAGATGAAAACAATTGTGAGAAGGCTGTTTATTCTTTCATTTTTAGCATTTTTAATGTCGGGGTTGGGAGGAAATACCCGTGGTGTGGAAGCGCGGGCTTCAAAGAATAAAAATCCATATATGATAAAGGTAAATGAGCAGCAGAATGTTGTAACCGTTTACCGGAAGACGAAAAAGAAATACAAACCATATAAAGCATTTGTTTGTTCTTCCGGTTTTGCAACGCCAACGGGAACTTTTACTTTAAGCTCGAAATACCGTTGGCATGAAATGATGGGGTCGGTGTACGGGCAATACTGTTCCCGTATTACGGGCCGTATTCTGTTTCATTCCGTCTGGTATTACAGAGCGAGTCCGAATACGCAGTCATATGTCCAGTACAACCGTCTGGGAACGAAAGCATCGCACGGTTGTATACGACTGACGGTGGCGGCCAGCAAGTGGATATACGATAATTGTCCGTCGGGAACAAAGGTTACGATTTACCGTTCGCCCAATCCGGGGCCTCTCGGCAAACCAAAAGCAAGGAAAATGTCCGGTTATATGGGGTGGGACCCGACTGACCCGAACCCCGCCAACCCGTATTTTGTAAAAGTAAAATCTTTTCGGATATCAAAAAAGAAAGTTACGCTGACGCTTGGAAAGGGAAAGAAGAAAGCGAAAGCAAAAATAAGGGCTTACCAATACCGCCCGAAGAAAGCAATGATAAAAGAAGTGCGTTTTGTCTCTTCCAACTCAAAAATCGCGACGGTGAATCAAAAGGGAGAGATTAAGGCGAAGAAAGCGGGAAAATGTAAAATATTTGCCTATACGAAAGATGGCAGCGGTAAAAAAAGAGTTTGTGTGGTGAAAGTAAAGAAGTATAAGCCTTTGCCAAAGAAAGAGCCGGCGGAGACGCCAACGCCGCAGCCGACAGAGACGCCGCAGCCAACGGAGATACCGACGCCGGATGTGACAGAGACGCCGACACCGGATATGGGAGCGGGCCAATAAGAACGAGACGCTAACGCCGCAGGCGTGAAGAATGAATGGAGGTAATTATGAGTCAGAGTTATAACCCAAAAGTAATTGAGAAGAAGTGGCAGAAAGTATGGGAGGAAGAGAAAGCCTTTCAGGCGACGGATGATTATAGCAAGCCAAAGTATTATGCATTGGTAGAATTTCCGTATCCATCGGGGCAGGGTCTGCACGTAGGCCATCCGCGTCCTTACACCGCGCTGGATATCGTGGCGCGTAAGCGGCGCATGCAGGGTTACAATGTATTGTACCCTATGGGATGGGACGCCTTTGGACTTCCGACTGAGAATTATGCGATTAAAAATAAAGTTCATCCGAAAGAGGTGACAAAAAATAATGTCGCGCACTTTAAGGCGCAGTTACAGGCGCTTGGTTATTCTTTTGACTGGGAGAGGGAAGTCAATACTACTTCTCCGGAATACTACAAGTGGACACAGTGGATTTTCCTGAAATTATTTAAAGCCGGGCTGGCATACAAAACAGAGATGCCGATAAACTGGTGTACATCATGTAAATGCGGGCTTGCCAACGAGGAAGTTGTCAATGGGGTATGCGACCGCTGCGGCAGTGAAGTAGTCCGCAAAGTAAAGAGCCAGTGGATGTTAAAGATTACCGAGTATGCCGACAAGCTCATAGATGATTTGGATGATTTGGACTATATCGAGCGCGTCAAAGTTTCGCAGAAAAATTGGATTGGACGTTCCCACGGGGCGGAGGTTGACTTCTCCCTGAAAGATAAAGAAGAGAAATTGAGGATTTACACGACAAGACCGGATACGTTATTTGGTGTTACTTATATGGTTGTTTCTCCAGAACATCCATATCTGGATAAATATAAAGATGAGATAAAAAACTGGGACGATATTGTGAAGTATCGCGAGGAAGCCGCGCGCAAGTCTGATTTTGAGAGGACGGAGCTGGCAAAAGAGAAGACTGGCGTGGCAATCGACGGCCTGAGCGCCGTGAATCCGGTTAATGACAAAGAGATACCGATTTGGGTATCGGATTATGTACTGATGAGCTATGGAACCGGTGCGATTATGGCAGTACCGGCGCATGATACGCGTGACTGGGAATTTGCCAAAAAGTTTGAGCTTCCTATTATAGAAGTAATTGCAGGGGGCGATGTGGAGAAAGAGGCATTTACCGACGTCGCTACCGGAACGCTTGTCAATTCCGGATTTTTAACCGGAAAATCAGTAGCGGAGGCAAAAGAAGCCATTATCGCATGGCTGCAGGAAAAGGGCGTAGGCGTCGCCAAGAAGAACTTTAAGCTGCGCGACTGGGTATTTTCCCGTCAGCGTTACTGGGGAGAGCCTATTCCGATTGTCAAATGCGACAAATGTGGTTATGTGCCGATACCGGAAGAGGAACTGCCGTTGCAATTGCCGGAAGTTGACAACTACGAGCCAACGGATAACGGAGAATCGCCGATTGCCAAAATGCGCAGTTGGGTGGAGACGACATGTCCGTGCTGTGGCGGTAAGGCCGAACGGGAAACGGATACAATGCCGCAGTGGGCGGGGTCTTCGTGGTATTTTCTCCGCTATATCGACCCGTGGAACGAAGAGGCGCTGGCAAGTCCGGAGGCTTTGAAATACTGGCTGCCGGTTGACTGGTACAATGGAGGAATGGAGCATACGACGCTTCACTTATTATATTCCCGTTTTTGGCACAAATTTTTGTATGACGAGGGAGTAGTGCCGACGAAAGAACCTTATCAGAAGAGAACATCCCATGGCATGATACTTGGTGAAAATGGCGAGAAGATGAGTAAGTCGCGGGGCAATGTCGTCAATCCGGATGATATCGTCAATGATTACGGTGCGGACACGCTTCGTACTTATGAGATGTTTATCGGAGCTTTCGATGCGGCAGCGGCATGGTCAGAGGACGGCGTAAAGGGGTGCCGCCGGTTTTTGGAGCGTGTCTGGAAGTTACAGGACATGGTATCGGAGGAAGAGGGATTTTCTTCCGATTTAGAGACAAAGATGCATCAGACGATAAAGAAAGTAAGCAATGATTTTGAGGCGTTAAAATATAATACGGCGATTGCCGCAATGATGGCGCTCATTAACGACTTCTATAAGAAAGGCTCAGTGACAAAAGACGAGTTCCGCGTTCTGCTGCTTCTTCTGAATCCGGTAGCGCCGCACATTACGGAAGAATTGTGGGAAGAAAAGAATTTCGGCGGTTATTTGTTCCAGAGTTCATGGCCGGAATTTGATGAGGCCAAGACGGTAGAAGCAGTTCAGGAAATTGGCGTTCAGATAAATGGTAAAGTGCGCGCCACCGTGGCATTGGCACTTGACGCCTCGAAAGAGGATGCGTTGACTGCAGGAAAAGAAGCGGTTGCCGCCAAGCTGGAAGGAAAACAGATTGTCAAGGAAATCTATGTACCGGGCCGAATTATAAATATCGTCGTAAAATAGTACGTTTGAAGGAGAGTAATCGTGGGAATTAGTTTTATTATTCCATATTGTGGTGAGAGAAAATATATACAGGAGTGTCTGGAGAGTTTAGAGAATCAGACGTGTAAAGAGTTCGAGGCGCTCGTTGTATGCGACCATTGTGATGAGGAAGATAAGAGAGCAGTGACGGAATTATCGCTGTCTTTTCCGGTTACGTTATTAGATACGGGGGAGAAGACGGGAGTGGCAGCGGCCAGAAACATCGGTCTGGCGGCCAGTCGGCAGGAATTTGTGTTTTTTATGGATTGCGATGATTTTTTGCGGGCCGGAGCAGTAGAGAGTATGCTGGCGGCAGCGAGGGAGAGCGATATTGTTTATGTGCGCCGCTATTATTCGTGGATTGGTTACCGCGGCTTTCTGGAGATGGAGAAGCTGCCGGACGATTCAACGGAGAAGCACACATATATCAATACTTCACGCATTGAGCGGGAGGATAAGACGTTTCCGCTTCTTCCGGATAATGCCACGTCTTGGGAGACGGTGTTTTATCATTTGCTGAAAAGTGTTATCCGCTTTACTTTCCTGTCGGCGCTTAATCTGTTATACCGCAGGGAAATGCTCGTGCAAAACGCGGTTACTTTTGATGAACAATTTATTTATCAAGCGGATATGGGCTTTCTGGCAAAGGCGTTCTGCTGTACGGAGCGGGTATCCGAACTGACCGAAGAACCTTATTATGTGAAAAGGCGAAGAAACGACCCGATTAATCTTCCATCCCTTGCCCAAAGGAAAGATGCAACGAATAAGGCAATGGAAGTTATGAGAGCCTATTTATATGTAAAAGAAGTAATCCGCGGTAAAAATGAATTTATTGAGAGTTGTTTTGACTGTAAATTCGTGAAAGATTACGTGAGACAGACAATTGCCGCTTATATGAAAGAAAAGAGCAGCAAGAAAGTAAAAGAACTTCGCTCATTAGCGGACGAGTGTCTCCCTCTTATCTCAAAAGAGGCGTTAAAGCTTGCCAGACCGTATACGAGAAGAAGCGTAAACTATTCTCTTACGCATACGACGGAAAAAATTGCCGCCAGAGCTAGACGCCACAGCGCATTCCAGACATTTAAGAGAACGATAGGGCGTAAGAGGAAAATGATTCCGCTTATTTACCGCAAGCTGTTGCTGCGTTTTCCAATTAAGGAAAAGATGATATTATTTGAAACATTTTTTGGAAGAAATTATTCGGATAGTCCGAAGTATATTTTTGAATACATTTCCCAACAGTATTCGGGAGAGTACGAGTGCATATGGGTGTTGAACAAAAAGACAAAACTGCCTTATCCGGCGAAGCAGGTAAAGCGTTTTTCCCTGCGCTATTATTACTATATGGCGCGCTCAAAATATTTTGTTTATAATGTGCGGCAGCCAAAATCATTTATCAAAAGGAAAGGTACGGTATTTTTAGAGACGTGGCACGGAACGCCGTTGAAGCGTCTGGTTTTTGACCAGGTAGAGGTGAGCGGCGCCTCGCCGCTGTATAAAGAGCAGGTATATAATCAGAGCCGTAGCTGGGATTATCTCATTGCGCCAAATCAATTCTCATCCGATATTTTCAGCAGTTGCTTTATGTATGATAAGGAGATGTTAGAGACGGGATATCCGCGCAACGATATTCTGCACTTACCGGAGGACGAGAGAGAACGGCAGGTGGGAGAAATAAAAAATAGTCTGGGCATACCATTGGATAAAAAGGTGATACTATATGCACCGACATGGCGCGATGATGAATTTTTTGACAAGGGGCAATATCGCTTTACATTACAATTGGATTTGGCGAGAATGCAGGAAACGCTTGGTGACGAGTATGTCGTGGTTCTGCGAACCCATTACTTTATTGTCAATGTATTGGATTTATCAGCGTATCAGGGTTTTGTATTCAATGCGAGCACCTATGATGATATTGCGCACTTATATTTGATTGCGGATTTAATGATTACAGACTATTCATCGGTATTCTTTGATTATGCGAATTTAAGGCGGCCGATTTTGTTCTTCATGTATGATATTGAAAAGTACCGCGATGCCCTGCGAGGCTTTTATATCAATATTGAAGAAGAACTGCCGGGGCCGATATTGATGACTTCGGACGAAGTGATTGCCTCCGTTCAGAATCTGCCGCAGGTAGAGCAGACATATGAGGAGAAGTATCGGGTATTTTATGAAAAGTATTGCGGTTGGGAGAATGGAACATCTACGAAACAGGTAGTGGAAACCGTGTTTCATAAATAGACAGGAATTGGAGTGAGAAGATGGCAAAGGTAAGTATAATTATTCCATATTTTAAAGGGACAGCGTATCTGGAAGACTGTGTTGCCAGTATAGAGGCACAGCAGTTAGCGGACTACGAGATTATTATTGTACATGATAAAGACGGTACGGAAGTACCGCAGTCTGTTTTGCAAAAAAAGACAGTCGTTGTCTATGAAGCATTGGAAGAGCTGCCGGAAGAAGTGCATCGGAAGAACAGGGAGGCGGCAGAGAGCTGGCGGGAGCAAAAAATACACGAGCGTGTAGAAAAGCGTTTGACGAAAGCAGAGCACCGCAGAGAAGAATTGGATAGCTTGAAAAAAAGAGGCGAAAATGCAAAGTCTATTTATACCGATGAGCAGTTATATCCAGATGAGGAAGAACTGATTGATGAATATGAGGAAAGAATGTCGGATGTCTATCCGTTTGGCGTAGCCTATTGTCGAAATATCGGTTTGGAAAAGGCGACGGGCGAGTACGTCTATTTTATTGACTGCGACGATTATCTGCTAGACGATGCATTGGCGCGTCTGTTGAAAGTCGCAGAAGAAAAGCGGGCGCTGCTCGTTACGGGAAATAAAGTGCGCACCTTTTTTAAGCCGGCAAATTATGATGCGGACAAGGCCTACCACGAGTCTTTTGTCGGGGGCATCCATCCGCTTTCGGACGAGCTGCTGACGGAGCGGTTTTATGAGAGATATTCCGTCCAGCATTTGCTCATACGGCGAAAATTTTTGTTGGAAAAGGGAATTGTCTGCGATACGGATACCCGTTTTTACAGTGATATCCGCTTTTGTATCGAGGTGTTAAAGGCTGCAAAGGGGCATATGTGGATAGATGGCGACAGTTACTATGCATGGCGCCAGCGAAACGATCAGGTTCATCTGCCTGCGTTATCACAGAAAAAACGTGGCGCACACAGTCCGGAGCTTCTCGATACATACGGTAAAGTTATGTCTTTACTGGATGAAGAAGATACGGAACTTCGCTTTTTAATGGACCGCTTTTTTGTAGATTATTTTTACAGAAGATATCCTGACCGTGTGCGTCGTGATTTGGCGCCGGAATTTAGCAGGATTATGCAGGGGATTCCGGATTGGAAAAAAATTATTAAGGACTATACGCCGACGGCACGCAGGGCGCTGACGATAGCGAGAAGAGGGAAGTTTCGTATGGCGCTGCCATTCTTTAAGCTGTTCCGCTGGCAGAAAAAGAAGAAAGGTCTGTTCGGAAGCCGTATTCAGTGGTATCGTCAACTGGAAAAGCATATTTTCAAAAAAATGCCGCTGCGCCGGGACTGGGTATTTATTGAGAGCTTCTTTGGCAAGAGTTATTCGGACAGTCCCAAATATCTGTATGAGTATTTGCAGAAGACGCGAGGCAGCAAATACCGCTATATATGGGTTTTGAACAAGAAATCAAAAGACCTTGCAAAATCCGGTAAGCACACGCGTGTCAAGATGAATAGTCTGCGCTATGTATATTATGCTTCCCGCTGCGGTTATCGTATTTTCAATGTGCGTCAGCCGGCGTGGAATACGAAGAGGCGAGGCGTGGTATTTTTGGAAACATGGCATGGAACGCCTTTAAAGAAGCTGGCTTTTGACATGGATGATATTACTTCGGCCAGTCAAAACCACAAAACACTTTTCTATAAACATTCCAGAGAGTGGAATTATCTGATTTCGGCAAATCGTTTTTCCACCGATGTATTCGAGCGCGCCTTTGTGTATAACCGCGATAAAATTCTGGAATACGGCTACCCGCGGAATGATATTTTGTACGCGGAAAATCGCGATGAAATCGCGGTGGAAGTGAAAAAGGAACTCGGTATCCCGGAGGGGAAACGCGTGATTCTCTATGCACCGACGTGGCGTGATAATCAGTTTTATGACCGCGGCAAATATAAATTTACGCTTGCTCTGGATTTGGGGCGTCTGCAAAAGGAATTTGGGGAAGACAGCGTAATTCTTCTGCGTACGCATTACTATATTGCGGACATATTAAATCTGACCGAATACGAGGGATTTGTATATAATGGCAGCCAGTACGAGGATATATCCCGCCTGTATCTGATTTCGGATATTTGCATTACCGATTATTCCTCCGTATTTTTCGATTATGCCAATCTGCGGCGGCCAATTTTGTTTTACACCTATGATTTTGATGAATATGCCGACGAAATCCGCGGTATGTATATGGATATGGAAAAGGAACTGCCGGGACCGATTTTGCGTACGAATGATGCGGTGGTGGAAGCGCTTCATAACATGGACGCTATATCGGAAACATATAAGGCCCGCTATGAGGAGTTTTATAATCGGTTCTGTAATGTAGATGACGGACATGCATCGGAGAGGGTTATCGAAAAAGTATTTGGAGAGCGAGAAGTTACCGACTAGAAGGAGAGTGCGTTGTGCGTAAGAAGATATACCAATTTGCCAAACAAATTGTAGTGGTTTTTTATTACGTTATGTGCCATTTGTGTCCGGTCAAGAAAAACCGGATTGTGTTCGACAGCAGCTTGGGAAAGAGCTATGCGGGAAATCCCAAGCATATCTATGAGTGCCTTATGGTAAATGGCTATGATTTGATTTGGGATTGCATCTGGTTCTATGAAAAGGAAAAGTACAACATTCCGGGGATGAGCAGACAGGTTCGTTATGGCCGTCTGCGCTATCTCTATTATATGGCCAGTGCAAAGATTTGGGTATTTGACAGCCGGCAACCGGAATTTCTTGTCCGCCGGAAAGGAACATACTATATTCAGACGTGGCACGGCACTCCGCTGAAGAAACTGGCGCTGGATATGGAAGATGTGTTTATGGTTGGGGAAAAGGATATTGATACTTATAAAGAGCATTTTACCAAAAATGTTCATACGTGGGATTATCTTATATCGCAAAATCAATTTTCTTCCTCGACGTTCCGCCGTGCGTTTGACTTTCAAAAAGATATGTTGGAAATCGGTTATCCGCGCAACGACATTTTGTTTCGTGAAAATACCGAAGAGGGAGTGCGGCTTTACCGGCGCAAATTGGGGCTGCCAAAGGACAAGAAGATTATTCTCTATGCACCGACATGGCGTGACGACGAGTTTTCCGAAGATGATAAGTACGAATTTCGTCCGCAGATTTCCTTTGAAAAGTTACAGGAAGAACTGGGCGATGAATATATTATGATTGTCAAGTACCACTATTTGATTATGGATGCGGTAGACTGGTCGCCCTATGAGGGGTTTATCTATCACTTCGACCAGAGCCGCGATATTGCAGAGCTGTTTTTAGTGGCGGATATTCTGGTGACAGATTACTCTTCCGTCATGTTTGATTACAGTATTCTCAAGCGTCCGATGTTTTTCTTTGCCTATGATTTTTACAAATATAAAAATGAATTGCGCGGTTTTTATTTTAGTTATAGCAAGGAAATGCCGGGGCCGATTTCGACGACGACCGAGGAACTAATCGAAGATATACGAAATTACCGTCCGGAAGAGTATGAAGAGCGCTATAAGAGCTTTATGGAGAAATATAACACACTGGATGACGGCATGGCTTCTGAACGCGTACTTGATTTGCTGCGGGAGTTGATTCCGCATAAGCAGGTCAATGTCTATTATGAATAAAGGAGCAATCCAAGAATTTGTTGGGGTCAAAATGGCTCTGATATAGAAAAGAGGAGGGTATTTATGGAAACAATTGCAAGTTTTACGGTCGACCACATGAGGCTCTTGCCGGGGATTTATGTGAGCCGTAAGGACAGTACCGGAAATGATGTCGTAACGACATTTGATATCCGTATGACAAGACCGAATTTTGAACCGGTAATGAATACTGCCGAGGTACATACGATAGAACATTTGGGGGCAACTTTTCTCCGCAACCATGAGCAGTGGGGCAAAAAGATTATTTATTTCGGCCCGATGGGGTGCCGCACTGGCTTTTATCTGATTTTGGCAGGAGATTATGAGTCGGAACAGATAGTGCCGCTACTGCGTGAGATGTACGAGTTTATCTCCCGTTTTGACGATAAAGTTCCGGGAGCCGACCCGAAAGAGTGCGGCAATTATCTGGATATGAATCTGCCTATGGCAAAGGTGCTGGCAGAGAGGTATCTGGAAAAAGTTCTCTATGGAATCACACCGGATTGCCTCAAGTATTCATAAAAACGAAAATCCCGCATAGAATAGAATAACGATTGCTTGTTCGAAGGGCGGGTACAATACATGATGTTGGAATGGGATGGCCGATTAAATAATGCTCAAAGTGTGCAGATATTAAAAGCGGCTATCCCTTTTTTGGATGTATCGGTAGGAGAAAAAATTGATTTGGAGGGGTTATTGGGGGCGGTGCGCCCTTTTTCTTCGGGAAGAGAGCGCAGAATGATTGATATGTTCCTGCAGGTGTTTCAGATGAAGCATATGATGGAAATGATGCAGCTTATGCAGGCTATGCAGCAAACACAGGAGATGGGAGCAGAAAGCGACGGCGATACGAGTCCAAATCAAAACGGTAATATGGGTGCGATGGAGTTAATCCGCAATATGATTCCTCCGGAACAGCAGGATACCGTGGAAATGATGATGTCCATGATGACAGCCATGCAGGATAGTCCGGATTCTTCGGATACAGGCGAACAGGAAAGAAAGGAGACCGATAGTGAGTCAGTCGATTTTTGAACAATATGATATCTTTAAAACTATGCATCCGGTAAAGCTGCAGGTTATGAAAGAACTGGTAGACGGCATGAACGGAAGAGCAATGAAAGATGCGGCGCCTCTTTTGATGACGGCAATGAATAGATTAAAAGGACATAATCTGTCATTTACGCCGGAGGAAACGAAAATTCTCTTGGAAATCCTGACAAAAGATATGTCACCACAGGAAAAAGCAAAAGTTGAGATGATGAAAAATGTAGTAAAAAATGGAGGAAAGCGCTAGAAACGCTTCCCTCTGACAGATAAAAAAATCCACGAAATAACGTAAGGCAGAAGTCTTGTTATTTCGTGGATTTTTAATTCGTAATTATGCGCTGATATCCAGATTCTTTCCTGCGCTCATCAAATAGTTCAGATTAGCCTGTAGTTTCTCATACGGATTGTTATTTTTCGGACTTTCGTTTGTTGTACGCATGGTGGAATTTGTCGTACCGCCGGATACATATACTCTGCCGCATTCCGGGCAGACGGAAGTCTGCAAGGAAACCGATACGTTGACAAGTTCTTTGTTTTCTTTATTTCCCTCGGAAACAGCGTTTGCCACATGTTCCTTTTCGTGGCTCATAACAGCCGCCGCTGCATTATTTGGAGAAATATGTGCCGGTGCCTTAAACGATACGTCGCCCTCGTTTGAGCCGTCTACATATTTGCGGTTTTTGCATGTCTGGCATTCGCCCTTTTCTACTCGTTTTGATTTGGCTGCGTCATTGGCGCCGTCTATAGTTGCCTGTGCCATCCCGTCGCTTCCGCGGCGAACGGCAGCAGCGCCGCGTACACCGCTGACTGCTCCGGCCGGATACATCGGATAAACACTGCCAATGCTACTGTAACCGGAAATTGGTGAAATACCGCCGATACCCATAAGCATGTCTCCTTCTCTTGATTTCATAAATAATCTCTTATATACTAATATTATAATAGCATTTACAAAAAATGCAAGGGATAAGAGAAAAAAGTCAGGGGAATTGTTTTATAAGCGGTATCAATGCGGCGGGTATCCTGCCGTATCTTATCCGGTGTAACGCTCCCAGCGAAAAATACGTTGTTTTTTCGTTTTCAGAAATCATGCGCCGCTCCTCGCAAAACTCGCTGTCTGCAATGTCGTTTTTCCCTGACTTTTGCAGCATTGACCGCTCGCCGGTCCTTACGCACCACCATTTGTTACTAATTACTGCGGGTGGCACCAAAGGTGCCCTTTCGTGAAAGAGAGCTGCTAAAAACAAATACATTTGTTTATGACAGCCCTCTTTCACGAACAGATGCTTCGCATCTGCCCGCAGTATAATATAATGATTGCGGTGGTGCGTTAGTACCGTTGCGTAGCGGTCTAGTGCAAACGGGCTGTCAAAAGTCAGGGAAAAACGACAGCAGACATCTCAGACAAGTGCTCGGGCGGCGCTCTGAAAACAAAAGAAACAATAATTTTTCGGGGAGCGACACAAGGATATGATTCAGCAGGATACCCCCCTGCTTAAAAAACTACAACTTGTGAAACAATTTCTTTGGGGAAAGTCAGGAGGTATGTATGAATTTTTATAATGGACATTGGGAGAAACAATATGGTGTGTCAATGTATCATCCGCAGGAAATATATGAATGGCACAGAGAGAACGAGGAGTTGGTTTTTCTGGCGCCTCATCAGAAGATATATGGGAAAGGAATGACGTTAGACGGCGTGGTATTGACTTTTCATGTAACTGTGGGGGGCAGGGACATCTTTCATATTGTTGTAGAGCATTATCAGGGTGTGGTGGATTGCGGGCCGGATTTTGTCGTGGAAGAGAAGAGAGAGACGCTTCATTTGAGCGAGGAAGAAAACAGTCTGACGCTCTGTTGTGGAGAGAGTGAATTGCGTATTGAAAAGAGTCCGTTATCGTTTACTTTTTATTATAGAGGCAACTATATGACACGGATGGAAAGTTCGGATTTTGCTTATGTCCGCACCGATGATACCGGCGTCCTGCTCTATGAGGAGCGGGCGGGGGATGCCTATATGCAGGGAGCAACTTCACTCGCAGTGGGGGAATTGATTTATGGTCTCGGCGAGCGTTTCGGACCTCTTGTTAAAAATGGGCAGGCAATTGATATGTGGAATGAAGACGGCGGAACATCCTCGGAATTATCTTATATCAATGTACCTTTTTATCTGTCGAACTGCGGCTATGGTATTTTCGTAAATGATACGGGGCGCGTATCTTTTGAGGTGGGAAGCAGTCAAGTTGGGAAAGTACAGTTTTGCGTTCCGGGGGAGAAGCTGGATTTCTACTATTTGGGCGGAGGTACGATGAAGAGGAGCATTTCGCTTTACACCGAGCTTACTGGCAGGCCGTCGCTGCCGCCGGAGTGGAGTTTCGGCCTCTGGCTCTCCACTTCTTTTGTGACCGATTATGACGAGGAAACAGTACTATCCGTCATAGAACAGATGGAAGAGGCACAGATACCGGTTCGCGTCTTTCATTTTGACTGTTTCTGGATGAAAGGATATCATTGGTGTGATTTTATGTGGGATAGTGAGGTGTTTCCGAATCCGCAAAGCATGCTGCAGAAAATCCATGATAAGGGTATGCGTATCTGTGTGTGGATTAACCCTTATATCGCGCAGGCGTCCGCACTATTTCAGGAGGGAATGCGGGAAGGGTATTTTTTGAAACGCGCAAATGGCGATGTGTGGCAGTGGGATAAATGGCAGGCGGGAATGGCAATCGTAGATTTTACCAATCCGCAGGCGAAAGCATGGTATCAAAAGAAACTCGAAGATTTGCTGCGGATGGGGGTAGACTGTTTCAAGACTGATTTTGGCGAGCGCATTCCGACAGAGGATGTTGTCTACTACAATGGGGCAGATTCGAAAAAAATGCATAATTTTTATTCATATCTGTATAACGAAGCCGTATATGAAGTGGTTTGCCACGTGAAAGGCAAAGAAGAGGCCATTCTCTTTGCGCGCAGCGGAACGGCCGGAGGGCAGAAATTTCCGGTGCACTGGGGCGGCGACTGTTTTGCTAAATACGAATCGATGGCGGAGAGCCTACGGGGCGGATTATCGCTGACGATGTCGGGTTATGGGTATTGGAGCCACGATATCGGAGGCTTTGAGGACACGTCCACAGCGGATGTATACAAGAGATGGGTGGCGTTTGGATTGTTGTCGAGCCATTCGCGTCTTCACGGAAGCAATTCTTATCGTGTACCGTGGTTATACGGGGAGGAAGCGACCGCTGTGCTCCGGCATTTTGTAAAAGTAAAAGAAGAATTGCTGCCGTATCTGTTGGAGAAAGCCAAGGAAAATCACGAGACGGGCATTCCGCTCATGCGCGCTATGGCCTTGGAATTTCCGGAGGATACGGCTTGCGCCTATCTGGACAGACAATATATGCTCGGCGACCGCTATTTAGTTGCGCCGGTGTTTCGGGAAGACGGACAGGTGACTTATTATCTGCCGCATGGGAAATGGGTTCACTATTTTACAAAAGAAGCCACCGACGGAGGCCGGTGGCGTACGGATACGGTTGACTATTTTACGATTCCGCTATGGGAGAGAAAGTAGCTTCGTAGCAAATTTCTTCTACTGAGGTGCCAAGATAGAGCCGGTACTCTCCCGCAGGAAGAGAAAAGCTGCCAGTGGCGGCAGAATATACCATGAGGTCTCTCTGGCAAAGTGTCAGGGAGACTTCTTTTTCCTCTCCGGCAGAGAGAGAAACCTTTTCAAACTGCTTTAGTACTTTTACGGGCTGTTCCTCTTCCGGAATGCCGATGTACAGTTGCAGCGTCTCCTTTCCCGCACATCTGCCGGTGTTGGCAAGAGTTGTTGTCACGGTAAGGACAGGTTCGTCGTCCGCTGTGGCGGCGTGGACTTCATGGGTAGTTCCCAGCAGGGAAAAGTCTGTGTAGGAAAGTCCGTGCCCGAATGGGAAGCGGACAGGGATTTGTTTCGTAGTATAATAGCGGTATCCGACTAGCAATCTCTCTTTGTATACGGTATAGCGGTGCTCTGTTTTGCTAAAATCGCCGGGATATGATTGATAGTGCTCTGTCGGAGTATCCGCGAGACAGAGAGGATAAGTCTCTGCCAGTTTTCCGGATGGGTTTACATCGCCAAACAAAATTCTGGCTAAGGCAAATCCGCCATCCATGCCGTTATAACTTGTCTGTATAATGGCGGATACTTTATCTGCCCAAGGCATTTCCAACGCCCCGCCGTTTATGAGGACGACCGTAAGGTGAGGCGTTGCTTCTGCCAGCGCCTCAATGACTTCATTCTGGCCGTACGGAAGCGTCAGGCTCATGCGGTCAAATCCCTCGACATCAAAAGCGTGATTGAGGCCGCCGACGAAGATAACTTCGTCATAATCAGGAGCCGCTTCCACTGCTTCCCGCAAAAGTTTATTGCGGACAGGGATGATTTCCTGTTCCAGTTTATCTTTGCCCTCGGCAGTGGAATAATCCACTTCAAGGCTGATTGACTGCCAGTCAACCTCTCCTTTTACGTGTTCTTCATTATCAATATAGTATCCGGCCAGCCAGTCAATGACTGCCTCTCCGCCGAGAAGCATACGCAGGCCGAGCATTGGCGTGATTTCATATAATGCTTTGATTTCTGCGCTTCCGCCTCCGGCGGCATGCGTGCGTTTGGCATTATCCCCCACGACAAGAATACGCTTTGTGTCTTTCGATAATGGGAGCTGTTCTCTTTCGTTTTTTAACAAAATAGCGCCCTCTTCGGCAATTTCCTGTATGATTTGGCGGTGTTTTGGGGTGTTGATACTTCCCCTTGTGCGGTTCTCATCGCCAATATGCAGCCGCTCGTACAGAGAAAGGATGCGGGATACTTTTTCATCGATTACTTCTTCCGAAATCTTCCCGTCTTCTACCGCCCGCAATAAAGGTTTGGCCATTTTATAATCGTCAAAATCCGGAGTAATGGACATTTCTATGTCGACTCCGTGCAAGGCTGTCTTTTCTGTGTCGTGGACGGCGCCCCAGTCGGAGATGGTAACGCCATCGTATCCCCATTTGTCGCGCAATATTGTAAACAGCAGTTTCTGCCCCTCGCAGCAGAAATCGCCGTCATAGCGGTTATATGCGCCCATAATACTGTGGGCTCCACCTGTCACCGCAGCCGCATAAAAGGCCGGTAAATAGAGTTCATAAAGTGTTTTTTCATCCACTTCCACTTCGACGCTCAGACGGTCTAATTCCTGATTGTTCAGGGCGAAATGTTTTACGCAGGCGGCGACGTCGTATTCCTGAATGCCCCCGATAAGGGGAACTGCCAGTTCACCCGTTAAAACAGGGTCTTCACTCATATATTCAAAATTTCTTCCACAAAGAGGAGTCCTCTTTATATTTATGCCGGGGGCTAAAATAATATCTTTTCCGCGGCCGCGGGCTTCTTCGCCGAGAACTTCCCCGAACTTGCGGGCGAGGTTCCGATTCCATGTGGAGCAAAGACAGGTGTTGCTCGGAAGCCAACTGACAGCATCCATATTGTTGCCATCCGGAATCCATGCGTCATTTTGAAACTCCTGCCGGACTCCGCTAGGGCCGTCCGACATTTTCAGCGGCGGAATACCTAAGCGGGGAACCCCGCCGGACTGGAAGAGTCCGGAAGCATGAATCAATGCTATCTTTTCTTCTAATGTAAGTTCTGTTAATAGTGATGAATAATGTTTCACATCAATACCCCCTCTCAACAACATTATAGAGAATTGTAGTATATGTGTAAAGAAAACATTGCATTTTAAAGGAACTATTTTACAAGGAAATGTTTTCTTTCGGGCGGGAATATGTTATACTCAAAGTAACGTGTACACAAGAGAAAGGGAACTCGCATGTTTATTTTGAGGAGGTCGCAATGAAGTGGAAAAAGGAAGAGGAAAAAGAAAAGAAAAGCAGGAATTACAGGCGTCAGTATATTATGACATTGGTTATAACGCTGCTGGCATTAACGATAATCGTCGGGTATACATTCGGCTCATTTTATCAGCTTACGAGGCAGGACGCCAGAACATTAGGAGAAAATGCTGTTGGCAGAGAAGCAGCCCAGATGAATAATTTTCTCTTAAAGGGAACAGACGTTACGCAGGTGACGGAAATGACTGTGAGTTATATGATGAAACAGGGGGCGACGGCAGAGGAGCTGGAGGCCTTTCTAAAGCAGCAGTCCAATGATTATAAGAAGAATATTTCTTCTGATTTTACCGGCATATACGGCTGGTTTAACGGACAGTACATAGACGGGAGCGGCTGGGTCCCTCCGGATGATTATAAACCGAAAGAACGGCCGTGGTATACACAGGCCCAGCAGGGAAATGGCGACCTTGTGATGGTTTCCCCCTATCTGGATACGAAGACGAACACCATTTTATTTTCGGTAGCCAAAGTTTTATATGATGGAGATAGTGTGATTTCCTTTGACATATCGATGGACGAAGTACAGACAATCGCCGAGAGTATCCGCTTAAATGGAAACGGCTATGGTTTTGTTGTCGATGACCAGGGGATGGTAGTGGCGCACCATGACGAATGGGAAAAGGGGAAAAATTATTTAAAAGATAAAGAGCAGGAAGGCAGCGATATGCAGAAACTGATACAGCAGGTATATCGTAATAAGTCTGACGATAAAAGCTTTTTTGAGATGGAGGTAGACGGGGAGGAGTGCGTTGTTTTTTCCCGTAAAGTTCAGAAAAAATGGAATGTAATCCTAATCGTAAATTATGCCGACCTCTATGAGAAAATTGAAAATAATCTGTTTCGTAATATAATTGTTTCGCTCCTTATTTTTATAGTTGTCGCTTACTTTTGTACGAACAGCTATCGGAATCGTCTGCGGGCCATACATTATGCGGGCCGGCTAGAGGAAACGCAGTTGACGCTAGAGGACAGGGTGAAAGAGCAGACAAAGGAAATTCGGGAACAATCCGAACAACTGGTACAAATGCAGGAAAACGTAATTGACGGAATGGCAACCTTGATTGAGGGGCGGGACACCGATACCGGCCAACACGTCAGAAATACAAAACGCTATGTGGCAATGATTGTAAAATATATGTATGACCACCGGATGCATACGGATGAGATTGACTTTGATTATATGACGCACATTTGTAATGCCGCGCCGCTGCATGATGTCGGGAAGATTATGATATCGGATATGATTCTCAACAAACCGGGGAGACTGACGCCGGAAGAATTTGCCGTTATGCAGACGCATTCGGAGCTTGGCGGAGATATTATGAAAGATGTTTTGGGCGACAGTACGAATCGGGATTTGATTCGCATGTCTTCGGATATCGCACATTATCACCATGAGAAATGGGATGGAAGCGGATATCCGGATGGTCTGGCCGGAGATGAAATTCCACTCTGCGCCAGAATTATGGCGGTCGCAGATGTGTTTGACGCCCTGATTTCAAAGCGGGTTTATAAAGACGCCATGAGTATTGAAGAAGCTTATCGTATTCTGCAGGAGGATGCGGGAACTCACTTTGACCCCGAATTGATACAGGTATTTGTGGCGATTAGGGGTGAGGTGGAGTCTTATTTGAAAGAATTGGAAAAAGAGGATTGAGTCATTAGAAAATCAAAAATGAGAAAAGGGGATTAGTGTGGATATTAATAAAAAGATAGCAGAGGAATTAAATATTAAAGTTTGGCAGGTGGAGGCTGTTGTTCAGCTTATTGATGAGGGCTGTACCATTCCGTTTATCGCACGTTACCGAAAGGAGCAGCACGGTACGTTGGATGATGAGCAACTGCGTAAACTGGATGAGAGACTTACTTATCTCCGCAATCTGGAAGAGCGCAAGGAGACAGTTCTTGCCGGTATTGAGGAGCAGGGAAAGCTGACGGAAGAGTTAAAGGCACAGATACTGGCCGCTGAAACACAGGTGCTTTTGGAGGATTTGTACCGTCCGTATCGTCCAAAGCGGCGCACACGGGCGACGATTGCCAAAGAGAAAGGGCTGGAGGGACTTGCTAACCTGATTTTATTGCAGATGACGGAAACGCCGTTGGCAGAGGAAGCAGAAGCCTATGTGGATGAGGAAAAGGGAGTTGCTTCCACGGCAGAAGCCATTCAGGGGGCCATGGATATATTGGCGGAGACGATTGCCGACGAAGCGGATTACCGTATTGCGATTCGCAGGACAACCATGCAGAAAGGGGTTCTCTTCTCGACGGCAAAGAATCCGGAAGAAAAGAGCGTATATGAAAATTATTATGATTTTGAGAGCGCCGTTTCCAAACTTTCCGGCTATCAGGTATTAGCGATAAACCGGGGGGAGAAAGAAAAGATTCTCAGTGTGAAGATAGAGGCGCCGGAAGAAGAAATTCTCCGCTATCTGAAGAAAAAAGTAGTGACGAGGGAAAATCCCCATACGGAAGAATGTCTTGTCGATACGATAGAAGACAGCTACAAGAGACTGATTGCGCCGGCGATTGAAAGAGAAATACGCAACGAACTGACAGAACGCGCCGAGGATGGAGCCATCCATGTATTTGGGAAAAATCTGGAGCAGCTTCTGATGCAGCCGCCGATTGCCGGAAAAGTAGTACTTGGCTGGGACCCGGCATTTCGTACCGGATGTAAACTTGCCGTTGTCGATGAGACAGGAAAAGTGTTAGACACGATTGTTGTCTATCCGACGCAGCCGCAAAATAAAGTGGCACAGACGAAACAAATTGTCAAGGGGCTTATCGACAAATATAATATCAGCCTTATTTCAGTTGGAAACGGGACCGCCTCGCGCGAGTCGGAGCTCGTCATTGTCGATATGTTAAAGGAGATAAACAAACCGATACAGTATATTATTGTAAATGAAGCGGGGGCTTCTGTTTATTCGGCAAGCAAACTGGCGACAGAGGAGTTTCCGAATTTTGATGTGGGGCAGCGAAGTGCAGTTTCCATCGCAAGGCGTCTACAGGACCCGTTAGCGGAACTGGTGAAGATTGAGCCAAAGAGTATTGGCGTGGGACAATATCAGCATGATATGAATCAAAAGAAACTGGACGAGGCGTTAGGTAATGTCGTAGAAGACTGTGTGAATAATGTCGGTGTCGATTTGAATACGGCTTCGGCCTCTCTGCTCGGATATGTGTCGGGTATTTCCAAGGCGATTGCTAAAAATATCGTATCATATCGGGAGGAACACGGTCGTTTTACAAGCCGCAGGGAGTTGTTGAAAGTGGCAAAACTGGGCCCGAAAGCGTACGAACAGTGCGCCGGTTTTATGCGGATTGCCGATGGGAAGAACCCGCTCGATGCGACAAGCGTGCATCCGGAATCTTATGAAGCGGCAGCAAAGCTGTTGAAGAAGCTCGGATATGAGGCGGAAGATATTCGCGGCGGATTGACCGGATTATCGCTTGTGTTAAAGGACAGAGGGAAAATGGCGGAAGAACTGGGGATTGGAGAAATAACGTTATCGGATATTATAAAAGAGCTGGAAAAACCGGGGCGCGACCCGCGTGACGAGATGCCAAAACCAATACTCCGCAGTGATGTTTTGGAAATGAAAGATTTGACGGAAGGAATGATACTCAAAGGCACGGTGCGCAATGTCATTGATTTTGGCGCCTTTGTTGATATCGGCGTCCATCAGGACGGGCTGGTACATATTTCCAAGCTGACGGATAAAAAGTTTGTCAAACATCCGCTTGATGTAGTGAGCGTCGGAGATGTCGTTGAGGTTAAAGTACTCAGTGTAGATTTGCAAAAGCAGAGAATACAGTTATCCATGATATTGTAAGGTCAGAATGGAGGATAGAAATGAAACGGTTTCTAATATATATGTGTGTGCTGGCTCTTGCACTGACAGGGTGTGGTGGGGAAAAAGAGGCCGATGAGGCAACGGCGACTCCCGCACAGGGGAAAACTTATGAGGAGGAAGAAATGGTACAAGTGCCGGAGGAGTGTATTCCGGATGAGGGGGAATTATTGACTACTGATTTACAGGTAAACCAGCAGGGAGAGCCAGCGCTATATCAGATGTTGATGGAAACGGACGATGATGGGGAAGAGTGTGCGGCTATTATGGAATATACTCTTAACGGTGATGGAAACTGGCAGACGAAAGAGATTTGCAAAGAGCAGTTATTGAAGCGTTTGCGGGAAGAGACGCAGTATATTTTGGACTTTCCCTATATCCGGCGTGGGGACGATGGCAATTTATATGTATTGCTCCGGAGAAGTGATGGGGAGCAGGATGCTGGCAGAATTATGGGACAGCCGCAGGAAGAAGATAGATTTTGTGAATATTTCCTTTTGTCTGTCGACGAGGCAAACAACAGATTCAGCGAAGTAAAATTACAGACGAAGATAACTAATGACGAGGGAACAGAGGTCGATTATGCAAAAGAGCATGATGTTACATCCTTTCATGTTAGAGAAGACGGAACGGCTTTTCTTGTATTTTCGGGGGCCAGTGCGATGTGGTTCGACAGCATTACCGGAACGCAAACGAATTTCTGCCCGACGATAGCAGACAGCGCCTTTGGTAAAAAAGTCGCTTACGGGGAGACGCAGATGATATATTATTCTTCTTCCCATAAGTTGTTCGGCATATTGGATTCGGATACGCTGGCAGTCTCCTCATACTTTGGAAAAGAAATACCGGAAGAGGACAGAAAATACGAGTGGTATTTTGATACAGATACGACAACATGGCAGACGTACGCATTCAATGAGTCAGGTTTGTATCTTATTAACGATTCGGGAAAAAAAGCATCTGCCATATTATTGAGTGGAGCAAATAACTTTGACACTCTGGCAGATGCAGATATTTATGATGTGCTAATCGGAGCGGGTGAAGAACTGTATGTCCTGTTACGCCGTCCGTCTGAAGACGATGCTAATTTTGATGAAACGTTGTGGGAATATGGTATTGTCAGATACCGGCCGCAGAAATAGGACTTATACGGAAAAAACAAGGATTCCGTCTTCGTTGTATACGAGTTCGTATTCGTCTGCCATCTGCTGTATGCCCTGTATCTGATAGTTGCTTAACTCGTAAGGGCCGATTACAATATAGGAAACATCGTATTCTGCCAGCAGGTCATTCCGGCTTGCTGGTTCTTCATACATTCTGCGTAAATCTGCCTCCTGCTTCTGGTAGTTGAGCCCATGGAAATAAAGGAAAGTTCCGGTGCCGCATACGATATTGCGTCCGGACAGCGCGGCAATCGTATTATTGTGATTGTTATCCGTTAAAAATATATCATCGGGTCTCGTATTTTCCTCTGCCCACTGGGCGAGTTTAATATATGGACTTCCATACAACTCGAAATCAGCGACAGCCTCCCGCCCCATCGTGAGAACGGCGGCAAGGACGCCGACAAAAGCGACGATACTGACAACAACTCCGCGGGTCAGCTTTTTTTGTATACGCGGCAGGATGCGATGGACAAATTGCGGGATGGTATCCCAGACAAAATCGGCGGCTGCCACACAGAAAAAGAAATAGCAAACTAACATCAGTTTATTATTATCGTATGAGTTCGGCTGGAAGAGAACAAATTCTGCAATCAGCCAGAGAAAAGTTGCTGGTAAAATCGTCTGAATCTGCTTTCTGTTTCCGAAGAGGAAAACAGCAATCGTAAGGATAAACATAATTCCCAAATTCTTACAATAGAAGATTAAGTAGTTATCCATCGATTCCGGACTCGAATTGGCCCAGTTGAAAGAACCGCGCACAAAGTTTTCGCCGGAAGCCTGCTGAAATGTAAAGGTAAACAAAATCGGAAGTGCCAGTATGAGTACGAGGCAGAGAAAGATTCCCCAATTGGTAACGATTTTCTTATCAAAGAAGTATATCAGCGCCAATACAAATAAGAGAATTAGGATGGCCGCAATGGCAATCCCTATTCGGAAAATAGCGTCGGCATCCAACGGTGTGTCCGACATCTGGCGTATGCTGATGTAGTTTAGTCCACACAGCAGGACGGCTGTGAGTATAATACGCGCAGAGAGGGGAACACGTTTTGTCAATGTGCGTTTGCTGCTGAAATTAATCAGATTCAAGATGACGAATCCGGCGCAGAGGATACCGAGCGCCAAAAAGGAATGGGTATGTATAAGCGGCAGTCCGGCAGACAATAAACCGGCGATAACAAAACATTTGCGGCTGCTTTCCGTCACTGCCTTGTGAAGTAAAATAAAAATAGGGAACAACATCGCCCATCCGAATAAAGTAGCGCGCTGCGGAATCAGCATATCGCAGATAATGTTGTGCCACTGGATATTGGATTGTACATAATTGGTCGGCGTCTCATAAAAGGCAGTAAAAATCCGCGTGAAATTTTCGCTGAATAAACCCTCGTTGAGGAAGTAAACAAATCCCAATCCGCCATTGAAGAAAAAGAGGGCAAAGGCAAGTATGCTTTTCCCCCGGTAGGAACCACCGTAAGATTGATAAATACGTTTTGCCAGAATGTATACGCTGAAGAAAACCTGCAACATGGCAAAGAACATCGGCAGAAGATAGGCCATGCGTAAAGATGTTCCGAATATATATACACTGGATGAAATGCTGTCCGATAAAAAAGGGTAGGCAAGCTGAGTCCCCGGCAGAATAGAGTATTCCGGTGGGAACACTTTCTGATTGGCAATGCTGCTTATAAATCCGAGGTGCATATTCATGTCGCCGAATGTGCTCTGACCGGAGTGCATGACGCCATCAATGTACGGAATCGTACTGTGCAGCAGCACAATGACCGTATAGAGAAAAAGCGGAAGCAGTAAAAAGAGTATGGGGTCTTGCGAAAACATCCGTTTAATATTGAAATCTATCTTTCGTCCGGCAAGAAGCGTGCGCTTCTTAGCAGACAGCGATGCCGCGTAGACAATAGCTACAAAAGTAAGAAGAGCCATTCCGTGTGCCGTTTTTGTAAAATTGAATAGAAAGGCATAGAGAGTTGGCAGCCAATGAAAAGCAAACGAGCCGAATACACTGCCGAATAATACGGTTATGCCTAATTTTTCCTTATGAAAAAGGTAAAGCGCCAGACAGACACCCAATATCTGAAAAGAGAGGAAATAGGTGATTCCAACCAAATTTCCGAGTACTGAACCGAACATTATTTGTCCTCCTGTATTTGTTCAAATTTATATTGTAAGTCTATGATAATAAAAAACGTTGGACTTGTCAATGAAACAGGGTTTTGATATACTAGTTTTGATTTAATGAAATGTACGGATAGTTAGGAGAAAACGATGACAATGGATTTTGAATTAAAAGTAAGTGCAAAGGACATGAGTAAATTTCTGCTCCGGTTTAATTATGCAAAATTATCCGGTGTACTCGGCATTTTGCTAGGACTTGCTTCCTTGGCGGCATTAGTTATCCGCTGGGGGGCGTGGTCGGATAACCAGAAAATTATGTTGGTTGTTATTGCTTTTTTGTTTCTTGTTTTTCAGCCGTTTTTATTGATACGCAAGGGAAAGGCTCAGGTTGCAAGGGCGGAAAAGCAGGAGCCGTTGATATGTCATATTGATGAGGAACAAATTCGTGTGACGCAGGGTGAGGCTGCGTCTGCCTGTCCGTGGAGCAATGTGCGTAAGATTGTCTATGTCAAAGGGGCTGTGTATGTATTCACTTCGGCGATTCATGCGACTATTATTACAGAAGCGTCCTGCGGTGGGCGCTTCGATGAATTGGTGACATTCCTAAAGGAGAGAAAGCGAAAATGATAATACAAAGTTTCCGTGAGAAAGATACATTTGACGCAGCATATTCGCTTGGCAGTCAGGCGCAGGCGGGAGACATCTTTCTTCTGGAGGGAGAATTGGGAGTCGGCAAGACGGTGTTTGCCAAAGGCTTTGCGAAAGGGTTAGGTATTGACGAGCCGGTTACCAGTCCGACGTTTACGATTATTCAGGAGTATCCGCAGGGACGTATTTCGCTATATCATTTTGACGTCTACCGGATTGCGGATGTAGAGGAGATGTACGAGCTTGGCTATGAAAGTTATTTTTTCGGGGATGGTGTATGCCTGATTGAGTGGGCGTCTCTGATTGAGGAAATTTTACCGGAGAACAGCAGAAAGATTCTCATTGAGAAAGATTTGCAACAGGGATTTGATTATCGTCAGATTACGATAGAATAGGAGATGGCAGAGGATGAATATTCTTGGCATTGATAGCTCGGGATTAGTGGCGTCGGCAGCATTGCTGTGCGAAGACATACTGGTGGGAGAATATACCATACACAATAAAAAAACGCACTCACAGACGTTGCTGCCGATGATTGAGGCAATGTTGAAAATGGCAGATTTTTCCGTGAAAGAACTGGATGCCATTGCGGTAGCTGCCGGGCCCGGTTCTTTTACCGGCCTGCGGATTGGTGCGTCGACGGCAAAAGGGTTAGGACAGGCGTTGTCCATTCCTTTGATTGCCGTACCGACACTGGAGGGACTCGCCTATAATTTAACGGGAGCGGACGCTCTTGTCTGCGCGATGATGGATGCGCGCAGAAATCAAGCTTATTATGCCATTTACGAAGTAAATGAGACTCTGCCGGCCACGGTAACGGAACCGGCGGCAGCGCCAATCGAAGAAGTGATTCATCAGGTGAACGAAACGGCGCGGAAAACAATTTTTGTCGGTGACGGCGTTCCTGTGTTTCGGGAGCGTCTGGAAGAAGAACTGACCGTTTCGTACGGATGGGCGGCGGATAGTGTGCGCTATCAGAAAGCGGCGTCTATCGCCTCGCTCGGGAAGATTTACATGCAGCGAGGGAAAGGCATGCCTGCAAAAGACTTTGCTCCGATTTATCTTCGTCTCTCGCAGGCAGAAAGGGAGCGGCAGGAAAGAGAGGAAAAAAATTGAATTTTTGTGGAAAATTTTGCTTATGGATTTTGTTCTAACCCTTTGTTATAATTAGTAATATCTTACTGAAAGGGGGATGACAGGTTGGCAGAAAAGGAATGGTTCTGTAACAGTTGCGGGAGGAAACTTCAATTAGGTCCGTCGCCCCGGGAAGATGTATTTACCGGACGGAAAGAATGGGGGTACTTTTCCAAAAAGGATTTGGAAGTTCATGAATTTTTGCTCTGTGAGCAGTGTTATGATGAAATGATTGGAAAATTTGCTATTCCGGTTAAAAAATCTCAAAAAATAGAAGTACTGCAGGAGGGGAAGTCATTTTCGTAAAAGAAAATGGCTTTTTTTCTCGTAGGGTTTGAAAATGACATACAGTTATGGTAAAATGAAAATGACTGAAAGGATTGGAGGATTTTACCATGTTGGATGTCTGCCTGTTAGGAACAAGCGGTATGATGCCACTGCCAAGGAGGGCGTTGACTGCTCTGATGACGCGCTATAACGGAAGCAGCTTACTGATAGATTGTGGCGAGGGAACGCAGGTGAGCATTCGGGAAAAGGGCTGGAGTATGCACGGGATAGATACGATTTGCATTACCCATGTGCACGGCGACCATATAAGCGGCCTGCCGGGGCTGTTGTTATCAATGGGGAATGCCGAACGGAAGCTGCCGTTGACGATTGTCGGCCCGCGTGGTGTAAAGAAAGTAGTCGAGGCATTACTCATTATTGCACAGGGTCTTCCTTTTGAGATTCGTTATGTAGAATTGTCAGAATCTTTTCATCAGTTGGAGCAAAAGGGTTATACGATAGAAGCGTTCCGCGTTAGGCATACAGTGCCGTGTTATGGATACAGTCAGATTATCCATCGTGCAGGCAAGTTTGATTTAGACAAAGCAAAGGAAAATGATGTTCCGATGCGGGCGTGGAGCATTTTACAAAAAGGTGAGGAAGTTTGTATTGATAATCGCGTATATACGCCGGAGATGGTATTAGGCGAGGCGCGTAAAGGTCTGAAAGTGACGTATTGTACCGATACCCGACCCGTGCCGGAAATATCTGGATACGCGAAAGGCGCAGATTTATTTATATGCGAGGGGATGTATGGTGAGAAAGAGCAGTTGGACAAGGCAAAAGAGAACCGCCATATGATGTTTACGGAAGCTGCGTCCATGGCGAAAGAAGCAGAAGTGGGAGAACTCTGGCTGACACATTACAGTCCGTCGTTAATAAAACCGGAAGCGTATATGGATGAGGTGAGAGCCATTTTTCCGCAGGCAAAAGCTGGAAAAGACCGCAAATCGCTATATCTTACCTTTGAAAAAGAGAAAGCGGGAACCGAGTAAATTCTTGAGAGGGAGGTGTGCGCTATGGAAAGTGGCAGGAAGAAAAAGAGAAATTTAGTAGCTTTTATCATTATTATGTGTTTGCTGGCATTAGGTGCGCTCGCTATTTATTATCAATATATGAAGAGACAGCAGTTACGGGAATCCGTATACACGCCGACGACGGAGGCGGAAAAACTGATTGCGAAAGATTTGGATAAAGGGTATCCGGAAACACCGAAGGAAGTCCTCAAATTGTTCAGCAGATTTAATCAGTGTATTTATAATAAGAAATTAGATGATGATGAGTTTGCTTCTCTTGTAGGTCAGCTTCAGAAGCTGTATTGCGAAGATTTGAAAAAGAAAAATTCGTTAGAGAAGATGGAGTCAGTCATTAAGGCGGACGCCGATAAATACAGAAAAGAAAGCAGAAAAATAGTTAATTATACGATTGATGAAGAAAAGAATTATGAGTATAAGACAATTGACGGCAGTGAAACGGTATATGTAAAATATTCCTATTTTATGCGGGAGGGAACGAAGTACAGTACATGGAACCAACGTGCCGTCCTTGTGAAAGAGAATGACGTCTGGAAAATCTTGGGTTTTGGTTCGGCGCCGGCAAAAAGCGCCATCACTTCAAAATCAAAATAGCATAGCAGAAAGCAGAATCGGGGATTGTTTTGGAAGAGAAAAATATTACGGTACTTGCCATTGAGAGTTCATGTGACGAAACGGCTGCTGCGGTAGTCGAAAACGGCCGCACGGTATGCTCGAATATTATTGCCTCTCAAATTGATATTCACAAAATATACGGGGGAGTTGTGCCGGAAATTGCCTCGCGCAAACATATTGAAAAGATAAATCAGGTCATAGAGGAAGCGCTGTCGCAGGCAGACAAGACGCTTGATGATATGGATGCCATCTGTGTCACCTATGGCCCGGGGTTGGTGGGAGCCTTGTTGGTAGGTGTCGGAGCGGCAAAGGCAATCAGTTTTGCCACCGATAAACCACTTATCGGCGTGCACCATATCGAGGGCCATATTTCTGCTAATTTTATTGCCAATCCGCAATTGGAGCCGCCGTTTTTATGTTTGGTGGCGTCCGGCGGACACAGCCACTTAGTTATTGTACGTGACTATGGCGAATATGCTGTCTTGGGCCGGACAAGAGACGATGCGGCCGGAGAAGCATTTGATAAGGTGGCCCGCGCCATTGGTCTCGGTTACCCCGGAGGGCCGAAGATTGACCGTCTGGCAAAAGAGGGAAACGCAGACGCGATTGATTTTCCGCGCGCTTCCATTGAAGATTCCCCTTATGACTTTAGTTTCAGTGGTTTGAAATCAGCAGTATTGAATTATATTAACGGCTGTAAAATGAAAGGAGAGAGTTATTCCGAAGCGGATATTGCCGCGTCCTTTCAAAAAGCGGTTGTTGATGTATTAGTGGAACATACGATACTGGCGGCAAAGGATTATGGCATGGACAAAATCGCGATTGCCGGAGGAGTTGCCTGTAACTCCTGTTTACGTGACGGAATGAAGAAAGCCTGTGAGGCAAACGGTTATCAGTTTTATATGCCAACGCCAATTCTCTGTACGGATAACGCCGCCATGATAGGTGCAGCCGGTTATTATGAATATCAAAAAGGCGTCCGTCATGGCCTTGATTTGAATGCAGTTCCCGCTCTGCGTTTGGGGGAATAGATTTTGTTGCTCGAAATGTCAAAATATTCTAAATTTATCTTGACATGGATAGGAGTACAATGATATACTATTCAAGCAGTCTTGGAGAGGTGTCCGAGTGGTTTAAGGAGCCGGTCTTGAAAACCGGTGACTCCGAAAGGGGCCGTGGGTTCGAATCCCACCTTCTCCGTTTGGTTTTACAATATCATAATATTGATACAATTCAGCTTTGGAGAAGTACCCAAGTGGCTGAAGGGGCTCCCCTGGAAAGGGAGTAGGTCGTTAATAGCGGCGCGAGGGTTCAAATCCCTCCTTCTCCGTTCAGAAAGCGCATCGGAAAATGCGCTTAAAAAGGTGAGCAAATCCCTATTTTATAGAGGTTTGCTCATTTTTTTGTTTAAGAAAAGTAAAGCCGTTTACAAAACGGCTGGAATACCTTTGGTGTTTTGAAGAATTTATTTGTTATCTAATTCTTTTCTGGGTCTTCTATTTTCTCATAATATAATAAGGCTGATAAAAAACGATTGTGTCATATTGGTTAGTCTTCCTATATATAAGAATTTAAACACTGATTATAAAATGAAGCTCTCAAAACCCCGTTCCATCGCTGTTTGTAAATTGCGGAATTGGTTCAAATCGCTCTTTCTCCGTTTATAAAGTGTATTGGACATACGCTTAGTGTATTGGAAATGCACTTGGAAATCAAAAGGATATAGAGGTTACTATCTGCATTATGGTTTTGCTCATGGTAAAATAGGTTGTTCTATTACTGTCAAAGATGGTACCGGCAGAGTTGTGGCAAAAACTAGAATGAAGACTTTGCACATGATATACACTAAAAATAAATTTGCAAAAAAAATAGAAAAAAGTTATTGACAAAATTCGATTAATTTGTTAGGATGTAATTCGTTGGCGCAATAACAAAATAGTTTTTTGAAAATCATTAAAAAAATTATTTAAAAAAAGTGTTGACAAGGCAAAGTATTTTTGATAAGATAGTATTCGCTGACGCAGTAAAGAACATTTGCTGAGGAAGCAGGCTCCGGCTGGACAGGTCGGGCAGAGAACCTTGAT
>CAPAOV010000004.1 GCA_948579355.1 uncultured Eubacterium sp. | reverse complement strand
TGAATTATATCATTTATTCCAGTGTAGGTGTTACAACTTTATTATACCATCTCAACCGTATTTTTCTGCGTATGGTGCTTCATAATCTTCCACAGCCTGTAATCTGCCGTCAGCAGATACAGGGCAGACAAAAGGGCATAATTCTGTTTGTCCATCTTTGCCGTTATTTCCTCAAATACCGCCTTATGCTTTTCATTCCGGTAACTCACTGCCTTTCCCTCGCTTTCCTTCAAATATCGCCTCATACGCTCTCCTAATGGCTTGTAACCGATTCTCGCCGTGAGCGCTGACATCATTTCCTCATAACTGTCCGGTGGCGGCTGCCCCCGGATGCAGTCCTCCATCTCTTTTTTCAGCACGGTACCACCATGCCCTTTAGGTAAAAAATTCGGAATTTCCTGCATGATATTTTCAATCTCATGGAGATGCTTTGTCCCGGTAAAATGCATAATTTTCAGCTCCTTTCATAAAAAAACGGCATGGATTTTGATTTCCATACCGTTTATGTAGCATTGATTCTGTTTTCGTTCTTTTTCTTACTCGCCTAATTCCGTATCCGTCTCGTCTGCCTGTTTCATCCCCGTCTCCACTTCCTCGATTGCTTTTTCGATGACGCTGATAAGAAATTCTTTCTGCTTACATCCTTTCCATGCGACTACATTCTTGAGCCTTGTAAATAACTGCTCGCTTACCTGTACTGCGATTGTTCTTGCTTCCATACGATTCACTCCTTTTTCCATAAAATGTTCTTCGATGACCTGCTGGATAAACTGCTGTGTACTGATTTCCCTCTGCTCAATCTCTGCTCTGACTTTGAGGTGCAGAGCCACGGGAATCTTTCCGCATAGGTTTTTCATTTCCATTGTACCAGCTCCTTTCTTTGTTTTGTTACAACCACAATACCCGAAACAGATGGATATATCCATTCACAATAACCAACAAATATATTTTGCAAACGTATGCAATAGTGACAATGATAAATAGATTTCTTTACGTTACTTTCTCACATTCATAGGGTAACGCCAAATTGGAATGTTAATATTCCAGCTTGGTTTGTATCTTTCGCAACAAACGCTGCCACACTCTGTGAAGCCAGCTCATTGAAATAAGAAAGACGGCACTTACTTTTCCACTAAAAATAAGTGCCGTCTGATACCTTTTTTATCTCTCACCATAGTATTCCATTATCTTCTTTCAAGTATAAATTCACCAGAATCGTTACGTCTCTCCCCTTTCTGCTTTGTCAAATACAAAAGACATACCTCATCTCCCTCATGCAGTCCTGTTGCCTCCAGTTCCTTATCTGGTATCTGAATTACCCCATCCTTCCTCAGTTTTGTTTCAATTTCTACTAAATGCATTATTGTCTCCTTTCACGCCTTAAGCGATTTTAATTATATTAGAAAAAGCAGACGCTCATCATCCTGACCAACTTCTGCTTTCCTCTGACCAACTTTTTCTACCATATAAAAATCATGAAAACTTCGCTTCCAAAGTTGGTCAAAAAATTTTGACCAACTCGCCTGACCAACTTTTGACCAACTTTGGTGCAAAAACTTACGATATTTTGCACCAGTTTATGATACCCCCTAAATCGCAAAAAACGCTGGAAACATGCGTGTTCCCAGCGTTTTATAGGGTTCTTTATGCTCGCCACGCCCCCTCCATTCCGCAAACTGTCTACGACAGTATTGCTTCATGTCGGGTCACGGCTGTCGCCGCATACTCGTTCAAAAAAGGAACCATCTGAGAGCAAGCTCTCATTGGTTCCTTTTTCACTCGTGCGTGGCTCGTAGCTAACGCGTCTATTTCATCTGTGCTGCTACTTCTGCTGCAAAGTCCTCTTCTTTCTTCTCGAGTCCCTCACCTGTTTCAAAGCGGATAAACTGTGACAGCTTCAAATTCGAGCCGGTTGCCTTAGCGACAGACTGCACATACTGTGCCACATTTTCCTTATCTTCTGCTTTCACATAAGCCTGTTCTAATAAGCACACTTCTTTCAACTCTTTATTTAAGCGTCCAGTAATCATCTTCTCGATAATATTATCCGGCTTGCCCGCATTCTTAGGGTCATTTTTTGCCTGTGCAAGAAGAAGTTCTTTTTCCTTTTCCTTATAGTCTTCTGAGACATCGTCCGTAGAAAGGTACAGAGGACTCATAGCGGCAATCTGCATTGCCACATTCTTTAAGCACTCAACAACCTCGTCTCCGGTATTGTCCGTTTCTGCTGCCACGAGAACACCAATCTTTCCACCTGCGTGGATGTAATCTACTACCAGACCGTTCTCACAGGATACTTTGGCAAAACGGCGGATATTCATATTCTCACCGATTGTTGCAATTTGGGAAGCCAGCTCTTCCTTAACTGTTTTGGAAGTATCGGCAGCCCACGGCTCAGCCATAAATGCATCAATGTCTTCTGCGTCAGAAGCGCTCACCTGTGTCGCTACTGCGGCAACGAAATTCTGGAACTTTTCATTTTTAGCCACAAAATCCGTCTCACTGTTGACTTCAACGATGGCAGCACTTTTACCATTCTCGCTGATATTTGTTTTTACAATTCCCTCTGCGGCAATCCGGCCTGCCTTTTTCTCAGCCTTAGCAAGACCATTCTCACGAAGCCACTCAACTGCCTTATCCATATCGCCATCGGTATTTGTAAGAGCTTTCTTACAATCCATCATACCGGCGCCTGTCATCTCTCTCAATTCTTTTACCATTGAAGCTGAAATATTAGCCATTGTTCAAAATCCTACCTTTCTAAATTATACTGCCTCTTCTTCTGATTCTTCAACCGGAGCTTCATCTGCCATTGATTCACCCTGATTTGCCTCGATAACAGCGTCCGCCATTTTGGAAACAATCAGTTTAACAGCACGAATAGCGTCATCATTTCCCGGAATAACGTAATCCAATTCTTCCGGGTCGCAGTTCGTATCTACAATACCAATCAAAGGAATGCCAAGGATGTGCGCTTCCTGAATACAAATTTTCTCTTTCTTTGGGTCAACAACAAAGATAGCATCCGGAATCTCTTTCATATCCTTAATACCGCCAAGGTTTTTCTCCAATTTTGCCCATTCCTTTTTCAGGTTAATAACCTCTTTTTTCGGAAGCACATCAAATGTTCCGTCTTCTGACATCTTCTCAATAGCTTTCAATCTCTTGATACGAGCCTTAATCGTCTCGAAATTAGTCAGCATACCGCCAAGCCATCTCTCATTGACATAATACATACCACAGCGCTCAGCCTCTGTCTTAATTGAATCCTGCGCCTGCTTTTTCGTACCGACAAAAAGAATTTTGCCGCCGTCGGCTGCAATTTCTTTAATCGCATTGTAGGCCTCGTCCACTTTTCCTACCGATTTCTGCAAATCAATGATATAAATACCATTTCTCTCGGTATAGATGTACTCTGCCATTTTAGGATTCCATCTTCTCGTCTGATGTCCAAAATGAACACCTGCCTCCAGTAACTGTTTCATTGAAATAACACTCATTATTTCTTACCTCCATTTGGTTTTTCTTCCACCTGCTTCTTCTTTTTGCCACACCGATAACGGCACCATAGCAAAAATCAACAGGTGTGATTTTTTCAATCCGATTTATTATAACACGCCGTTACACATATGGCAAGAAAATTTTTCTATTTTCATATGCACCGGTTCCACTACTCGCTCCGTGTAATAATCTTTGCAATCTGGGAATAACTTGCGCCCACCGGAATTTTATATGTGCCGGTCCGAATTTTCCGCGCCATTCCGCTTTTTTCAATATACTTATCAAAGGCGTCTGCATCTTTAATAATTCCGGCTTCTTTCATCTCCCTTGCCACGGAACTCGATAACAATCCGTCCCGCACCGTAAATTTCCGTTTGCTCGTCGAGTTACCGGCGGTTGGCTTCGGCTTGTCCTCCTTTGTAGATGTCGCCGTCGGTTTTGCGTCAGGCTTTTTTGTTGTATCCGCTGTCGGACTTTGCGATTGTTTTGGCGATGCTTCCGATGTATCCGCGGGAGTTGCCGTAACTTCGACCGCCGAACCGCTTGCCGTCGCTGTTGCGTCAGGCGTCTTTTCAGGAAAGACCATCCCTAATTCCTTTGCCCTCTGTACGACAGATTCTCCGGAATCCTGTTTGCGGTATCCGATAGACAGAATAAGTGCGGTAATGAGTATACCCGCTCCTAGTCCCCGTAAAAAATATTTCTTTTTCATTATCTCTTGCCCCCGTACAATGCAATAACCAATTTAACTTCACCCTGACCGATGTTCAATTCCTTTGAAATTTCCAAGACAGATTTTCCCTCTTTATACATTTTCTGAATTTGCAAATTTACATTGCCCGGAACACTGCTCCGCTTCTCCGTCTTCGGAGCTGCCGGTTTCGTTTTCTGTTTTGGCTCCCCGACCGATTTTTGTTTCGGAGTCACGACAGCCGGTGCGCTTTGAGCAGGAGGTTTCGCTGCTTTTACCTCTTCGGCGGCAGCCGATGACGGCTGCGGTGCTTTCACCGGCTCAAGTACGATATTTTTAATTTCCTTTTCTTTCTCATTCAGCATATTGTACATAAAAACAACTTCCTGATGGTTGTTTTCAATCTTCTCCAGCAATTGTCTCGAGAACTCGTCCACCGCCATAATCTTATCATTACACAGGCGGTTCATCTGGTCCTCCGTTGTATCTACCAGTTCATTTTGTATGTCTGTCAAAATATTATCGATTCTGTCCCGAATCATCTGCTCTTCCTTTTCCGACCAGACAGCAGAGGAACGAACTGCTTCCCCGTCGTCTTCCAGTCCGGCAGCTTTCTTTCCGGAAACAAAAAAACTAATGCAAATGCAGGCAAAACCCGCAATAATTAAAAATACTTCCAAACCTGTCATAACTTCCTCCATTTTCACAACTACGGCGTCTTCGCTCCGCTTCGGTCGGTGCTAAACGAACGTTCAGCACCATCAAACATTCGAAATCCGCTGATTTACTGCGTAAATCGCTCCTTTCTCATGTTTGGCAGGTCTCAAGGTCAAAAGCCGTAACATGCAAGCATGAACGGCATTTTGACCTTTCGACCTTTGCATCATATCATAATATCAAAACTGCTGTTGGAACGCGGGGCCATCTTCTGCTCTTTTTTATCGTCTTTCTTTTTCCTTTTCGACTGCCCGCCAGCATACCCCTTTCCCGAGCCGCCGCTGTTATCGTATTCATTGGTCTCACTTTCCTGTGTCTCTGCTGTCTGTTGGGCCTGCTGTACCGTGTCACGCTGAAACTGTACTGCGCTCTGTTCCCCAGTGTTCTGATATTGTGTATTTTCTTTTCCCTGTATTTCTGCTGCATTGACTGTGCGCGGCGCCATTGTGACCGCATCGATTGTTCCCATTGGCATAACGATACCCTCCAATCCTCATTACAATCCAACCATCTTTACATCCGCGCCATCACGGACAAACCGGCAATGCGATACCGATTCATGTTGAATTTTCCTTACGTCTTTGACAACAATTTCAACACCCTGATAAACGACATTATCGACGCGGATACACGCTTTCTTATTCTTCTCTATACGCCGTAGCAAACGTTCTCTTTCATCTTTCTTTTCTCTTATTTGTTTCATCAATTTCGGTTTTTCGATTGTCGCATTTTTCAGGTATTTCTTCTGCTCCGGCTGAATCTCCTGCTTTTTCGCCAGTTTTTGCTTTACTTTATGGACAATCTGTTCTATTTTCTGCAGAGCCTTTTCCGTCTCTTCAATTTCCTCTTTTAAATCGTTCGTACGGACAATTAAATCCTTTTCCGATATAATCTCTATTTTCGTCGCAGCTCCCATCGTCGAGCCAAGATTGGTAACGCATATATCCGCATATGTCTTTACGCTGCCACCGTTAATCTGCCCTTTTTTCCCGAGAACTTCTATTTTCTCCTGACAGGATACCTGACTGTGCAAAATGGCGTCCGAGCGAAGACTTCCTTTACAAACCACTTTGCTGTTCTCTAAAAACTTGGCGGTAATATTGCCCTCCGCCTCCAGTGTGCCGCGGTCTGCCCCCTGCATACCACGCTTTAACACGATATTCCCTCCGGATATGAGCGTCGCACCCTCGACAACCCCATTGACGATAATATCTCCCTCCGCCTTTATGGCGAAGCCCGTATTGACATTTCCCGCCACTTCTACTGTTCCTTTGTGTTCGATATCTCCCGTAGAAGAATCTACATTGGCCGGAACATGATAGACATTGGATACCATTACCATATCTTCAACCAGCGTGACATGTCCCGAAACATCCGAGTAAATATGCAGTTGGTCTTCCGACAATGTTATGTTGCGTCCAAAACGCAGATGCCTTACTTTCACTTTCTTTGGAGGGATTGGCTTACCCAGTACGGAGACGCCCGCCTTTCCGCGATAAGCCGGCGTCAGAGTTGCCAGTTTATCTCCTGCCTGAACAGACTTAATATTCCCCAGTTGGTGAAAATCTACACTGCCATCTTCCTTTAACTTTGGTTTCGCCGTCGTATTGATATCAAAAAAATACTGTATCTTCGCACTATATCCCTGTACCGGAGGCGTCGCCTCCGCCATAATATATTCACGTCCGTATTCGTGATGCTCCAGAAAATGCCGTATCGCCTTTTTCTTTATGCCGTGACAAACTCCCGCATGCTTTAAATCGCTGATAATATCCTCTTCCGTAAGCGATGCGCCGCCCGTCGAGGGCGGATAGAAACGGACAAATGCACGTTCCCCCATCGGTGTGATGGAGACCGAACATCTCTCACTCTCCGGGATAATTTCCCCCTCTTTTAAAAGGAGCGGACTGTCAAATTCCAGATTTTTAATATATTGGTCAATTGCCACCTCATCATAATCGGGAAATGATATCATGTCCAGATAGTTCATAACATCTTCTACCGTAAACATATTTCCCCCCTCTTCCGGTGGAAATACTTTCATCCACATTTTGCCATCTTCGTGAAGCAATTGAAAATAACCGTTGGCCGCCATACTTATCCTCCTGCATTTTGTAAATCAAAGAGTTCGGCCCAAAAGGTATTCCACCTCCTGAGCCTGCTAATTTCAAAATAAATTAAGCAAATCAACCGAATCGCCTAACTGTACTTTAATTTTCTGTAACGCCTTTGTGTGTAACTGCGAAACACGGGATTCTGACACCGACAAAATCTCACTAATCTCCTTTAGTGTCAGCTCCTCATAATAATATAACGTAATTACTTTCTGCTCTTTCTCCGTTAAAGTCCTGAGAGCCTCAACAAGCATCTCCTTTAGTTCCTGTTTTTGTATCGCATTCTCCGGCTGCTGAAATTTGGTGCCGAAAGTCTCAATACGACCTTCGCTTCCCTGTTCCAGATAGTCGTCTAAAGAAACCAGATTGGTAAATTCTGCCTCGGTTTTCCAATTTTCATATTCGTCTAATGTTATACCAAGTTCATCCGCCACTTCCTGCGGGGTAGCAGCACGTCCATACTCGCTTTCCAGTTTTGCCACGGCGGTATCCATCCGCTTCTGTTTCTGGCGCAGCGTCCTCGGAATCCAGTCCATCTTTCGGATTTGGTCAAGAATGGCGCCACGAATACGCAGACTTGCATAAGTCTCAAATTTAACATTTTTAGCCATATCATATTTATCAATGGCGTCAATCAGACCGAAAATACCATATCCCACTAAATCATCATATTCTACCGTATATCCCAAATACATACTAAGACGTCCGGCCACCAGATTCACTACGTTGGCATACTCCAAAATCAATTGTTCGCGTAGTTCGGGAGTTTTGGCCACATGATACCGGTCCCATAATTTATTTCTGTCCGCTTCCCTCATCTGCTACGTCCTTTCCCTATCCATTTCTATTCGCTTCCTCCGCTTCCGGAACCTCCTGCTTTTCTGCCTCTTCCGCTTCCATCGCTTCGCGCTCTTCCTGCTCCCTGCGCGCCTGCTCCTCTGCTTCTCTCCGCTTGCGCTCTGCCTCGACCATGGCAAGATGTTCTGCCTGTACACGTCCGACAATTTGCGCTGCAATCTGTCCGATAATATAAAAAACAATGAGCACGATGAGCAATGTAATCAAACTGTATTGCACCGGCCAGCCTTGTACTACGCTCAAAATGCAGCACACCAAACCGGCCGCCAGCATAACCAATGCAGGAATATACCTATATTTCACATTAAGCACCTCTCTAGATTTCCAATTTACCTTTTCCCACGACTCTAATCTTTAACGAGCCGTTTTCCGGACAAAACACAATGGTTCTCCCATAATGCTCCCCAACATGTTCTGCCCTTATCGGGATGTTATGCGTCTTTAAAAAACCGCGGACTGCATTGACATTTTGTTCTCCGATATTAAGCGCCTCGCTTTGTGACTCAAACGCAAACATCTTCGCACCGCCCGCTATTTTCGAATACATGTGCGTCGGGTCGGCTCCCCGCTTCAGCATCTCCTGAAACATATCTTCCAGACAGGTGTCCGCAAATTTCCTGCGATTTCCCTCTTCGTTGTTCCATTTCAATTTTGTGCTATCTGGCAGCATAATATGTGCCATTCCACACAACCCCGAAATTTCATCGCATAAGACAACTCCGATACACGAGCCTAAACCAACCGTACTTATCCGCTCCGGTGAATTACATATTTTGTAATCCGCCATTCTCACACGTATCATGATTACGTCACGCTTCTTTCTTATCCTCTACGACTGCCACAATATCTAACAGAGAGATTAGACTTTCATCACTCTTTTTACCGATACCGGACAAAAATGATGCATTCTCTTCATCTAACTTAAAGGCAGGCTTTTCTATCTTTCTCGGGTCCAGATTTACTACCTCCTGCACTTCATCTACAATGAAACCAATCATCGACTGGTCTTCCGTGCGAATAATAATAATACGGGTTGCATTGGCATAGACATCATCTTCCAGTCCGAACTTTCTTCTCAGACTCATAATCGGAACTACTTCTCCACGCAGGTTAATTACCCCTACATAATAACTCTGTGATTTCGGCACACGGGTAATTCTCTGCATACGGACAATATTATCCACATATGAAATGTCGATTCCGTACTGTTCATCTCCCAGTTTCACAACGATGTACTGTATCTCTTCTACGGATTCCATTCCTGTCATATACTCTTCCATGTCAGCACCTCCTAAATCAATGTATTGGTATCAAGGATTAAAGCAACTTCGCCATCTCCCAATATCGTCGCACCACTAAACAATTTATCATTGGTTATATACCGTCCCAATGATTTAATTACCGTCTCCTGCTGGCCAATCAGGTTATCAATAATTAGACCGACCTGCTGGTCGCCTTTCTGCATAATTACTACAAGCAGATTCTCCGGCTCAACTTCCGGCTCCGGAATATCCAAAAGCTGCTGCAGACGCAAAATAGGAATGACATGCCCGCGAAGATTAATAACTTCTTTTGACTGCACAAAACTGATTTCATCTTTTCCAATATCTTCAATACCATTAATACTGCCAAGTGGAATCGCATATTTCTCCTCACCCACTTCAACCATGAGCGCCTGAATAATCGCCAGCGTCAACGGCAGCTGGATGGTAAATGTACTTCCCTCTCCCGCTATCGTCTTGGCGCTGATATTTCCTCCTAAAGCTTCGATTTTCGTCTTGACAACATCCAGACCGACGCCGCGGCCGGATACGTCCGTAATCTGGTCAGCCGTTGAAAAACTAGGCTGAAAGAGCAAATCAATAAAGTCTTTATCTTTCATCGTCTCTGCCTGTTTTTCCGTAATCGTTCCCTTATCAATCGCCTTTTTACGAACTTTATCTACATCAATGCCGGCGCCGTCGTCACGCACTTCAATTACGACATTGTTACCATCCTGATAGGCATCCAGAAAAATGGAGCCGACTTCCGGCTTGCCAAGGCGGATACGTTCTTCATTGCTCTCCAGACCATGGTCGGCCGAGTTGCGGAGCAAATGCATGAGCGGGTCGCCAATTTCATCAATAACGGTACGGTCAAGCTCCGTCTCTTCACCGCTCATATACAATTCCATCTTTTTATCCAGTTTACGGTTCAAATCACGTATCATACGAGGAAAACGATTGACTACGCTGTCGATTGGCACCATGCGGACTTTCATAACGGACTCGTGCAGATTTGTCGTAACACGCTCCAGATATTCAATCTGCTCGTGGAATGTCTGGTTGTTCTCCGGCTGTACAAGCATATCGCCAGCGCTGACAGAAACGAGACCATTTTTGGCAATAATCAACTCGCTCACCAGATTCATAAGAATGTCCAATTTGTCGATGTCGACACGAACTGAGCGGCTTCCCACTTTGCCTTTGGCTGCTTTCTTCGGTTTTTCCTGTACTTCCTCCACCTTTTTCTCCGGCTTCTCCACTGTCTTTTCCGCCGTATCCTCCGGTTGTTCCTCTTGTTTGATTTCCGGAACTTCAAAATCATCTATGTAAACATCGGCAATCTCCGATACGCTGCAAATCAACTGCTTTATGTTTTCTTTCGTATCCGAGGAAGCCAAAATCCAACTGAAATCAAACTCAAACTCTTCGTCTTCTATCTGCTCCGTCGTCGGCACGGATTTGACAAGCTCGCCTTTATTTTCTACCGACTTAAATACCAGAAAAGCACGCGCCGATTTTAAAATACAGCTTTCCTGCAAATATACGGTAATGCCATAGATATTTTTTCCCTCTTCTCTGGCCGACTGTATCCCCCGCACTTCCGATTCGGAAATCGTAATCTGACGGAACTTACATTTCTCTTCGTCGGTCAGTGTTTTCTCCTCTTCCTTTGCACTTCCTGCCGCCTCTTCTTTTTGTTGTTCCGGCTCTGTGCTTTTCTGCCCCTTTAACAATCCGTTCAAATCCTCAATGATATCTTCATTGTCTTCGGTTCCCTCATTTCCCTCCGTGGAAATTACTTCCAAATAGGACTCTAACGCATCCAGACCGCGGAACAGCACGTCGATTAACTTTTCACTCGCCGTCATATTGCCGTTGCGAATCTCAGAAAACACATTTTCCAAATCGTGAGTCAGCCGCTGCATACGGCTGAAGCCCATCGTCCCCGACATTCCTTTCAGCGTATGGGCAGCTCGGAAAATCTCGTTAATGGTATCTGCGTTATCCGGCTCTTTTTCCAACACTAACACGTGCTCATTCAGACTTTGCAGATGTTCTTTTGTCTCATCAATAAATAAATCAAGATATTGGCTTGTATCCATCTTCTCACACTCCTAATTGTTTTATCATGGCGTTGGCCACCTCATCCAGTGGAACAACTTCATTTACTATACCTGCCTTAGCTACTGCGCGAGGCATTCCATATACCACACAAGTTTCCTCATTCTGCGCCACCACTTTAATTTCTTTATACTGCTTTGCATATTGAAGTCCTTTGCATCCGTCCGCTCCCATACCGGTCAGAACCCCGCACACGCACCGCTCCAGAGAGGTATCCGGCAGAGATTCCAGAAAGATATCAGCACATGGCCGCAGTCCGCCTCTGGCGGGCTTATCCGTCTCTGACAGAACGAAAGTCCCTTTGCCTCTCTCGATTAGCTCACACTGCTTTCCTCCCTGCGCAATATACACGTTTCCGGCCTGAATAATCTCACCGTCTTCTGCTTCTTTGACATGCAGCGGACTCATTACGTCCAGCCGCTTGGCAAGAGAATCCGTAAAACCGGCCGGCATATGCTGAATCACGACAATCGGATAGGGAAAATCCATGGGAAAATACGGGAGTACCGATTGCAGGGCACGGGGCCCGCCGGTGGAAGAGGCAATCAGGACAAGCGTTCTGTCGTGTCCTTTCGCTCTCTTAATGCGTTTCCGCGGCAGATGGCTCCGGACTTCTTCTTTGCTCTCCTCCGCAGAGTCCACACGTAATCCGCATGCCAGATATATGCGCAGCAACAACTGTCTGCGAAAATCTTCCATTTCGTATCCGACGCTGCCATTCGGCTTCTTTACAAAATCAAAAGCGCCTAACGCCAATGCCTCGATTGTCTCATTTGCACTTTCACTGGCAATAGAACTGACAATCAACACCGGAATATGTATGCGGTACTTGTTAAGCTCTTTCAGAAACTGAACGCCATTCATCTTCGGCATATTGATATCTACCAACAGAATGTCAAACTTCTCTCCCTGTAAAATCATTTCCAGCGCTTCTTTTCCATTTTCAGCGGCTTTGCCGGCTGTCAGCAGCTTATCTTTATTAATTATATCAGATAATACTCTTCTCATAAGTGCAGAGTCATCTATTACTAATACTTTTTTTTCCATGGAGTTACCACTCCTTCCTCAACCTTCTTCTCTGCTCTTCAAAAACATATTTGACAACAATCTCCCGCTCTGCATCTTCTATATTGATAAACTCGCCGCGCACTTCAAAGGCAATCCGGCTTCCCTCATAATTCATACAGGCAATCACCCGCGCAAAAAAAGTGAGAGGCACAATACCGCTTTTGAGAGAAAGAGGAAGCATCACTTCGACAACGGCTCCCCGTTCCAGTTGGTCCTTACCGTGAAACCGTAAGCCGCCGCCGCTGAGGTCAGAAATCGTTCCCTCTTTCCAGTCTTTGGGAATTTCTTCAAGAGCAGCCATACATTGGTCTTTCTCCTCTTCTGTTTCCCAATTATCCGCCTGTATGCGCTCCCGAAGCTGCAGCTCCATGTCAGAAAGAAGCCTGTATTTAACAGGAAACATACAATCTAAGCGGTAAAACTTACGCCGTTGATATTTCGTCAGTTCAGTTAAAAACAAAACTTCCATCACATGCATTTTACTCTCAGAATAACGTTTACGGATTCTTGCTCTGCACTGATATAAACCCGAATTGGTAAAAAAGCACATCTCATAGTCATCCCCTACCTCAAGAGGAATCACCCTGCTCTCCAGTATCGGCATCGCTATTTTGGCAGTCCGCACGCCATCAAAATCAAGAAGCTGACTCCCGAATTTGCGCTCCGACAATTTCTGACCTGTCGCGCTCTTGCTATGTGTGAGCTCTATCCGGTCTCCAATCTCAAATGCTACTTTCATAACAACCTCCGTTCCTCTGTCTGCTTTCCCGCTAACGTTTAAATTTCATTCGTATCACATTGGAAAACAACTGCATAATACCGAAAACGTGCTCGCTTTCCTTTTCCTCATCTTCGAACATATGCGCCATCTTTTGAATAAACTTTGCCGCCGCCGAATTCGGAGTTGTCATTGAGAGTGGTTCCTGCCTTACGACAGCCCTTTGCATATTGGTGTCATAGGGAACGCCCCCCATATATTCTATCTCTATATTCAAAAATTTATTAACTACAACTCCTAACTTGTCAAATAACTTATCCGCATCCCTGCTGTTCCGCACCTGATTGGCAACCATCTTCACCGACGTTTTGCCCGGTTTATAAGAAGAACTGGCATTCATTGATTTGAGAAGCGCATAGGCGTCGGTGATGGACGTCGGCTCCGGTGTGACAACTAACAATACCTCGGCGCTGGCCGCCACAAATTCCAGAACAGAATCGCTAATTCCCGCTCCCGTATCAACAATAATGAAATCCGCCAGACGGTCTAAGTCGTACATCTTGTTGATTAACTGAAAAACCTGCTCCCTTGTCAGATTCGCCATTTCCTTAATGCCGGAACCACCGGAAATAAAACCGATGCCCTCCGGTCCATATGTAATAATATCTTTGATATCTTTTCCCCGGAACATTAAATCCGATAAATTATATTGAGGGCGTACCCCCAACATAATTTCGATATTCGCCAAGCCAAAATCGGCATCCAAAACAATCACTTTTTTCCCCATGCGCTGGAGCTGAATCGCCAGATTAACCGATATACTTGTCTTTCCAACTCCCCCTTTTCCTGAGGTGACAGTGATGACACGGGCGTTATTTTTATTTGCAGCAGCTTCAAGCTCCTGCTTCTTTATAATATTTCTCAATTTCTCTGCCTGATCCATGGTACACCTGCCTTTCCAAATCACTGTACACTAATTCACCCGATTACCGCCTAACAACTGTTTAGCCACCTTTTGCGGGTCGATTTCTCCAATGTCATCCGGCACATTCTGTCCCCATGTCACATACGAAAGCGGACACTTCGTCTTCATTTTCATATTGAGCATAGCCCCCGCTGAAGATGTCTCATCTAACTTTGTGAAAATAATACTGTAATCCGTAAAAGAAGAATATGTCGATGCAATTTCCTGCAAATCACTATATTTTGTCCCGGCATTTAACACCAGATATATCTGCCGCTCCGCAATCGGAATCTGTTCCATCAATTCACGGATATCATCCATCTGCTCCTTATCCCTGTGGGAACGTCCGGCAGTATCAACGAGGCAGATATCGTATTGGGATAATTCATCCATCGACTCCTCCAACTCTTTCGGACTGTAAATTACTTTAAGCGGCACCGACAAGATATTGGCATATGTCTTCAACTGCTCTACCGCCGCGATGCGATAAGTATCTGCCGTAAGAAGAACAATATTAGCCTTTTCCTCTAATTTCAGTTTTGAGGCAATCTTGGCAATCGTCGTCGTCTTTCCAACACCCGTGGAGCCTAAAAAGAATATAAATATTGTCTTATCTTTGGGTTTTGCGTCAATTAGATACGGCTGGCCAAGCATCAATATTATTTTTTGGTAAATATTCGCCAGTATTTGGTCCAACAAAGCGTCTTCCGGAAGCGAACGGTTTACTTCCTCCATAATCGAATCTGCGATTTCCTTATCTACTTCATTGGCAAGCATCTGCTGGTAAATTAGTTCTTTGCAGTTTTTTGCGTATTCGATTTCTTTTTCTTTTTCCTCATCAACCGGAGCTGCTTCTTCTATCTCTGTTGTCTCCTCCGTCTTTTGCTCCTGATTCGCTATCGTCTCCCCACTCTTTTCCTCTTCTTTTTTCTCTGACATCTGCCTTTCCAATAATGCCTGCAATCTTGTCAGACGTTCTTCCAGACTGTCCTCTTCCCCAATATTTTTTGCCACATCTAGCTCCGGCTCTTTCGACGGCTTCGGGCGGCTGACATCAGAAGCAGCAGACTCCGAAACTTTTTCTGTCTGGACAGGCGCTTCGTCTAAAGCCGCCGTCACCTCTACTTTCCCGTGAATGAACAATTTTGCCAATCCTTTCGGCCTTACTTTCTTTATGTTCATTACAATAGCGGCATTACCTAACTCCTGTTTTGCCATTTCAATCGCTTCTGTTTCCGTCTTCGCCAAAAATTTTTTAATAATCATTCAACCGTCACCATCCCAACTGATTGTAATTCCACATCGGAGTCAATTTCATTATATGATAAAACCTGCAAACTTCGGAATTGTTCTGCCGTCAGCTTTTTCAAATACATCCGCACAATCGGCGAAGTAATCAAAATCGGCGTACGCCCTAATTCTTCCAGCTTATTGGTCTCTTCATGTAAAGATTTCATTAGCTTCTGTGTATAATCCGGGTCCAACGCCAGATAGGAGCCCTGCTCTGTCTGTTTTACAGAGTCCATAATCTGCTGTTCCACAGTCGGGTCCAGTGTTACAACACTCGTAGTCTCATTGTTATTGAAATATTGATTCGAAATCGCCCGCTTCAGATTTTGCCTTACATACTCTGTCAAAATATCCGTGTCGTGCGTTGCCGGCGCATAATCAGCCAGTGTCTCAAAAATAGTAACCAAATCGCGAATGGAAATTCCCTCCGCCAGCAAATTCTGCAATACTTTCTGGATTTCACCGACATTAAGAAGCTTTGGTACAAGTTCGGAAACAAGCGTTTCGTTTGCCTCTTTGACATTCTCGATAAGATTCTGGACATCCTGACGGGTAAGAAGTTCGTCCAAATGAGAACGGATAATCTCCATCAGGTGCGTGGCAATAATCGACGGCGGGTCAACTACCGTATACCCCAGCGACTCCGCGCGCTCACGCTGGCTTTCCGTAATCCATATCGCCGGCAGATGATACGACGGCTCAAAGGTCGGAATACCGGATATCTCTTCCTCCACATATCCCGGATTCATTGCCATGTAATGGTCAAATAAAATCTCACCCTCACTGACCGGAACACCTTTAATTTTGATTAAGTACTGATTCGGATTCAACTGAATGTTATCGCGCAGACGAATCATCGGCACGACACATCCTAATTCCAAAGCAATCTGGCGTCGAATCATAACGACACGGTCGAGAAGGTCGCCGCCCTGATTGACGTCCGCAAGTGGAATGACGCCATAACCAAATTCCAACTCAATCGAATCGACCTGCAATAGAGAATTGACATTTTCCGGCCGTCGAATCTCTTCCGCCGATTCTTCCTCTTCCGCTACCGCATCTTCTACTTCCGCCATTTCCAGTTCATTGGACATCATACGGGCACAAATAATAAATAAAATGCCGTATGCACAGAAAATGAGCATATTCAATGGCGTAAAGATTCCCAAACCAATCAACGCCGCACCGACGATATTCATAACCTTCGGAATCGAAAACAACTGTTTCTGCAATATATTTCCAATATCGGCTTCTTTTGAGCCTTTGGTCACAAGAATACCGGTAGATAGCGATATCATAAGAGACGGAATCTGACTTGTCAGACCGTCACCAATCGTCAAAATAGAATAACGGCTGATTGCCGTACTAAAATCTTCGCCATTCATCAACACGCCGATGGCAATTCCACCGACAAAGTTCAATACGGTAATAATCAAACCCGCCGTGGCGTCTCCCTTTACATACTTTGTCGCACCATCCATGGAACCGAAAAATGCGGATTCCTGTTGGATTTTTTCCCGTCGCTCTTTCGCTTCTTCATCGGTAATTGCTCCGGTATTCAAATCGGCGTCAATCGCCATCTGTTTACCGGGCATGGCGTCCAGAGTAAAACGCGCCGTTACTTCTGATACACGCTCCGAACCTTTATTGATTACGACTAACTGCATGATAACCAATACAAAAAACACAATCCCGCCGACGATTAAGTTACCGCCGCCGACAAAATTACCGAACGTACTGACAACGTTACCGGCCTCTCCGTATAACAGAATATTTCTCGTGGAACTGACATTTAAGGACAGACGGAACAGCGTCGTCAAAAGCAGCAGCGTCGGAAAACTCGACATATCGAGCGGCTCTTTCGAGAACAGAGCATTAAAAAGAATAATCATCGCCAACGCAATATTTAAAGCAAAAAATAAATCCAACAGAAAAAGCGGTACCGGAATAATCAGGCATAAAATCGGTATTAAGATAAAAGCGCCAAGCGCTAAATCTGCTTTCTGCATGACATTCTCTCCTTTCCTGTTTCCTCTTATGCGGACAACTGTAAATCCTGTTTACAATCTCCGTTATATCAATACAAAGTCAACTGACTTTTCCCTGTAAACCATACACATAAGCCAAAATCTCGGCTACCATCTGATACAGCTCCGGCGGTATCTGCTCCCCTATCTCCACATTGTGGTAGAGCATTCTCGCCAGCGGTTTGTTTTCCACAATTTCAATGTGGTTTTCCCTTGCCGTCTCCCGAATGCGGGCAGCCACATAATCGGCGCCTTTGGCAATTACAACCGGCGCCTCGGCTTCTGTCTTATCATATTTTAACGCAACCGCCAGATGGGTCGGATTCGTAATTACCACGTCCGCTTCCGGCAATTGCTGCATCATTCTCCGTCTGGATGCTTCCTGCATCTTCCGTCTTATCTTACCTTTTACCTGCGGATTTCCTTCCGCGTTTTTGTACTCATCTTTCACTTCCTGTTTCGTCATCTTCATATCAGTTTTAAACTTATGTTTCTGATACTTCCAATCGGCAAAGGCAATAACAAGAAAGACGGCGCTGATTTTAAAGGAAGTCATAAGCACAGTATCTACAATCAAAGAAATTGCAGGCCATAAATCCAACTGATAAATATTAATAACAAGGCCCCATTCTTCTTTCAGGGAAGAATAGACAACATAAAACAAAATGGCAACTTTTACGATTGCCTTAATCATTTCCACTAATTTGTCTTTTGAAAAAAATCTTTTAAAGCCGCTAACAGGATTTAATTTGGACGGTTTCGGCCTTAACGGCTTAAACGTCACTTTCCATTTTACCTGAACGACATTGACAATAAAAGCAGCAATTACTGCCAAAATAATAATTGGTAAAATAACCATCAGGATTTCTTTCATTCCAAACTGCAGCAATCCCGTCACCCGAACAACCGAAAAATCCTCTCCTGCATATCCGCTAATGGAATTGTAGAAAAAGAGAAATACGTTGTTGATGCGCTCCATCATAAAACCGCCAAAAAAACGCAAACATGAAAAGAGAACAAATAGTAACACAGCCGTATTCAAATCCTGACTTTTCGCCGCCTGCCCTTCATCTCTCGCTTTTTCTAATTTCTTTGGCGTCGCCGGTTCTGTTTTTTCCCCTCCGTTACCATCTTTCGCAAAAAACTGAAGATTATATTCCAGAATCATAGAAATCCCCATTTCCCAACTATTTTTCCATTATTCCGTCTGCTATGGCGTAAAAACGTGAATTACATTGGTAATAACTTCTTTCATTTCATCAAATATATAATCTGCCACCATCGGAAAACTTTGTAATATTAATACTAATACAATCAGTCCTACTAAAACTTTTATCTGCAAACCCACGACAAACATATTCATCTGCGGCGCCGCTTTGGCAAGCACGCCAAGAACAACATTGATTAACAGCATACAGCAGAATACCGGCAAAATAATGCGAAAGCCAATAATGAAATAGCTGCCGATAAAATCCACCACAAGATTTTTTATGTCTGCGATTGGAAAAATCGCTTTCCCGATATTAAAATAAGTAAACGAGTCCGCAATGGCCCGTACAATATAGTAGTGCATATTTGTCACTACCATCATCAGCATAAGCAAATAGTTATAAATATTACCGGTCACGGAAATCTGCGTATTGGTCATGGGGTCGAACATACTCGCCATCGACAGTCCCATTTCCATATCCATAAGCTGTCCGGAAAAACTGACGATGAAAAAACACATATTGCACATGAAGCCAAGCGTAAAGCCAATCAGCGTCTCTTTTAATATCAGCACCGAATACCCCACGACACCGGCGTAGTTTAAATCAATAACCGGAATTATCGGAATTAGCACAAGCGAAAGAAACACACTCATGGCCGCCCGCACCCGCACCGGAACAGAATTATAACTAAAAAACGGCGCTGTCATAACTAAAGCGGACACACGGACGAGAACGAGAAGATAAAATTCTAAATTTTCTACCGTAAACGTCATTTTCAGCCTCCAGCAAAAACAGCAAACTTATTGGATAAATCTACCAAAAAATCTACGCAGTTATCCATAATCCAACCGCCGCAAAGCATTAAAGTAATAAAAATAGCCAATAATTTAGGAACAAAAGTGAGCGTCTGTTCCTGTATTGATGTTATTGTCTGAAATATACTGACAGCCAGACCAACAATCAACGATACTAACAATAACGGCGCGGCACATTTTATAATACACCAAATCATATCAATGGTAATATCTAATACATCTGCATCTGTCATTCCATTGCCTCCCGTCAGTAAAAGGTTTTAACGACTTGTCCAATTACCAAGTTCCATCCATCTGCCAGTACAAATAGCAGAATCTTAAACGGCATGGAAATTGTCGTCGGAGGAAGCATCATCATACCCATAGACATCAGAGTTGACGCTACCACCATGTCAATAACTATAAATGGTAAATATAATAAGAAACCGATAATAAATGCGGTCCTCAATTCACTAATCATAAAAGCCGGTATTAAGACAAGCGTCGGAATTTCTTCTTCCTTATCTACCGAGACATTATCCGTCTTTTTCTGAATCTGTAAAAACAGCCGGATATCTTTCCTGCTTGTCTGCTCAAACATGAATCTACGAATCGGCTTCAAACCGGCATTCAAAGCCTCTTCCTGTGTCATCTGCCCTTTGTCAAAAGGCTGGATACACTCGGAATTTACCTGCGCGATTACCGGACTCATAATAAACAATGTAAGAAAAAGCGCCAAACCTACCAATACCTGATTAGGCGGCGACGACTGTGTACCTAACGCCGAACGCAAAAAATGCAGCACTACAATAATTCTCGCAAAAGACGTCACCATAATAAGCAGGAATGGCGCCAGCGACAATAACGTTAAAACAAGCAGCATCCGCATACTTGCCGATAAACTCGAACTGCCTGCGTTAGACGTAATATTAAATTGGAAATCCTGTGGAGAATCCGGGTCCTGTACTTCCCCTCTCGAACTTCCGGACCTCTCATTCGTATCGGCGCTCGAAGGCACCGGCTTTGCCTGCACATAAACCTTTGTAGCACAAAAAAAGGTTAATATACACAGTAGCGCAAACAGAACAATCATTCCAATCGAAATCTGACGTGCCCTTTCCTGTTTTTTCATAAATACCAACCTTTTCTTTTTCTATTTATCATGCGGCTCATTTTTTATTTTGATACATTCGCTCTAACAAGTCCCGGAAGGAAACCTTTTGACGTGAAACACCACTCGGCTCCAAATCTAATTGGTCTCCCTCTAATGACGTCAGAAAGGTAATGGTGTCTTTCGTCACTCCGATTGCATAATACTTATTTCCCAATTGGATAATCTGAATATACTTACCGGCTGCAATTTTAAAAGTCTCCACAACTTTTATATTCGCTGACTGTGACTGCACCATTCCCGACTTAGCAACCCACTTAGTAAAATAATAAGTGACCGCCAGTACAATAATGAATATGAAAACAAGCACTAACAGTTGCCCGAAACTGCTCCATGTCATAATTAACCAACAGCCTTTTTCACAGCTTCCAAAACACGGTCAGCCTGAAAAGGTTTTACAATGAAATCCTTGGCGCCGGACTGAATTGATTCGATAACCATTGCCTGCTGACCCATTGCGGAACACATAATAACCGTTGCTCCGGCATCGGATTCCCGAATTTTTTTGAGAGCCTGAATACCATCCATCTCCGGCATGGTAATATCCATCATAACAAGGTCAGGTTTTGTCTCATTGTATTTTTCTACTGCTTTGACACCATTTTCGGCTTCTCCAGCTACCTCGTAACCGTTTTTTGTCAAAATATCTTTAATCATGACTCTCATAAAAGCCGCATCATCACATATTAAAACACTCTTTGCCATTGTTATTCTCCTCCATTTTTAATCTTTTATAATCTCGGTAACACGAATACCGAAACTTTCTTCAATTACAACAACTTCACCTTTTGCAACGAACTTACCGTTTACCAGAACATCAATCGGCTCACCTGCCAACTTATCCAATTCGATAATTGTACCCGGAGAGAAATCCAAAATATCTTTTATTGATTTGCTTGTTCTTCCCAGCTCAACTGTTACTTCGAGCGGAACATCCATAATCAAATCAATATTTTCCGGTGCAATACCGTCTAAGTTCGGCATTTGATTAAAGTTTTGAAATTGTGCCGGTTGTATATTGATATCCTGCGGCGGCATCGCATACATAGGCTGCGCTGCTGCCATCGGTTGTTGCTGCATTCCTGCCTGCATCTGTGGCGCCGGCTGTGCTTCTACCGGCTGCTGCGGCATCGGCTGTGGCGCCGGTGTCGGAGCTGGTGCTGGTTCCGGAGCTGCCTGTGCTTCCTGTTCCGGCGCTCCTCCCTGTGTCACACTCATAAACTGGTGATATACCATTCTGGCAAACTCAATCGGATATAACTGCATAATCTCACTGTCTACCAAATCACCAATTTCCATCCTAAATGAAACTTCCACAAAAGTCTGGCCCGCCATATCCATAAGACCTGCATTTTCCAACCCATCGCCGAAATCAATACGCGTCGCCGTAGGAGGACTGATATCAACCATCTCGTTAATCATGGATGACATTGACGTGGCCGCTGACCCCATCATCTGATTCATCGCTTCGCATATAGCGCTCAGATGAAGATCGTTCAATTCAGTTTCAATATTTGTTCCATCTCCACCCATCATCAAGTCGGTAATTACTTTTACGTCCCTCTCTTTTAAAATCAGAACGTTATTTCCTTGAAGACCGGCACGATAAGAAATATAAATAAATACAACGGGAGCACCTTTTTTCTCGGCTAACTCCTCCATCGTTGTATAGGCAACGGAGGGTGTGGTAATATCCACTCGGTTGTTCACAAGTATCGACAACGTAGTAGCCGCTGTCCCCATACTTATATTCGCAATTTCTCCTAGTCCATCTGTCTCTTCCGGAGTCAGCATTTCGGAACCTGAAACAGCAACGGAAGATTGCGCATCCTCGGTTGTTGTCTCTTCTTCAGGTGCGGCGTCTGTATCCATTCCGCCCAACAACGCATTGATTTCTTCCTGCGATAACATTCCGTCCATTGCATTACTCCTCTCTATAGATTGTTTTTATTTTGACTGCATAGGAGTCCTCGTAGGCCCCCGGTATAGCAGAAAATTTCTTAATATTTCCAACATAAACATCCAATTCATCTTCAATTCCCGTGTCTACCTTAATGACATCCCCCGGCTTCAGGTGTATAAAATCATTGACAGAAATGGCGCTCCGCCCCATAATAGCCCGCACCGGAATTCTGGCACGCTGCAATGTCTCTTCGAGAAACTCGCGGTAAGCTCCTTCTTCCGTCTCCGTCGTCGTAGAATACCAATATTTCGTATTTACTTTATCAATAACCGGTTCCAGCACAGCAAATGGAATACAAATATTCATCAGACCCTCGACTTCACCAATTTTAATATTCATCGTGATAATCGAAGTCATCTCATTCGGCGTTACAAACTGGGCAAACTGGGAATTTGTTTCAATTCTCTCAAGCGTCGGCTCCAACAACTGTACACTCTGCCATGGCTCCACAAGCAGGTTCGTACAAATAACCATAATCCGTTCGATAATAGTTAATTCGATTTCCGTAAATTCCCTGCTCTTGCTCAACGGCTGTCCATCGCCGCCGAGCATACGGTCTACAATCGCATACCCGAGCCCGGTAGCAAGCTCCAAAATCACATTTCCCTCTAACGGTGCGAAATTGACGACGCCTAACAAAACCGGATTGGATAATGAGTTCGAAAACTCCTGATAAGTAGCCGCCTCCGAATGCATTACTTCCACTTGCACATTCTTTCTCAGATATACAGGAAGATTGGTCGAAAGCAATCTGGCATAATGTTCGGAAATAAATACCAGCGTACGCAAATGTTCTTTTGAGAATTTGGACGGTCTGGCAAAATCATAATCCTTAACCTGCTTCTCTTCCACTTCGCCAGCGTCGTTGGGGTCAAATTCACCGCTATTCAAGGCAGACAACAAATTGTCTATCTCATTTTGCGATAACACGTCGCCCATACATTCTCACCTCACTCATCTAGCTTCAGATAATTACATCTTTTCTTATCATAACATATTTATCAGATAACATAAAGTACTTTTTTTGCAATGCCATTAACATCAAACTTTCAGGAAGTCGGTCAATGAAATCGAAACAATTGCCTTTGTGTTATATTTTTCCTGAATCTTCTTAATAATCTCTGTCTTTACTTTGGCGACATCAATCGTAGAAACAGTAAAACTTCCAATCGTCTCTTTTACAATATCATCCACATATACGTCGTTCGTCTGAACAAGTTCGTTTACCGTGTCGTAATCATCTGCATTGCTGTTAAAGGAAAGCACCCAGCCGTTTAACTGCACGTAGTGATTCGTATCGTCACCGGAATCTTTTTTCAGATTGATATTGACGGTAGTGTCATATTTTTTCAAATATGTCTTCAAATCCGACATCGTGTACTCTTCTTCTTCCGCATTGGGGTCTTCAATCTCCAAATCAATGACGGAAGACACTTTGTCAACTAAGGCGCTCGTCTTATTCATCGCCGGCATTACGGCAAATACCAATACAACCGACAGCACAACATTAATAAGCGTTGCCGCCATGATAATAATTGTAAGTATATTTTTTTTCATTGATATTCCCTCCTGATTTCCTTACTTGTCCGTATAAATTTTTATTTCCACACGACGGTTTTGAGCACGCCCTTTTGCCGTCTTATTAGACGCTACCGGTTTGTATTCGCCAAATCCGGAAGTCTCCATTGATTTAGGAGAAATCTTTTTTACATCTTTTAAATATTCAAATACCGAATTGGCACGAGCCGTCGACAACAGCATATTATTCCTGTATCTGCCGGAAATCGGTACATTATCCGTGTGTCCCTCAATCTTAATGCGGTGAGTGGAATACTGTTTCAAAATATCACCCACTTTGCTCATAAGAGGGATTACGCTCTTCTTAATGTCCACCTCTCCGGTATCAAACAGCAGGGCGCCATTTAAAGAAATCTGTACATATTGATTGTCTTTATCAATGTTTATGTTGATTTTGTCTTCAACATTCTGCCGATTGGCATCATCATTCACACGTCCATATAATTCATCCGCTTTTGCCTTTTGTTCGGCCGCCTTTTTCGCCTGATACTGCTTTTCTGCATTCGAGGGATCCTCGTCCGGCGAATCATTCGGCTGCGGATTGCCGTCAACGTCCGTTCTTTTAGACTCATCTTCTTTGACTTCCGTACTTTCGCCCGGATTCTCATACTCGTTAAAATATTGTTCCACGGAAATCAACTGGTCGGTTCCACTGGAGACAAAAGCGCCCTCTCCGATGGAAGAACCTCCCTTATCAAAAATATTTATACTTTCCGTCATGGAAGTAACTAACTGCTCGTACTTATCAGCGTCTACCGTAGACATCGAAAACAAAAGAACGAAAAAACAAAGGAGCAGGTTCATCAAATCGGCAAAGGTATTCATCCATCCTGCTTCAACACCTTTTTCTTCTTCCTGTTTCTTTCTTGCCATTAAGCGTCACCACCTTGCTCGTTTCCACCAAGCACTTCATTACGGGCACTAGGCGCAAGGAAAGACTTCAGCTTTTCTTCAATAACACGAGGATTTTCTCCCGCCTGTATCGAAAGGATTCCCTCGCAGACAACTTCTTTTAACATAATTTCTTTTCTGTTTCTCGCGCGAAGCTTTGTTGCCACCGGAATGGCAATCCAGTTGGCAAGCAGGGAACCATACAGTGTCGTAATCAGGGCCACCGCCATGTTCGGACCGATGGTACTCGGGTCGTCTAACAGTTTCAACATGTTAATCAATCCAATCAGCGTACCAATCATACCCCAGGCAGGTCCCATCGCAGCCAGATTGTCCCAAAAGGCCACTTTCTTACTGTGTCGCTGTTCTATGTAGGCAAGCTCCGTCTCCAGAATACTTGTCACAAGCTCCTGGTCCGTACCGTCTACAATAAGCATGATACCTTTTTTCAGAAACTCATCGTTAATGTCTCCCGCCGCTTCTTCTAACTGGAGGAGCCCCTCTTTTCTGGCCACATTCGCCAAATCTATAATGGTATGTATCGTTTCTCCCTCGCTGCTCTCCATCACTTTTGTCGTCAGCAGGAACGTCTTTAGGGAACCGACGAAATCACCAATACTCTCTGACATAGTCATCAAACACATAAAGGAGCCGATAACCGTAATCAATATAGAAGCCTGATCCCAGAAATTTCCAAGAGCAGCCATACCCTGATCACCAGAGACAATACCATAAAAAACGGCGCCTGCACAACCGAAAATACCTATTAATGTAGCTAAATCCAAATTTACACCACCTTATGTCTTACAATATGTTTCAGATAATTCTTACTCATACAATTCTACTAAATTTTTGTCTTTTTGTCTACTTTCTTTTACATTTTTTTTGAATTCTTTGTTGAAATGTCCGCAGAAGAAGAGAAGACTTCCTTTTCATACGATTTCACTCTTTCGTGAATCTCCAGCCTGCTCTCTTTTACGACTAATTTTTTCCCTGTCGTCAATGTAATGACCGTATCCGGCGTTTCCTCCACCGTCTCAATCAAATAGTGATTAACCGTCAGTACACCTCCGTTTAATCTTGTCACTTCAATCATAAGAATTCTCCATTCCAAACGTTTTTTTGTTCGGGAAACTGCAAATTACTGCCGCTCCCGGTTCACATTTTCTTAGCCTGACAGCAGCAAGTAAACCCTGCCGTCAGGCTAAGAAATCACATGGGAAAAGGGTGACCGCAAAAGCAATCACCCATATATTATTGTCTTTGATTACAATTATCGTTTCAGATTAACAAGTTCTTCCAACATTGAGTCAGAGGTCGTGATGACACGGGAATTTGCCTGAAAACCACGCTGTGTCGTAATCATATTTGTAAATTCCGTTGCCAAATCCACGTCTGACATTTCCAATGCTCCGACGGAGAATTTGCCGACTTCTGAAATATCAATACCGATACCGTCGAAATCACCGGAGTTCAGGGTAGAAGCATACAAGCTGTTTCCTACCGCCTCCAAACCGGATGGATTGGCAAATGTCGCCACGGCAATCTGTCCTAATAATTTTTTGTCGCCATTGCTGTACACACCGTAAATCTTTCCGTCTGTCTGGATGGCAAAACCATTGAGGCTGCCGGCAGCATTTCCGCCGCCCTCGTTATTTTTATCTCCACGGTTCGGTTTTACCTTACAGGTCTGTCCGGTCGCATACATTGTCAAATCCGAGAAATCAATATCAACGCCGCTGACCGGATACGGAGCGCCCTCGGCGCTGAGATTTAAGTTAAGTATATTGCCATCTTCACTGCTCACGCTCGTAAAGTGACCAGTCACGGAATCAAATGTCAATACCGGCCATTCTGGCGGGCCTGCAAAAGTAATGGCGCCGCTGCTCGGATCTACCGTATAATTCGTACCGCCAAGGTCTAAACCGTTAAAGTTAATTACCTGTTCGGTCGATACATAATTGCCTGTCGCTTCATCTTTCCGCTTTAATAACGATTTACTATCCGGCCCTAAAATATCATCCACACGGACACTATAAGTATTGTTCGAATCAACGGCCGTCTGTATAATACTAAGCTTGGCACAACATAAATTACCTAAATTATCATAAAAACCAACGGCTATCGGATACCCTACGCCATCTTCACTAAAGGCAACCTGCTTATCTTTCTGGTCTACGTTTCCGGAAAGGGTAACACTCGTCGTCGCATTCGGCTCGGAATAAGCGTGTTCACCGCCCATCAGTTTCAACGGCTTTACACTATCCTTTCTGATATCGCCATCTTCATCGACTCCCCATCCAAGGACAGTCGCCCCGTTTGTCGTACAATACAACGTACCGTTGGCATCGATATCTAAAGCGCCTGATTTAGTAAAATAATCGTTACCATTGCTTCTCACAATCAAAAAGGCGTCTCCGTTAATCATAACGTCCATTCCGCGGTCTGTACGCTGGGTAGAACCGGTTCCGCTCAAATCCACAGCGATTGCCGCTACATTGGCGCCGAGACCAATCTGTGTGGCATTCGTACCGGCAGCTCCGGTCGCCGCATTCGGGCCGGTAGCGCTCTGTGTCGTCTGATAAAATACGTCAGTAAAGTTTACGGCGCTCCCGCGAAATCCCACTGTATTTACATTTGAAATATTATTACCAATTACATCCATCTTTGTCTGATGTACTCTCAATCCGGAAATTCCGGAATACAATGACCTCATCATAATGAATCACCCTCCAATATTTTTATTCCCGCGCCTTATCCGGCAGTCAAAGGCGCTCATGCTTCCTGTTAAGGGCCAGCACGTTAATTTGTTACAAGTTAATTAATAATTGCTCCGTCAATATTTGTAAAAACCGCTCTATTTGTATCCTTTACCGCAGTAATTACCGTATTGTTTCTCACGTTGACAATAAATGCCATATTGTCTACCATGACAAGCGACTCATTCATTCCCTTTTCTCTTGCCTGATGCGTCGCGTCCCTCAATCTGTCACGCTGTTCCTGCGTCATATCAATCTGACGCGTCTCCAGCCTTTTTGAGGCATGCTTGGAAAAAAGAATTTCGTCAAAACTCTGCGTCGTCTTCGGTGCGCATTGTTCTCCTTTGCGGACGTTGTCCTGCGCTGAAATCTGACCTCTGATTCGCTCAATCGAAGGAAACGTTTGATTTACATTCATAGTCCCGACCTCCTTGTCAAGCTTTGTCTTTTTCTTCCGTCTCTCCTTCCGTCTTTCCTTCTGTGTCGCTCTCTGTATCTCCCTCTGTATCCCCTTTGTCGCCTGAACCGCTGTTCATTATCTGAATGTTTACTTTATCCGTAATGGACGTCTGGTATGGGTCGTCGAAATAGAGTCCCAGATAATAACTGCCTGTATCCAAATCCTTCAGTGCGTCCGGCGCAATTGTCAGGATGCCCTTTTCCGCATCAAATGTAAGATATTTCTTATCAATGTAATCTCCATTGATGGCTACTACCACACTGTTTGCCTCGTAACCGTTACTGCCCAGATTAATTTTAACTTCCGTCGGTGTCGGATTACTCAAATCATACACACACTTCTGCTCTTCCACACTCGGCAGATAATCTTTGGCAGCATAAGCGGTATCCAATACTTTCACAATGTCTTCCATACTGAATTTCTTACCGTCAACGGAAATTACTGCCTCACCGTTTTCGAAGCCAACATAATCAACTATGCCGCGTGTTTGCTTATACTGTCCGGTCTCATCGGCTTTCTGTACGATTACCTCCCTGCCAATCAGACTGTAAGCAGAAGTATTGCTCATCGTTGCATTCATGTTTGTCATCTGCTCCAAAGAGGAGAACTGTGCCAACTGGGAAACAAATTCCGTATCGCTCTGTGGGTTCAGCGGGTCCTGATTCTGCATCTGGCAAACAAGCAGTTTTAAAAATTCTTCTTTTCCTAATTTATTTGAGCCGCGGTATTTTATTTTCTGCGCTTCCTGTGCGGCTTCTATGTCTTCTATGTTCGTTGTCAAATCTGACACATTACTGGTTCCTGCCATCTTCTCACTTCCTTTCTGTTTTATTATGCCGTGTAGTCTACGACACTGTTAGCGTCTCTTCTGTCCGATGCCGTCATATTGGTCTCGGTCACAGCGTCCTCATCTTCCGATAGTTCGTCGTCCGCACGGAATCTTCGATTCTGTTTTCTGTCTTTACCGGTCTCCTGCTGCTCCTGATTTTCTTTCTTCAAACCAAATTCAGCAACCGTAACTTCCACTTCTTCTACTTTCAATCCCTGTTCGGCAAATGTTTCTTTTAGCGTTATCATCTGGCTTTCCAACGCATTTTTCGCCATTTGATTTTCAACAACCATCGTCGCTGTCGCTATGCCGCCTGTTGTTGCAACGGTCAAATTCACTCGTCCCAAATTTGCCGGATTCAACTGCATCTCCATACTTGTCGTCATCGGCATCACACGTATTTTCACCTGACGCACAACCTGTTCCACAATCCGCGTCATTGTTTGCAATTCCGACAAATCTTCGGCATTACTCACTTTTTCCAATGCCTGCGACAGTTTATCGGTAAACGTTGCCGCTGCCTGTTCATGGAGTTCTGTCGGCGGTAAAACAGTTTCGGAAGAATTTGTCATGCCCTCTTTCGTATAACCAAAAGAGTCGCTTTCTCCTCCCTCATTCTGCTGCAGCTCTTCTTCCACAATAACCGGCATGCTCTCCAAACCTTTTGCATCCTGTGGTACTTCTTCCGGCTCTGTTATCGACTGCGCTGCCTGCTGCATCTGCTCCGCAAAGTTAAGCATTAAGTCTTTTGGTAAATCGGCTACTTGTTCCGGTTTTACCCCGAAGCCCTCTGCCAGAATGTTGGTAAGTTCTTCTGTCAACTGCCCGATTTCCTGATTCAGCGTGTCATTCGTCAGAATTGCCGCTGTATCTTCAATTCCGTGGATACCTAATACAAATTTTTGTATTGCACCGGTGTCTGCCAAAACAATTGTATTGTTCTGTACCTGAAACAGCATATCCTGCAACTGCATTCCCAACTGCTGCATCACATCGGTGAGTTCCTCGTCGGATAGTCCGAAAAATTCCTGCAGCATAGCCATCATCTGAGCCATCATTTCCGACATATCAACGTCTTCCACTGTCTCTGAAACGACACTTTCCTGTGCCATCAGCGGCTTCTTTGTCATCTCTCCCGCCGCTTTCGCATCCGGGCACTTTGACTCCATGTCATTCTTGGCGGTAAGCTGCTCATTATTCGCCACATCCGCCTTATCCGATACGGACAACGCTTCTTTTGAAGCACCGGCCGCAGATACTTTCGAGGCGTGTGTGTCCATAAAGCTGTCAAATGCAGAATCACTTACTTTTGTACTTTTACCGGACATCTTTGCGCTGCTCCCTGACGTAATCAGCGATATCCCCTGTGTCTTCATCTCTTTCCCTCCTTTCTTCTTTGAAATCATCTACGAAATGTTTATCGACCAATTACAGACAATTCTTTAGGAAAAAAAGAAAGAAAACTGTTTTGGCACCGCCTACTGTTTCATGGACGTCATCTTTGTCGTAATCTGAGCCGCTATATTTGGCGCCATATTATTCATAATAAGCGCCCGCTTTGAGGACTGCATGCTGCCGAGAATCTTTGCCACTAAATTCAAGTCGTTCGTCATTTCAGATAACACGGCCGCCGCGTTTGCAGGCTCCATTTTCCCGTACATTTCCGCCTGATTTTTAATCTCCTGCGAATACTCATAATCTTTACACACTTCGCGGTATATCTCTTCCGCCGTGTCCGGATTAATCTCCTCGTAGTATGTCTTATATGTTTCGGCGTCCGGCGCCTTATCGTTATACACTACGTTTTTGTCAAACTCTTTCACGCGTTCAGAAAAAGCCTTTTTCTCTTCATCAAATTTTTTATAGCGGCTCAGCTCGGCCTTTAATTGCTCAATCTCGCTGTTGTTAGCGCTGTCGGCGCTGTTATTGGCCGCCAGCCTGCTTTGCAATTCACGGATTTTTGCATTTGCTTCCGTCAGATTATCATATTCTTCCAGCTCTTCTTTTTTTGCTCCGGCCGGTTCCGGAAGAATCCAGTTTACAACCGGTACGTCTTTTAAGGCAGGATAGAGAACCTCGCTGCCAAAATTGCCGACATCCAGCTTTATTAACACGCCGAAAACAGCCAGCCAGATTATTATAATCGCGCAGACAATAAGAACCGTCACAATCTTGCCGCCGGTACTCTCGTCATTGCTCAATTCCTTTTCCTTATCCTTGTCTTTCTTTGCCATAGGTGTTCACCCGTCCTTTCTCTTAATCTCAATCGCTATCTAATCCGTAACGATAACTTACTAACTCATCCACTTCTTTCTGCTCGCGCAGATTTTCTTCCAGACGGAACTTCTCAAAGGCATGTTCGCGAAGTTTTTCAAATGTCTTCCGCTCTTTCATAGCCTCATTTAAGTGCTCCCTCGCCACTTCGACTTCCTTTTCCCGCTGCATGACAACGAGTATCTGCTGTCTCACGTACATACGGAAAATTTCCACCGCATTTTCCCTTTCGCGTATCTCCCTCACATTTAAGGAATCGGATATATCTTCCTGAAGACGCCTTTTTTCCTCTTCCAGCCGTTCTTCTAACTGTTCCCGTTTGGCAATCGCCTCCTGAAGAAGCAGATTGGCCTGACTGTATTCATTTTTTGCCTGTTCTTCCAACTTTTCTTTTATGTTGAGAATGTTTTGCAAAGAGAAAATAAATCGTCCCATATGTCACTACCCCTCACTCGCCTCATCACCTGAAAAAATCTGTTCCATCAGTTGAAGTATATCGTCAAACAAAAATTTCTCTTCCGTTCCCTGCTGTAAGAAGGTATTGACCGCATTGATTTTCTCAATCGCAAAATCAATATCCTTATTGGAACCTGCGCGGTATGCGCCTATGTTTATCAAATCCTCGGCATCCCGATAAGTCGCGAGAATTTTTTTCATCTCTCCCGACAACCGCTTATGCTCCTGTGAAGCAACCGCGCTCATGACACGGGAAATACTGGCGAGAACGTCAATGGCCGGATAGTGGTTCTTCTGCGCCATTCCGCGGGAAAGTACGATATGTCCGTCCAGAATACCGCGCGCCGTGTCGGCAATCGGCTCATTGAAATCATCGCCATCAACCAATACCGCATACAGTCCGGTAATCGAACCTTTATCTGAATTTCCTGCGCGTTCCAGAAGTTTTGGCATCTCGGCATATACGCTCGGCGGATACCCGCGCGAAACCGGAGGCTCTCCGGAAGCCAGGCCAATCTCTCTCTGCGCCATGGAAAAACGTGTGAGATTATCCATCATCAAAAGAACGTCTTTTCCCTGGTCGCGGAAATATTCCGCCACCGCAGTAGCTGTTTTGGCCGCCTTATTTCGTATTAAGGCCGGCTTATCCGAGGTCGCCACGACGACAACGGAGCGCTTCATACCCTCCGGCCCCAAGTCTCTCTCTATAAATTCACGCACTTCACGCCCACGCTCGCCAATCAGGGCGATGACGTTAATATCCGCTTTCGTGTTTCGGGCAAACATACCCATCAGCGTACTTTTTCCGACGCCGCTTCCGGCAAAGATGCCAATACGCTGACCCTTGCCTACCGTAATCATCCCATCGACGGCTTTTACACCCAACGGAAGTACTTCCGAAATTATCTCACGGCTCAACGGGTCCGGCGGCGTTGCTTCCACCGAATATTTCGGGCAATTCATGTCCACACTGGAAACTGTCATCGGCTCACCTACACCGTTTAACGTACATCCGAGCAAATCGTCGCTCACGGCAACCTGCAGCGGATTCCCTGTGTTTTCTACCCAGCTTCCCGGCCCAACGCCCTCTACGTCATCATATGGCATCAAAAGAACCCTGTCATCACGAAAGCCGACAACTTCCGCTTTTACGGGTTCTGTTCGAGTGTTTGATTTAATCAAACACAAATCATTCAATTTTGCACCGGGCCCGATAGACTCAATCGTCAGCCCGACTACTTTGGCAACTTTTCCTAATTGACTGACATAGCTCTTCTCAATTAAAGTCTCATATTTATCAAAGTTAATGAATTGCACGCCTATCAACCTTCCTGATTTCAAATCCCTTTTATGCAAGCATACGGAGCGTACTAATCATATTTTCCAATTGAGTTCGGAAACCACAATCAATCATCTGCGTATCGGTCTCAATGATACACTCGCCATCCAGAAGCCCCTTTTCCTCCTGCACCTCTAACATTCCGGTAATTCCTGTTTTATCCATAATGTCTTCTTTATTGCCCTCCACAAAAAGTAAATCCTGCGGAGATACACGGATAATATATTTTTCAGCCGCTTTCATATCGGCAATCCCACAGCGGATTAAATGAAGAATGATATCCTGTTTGTCCGTAACGATGATTCCTGTAAGTTTCCGCAAAAGGGCACATAGTATTTCCACATAATGGCCCTCCGTATCCTCTATCATCTGCCGGTATTCTTTTTCCTGCGCCGCCTTTTGCTGTGTGAGCTGCTCCCTCAGCTCATCTATCTCTTCCGCCGCCTGCGCCACACCTTCTTCGCGCCCGAGGGCAATTCCCTCCTGACGGGCGGCTTCACGGATTTCGTCTACCTGCTCTTTCGCCTCGCGAATTATTGTTTCCGCATCCGCTTTCGCCGCAGCCACTACTTCTCCGGCTTCTTTTTCCGCCTCTTCTCTTTTCTTCTCAAAAATTTCATCGAAATTAGTCACCGGCATTCCGGCTTCGAAATCGGCCTGCGCATTTTTTTTCTCCGACGCCCGCAAAGCCAGCGCTTCCTTTTCACGCTCCACCTCGTCCAACGTCTTCATAAGAACTTTTTTCTTATTATCGAGAGGAACAAATTTTTCTTCCTCTTTTTCATAGCCAATAACTTTTGTCTGCTTGCCCCGCAAATCTACAAAAGGATACTTGATTAGATTAGACAATAATCTCGTCACCTCCGCCACGGGAAATTACAATTTCACCGGAATCCTCCAGCTTACGAATGATATTAACAATCTTCTGCTGTGCTTCCTCAACATCCTTCAGACGCACCGGTCCCATATATTCGATATCCTCTTTAATCATGTCTACCAGACGGGTGGACATATTGTTAAAGACAACATTTTGAACTTCTTCGTTTGCATTTTTAAGCGCTACCGCCAATTCACTGTTCTCAACTTCACGCAGCACACGCTGGATGGAACGGTCCTCCAACAGCAGAATATCCTCGAAGACGAACATCTTCTTGCGGATTTCGTCGGCAAGTTCCGGTTCCTCGATTTCCAAATTTTCCATAATATGTTTCTCAGTACCACGGTCAACGGTATTCAATACCTCAACAACAGAATCGACGCCGCCGACAATTGTGTAATCCTGACTCACGAGTGAAGCAAGCTTCTGCTCTAAAATATTTTCCACTTCTTTGATGACATCCGGTGATGTACGGTCCATCATCGCAATACGTTTCGCCACATCCGTCTGCTTATCCGGCGTCAGCGAACTAATAATGCCGGCCGCCTGCTGCGGTGACAAATACGATAAAATGAGGGCAATCGTCTGCGGATGTTCATCCTGTATAAAGTTCAGAATCTGCGACGCCTCGGTCTTGCGGATAAACTCAAACGGACGCACCTGCAAAGATGCCGTCAGCTTGCCAAGAACTTCCTGCGCCTTGTCGCTCCCCAACGCTTTCTGCAGCAAATCTTTAGCATAGCCAATGCCGCCCTCGGCAATATACTGCTGTGCCAGACAGACTTCATAGAACTCGTTTAACACCGCTTCCTTTTGCGCCGGAGTAACGCTTCTTGTATTGGCAATTTCCAATGTCAACTGCTCGATTTCATCTTCTTTAAGATGCTTAAATACTTCCGATGCGGTTTCCGGGCCTAATGTAATGAGCAAAACGGCTGCTTTCTGAATCCCATCTAATTCTGCAACGCCTCCTGCCATTCAGACACCTCCCCATTCTTCGTTAATCCAGTTGCGCAATAAGGATGCAACGGCTTCCGGATTTTCATCCACGAATTTTTCTATCAAAATACGAGTTTCTGATTTATCATCCAATTCAATTTCATCCAAACGAGATTCTTCCTGTGTCGTCGCCAACAAATCTTCTACCGACAATTCCGGCTCCATCTCCGTCACCTCTACCGGTGATGTTCCCTTTATAATAACAAAAACAAGCAGTCCGGCAATTAACACTGTCAGAATTATCATAAGATAATTCGTCACATTGTCACCAAAGGAACTCTCTTCTGCCGCCTCAAAAACCGGTTTTTGAACGACACGGATTTGAATGTTATTCTCCGCAATACCGGTCGCCGCCGCTACAAGCTGCGCCAGATTAGCCGGAACTTCCTGCTCCGTCGTCGCACTGTTTGCGTCGACATATTCGTCAAACGTCAAATCGTTCAGCGCCCCCTGATTATCCAGCGTCTCTTCTTTAATGACATTGTAACGGGTGAGCACAATTCCAATGGAAGATTCTTCCGGTCTTACCGCCCCAATTTCATGCTCGATATTTTCCACTGTTTTGTTTGGCAGATAATCATATTTATTTAATATCGTCTCGCTGGAGCTGTCTCCCGCCGGCTGAATATCATAATCAGTCACATCGCCGTTAGAATCTGTCCCCGGCACATCGCCGGCCGCTGATTTCCCTGTCGATTTATATTCATAAGAACTGCCATACAACCCCTGGTCCTGTCCCTCGTTCGTTGTATAGGTCTCTTTCAGTTCGCTCACTTTATCCATATCAAGCACAATATTGCTGTTGGAAATTTCCACATCGTCAAACCCATACTTGATTAATAAGTCTTGAACATTTTTTACATATGTCTGCTTTAATTTCTCTTTGAATTCAGACGTAGTGTTAATCGTACCTCCGAGTCCGGTTTCCTCTTTCCCATTAAACAAAAGGTTTCCGGCGGTATCGGTAATAACAATGTTCTTTGTGTCCGCATTGCCAACTGCATTCGCCAAATAGTAGGCGATAGCATTGGCTTTGTCGCTCTCCATGGCTTTTTTTCCTGTCACTTTGAGAGCCGCGCTCACGGAAGTTGGCTGTTTTTCACTAAAAATCGTGCCGTCATCTTTCGGACGGTTGATGTATACTGTGGCGTCGCCGACTCCTTCGAAATTCAACAACCCTTTGCGAATCATCGACTGTAGCGCCAGCGTCTTTTTCGTCTGCTTTTCATCCGAGGAAGTTGTCATATCAGAATCCAAGGCATCTTTCCACGTCATTTCATCTCCCGTAATCTGGTTTTCACTCATCAGAAGGGCCGCATCCTCATATTTTGAATGTTCCACCTGAAAAATAATATTTCCGTTTTCTTCTGATTCTTTTTTATAGTCGATTCCCGCACTCTGCAGAGCCTTGTCATAAGTAACTGCCGCATCGCCGGAAAGAGAAACCAGATTATCATAGACCGGACGGGTCATAAAATAGGCAAGTAAAACAATAGCAAGTAAAATTGCGCATGCCACACATATAATCACAGTCTTCTGTTTTGCCGTATATTTATTCCAAAACGCAATAATTGCGTCCTTTATTGATAACAACTGCTCCATCATAATCTGTAATCACTCCAAAAATGTCTTATCTTCATCCTTTTAGACCTGCATATTCATAATGGAACGGTAAGCTTCCACTATCGTATTTTTTACCGCCACCGTATACTGCAAGGACACGTTTGCTTTCTGCTGCGCCACCATCAAATCATGTAAACTGTCGCTTTCCCCCATGGCATATTTCACTTCTTCTACTTCCGCAGCATTGGAATAATCTTCTGTCTGTTTTACTAAATTCATGGCAGAATCTAACAGGCTCTCAAAACTCGCCATCCCCGTATTCTTTGATTTCTCCGTCTGCATGCTGTTGTCAGCATAATGTGTAACATGTTGTATGCCGCTAATCGCTGATAAACTGGCAATATCCATTTTTCATTCCCCTTATCTATGTTTAATTTTGACCGATATCCAACGCTTTCATCGCCATTCCTTTTGTGGAATTCATCACCGTGACATTGGCCTCAAAAGCCCTCGTTGCATCAATCATATTCGTCATCTCCGTGACGGTGTTGACATTCGGCAAGGTAACGTAACCATCGTCATTCGCATCCGGATGAGACGGGTCGTACACCAGCCGCCCCTCGGAAGGGTCCTCGACAATACGAGTCACTTTCACACCTTTACCGATATTATGCTTATTGGCCATGCTCAGGCTCTCGCTAAATGTCGGATAACTTTTCTCGTTAAAAACAACCGTCTTCCGGCGATATGGTCTGCCGTCAGCCCCTCTTGTTGTATTTACATTTGCTATGTTCTCTGAAATGGTGTCCATGCGAAGCTGCTGTGCCGTCATACCGGTGGCACTGACATCCATTGCTCCAAATACTGACATATCATATCCTCCTTATCTGACTATTATGAAGTCTTTAATGCTGATTTCAGACGAGTAAATTCCTGATTAATGGAGTTCATCAATGTGTAATACTTTAACTGGTTTTTTGCTAATTCCACGTTTTCTGTCGTAATATCCACATTATTACCATCCATGCGGTAACTAAGTCCCGCATGCTCCGTATATGTCGTCGCATTCAACTGATTCAAATCAATCTCCGCTACCGTGGCGTCAAGGGAATCAGTTCCCGCCACCGCGTCGGACAAATACGTCTCAAACTGTACATCCTTACGCTTGTACCCCGGTGTATCCGCATTTGCTATATTATTTGCCAACACATCATTTCTTGTCCAGCTTGCATCTGCCGCCTTATCTAATACATTAATGTAATTATAGGCATTTGATAGTACCACCGTATCACTCCTTTCTAGGAAAAACGCAAAAAGACATTATGATTACCACAATTCCCTTTGCGTTTACGAATTCCATTTCTCCTGATAATAATTATCAAATTCTGAATATACAATATCATTCAGCACCTGAATGTAAGTTCCTTTTACACCAGATGATTTTGTCCTGATTAATCCAGCGCTCTCCAATTTGCGAAGCGCATTGACAAAAACCGTTCTTGTAATCCCGACTTTGCCCGCCAGCTTACTCGTGACAAGCATTCCATCCTTGCCATCCAATTCATGTATGGCATAACTTACTGCTCTTTGCTCCAACGGTGTGAGTGCGGCCAACGCAGAAGAAAAATTGCTTTTCTCATACTGTTCTTTGTCTGTTTCCTTTTGCACCGAGCGCATCATCTCAAGCCCGATTACCGTTGTACTGTATTCGCTCAAAATAATGTCTTCTATGCAGAACTCTTCCTCTCTGCGATAAAGAAAAAGCGTTCCTAAACGTTCTTCTCCAATACTAATGGGCGTAATTAACGCTTTAAATCCTGCAATTTCCTCTTTCGAAAATCCCAGGGTTTCAAGATTCACATTTTCTTTTGTCGAAAGTACATTCAGAAACCTCTCGTTGAGTTTTGCTTCAACATAAGTTCCCCTTTTGTCTTGAAGACTCGGAATCGTTCCCATACCGTCTGCATAGGCTCCCAAAATCTTCCCCTTGCTGCTGAACACGTACGCATTCGCTGATAAAATCTGCCCTAACACAGAACAAATATCCACAAAGGCAACTTTGGAAGAATGCCGGTCATTGAGGAGACGGTTAATCTTTCGAGTCTTGTCCAGTAACTCAATACCCATACACTTGTCCCCCATGTGACAATATTATCACAAATTTATGTGATTGACAAGCATTAACTGTTTTTTTGTTTTTCAACCAGATATCCGCAGGCGCTGTCGGCGCACACGAGCCGGTTTCCTTTTTCCAACATCATATTTCCGCATTTTGGACAAATCTCGCCCGACGGCCGCTGCCATGTCATAACATCGCATTCCGGATTGTTCTCACAGCCATAATAACGACGCCCTTTCTGCGTCTTCTTAATGACTATCTCCCCGCCGCATTTTGGGCATTTAACGCCTGTCTTTTCATAATACGGTTTTGTATTCCGGCACTCGGGAAATCCCGGACAGGCAAGAAATTTGCCGTGCGGCCCATACTTAATCACCATATTGCGACCGCATAAATCACATATGACATCGGTAACTTCATCTTCTATTTTAATTTTCTCCAACGCTTCTTCCGCATGATTTACCGCTTTTTCCAAATCCGGATAGAAATTGCGTACAATCGTTTTCCACTCGACGTTCCCCTCGGCAACACCATCAAGCAACGCCTCCATCGTCGCAGTAAAATTTACATCTACAATGCTCGGAAACGCGCTTACCATAATCTGATTTACAATTTCTCCCAAATCAGACAAGTATAAGTTCTTTTTCTCTTTCGCCACATAACGCCGTGAAATCAGCGTCGTAATCGTCGGCGCATATGTGCTTGGACGTCCGATTCCCAACTCCTCCAGCGTCTTTACGAGAGAGGCTTCCGTAAAGTGTGCCGGCGGCTGCGTAAAATGCTGTTCCGGCAAAAGTTCCTGCATGGAAAGCTGCGAATCCTTTGTCAGCTTCTCCAAAACGGAATTTGCCTCTTCTTTATCGTCATCCCCCTGATACACGGTCAGATATCCGGGAAAGACTAACTTCGAACCCGCGCTCGTAAACTGATGCTTCCCCGCGTCGATACGCACGGATACCGTCTCGTATTTTGCCGCATGCATACGACTTGCCACAAAACGTTTCCAAATTAACTGGTACAGACGGAACTGGTCTCTCGTCAGTGATTCTTTGATTTGCGCTGGCGACAAATCCACATACGTCGGGCGGATTGCTTCATGCGCATCCTGAATCTTTTTATTCGGTTTCTGGGCTGACGCCGCTTCAATTACATTCTCTGCTCCGTAATGTTCTGTGATATACTCTTTGCATAACGCATCTGCTTCTTCTGAAATACGTGTTGAATCCGTTCGCAGATAAGTAATTAAACCAATCGTACCATGTCCTTTTACCGCCACGCCCTCATATAACTGTTGGGCTATCTGCATCGTTTTGCGGGTAGCAAAGTTCAGTCGTTTAGCTCCCTCCTGCTGAAGCGTGGAAGTCGTAAACGGCAGAGGAGATTTTTTTGTTCTCTCGCTCTTGCGGATTTGATTTATGGTAAATGTACTCTGCTGCAGTTCTTTCACAATCTGCTCTACTTCTTCTTTGGAAGAAATCTCATACTTTTCCGGATTCCCATAATATTTGGCAAAAAATGGCTTCTTCAGGCCCTTTACCTGAAGGTTTACTTCTATCGTCCAATATTCTTTTGGAATAAAGGCGTCTATTTCACTCTCTCTGTCTGCAATTATGCGCAGAGCCACTGACTGCACACGTCCGGCGCTCAATCCCCGTTTCACTTTTTCCCACAATAGCGGACTGATGGAGTACCCCACCAGACGGTCAAGCACACGTCTGGCCTGCTGTGCGTCTACTAAATCCATATCAATGTCTCTTGATTGTTTAAGCGATTGTTTTACCGCATTTTTCGTAATTTCATTGAAAGTAATACGACTCGTCTTTTTCTCGTCCAGTTTGAGCGCATGGCACAAATGCCATGAAATCGCCTCTCCCTCGCGGTCGGGGTCTGTTGCCAGATATATTTTATCTGCTTTCTTCACCTCTTTGCGCAGGGAAGCAAGCAAATCGCCTTTTCCCCTTATCGTAATATACTTTGGCTCAAAGTCATTGTCAAAATCTACTCCCATCTGACTTTTCGGCATGTCGCGGACATGACCATTTGACGCCACCACCTCGTAATTTTTCCCTAAAAATTTCTTGATGGTCTTCGACTTTGCCGGAGACTCTACTATAATAAGATTCTTAGCCATATAAACCTCCATTCAGAAGCGCAGCGGAAAAGAACACCGTTAATACCGCTCCCTATTTAGTTGAACCTGAAAATTTCAACGTATCCTAGCATACACCATTTTTTTTTACGTTTCAAGCATATTTTATAATTTCTTTTGATAATATCCTCTTCCCACCTCTTCAATCTTCCTGTTCTGGCACAGGCGAATCAGGCCTTTCATTACTTCCGTGGGGGAGAGCTTTGTCTCTGCTATGATACTATCTATATGCATGGGATTTATTTGCATGCATGCCAATAAAAGGTCGTCGCTTTCCGCTTGCCGCGGCTGCTCTGCTGCCGAATCCAACTTATAGTATTGCAAAATATCCTGCGGCGACAAGACGAGAACCGCTCCCTGACGAATCAGGCGGTTACAGCCCTCGCTCAAATCATCCCCAATTCGCCCCGGTATGACAAAAACATCTCTGCCCTGTTCTAAGGCGGCGTCCGCCGTAATCAGCGAGCCGCTCCGCTCCCTCGCCTCTACAATAAGCACTCCTTGTGAGAGCCCGCTGATAATACGGTTTCGCTGCGGAAAATAAGGCGGCATGGCTTTCGTGTGTATCGGCAGTTCTGAAATAACGCCTCCATGTCTTGCGATACTTCGATAAAGCGCCTGATGGGAAGACGGATAGCACACATCAACCCCCGTTCCCAAAACGGCAAACGTACCACCTCCCGCCTCCAGCGCTCCCTGATGGCTCCAACCGTCCACTCCTTTTGCCATCCCACTTATCACCTGAATCCCCTGCTCAGCCAAACGGAACCCGAACATCCGCGCCATATCCCGCCCATAAACGCTACAATCCCTGGCTCCGACGATTGCCAGAGCAATCTTTGTTTCGTCCGGCAGGTTTCCTTTGACATACAAGCATTTGGGCGGTTGGTATATATGCCGGAGCCGTTGGGGATATCCGTCATTGAAATAGGTAAAAACACGGATTCCCCGCTCTCCCATCTCTTGCCACTGCTTTTCCCATCCCCCATCTTTCTTTCCCTCAAGGAGTGCTTTCTTCTCTTTCTCTGTCAAAAAGGAACAACGTTCCAGTAACCGCGCGGGAGCTTCATAAACTGCTCTCGCATGAACAAATGTCTCACACAGCCGGCGCATGGATTGCAGCCGCAAATACTTAGTCTGGCACAGCCAGTACTCATACTTATCTTCTCTCACAGCGACACCCCCCAATAACTACGGTCTACGCTGCGAAACCGCATCGCTTCGGTCAAATGTTTCTCTAAAATACATTCACTTTCCTCTAAGTCGGCAATCGTCCTCGCCACCCTGACAACTCTTGTTATTCTCCTCATGCTGCATTTTTCTTCTTCAAAGAACAGATTTAGATACTCCTGCTCATCTTCTTCCATCGGGCAGTATTTGTGCAGCAGCGTTTCCGGCAGCTCCCCGTTATAAGAAAACACCTCTTTCCGATACCTTTTCTTCTGTATCCGAACCGCCCTTTCCACCCGCTCACGGATTTGTTCGGAGCACTCATCCCCTCTGCCATACAGCGAAAAATCGGGCATTCCCGTCTCCACACATAAGTCCATCCTGTCCAGTAACGGCTCGCTGATTTTCCCTAAATATCTCTGTATCTCCCCCGTCGTGCACCGGCAGCGTTTGCGGTCGGGAAAATATCCGCAGCGGCAGGGATTCATGGCGGCGACAAAAATACAGTCCGACGGATATTCGTATGATTTGCCCAAACGGGAAACCGTAACTTTATGTTCTTCTAACGGCTGACGCAGCACTTCGAGAGAACTGCGGCTAAATTCCGGTAACTCATCCAAAAAAAGCACCCCTTTGGCCGCCAGTGTAATCTCTCCCGGCATAGGAATCCTCCCGCCTCCCGTCAGCGCCGTCTGTGTTATCGTATGATGAGGCGCACGAAAAGGTCTTTTCGTCATGACGCTATCCTCTTCCGGCAATAACCCACATATACTGTATAACCTCGTAATCTCAAGGCTCTCTTCCAAGTCCATCGCGGGCATGATGCCGGGCAGCCTTTTCGCCAACATTGTCTTGCCGCTCCCCGGCGGCCCTATCATCAACAGATTGTGCCGTCCGCCAATGGCAATTTCCGCCGCCCGCTTCGCCGCGCCCTGACCGATGATATCCGAAAAATCTTCCTGATACACCTGTTCTTTCCGCCATTTCTGAAAAGAAACACGAATCGGCGCCAACGGACATTCTCCGCGCAGGAACTTCATCGTCTGCGCTAACGTCTGCACACCATAGATTTCAATGTCTTCTAACACTGCACCCTCTCCTGCGTTTTTGTCGGGCACGACAAAGCGGCGTATTCCCTGTCTTCTCCCCTCCAGAATCATGGCGAGAACGCCTTTAATCGGTCGGAGACTGCCATCAAGCCCCAGCTCTCCTATCATCAATATGTCTTTCGTACACTCTTTGGATAAAAAACCGAATGCGGTTAATAGAGAAATAGCAATGGGAAGGTCGAACGACGTTCCCTCCTTGCGCAGATTAGCCGGCGACAGATTTACGGTAATCCGCTTCGCCGGGAAATGAACTCCCATATTGCGTATGGCAATGCGCACACGCTCTCTCGCTTCCTTTACGGCAGAAGCAAGATATCCCACCATATCAAAAACAGGCAGACCGTCATGGACATCTGCCTCAATGCAGATAAGGCGCGCTTCCATGCCTGCCACATCCGCACTGTAAATGCTGCTAAACATAATTCCTCCTGTTCCGAGGAATGACCCACGCTCATCATAGCACAGGATAAAGAAAGAAACAAGAGAGCATTTTTATTTTTCATTTAGTTTTGATTATCTAACAACTTCTTAATCTCATCGACAAATGTATTTACGTCTTTAAATTCGCGATATACGGAGGCAAAGCGGACATATGCCACCGGGTCGAGTTTTTGTAACTTATCCATCAAAATCTCGCCAATACGGCCGCTCGGCACTTCCTTTTCACCCAAGTTAAAAACCGCACTCTCTACGCTGTCGACTAATTCATTTATCTGGTCGACCGAGATTGGCCGCTTAATGCAGGAGCGAAATACGCCCTTTTCGATTTTGGAGCGGTCGTACGGTTCTCGCGCCTGGTCCTTTTTAATGACAATTAACGGAATCGTTTCCAGTTTTTCATAGGTCGTAAATCGTTTTCCGCATTTTTCGCATTGTCTTCTGCGGCGGATGGAACTGTTGTCATCAGCCGGTCTTGAGTCGATTACTTTTGTATTGTCTTCAGAGCAAAACGGACACTTCATTCTCTCTCTCCTTTGTTGTGGCAAAAACGCCTTATTAAGGTGATTATAGCGGATTTCTCCATATAAGTAAAGACTTTAACAACTACATTTTTCGCGGACTTTTTCCAGATTAACGTCAACTAAAATTAAATCGCACCCGATTTTACAAATCTGGCAGATTTCGATAATGTATTCTTCTTCCCGCCCCAAAACGCCAAAAAACTTACATGGCCCGGGAATTATTATATGTGTCACCCGCCCCGTACAAAGGTCAAACTCGACGTCTTCCACATATCCCAGCCGCTCTCCATCGCATATGTTAATTACTTCTTTTTCTTTTAAATCACAAATTCTCATATCGGCCTGCTTGAACTCCTTTTCTTTTGATTCATTCTATGAAATTACGCATAATTCGTTCGCAAACCGTCAACCCTAATATTATTATACAGCCCCCGTGAGACTAACTACATTTTAAACAAATCCGCATGTGTTCCGGTATCTACTAATGTCAATGTCAAAATATCATTTTCTATAAAATATATTAACAGCCAGTCCGGTTGTATATGACACTCTCTGTAACCTTTATAATTTCCACTCAATGCATGGTCCCTGTATTTTGAGTCCAATGCTTCTCTTGCTTTTAACTTCTCAACAACTTCCTCCAGTAAAGATATATCAAGTCCCCTTTTAACAGCAAGACGCAATCCCTTTTTGAATCTGGAAGAATATTTAACTTTCATCTCCATCCTCTAATATCTCCTTAAACATTTGTTTTACATCGGTATAACCTTTAACATTGGAATCCCTGCTGATTCTTTTTGCCTCTTTCATTGCTTCAATAACTTCCGGTCTGAATTGTAATGTATCCTCCGGATACTTTACTTCAAAAGGTATTCCGTTTTGTAAAATCACCTGTCTGAGAAACATATTCACTGCATCGGATAGATTAAGCCCTAAACCCTCTAAAAGCTCTACCGCTTGTTTTTTTGTGTTCTCCTCTATTCTAATCTGTGTTGGTGTCGTACCTGCCATATAGACCTCCATTCCGAAGCGCAGCGCAACAAAGGATGCTTTATATTCTTTTTTTGCTCTGTGCATCAATATAACCCTCTTTTTTCTTTATTTTACTACAAATAGTATACATTGTCAATTTATTCTCGTTCATATTTGTTTAATATTTGCTACAATTGATTTTTTTCAAATGATTCATTCTATGAAATTACGCATAATTCGTTCGCAAACCGTCAACCCTAATATTACAAATCAGTAGGAGGGCAGGCTATGGCTCACTATAAAGTTGAAATTTGTGGAATCAATACAAGTAAACTACCGTTACTCTCGAATGAAGAAAAGAAAGAATTAATTCAAAAAATACAAAAAGGGGATAAAAAAGCCCGTGAACAATACATTCATGGAAACCTCCGTCTGGTACTCAGCATTATCCAGCGCTTTCACAACAGTAATGAAAATATTGATGACTTATTTCAAATCGGCTGTATCGGACTTATGAAAGCCATCGACAATTTTGATGTAAGTCAGGATGTGAAATTCTCCACTTATGCCGTACCTATGATAATTGGCGAAGTGAGACGATATTTGCGCGACAACAACGCCATACGTGTAAGCCGCTCCCTGCGGGATACTGCCTACAAGGCAATCTATGCAAAAGAGGCTCTTATGAAACGTCAGGAAAATGAACCGACACTGGAGGATATTGCCAAAGAGATTGACATACCGGCAGAAGACATCGTATTCGCGCTGGACGCCATCCAGAGTCCGGTATCGCTGTATGAACCCGTCTACTCTGAGGGTGGCGACACTTTATATGTCATGGACCAGATTAGCGACAAAAAGAACAAAGAGGCAAACTGGGTTGAGCACTTGTCGCTGCGCGACGCATTGGAGCACTTGCCCGAGCGGGAAAACCACATAATAAAACTCCGCTACTTCGAGGGAAAAACCCAAACCGAAGTAGCAGAGGAAATTCATATCTCACAGGCGCAAGTATCACGTCTGGAAAAGAACGCACTAAACACAATGAAATATCATCTAAGCTAAATATTTTTTCAGGGTGGCACGAATCGCCCCCTGTCCGGCAATCAATTCAACAAACATGCCTTCTATCTTCTCGCCAAGACCGACTTCATAGAGGTCTGAGGCGAAGATGGTGGCATCCGACAAAATCGGCTGTAAAGCCGTATGTACATCGGTGTCGCCAAGCGATATTCCCTTTACATGCTCTCGCATTTCATCCAGACGTGGGTCCGGACTCTGCTCGAATTGTTTTCCGTCATCATCAATTCCCATCAGATAGCGGCACCATCCGGCGAGCACAAGAGGTATCAGCGTCAAATCCTGCGGGTTCAAATCGTCTCTTTCCACGTACAGGCGAATCGTCTCTCCAAAACGGATTGGCAGTTTTTGGGAAGTATCGCAGGCAATACGCTGCGGCGCGTCCGGCATAAACGGATTCGGCAGCCGAAGCTTCAAAACGGCTTCCGCAAACTCTTTTGGCTCAATAACACCCGGATTCACTACAACAGGCATCGCTTCCTGATAACACATTGTCTCAATCAGCTTACTAAGTTCCGCATCTTTCATTTCCGCATGAATGGACGTATAGCCGAGCATGCAGCCATAGACAGCCAACGCCGTGTGCAGCGGGTTCAGACAGGTACATACTTTCATCTTCTCCACTTTATCAACCGTTTCTCTATCTGTAAATACAATACCGGCTTTCTCCAATGGCGGCCGGCCATTCGGGAAATCGTCTTCCACTACTAAATAACCGGTTTCTTCTGAATTGACAAACGGAGCCGTATAGGTATTGAATTTTGTCACAATAACTTCCGTATCTTCAAATCCATCTTTGGCAAGCATCTCTTTTACATTCTCATCCGGTCTCGGCGTTATTTTATCAATCATTGTCCATGGAAAAGAAACCTTTTCTTTCATATAAGAAACAAAATCTTCCTCTACCTTGCCGGCGGTCTGCCAAGCTTCCACAAATGCCATCACAGATTCTTTCAACTTGTCGCCATTGTGGGAACAGTTGTCCGTACTGACAAGAGCAAGCGGCGCTGCATTCGCTAAAAAGCGCTCATAACAAAAGGCTGCTATGCGTCCCATCAAATGGCTCTGATTGACAGGGCCCGCCGCTAATCCCTCTTCTACTCCCGGCAGTTTATCCCCTTTTCCATTGACAAGAGAATACCCCTTTTCCGTAATTGTAAAAGTCACCATCTGCAAGGATGGCTGACGGAAAATTTCTGTCAACCGCTGCCAGTCCTCCGGCACTGACGAATCTGCCACAAGCGATTCCACAACGCTTCCCACGACATGTTTTTCAATCGTTCCATCGGCTTTCAATACAACGGAAAGACTCAATCCGTCATAAGGTTTATATGCTCTTGTTATAATCTCATGGTCGAAACTCTCGGCCACAATAACACCGCGGTCATATTCTCCCGCATTCAAAAGTTCCTGTAATTTTGCCGCCGGAAACGCACGAAAAATGTTACCTGCACCAAAATGTACCCAGACAGGCGCACTCTTTGTGGCGCTCTTTACTTCGTCTCGATTATACTTAGGAAGCAGATATCCTTTTTGCTCCCAGTCCGAAGAAATCTGATTTTGCAAATCCGTTAATTTCATCTCAATCTCTCCCTTTTTTATTTTTATGAATCGCTTCCCATAAACCGTTAATATATGCAACTCCCAGCGCACGGTCATACAGACCATATCCCGGCCGTGCCTGCTCGTCCCAAATCATCCGCCCATGGTCCGGCCGGATACAACCGTCAAAGCCCATATCAATCAAAGCCTTTACTATCTCGTACATATCAAAATTTCCATCTTTTGACAGATGGGAAACTTCATGGAACAGATTCTCATTTTCATATTTAATATTGCGGATATGGGCAAAGTGAATCCGCTCTGCAATCTTTGGATTGCGGATTATTTTTGGCAAATCATTGTTCAAATTGCTTCCCAGCGAGCCAGTACAGAAAGTAAAGCCATTATATATACTTTCGTTCATGTCCGCTATCTTGAGCAAATCCTCTTCGCACGTGACAATCCGCGGCAGCCCGAAGACATCCCATGCCGGGTCGTCCGGATGAACTGCCATTTTAATTTTATATTTCTCACAAGTCGGCATAATACCATCTAAAAAGTACTTATAGTTCTCACGAAGTTTATCTGCGTCCACATCTTTATACTTCTCAAACAATTCCATAATTTCATCTTTGCGGTTTGGCTCCCAGCCCGGCATTACAAAACCACCGCTCGCTTTCTCCACACGCTCAAACATCTCGCTGGCATCTATTCCGTCAATGATAGAGGAATCATAAGCAAGCGCCGTAGAGCCGTCTTCTAACGGCATGGCAAGGTCGGTCCTTGTCCAATCAAAGATTGGCATAAAATTATAGCACACTAAATGAATATCTGCCTTTCCGATTGCCTCAAGTGATTTACAGTAATCCTCAATCAGGCGGTCTCTCATTGGCAGACCAATCTTAATATCTTCGTGTACATTAATACTCTCCACACCAACCAGCTTCAGCCCTTTTGCTTCTACTTCTTTCTTTCTTTTCATAACTTCTTCATACGTCCATGCCTCTCCGGCCGGAATGTCATGGAGCGCAGTAATGACACCGGTCACACCCGGTATTTGGCGAATCTGCTCCAATGTCACACTATCGTTTCCCTCACCATACCATCTTAACGTCATATCCATATTTGCTACCTCTTTTCTGTGGTTCTGCCCACGTTATTCATAAATTGTTCTTCCTTTTTCGTCTTTCACGCCGCTCTTGCGGTAAAAATATGTATTTACACGGTCACGCCATTCTTTTGCATTGGCCAATTGAAGCTCCATCCGCTCCAGTACACGCCCGTACACTTCTCCGGCAATACGGTTCTGCAATGATTTCCATACGGCAATCATCGCCTCCACTTCTTCTACGCCCTCAAAATGGGTGTCGTAAATGTGCTGAATCAGCGTCTTACCGGATTTTAGGGTATAATCATAGCGAATATAATGGAAAAAGAGCAATAATTCCTGCGGGCATTGTTCCACATCTGCATAAATTGTTCTCCACGGCTCGTTATACTGGTTCGTATAACCTGTACCCGATGGCGTGCGGTCAACTCCCAGACCGTTACAATCGGCACGATGATAAGTACCCCAGCGGTCATATTCATATCCGTCAATATCCGGACCATAATGATAATGCGGCGTAACCATCCAGCCAATGCCAAGCGGCGACGTATATTTCTCATAAGTCGGCCACGATTTCATTAACATATCGACTACATCTTTTTCTACTTTAGCACCAAGTGTCAAATCTGTCCACTCTTTTGCTATCGTTTCACAGGACATGGCCGGCTCCATTGCCAGCCTGCCATATCCGTATGTATTGGCGGCCGCCAAATCCGTTCCCGTCCAGTTTTTATCATTACCCGTATTGATGACCGCGGCCATACCGCAAAACTTCTGTCCGTATGCGGCCCCCCGCACAATATTCGAAACCGTACTCCCTTTTCCCTCGGCATAAGTATCAAAGTCCAAAATCTCACGCCACATCGGAGGCAGATAACAGAGGTCAATCTGCTGACCGGTATACTCTTGTGCAATTTGTACTTCCAATATCATGTTCGTCTTTTTCAGGGCGCCAAACAACGGCGACACCGGTTCCCGCACCTGAAAATCCATCGGCCCGTTCTTTATTTGCAGCACTACGTTTTCGTCGAAACATCCATCCAGATGAATAAAGTTATCATATGCCGCACGTGCGCGGTCGGTCTTCTTGTCTCTCCAATCCTGACCGCAGTTATAGACAAAACAACGCCAGATTACGATGCCACCATGTGGAGCTAACGCGCGGGCAAGCATATTGGCCCCATCGGCGTGAGTCCGCCCGTAAGTAAACGGCCCCGGTCTTCCCTCCGAATCGGCCTTTACCAAATATCCGCCAAATTCCGGAATCACCTCATAGACGTGTGCCGTCGTTTCTTTCCACCACTCGGCCACCTGCGGCTCCAACGGGTCACAGTTGTCAAATCCTGCCAATTCCATTGGTGCAGCGAAATTAACACTGGTATACAGCTTTATTCCATATCTCTGAAATAAATCCGCATATTGTTTTACTTTTTGCAAATAAGTATCAGTAATCAGATACGTCTCCTTCTCATGGACATTTACATTATTTATGACAATACCATTAATCCCAATAGACGCCATCATACGCGTGTAGTGTTCCAGACGTTCATCCCACAAAATCTCATAGTCTTTATAAAAGAATGATTCTCCTGAATATCCTCTCTCAATACTGCCGTCCATATTATCCCAATGATTCATCATCCGCAACGGCATTGCCGGCACATTTTCAACGGGCAATTGTGACAGTTCTCCGTTTGCCGCCATACGAAGAAAATGAAAAACGCCATAGAGAACACCGCTTGGCGACTGTCCAATAATCTTGTAGCCGCCATCTTCCCCAATAATGTGATAACCGTCCGTACCGGACACGATGCTTTCGTCCACAAGAAGCCTGACACCCGCAGCCGCTTCGTCTGCCGTCACTGTCGGCTTTCTGCCAGCCATTCCCTCCATTGCCAAAACATATTCTTTGACAGCGCTTTCTATAATTAAGCCATCACACGAAACAATAAGCGTCAGCCATACCTCTTCTACCGACTCAAGCGGCCGGTAATCCAGCCAACATTTGCTGTATTCCATATTTCCCTCCATTCTTATTCTGCTATTTCCTTATCTTCATCAAAATGCACGGTAATTTTTGCCGGAGTCCTGCCGGTTAGCGCCACGCTTCTCGTATCCGGCTGCGATGTTCCGACGTACACTTCATAGTCGCCGGCCTTTAATATCTTTCTTCCCTCTTCATTATAGAGTGCAAAATCCGCTTCCTCTAAAGACACGGTAACTTCCGCTTTCCCGCCGGCTTTCACGGCAACTTTTTTCAATGCCTTAAGCTGCCAGTTCGGCGCGCCGTCCTGACACGCTTTCACATAAACCTGCAGCGTCTCCGCACCATCCATTTTCCCCTCGTTTGACAGATGAGCGGAAATATTAAACTTGTCTCCATCCCTCTCAACCGTCTCATGTGAACAGGTAAACTCTGTATAACTCAAGCCATATCCAAACGGGTACAGCGCTTCCTTTTTCATATAGCGGTAGGTACGGTTTTTCATGGAATAATCAGTAAATTCCGGAAGTTCCTCAACCGTACGGTAAAATGTTACCGGCAGTTTTCCCTCCGGTGAGTACTCACCAAAGAGTATCTCGGCAATCGCCTTTCCTCCTCTGGCTCCCGGATACCATCCCTGAAGAATCGCCGGAATATTTTCATCAGCATAATTGATTGCCAGAGCGCTTCCCGATAATACTACTAAAACAATCGGTTTTCCTGTCTCAACTAACACTTTCAACACCTCTTCCTGAAGACCCGGAAGATTTAGATTTGGCTTGTCGCCACTGGCAAACTCATTGCCCTCATCTCCTTCCTCACCTTCCAGACTGGCATCCAAGCCCATACAGGCAATAATGACATCCGAACAGTCTGCCACTGCGCGCACCTCCGATAGACGGTCTCTCTCCTGAGCCAGTACCTGCATTTTATTTTTACATAAGTGACAGCCCTCTGAGAACATAACTCGAATATCATCGCCGGCATACCTCTGAATGCCCTCCAGAATAGTAATATATTCGGAAGCCGTTCCCTCATAATTTCCAATCAGCGCTTTGCGGTTATTGGCATTTGGCCCAATAACTCCTATCGTATTAATCTTATCTTTATTGAGCGGAAGCAGTTGCTTTTCATTTTTCAACAGTACAACACTCTTACGTGCTGCTTTTTCATTCACCTTTTTATGTTTTGGACAGTCTACTACATCATAATTTATCGTATTATATGGTACCTTTTCCGGCGCATCAAAGAGACCCAGTTTCATGCGCGTCGTCATAAGACGGACAACGGCCCGCTCGATTGTCTCCTCTTTTACAATGCCTTGTTCAACCGCTTTTAGCAGATTGCCGTAAATATTGCCGCAGTTCAAATCACAGCCCATGTTCATTGCCAACGCTACACTCTCTACCGCATTTGCTGTTACCATGTGATATTCGTGAAAATCCTTGATGGCCCAGCAGTCGGATGTGACATGTCCTTTAAATTGCCACTCCCCGCGGAGAATATCTTCTAATAATGTTTTGCTTCCACAACAAGCCTCGCCATTCGTACGATTGTATGCTCCCATCACGACTTCTACACCAGCCTCTTTCACACACGCCTTAAAAGCAGGCAGATAAGTCTCCCGCATATCCTGTTGCGATACCTCTGCATTGAAACTATGTCTTATGTCCTCCGGCCCGCTATGTACGGCAAAATGTTTAGCGCAGGCGGCTACTTTCATATATTTCTCATCTTTGCCCTGCATACCCTCAATAAAACGAACGCCGAGACGGCTTGTCAGATAGGGGTCTTCGCCATATGTCTCATGACCGCGCCCCCACCTCGGGTCGCGGAAAATGTTGACATTGGGCGACCAAAAAGTCAAACCTTTATAAATATCGTAATCACCATATTTTTGCTGTGCATTAAACTTTGCGCGCCCCTCGTCAGAAATTACTCCGGCTACCTCTTCCACAAGGTCTTCATCAAAGGTAGCTGCCAAACCTATCGCCTGAGGAAATACGGTAGCTACCCCTGCTCTTGCCACACCGTGAAGAGCCTCGTTCCAATAATTATATGCCTTAACTCCAAGCCTTTCAATTGCTGCAGCTCCGTGTAACGTTTGATATACCTTTTCTTCTAATGTCATACGAGACGCCAAATCTGCTGCTCTCTCTTCAAATGTAAGTGTTTCATCTTGATAACGTTCCATCATTTCCTCCTTATTTACCCATTCTTCTATTTTAAAAGATGCCTGCATCTATTGTTTTCTACTTTTATCCGCCTGACGATGTCAAGTCAAAACCGCCGTCAAGCTTAGAAAGGGCTGTACAAAACAAACCTTTCGCTTATTCTGAACAGCCCTCATTCTTATATTACATTTGATTATTTCGTATGCTCTTGTGCGAACTTCTCATAGTTCTTATTAACTTTGTCAATCTGACTTCCCCATTTTGCAGAAAGCTCTTCAATTTTCTTAGCTGGTGTCGTTGCCATAGCATATACACTGTAGCAGAAATCACCATAATCAATTTCACTAATCATCGGAAGATAAGACGTAGATTTGTGCTCCTGCTGCAACATCATGGAAATTGTCTCGTCTACGGCACGGTCATCACGGAACTGTGTATAATATTTCTCCAGAACCTGCTCCTCCGGTGTGTAACCCTCTACCGGCTCCGTATACAAATCATAAGCAAAAGCAATCTTCTCTGCCGTATCTGCATCAAAGCAGCTTGGCATTACTACAATATTGTCATTTGGCGTTGTCTTGTTGGTAGCGTCTTTCGTATCCTGATTATATGGGAACATAACAAAGCCCCAGTCATCTTCCATATCAGCAAAGGCGCTAATCTCATACACTTCCGCTGTCTGCATTGCTGACTCGCCGTCGCGGAATGCTGCCTTGTACCAATCCCATGCGGCATTCTCTGGTTTTGGCTGTATATAACCTTTCTTAATCAAATCAACGCCCCAGTTCATGGCATTTTTGAACTCGCTTGTCGTAATTGCGTTTTCATACTTACCATCCTTGTTTCGTGAAACAAAAGTAGCATTGTTATTTGCTGCACACATCGGAAGATAATATTTGGAGAAACTTGCCATCGCATACTGGTCTGTCTTTCCATCACCATCCGTATCTTTTGTCAGCTTCTTACAATACTCTTCGAACTTATCCCAAGTCCATTCGCCGGAAGCCTGAAGTTCATATGGCTCTTCTTCGTTAATACCGGCCTCTTTAAAGAGACGTTTATTATAAAAGATACCGCCGCGAGGCTCATTTTCAGGACTCATACCCCAAATTCCATCACCAATGCTCATCAGCTCTTTCACGGTAGGATTCCACTTTTCTTCATCAAAGTTGAACTCCGGAAGAGTACTCAAGTCATACATCAGACCTTTCATCAAAGGCTCGGATACAAATTCCTGATACAAGTAGTACAACTGGAATTTCGGGTTATTTGCCATAACGCTGTTTACATAATCTTTCTTTGCATCAGTATAGGAAAATACAGCATCACGTTTAATCGTAAAATTGTACTGTTTCTGAATCTCCTCCCAATACTGATTCTGTTTCTTTCCAAATTCGTCAGTTCTGTCGGCAAGAGTACTGGCTTCGGTATACCAGTCACCGACAATAATGTCCATCCCTCCCAAGTCTTCAAATGTTTTCTTTTCTGCAGATTTACTTTCACCTTCTTTATTAGCAGAAGAGCCTTTATCACTCCCCGCTTTTTCACTTCCGCCGCAACCGGTAAGAGTACCTACAGTAAGAACTACACACAGACCCATTGCAATTAACTTCTTTACGCTTACTTTCATTTTTTAACCTCCTTATTTTATTTATTATACGAATTACAGGGTAATTCGATATAATCATGTAAAAGTGCCACAAACTGCTTCCTTACATCTTAATACCCGACTGGCTCAGACTCTCAACAAATCCTTTCTGAGCAAACAGATACACGATAATCAAAGGAATGATAATCATCAGCGTACCCGTTCCAATCATGGCCGATGCATACGCAGTAGAAGCCTTATCCAATCCCGTCGTCGCTTTTACAAAGGAGTTCAATACCTCCGATAAGCGGGACACTTTATTGGATAAAATCGCATAATCACTCGACAGGAACATCCCCGCATAAAAACTATCTGTCCACTGCCATACGAATGAAAACAGAAAACAAGATGTAATCATTGGTTTTGCATCCGGCAGCATAATGCGGAGGAACGTCTTAAACTTACCGCATCCGTCAACATACGCCGCCTCTTCCAGCTCTTTAGGAATACCGCGGAAAAACTGACGCAGCATATAAATGTACAAACCGTTTTTCAACCCCATACATCCCAGACACATAAGTGCATATGGGGTAAATGAATCCAAGAGGTTCAGCGGTTCGCCCGTTATCAATTGGAAGATACCAAAGATATCAAAATAACGGAAGTTTAAGTAAAGGGAAGATTGAATCGTGGATGGCGGAATTACAATTACTAATATAACCATCGCAAACCAAAGTCCCTTTAACGGGAATTTATATCTCGCAAATCCGTATCCTACCAAAGTACAGGAAATAATCTGCAAAATACTTACTAACAGGGAAATCCAAAAGGTATTGCCCAGCGCTTTCCAATATTCCATCAGATTCGAAGCTATCTTAAAGTTATCTAACGTAAAATGCCTTGGAATTACATTAATCGTAGAATCATACAAATCACGCTCTTCCATTAAACTGATGGAAATCTTATTTAACAACGGTTGCAAAATCAGGAAACACAGTCCAAATAACAACACAAAACGTATGATTTTGTAAGCAACATTGAAAGATGTCTTTCTCAACAGATAACCATTGGATTTCTTGTTGCGTTCCCTGAAGGTTTTGAATTTAGTACCCATCTTACTCATAATAGTATACCCTCCTAGAAATAATCAACGAAACAAGACCCAACGCTACAATAACACAGAGAAAGTAAACCCAGGCCATCGCCGACGCCTGTCCATAATCCATGGCGCCCCCGATACCGACCTTATCAATTTTCTCCATAACCGCATTATCCGTCTTCAGGAAGAAGTCGATTACGGTATATACAATATTTACCAAAATCATGGAACTTACCATTGGCAGCGTAATCTTCCAAAAGCTCTCCCATGCCGTACATCCCTCAATCTTTGCCGCCTCAAACATACTAGGTGAAATCGTCTGCAAAGCGGACAAGAAGATGATAATTTGGATACCGGACGCTATTGCAATATCATACACACTGTTAATAATCTCAAATACATACCAGAACATTCGGGACATCGGACTTGATTCCGATGTAATCAATATACTCTCCAACACACTGGTGATGCTTGCATCATTCGATGTACTTTCAATAACGTCTTTCATATCTGCCAATAACGTATTTCCACTTTCCAAACCGACAATAACACCGGAAGAAAGAATAACCGGCAGGAAAAAGATAGCACGTACGGCGCCTCTTCCCTTAAACGTCTGATTCAGCAACAAGGCAATAAAGAAACTAAAAATCAATGTTGCCGGAACATTCGTCAGCATTTTGACTAACTCTTTAATCAGAGCCGGGTCGAACTCCGGGTCTACAAAAAGCGCCTGACGATAGTTTTCAAGACCTGCCCACGTCATAGACAAGCCACCCTCCAGCTCTACCGTACTAAAACTCATACGAAGAGACTGAATCAACGGAATTAACATAAACATAATAAATCCGATGATAAACGGTGTAATAAATAAATAGCCTGCCACCGCATTTTTAAATGCTAATGTTTTCTTCTTCTTATTCTTGCGAGCCATTTATTCTTCACCCCCCTTCACAACAGCGAAATCTCTGCTTCCAACAGTTGTTCCGTTATAATCGTAGTTCTCATAGTTGTAGTTTACAAGAACCGATTTGCCGCTTTCAAAAGTTGTTTTGTATACACCATCCGCTACTTTTTCATGTTTCGTAATATACTGGTTATAAGTATCACCCAGTTTTTCATTAAACTTCTGGTACAACTTAACCGTATCGTCTTTCCACTGTCCGAAGTTACAAGCATAGTATCTTGTATACTTACCATCTTGAAGTACGCTTGTATCCTCATAAATGTAAGTAAAGTAGAGACCGGCACCAGTTTCAGCGGATTTCAAAATATTATCTTCCTGATTCTCCGACAGATTGATTGGTGAACTCGAATAGTTTACAATCCCGTGCAGCGCCATTGGATAAAATGGAACCTGTTCGTCAACAATGTTTACTGCCTTAGAAGAAATATCCATATCCGTCACATAATCTGCATACGGAACAGCATATTGATTTCCACCGGTAATCATAAGTTTGCTGCCCCCCTGCTTCAATGCCTGCATCTTCTTCACCTGAAGATTTAAGGATGCCTCGCGGGACACACGGCTCTTCGGATTATAATCACCGGCCAAATTATTGCCGATATCTTCAAATCCAATATTCTTGGAGCCGTAATCATTTACTTCTTCTACATAATTATCAACCGCTTCCATAGAATAGGATGGCTTTAACAAATAATAACTATCAAACCCTAAGTCTCCGCGGTCTTCATCATCCGCTTTATAAGTAACTGCGTCAAGAGTAAACAATTCACATTCTTCTCGATTTACAAACTTAGCTGCATGCTTTCTGGAAGAAAAGCCATCGAACCATTTATCCTTATAAGCATATGTGAAAGTACCGTTTAAGTACAAGTCCATTCCCTCTGTCTGATTCGCATAAGCAGTCAAATCTTTCAAATCTGATGAACTTCCCAATCGTCCTACCGTATCAACTTTAATTGCTGAAGTCTGTTTTACTCCGGTATTGAACCATCCGGTATACTTGGCATTGATATTACCGATGCCGGAATCCTTTAAGTCTTTCAAAATATCTCTTGCCTGAGAATAAGATGTCAGCGACTGGGAGCGCACAACCGGATATCCGAGTATATGCTCTGTATCGTCTACCGCACCAATCATCTCCACAGCTAATGGAACACTTGTCTCTTCTTTTTTCTTTTGCAGATTTGGATATTTCTTCTGCAAATATTCACGATACTTGACTGCTAAATCAGAATATTCTGTACTGTCCGAAAAGATATATCTCTGTGAGATTGTCTCATCCGGAAGTCCATCTTCATAGACGCGGACCGTTGTATCGGATTTCTTGGACACATCCATATTCTCGCCGTGAAGCATGTTATAAATAAATGTTGAATAGTTATAACCGTTGTTCTTGCCGGAAATATCTGCTTGAACCATCGCATAGGAACTTCCCTCGTCAGCAATACACAGGAACGAATTGTTTTTCGTCTTATTGGCAATTGCATAAGCTGCAAAACTTGCTTTTGACTCATCTATGATAGTTTTACGGCTCTGTCCATAATCCCAGCCATACATATCACCCTGATATCTCTGCTGTAAGGTTTTGCCATTATTGAAATTGATAATACCGCCGCTTCCCTCAGGTACAAGCATATATCCCTCTTCCTCGGTGTTTCCAGCACCCATAAATGGAAGAAGCTGTAATTTAACAATTGGATAATCGGTATTGTATTTAATATCTTTCATCGGAACTTTGACAACCAGATTATCGTCTTCCAATATGTAATGAACGGAAATATCAAAAATCGGCTTACCCTCATTACGGGAAACTTTATAACTGCCCATATCTTTGATACGGTCTTTCTCCGTATATCCCGCCGCAATAAACTTTGTCTCCAACTGTTTCAAACGGGCGTCCGTAACTTCTTCGTCCAAATAATATACCGGTTCGTCTTTTAAATCAGGAAATAATTGCTCACCCTTGGAAAGCAGCTCCTTATCCGAAGCTTCTTCGGAAGCGCTCAATTCCTCGTAATTGTAATAGATGTAGCAGCGAAGTACTGACTTTTGAGCTCCCTTGGGAATCTTCTCCAGAAATTGATTCATTCTGGATTCTTTAATTGCTACCGGACATACATATGACTTTTCAAAATCTCCTACGGAATATTTCACTACAACTTCCGTATCGCTTACCTTTTCAATCTTATAAAACTTATTATCCCGAATACACTGAGAATAGTTATCAATCTCTTTTTGCGTATCTGTGTCATTGGAGTAGGTAAGCGCCATCGTCGCACTCAGCACATCCTTATACTGTCCGTCCGCATTGGCGTATTTTTCAATTTCCTCCGCTGTCGGATTGGAACGGTATGTTTTTCCGGTCTTTTCGTCTTTCACCTCAATCTGAGTGGAAGAACCGCTGACGGTAAGACTCAGCAAACCGTTGGAAATAGTCACATCCCCACTATTGTCATACTCGTATGTTTCCATTTCTGCACTGTTACCCTCTTCCTCTCCACAGGCAACAAATACGAAACACGAAAGTACTGCAATCAGGAGTAAATACAATTTATTTTTCATTTTGTCTTTTTCCTCCTTTCATCAATACATTCGGAATACGGTCTCTTTGTAAATCGAATAGAAATATGCGAAACCGTCGCTAATCAAACTGAAGAAGAGTACAAGAAGGAATACAATAATCAACATTCCCACTCCCGAAAAAAGCAGCGATGCAAGTGCTTTTCCCAACAGGAAATCATGTATCATCATTACCGATGCTACAATGAGCAGACCGCACCAGACAAAGGAGAAAGTTCCAAAGACACCATAAAATGCCCCCTCTTCTAAAGTTACCACGTTACTAAGCGGAACAAGCAATAACTGAATAATCACATAAGGCGTCATTGCATATGCTGTTCCTATCCAAATATCCTTTAATGTACCTTTCCCGTCAAACAATGTCGTCAAACACCAATTGGCAACCACATAAACGATAAACGGCACCAAAAACGTTGCAATTTCCAAGACAAGGTTTACCGTATCCCAATTAACCTGATAGAATATAAAACCGGTTGCCCCCAATTTAATTAAATTGGTCAAAAGGACTAAAACAATAATTGTATTAGCTGCCGCCATGGAACCTCTCTTCTCATGGGTAAGGTCCCAAAATCCATCAAACGGCCTTACAATACAGTGAAGAGAATATCGCAGCGAAGCAAAATATCGATTCCAAGCTTCCTTATCACAAAGCTTTTCTTTTATCTTCATCCTTTCTCAACCTCCTTTCTGGCTTTCCGAACAAATCCAATACCAAAGCCGAGGAGAACGAGAATAGCGAGAATAAGTAAAATCTTCCCGATGTTCTCTTCGAACCATTGTTCTCTGTACAGTTTAAACGCCTTGGAATAATTCTTACTGTCTAACTTCAATTCGAAATATTCCATCGCTTCTTTATACTGTCCTTTGCGGAGAAGTGCGCGCCCGATACCTATATACGCCTGATCGTAGTTACCGTTTAAGCGGAGCACCTGACGCCATATATCGGCGGATTCATCATAATGTCCGATTTTATACTCTGCCAGTCCCCCATTAATCAGCTTGCCGTATTCGGTCAGCGTAAACTGTGTAATCGTACCCAGTTTCTGGTCGACGACAACTAAGGAATCTCCTAAATCTTCAATAGCTGACGGATTCATAAAGTATCCTGCTTTGTACCCGTGACCGCCAAAAGCATATAACATATTGCCCTGAAAATCATAAGCAAAAATACGTCCCTTATTCGTATCCAGCGCATAGTAGACATCATTGTCCAGACAGCATATGTCGTTAAACTGGGACGGCCCTTTCAATTCTCCGTGGTCGGTATAATAATAATCACCGTAAGGGTCGTCGTATCCGTTTCGTACTAAGATATCCGTACCTTTGGCATTCAGTTTACGAATCGGCTCCGCCGCTTCTACTGGGCCGTCAAAAGTACTAATCGTCGCATAGATAAAGTCCTCGGAGTCCAGACAGAGATTGGAATACTCGGTCGGTACGAACAGCTCCATCTGTGCCCGCTGCTCTTTCGTGGCAATCATTTTCCACAAATAGGTAAAGAAGTCGTAAGTTACTTCACTGGCGCCGACGAAACCGGTAAAATCTCCGGCATCATCAAACTCCAGAAAACCTTTGTTCACATTCTGTACCTGTGTGAAAATACGCTTTGCCTTATCTACTACAAGTTTCTGCGGAAGAAATTTTTCTTCCGTATACGTTTTATCATTCGGACGTCCGATTTCTTTTACAAGTTTACCGTCCGCATCCAAATGAACAATCTTATTATTCCCTGTATCTGCTATGTACATCTGCCCCTCGGTTGTCACAAAAACATCCTGCGGCTCTTTCAGGGAAACCTTTTTGCCATCGGCATTTTGGTAACTGTCCACAACTTTGACGAATACAAATTTATCATCTCCATATGTAAAATGACAAATTCTGTTGTTTCCCGTATCTGCGACATACATGTTATTTCCTACGCAGTATATTCCCTGCGGGTCTTTGAAGTTTCCGCATTGTTCAAAATCAGAACCGGAAATAACGCGCTCTACCGTATAGGCATCTGGAGACTCTCGGTCCGCACCCCAGCAATCATAAGTATATGTATAATGATTGCCGTTTGAACTATTGGCCAATGAGTCCACGCTGCCTGCAAGGAGGGACACAACGAGTAATAACACAAATACAGATGTAAATCGTTTTAACACTCTCATTTTATTTCCTCCTTTTATCAGTCTTTAATACCAGAACTAGCCATGGTTTCCAAAATATTACTCTCTGCCATTATAAAGATAATAATTGGCACCATCATAACGACCATCGTCGCTGCAGAACCGACGCCCGCACGGGCTACACCACCGGCCATAATCTGCTGTAAGGCGTACGGAAGCATTTTATATTCCTCCGAATATATGTATACCTGACCTTTGAGGTTCCACAAGTTCTGCACGGAGAAAATCGTAACGGTCAGCCACGCCGGTTTTACGTTCGGCATAACAATACGCAGGAAAATTCTGCCCTCTTTCGCACCGTCTATCTTCGCCGCCTCAATCAGAGCGTCCGGTATCTGCTCCATAAACTGTTTCATCAGGAACAATCCCATCGGCAAGGCAAACGCCGGAACCATAAGCGCTAAATAGGTATCAATCCAGCCCAGTTTACTCATTATAATATAGGTAGGAATCTGCAACACATAGGCGTTAAACATAATCGCTGCCTGAATAATTTTAAATATCCTTTTACTGCCCGGAAACTCGTATTTAGCCAGCACGTAAGCGGCCATAGAGCCGATAATCAGGTGTCCTACCGTACCGAGCAAAGTAATGAATACCGTATTGAACACGTAACGGGTAAACGGTACATAGGAACTCGACATAACTACGAGCAAATCCTGAAAGTTATTAAATGTAGGATTTTTCACAAAAAATCTTGGTGGATACAGATATATTTCATCTAACGGTTTAAATGCACTACTGATGGAATACACCAGCGGGAGCACAAAGAAGATACCAAATAGGATGAGCAAAATATAAATACCGACATCTCCACCAACCGAGCGGTTCGGTTTTCTTCGCTTTAATTTTATCAATTTCATCTTTGCTATACCTCCTATCAAGTTCCAACTTTGCTAAGCAACGACTGTATCGCCTTGTTCAGGAGCAGCATAACCGCAAACAGTATCGTCGCAATCGCAGAAGCATAACCCATCTCAAATCGTGTCGTACCATAATCAATCAGGTGGGTAACAACTGTTCGCGCGGCATAGTCCGTACTCGGGAACCCGCAGAGCGCCATCGTCTGGTCAGCGACGCCAAAAGTTTGCGTAATCGCCATAACCGCACCAAACAGAAGCATTGGTTTCATACCCGGCAGGGTAATATACCATAACTCCTGCCAGCGGTTTCTGACACCATCCACGTAGCCGGCCTCAAACTGCGAGTTGTCAATACCCTGCAGACCAGCTACAAACGATAGGAATCCCTGTCCGAGACTCATCCACAGCACTACGATAATAATTACATTCATCATATAAGCGGTATCCGTAAGCCACAGAATTGGTTCACTGATAAAACCAAACTTAATGAGAAAAGCATTTACATAACCATAGGCGTCTCCACTGAACAGAATTGACCAAACGAGATACGCCTGCCCGGAAATCGTAGGTGCGTAAAACACAACAACGGCAAAAGCACGAATGTATCGTGGCAGTTCATTGATAAACCATGCAAAGAGGAACGCCATGATATAACCAAGCGGGCCGGTAATTGCCGCCAGCAGAAATGTATTCTTTACTGCAATCAGAAATACATCGTCCGCAAGGAGCAGGTCGATGTAGTTGTCTACACCAACGAATCTTGCCGGTTCCAGTACGTTATAATATGTAAAACTATAGAAAATCGACATCAGTACCGGCAAAATGTAAAATGCAGTAAACACGATGAAATACGGCAACAGGAACAGGTAACATGTCTTTGACATCTTTGCCTTTTTCCAGGCTATCTTTGCATTGCGTTTCTTTATCTGCATATATTTCCCCAGAAAATTCATTTCTTCACTCCTCTCTTATTCTTCTTTTTTATCTTTGTTTTCTTTCTTCTCTTGTTCCAGCGTCTTTAATCCAAACTCCTCACGCTTGTTCGAGAGCTCTTTATTAATCGTAATAACATAATCCAACAGCGTTTCACGCGGATCATCATTATTATTCATAACCTTACGGATAGCGTTTGTAATATGGCGCTCTGTATAGTAACCGCCGGCAACCTGACGAATACCAAACGCCCATTGATGCTGTTCTTCCAGAGCCGCTGACTCTTTTGCACTCCATGACAACGTCTTGAATGTGTTTTTGTTTGCTGTCGCATAACGTGCAGCAGCGCCCATAACAGCCTCTAATTCTCTTGCATAAGTAGCCTGCGTCTCCGAGCTTGCCCACCATTTGAGGAAACTCCATGCAATGTCTTTCTTATTGCGGACTTCTGCGCCGCGAAGCATCATGGAAGCAGTTCCCCAGCACTGAACCGAACGGTTAATCGTTCCATCTTCCTGTTTTACACCCGGAACAAGTCCGAAATTCCAAAGACCTTTAATCTCAGGAGCAAATACCGACAACGTGTTAAACGTACTGTAATCGGCTACACCGATTGGCATCTCGCCGCTTCGGAAACGATTGGCAAAATCGTATTGTTTTACTAATTTATAGTTGGTAAACAGCTTCGTATAGAACTCAAATGCTGAAATTCCCTGCTGAGTTCCTATCGTCGTCTCAATTCCCTCGTCACGGTACAAATCTCCACCGCGCTGTACTAACTGTGCGTAGTAGTTCGCAAGGTCAGGATTGGATGCGTTATTAATCTTACGCTCTACCGAAGGGATGGCAAACGACATACTATTTTTCTGAAGCGCCGGAATAATCTTTAACACGTCATCCCATGTATTAATCTGTGTCGCATCGATTCCCAGCTCATTCATAATATCGGTACGATAGAACAACACGTTATAGTTTTCTGTCTCCGGAAGTCCGTACAGTCCTGTGTGTCCCGTCTTATCTGTCAGCCAGTAACTCTCATAGGCGCTTGGCTGATACTCGGACAGCACTTCCTTGTAATCCGGAAATTGCGTGAGGTCAATCGTCGCGCTTCGCAATGCATAGTTTACCGGCTCTGTCTGTGAGATACAAAGCGCCACATCCGGACCGTTACCGGACATAACTGCCGGCAGCATGGCATTTACCGCAGCCGTTGAGTTTGTTACCGTATTGGCGGACGCTGCCGCATCAATCAGTTTGACGTTTACTTTAATCTCCTTACCATATAATTCTTTTGACTTCGGAGTAAACTGCTGGTCAACCATGTTTTTCAAAATAGTACTCTGGTCACGTCCGGCCGTAATCCATACGTCGATTACATCCGGGTCGTCGGAATCATATACATTACCGAGAGCGGAAGAATCGGTACGGAATGAATTGATAAACAACGTACACTCATGCAGTATCCGGTCGAAACTGCTTTCATTCACTTCCGGAATGTCTTTTTGGTCTGCCGCCAGAACAATATAATCAATATCCATCGACGCTGCGCTCAGGTTATTGATGGAAGTTCCGAGCGAACTTACATTTTCTTTATAATTGGCAAGCGTCTGCGGGATTTTATCCGGTCTGTCCACAAACGTTTCCATCTGTGCCGCTAACGTCTGTGCCACAGATATCTCGCCGCCTTTTTCACCGGTATAAGCAGCAACGTCGTCTACCAGTTTGTACAGGCGTTTGGACTCCTCATCCATCGCCTCAATAACTGCCGGATAAACTTTCTCAATCTGATAGTCACGGAACTCATCCGGCTCAGTACCCGTCAATACCAAAATCTGACGGTAGTACTGATTCATACGGTATACACTTTCCGAGAGCTGCGACAGATATTCGCCGAGCTTTCCTAATGTAATCTTCATCCGTATTTTGTGCTTACCTGCCGTCAGGTGGAACTTATACGCTTCCCCTTTTTCATTTTGCAGGCAGAGCATCTGCCATGTGTTGCTATATGTAAACTGAATCTGAGAAACTTCCTGAAAAGGCACTTTACCGTCAATCAGCAGTGAGCGGTTCGCTATGTATCCACGGTTGTAACCCTGACGCCCTTTAATGCCGATGACATAGTCGCCCTCTTCTTCTACTTCCGTGCTCCACTCAATCCAGTCGCCAGCTACTTTCCACTGGGTACCGCCGATTACATCCAGAACCTGATGTTCCGTATTGTGCTGTGTAATATTGCCGTTTTCATCTTCATACTCCGTATCGCCCGATGTCCGGTCATACGTTGCATACAGAGACGGAGAAGAACGCCTGTCGGAGCTCTCTCCCTGAATTTTCTTTACATACCCGGCTTTGACATTATTTGTTTTGCCTTTATTTTCATTGGCATACTCTTCATAAGAAGGTATTTTCGGTCTATTGACAACGGCAAATTCTTTCATAATCAGTTTTTCATTGACGCCGGTCAGGCGAATTGTGTTCTCGCCCTCTTCAAAATAGAAGTAATACGGCTCCATTTCATATCCCGTTGCATCTTCGAAATAAGACTCTATCCACTCTCTCGTTGGGTCTTCAATCTGCGACGGGCGAATCTCATTCCCCTGATTATCCTTTGTCGGTTTGCCCTCATTGGTATATACCCGTCCGAAATCAATACCTTCCGCGCCATTAAATGGAGGCTCGAATTGATTGGTTTTCTTATTGTAAAGCTCAACTTTGGTCTCAATCGCAATACCACGGTCATCTTCTTCTCCGGATGAAGGGTAATAAACTACCCGTAAATTATAGTAGCCCGCCTTATCAACGTTCACGTTGTAGACAGCAGCCCCTCCCTCTTTAATCTGTACCGCTTTCGCTTTGTCACTTTCCGGACCTACATCATCGCGGACACTGACATCTTTGCTCTTTTCCTTGTCATAATCAAAAATGTCCACTTTGTGCTCAGCATCCATCGGCGTATTGGCTTCTGAACGGTTGGCAACGTAATCACTGTACTGACCGCTTCGCTGATATTCGTTGCTCATAGACGCAAAATCCACACCCGCATACTTGTCGGAGTTGTCGCTCGCAGAAGTTCCCTTTAACTTAAAAAATAGCACAAATGCGATAATCACAAGCACTATTATCAGAAACGTCCGTAAGCCTTTTTTCTTCATCAACTTTGACATAGCTGTCGCAATCTCCTTTCATTGTTTCTCTTTTTATGCATATTGCCAAAGAATATCACCCTCCAGCAGACTGCATGATTGTTTTTTTGTATAATATGTATACAGTTTTATATAAATTATATCACTATTTTTGTTACATGTCCATAGTTTTCGATATCAATTTTTATGAAATTTGCCAATAAAAAAGCGCCGTTTTTCCTTTCACGTTTCCTATTCACATTTTTTATGAGTTATGTTAGAATTGGTTTAAGTATTGTAACGATAAGGAGGCTTTTCTGATGAGCGAAAACATTTACACAAACCCGATTCTTTCCGGTTTTTATCCGGACCCGTCCATCTGCCGTGTGGAGGACGATTACTATCTTGTCACCTCGACATTTGCTTACTGGCCGGGGGTTCCTATCTTTCACAGTAAAGATTTGGTACACTGGAAGCAGATTGGTAATATACTGGATAGAAAGGAACAACTGCCTTTACAAAATATAGAAACAAGCCGTGGCATTTTTGCTCCCACGCTGCGCTACCACGATGGTACTTTTTATATGATTACGACTAATGTTTCCAGCTCTCTGGGCAATTTTATCGTAACGGCAACAAACCCCGCCGGCCCGTGGTCAGACCCGTATCCTCTCGGCTCCGCAGGCATCGACCCATCGCTGTTTTTTGATGATGACGGAAAGTGCTACTATTGTGGAACGCAGGAGCGCCGGGAGGGCGCGCGCTATTATGGGGACAACGAAATTTACATACAAGAGCTTGATTTGCAGACGATGAAACTGACCGGCGAGAGCTATCCCGCATGGCACGGCGCGCTTCGCGGCGTTGAGTGGGCGGAGGGTCCGCATATTTACAAAAAGGACGGATGGTATTATCTTTTGATTTCTGAAGCCGGAACCGGGCACCACCATGCGGTATCAATTGCCCGCAGCAAAAGTCTGACGGAGCCGTTCGAAGGCTATAAAGGAAACCCGATTTTAACGCACCGTCATCTGGGATATTATTATCCGATTGTGAATGTCGGCCATCCGGATATTGTGGAGACACAAAACGGAGAATGGTGGATGGTATGTCTGGCATCGCGAATCTGCGGCGGTTATTACCGCAATCTCGGGCGGGAAACTTTTTTAGTTCCTTTTACATGGGAAGATGGATGGCCGGTCGTAAATCCGGGAAAAGGTATTCTGGAAGAAACGTTTACCGCTCCGAAACTTCCGGCCGATGCAGAATGTCCGGTTCCGGCAAAAGAAGATTTTGACGACAGCAAAATACCGCTGCATTTCCTCTATTTGCGCAATCCGCAGCAGGAAAACTACTCGACAACTGATAAATCAGGATATTTGCAGATGAAGCTGTCTCCTGATTTACTCTCTTCTACCGGCGCCCCGTCTTATCTGTGCCGGAGGCAGCAATCTTTTCATTTCCTTGCCGAGACATCGGTGACGTTTGAAGCGTCTGCGGACAACGAGCAGGCCGGACTGGCTATTTATCAAAGCCAGTCCTATAATTACCAGCTTCTTGTTGGAACACGCGAAAGTAAAACATTGCTATGTGTGTTGAAAACTTACGACGACAAAACGGAAGTTATTGCCGAAAAACTTTTGGATGCTTCCTTTAGCACCCTGCACCTGCGCATGACACAGAACGAACAGGATTTGGCTTTTCTGTATAGCACTGATTCCAAAACTTTTGATACGCTGGCCGAACATGTTGACGCACGTATGCTCAGCACTGATGTTGCCGGCGGTTTTGTCGGTAATACGATTGGACTCTATGCAACCTCAAACGGAAAACCATCTGAAACCTGCGCTTATTTTGACTATTTTACATATGAGGACTTGTAAGAAGACAATGAAAGGGCACAAATCGGGTTTGAGATTTTAACAACTCTTTTACATTTTTATGATAACTTTTAAAAAAAGCAATGCTATTCTGTAAATGTAACAAGATAACATTAAAATCAAAATGAGCAAAACGCATTGGTTACAACAACGGAAACTTTGCCATTAGAAAAATCAGGAGGTTATATTTATGAAATTTATCAGAACAACACAAATTATCTTCATGTGCCTGTGTTTATCGTTTTCTCCACTTGTTGTGTCCGCACACGGCCACGGAGCACATCACAACTCTAATCGCAGCAGCTCCTCCAGAAGTCATCATTACGACCACGGCATGGGGCCCCATTTGCACAAAAACGGAGTGTGCCCTTATGCCAATACTTCCACGGGCGCGAAAAGCAGTTCAAAATATTATAGCGCTTCTACCATACGCAAGGTACAGCGGAAGCTCAATAAGCTCGGCTATAAATGCGGCAGGGCAGACGGACATTGCGGAGCAAAAACAAAACGGGCAATCAAAAAGTATCAGCGCAAAAAATGTATCGCCGTAAATGGTAAAATTAGTAAGACTTTACTGAAGAAACTGAAGATTGCAAAATAAAAAAGCCGGACTGGGAATAAAAGCCGACCATATAAGTAAAGTAATATTGTAAAGAACAGAGGGGTGTCATTTTCGACACCCCTTTCGTTAGCTCCAATCGGTGTAGCTGCTCTACACTGATACAGAATCGAAAAGCTTGCAGCATTTAGAAACTTTACCTCCTCAAAAGATTCTCACCACATTTTCCGATACCCTCTCATATTTGTCCAAAATCCCCCTGTCGTGAAACGGCAGCGGGATATATTTCTTCTCATGGCAGAAACGGACAAATTCTTCATTTTTGTCGGGAGCAGCAGCGATTCCGATAGGAATGTTTTTGTATACATTGTCCTGCACATAGCACTCGTCTCCTGTTATCACATACTTCTTCCCTTTTTCCTCAAAAAAGAGAACCGATGAATCAGGCGTATGGCCGCCAACTACCTGAAACAAAAATAGACCGTCAACAAGGAGCCTGTCCTCCACAAGGGTAACCGCTCTCTCCTGCAGAATACGTTTTACCTCGTCCGTTCCCTCCTCCAGAGCAATCAAACTGGCTGCCTTTGACATAATAATACGTGCCGGACTATACAAGTCAAGATTGTTGATGTGGTCCCAATGGCTGTGGGTAATAATAATCGTATCTATCGACAGTAGACTACCAAATAGTTTCTCCAGCTCTGCTTCCACCGCAAGCAAATCAACTCCCATCTGTGCTGCCAGCGAAGCATCCCGAAAACCGGTGTCAATCATAAAATATTTTCCTTTGATTTCAATCAAATAGTAAAAAAACGGGAAATCCTCAATACGCTTATTTGCATTTTCCGCATCCCGAAAAACAGTTCCCTCTGTTCCGTATATAAAATTCTTTCCATACCGTACCGCGTATAATTTCATCGTCTGCTCTCTCCTTTTCATGTAAAAACGAATCTCTTTTATCTTTAATTATACACGCCGCGTTTTGTCTCCACAATAGAAGCAAAGGCTAAAATAATTCATCCAATAACATATAGTAACGAATCTTCTTCCAGTCAGGCTCTATTCCCAATTCATGGAACAACTGCAGAGAATCAAAATCCGTATCTGCATGACATCCCTGCTGTTTGTATTTCCCGCTGTAATTATGCAGCAGGCTACGATAACATATCGCTATATCGCACCACTTATCCGCTATTCCGGTTTTGCCTAAATCAATAAAACCGGACACCTCATCGCGTATGCCGAAAATATTTGGAAGACAGTAGTCTCCATGGGACAGCGCCAGCTCCTCTGCGGGAGCATTATCGCAGAGCCATGCGAACAATTCCGCGGGATTTTTAAATCCACCCTCGCCAAATGTATCCGGCTCCACATTATCTAAATCAACCAGATTGTTTTCGATATTATATTTTGCCTGCATAAGCTTGTGGGACAGACATTGATTCGAGGGGCAATCCACAGCATCAACACTCCACAGCCTTTTCAGACCGTCCGCGAGCAGCTTACAAAGCAGCAGAGGGTCTGACATATAAGCTGGACTACACGACATCTGACCCTCGCATTTACTCATTAGCAGATAGGATTTGTCATCGCCAATCTCGTGGGCATAAACAGTCGGAACCGGCAGCTTATCATGCAAATACTGCATCATAACACATTCATTTTCGGCCTCTTCATTGTATTCCTGTATTTTCAGAACTTTATTTTCATAAATCAGCACAGAAGCAGCAGACATCCCAATATCATCTTCCGCATAATCTTCCTCTGCAATTAAATACTTTATCTTTTCCGGCAAAAACACATTCTCACATCCATCCTCTTTTTCCCCTATTATAACAAATAGCCTGAAGATGACAAGTCAAATCTGGGGCAATCGCTCCCTACTGCCCCTCCATGCGGAGAATTTCCTTTTTCAGACGTTTCATAATTTTCTTTTCCAGACGAGAAATATAACTTTGGGAAATACCGAGCAAATCCGCTACTTCTTTCTGCGTCAATTCCTTTTCCTGCTGATTATCGATTCCAAAGCGCAGACGGATTATCGTCTGTTCTCTGTCGCTAAGCGTCTCCAGCGCCTTTCGCAATAATTTGCAGTCTACTTCCCTTTCTAAATCACGGTAAATGACATCTTCACTTGTTCCCAGAATATCCGATAACAACAACTCATTGCCATCCCAGTCGACATTGAGCGGTTCGTCGATTGAAACTTCCAGTTTCGTTTTGTTGTTGCGCCGCAAATACATCAGTATTTCATTTTCTATGCAGCGGGACGCATATGTCGCCAGCTTAATATTCTTCCCCGGATTAAACGTATTGATTGCTTTCATTAAGCCTATTGTCCCAATTGATATTAAATCTTCAACACCTACGCCCGTATTATCAAATTTTTTAGCTATGTAAACGACCAGACGCAGATTGTGTTCGACCAGTTTATTGCGCGCCGTTTCATTTTCCTCGCACACTAAAGCCTCAATGCAGGCGGCTTCCTCCTGCGGCTCCAGCGGCGCCGGCAAAATCTCTGCCCCGCCGATGTAATGAATATCTCCTCCCTGATGAAATAACACGCTTCTCCAGTCCTGTATCATTCGAAATTGAAACTGGCCCGGCATAGAAATTCGTAATAACATTTTTGTTCCTCCCTTTGTTCATTCTTCTTGTAACATATCCGGATGCAATATAATCTCATACTCACCATCCGCCGAAAGATAGTAATCGCATATTGCCACCCACGGGTTCTCCACCCGATACCACTCGTTTTCCCTTTCCACCTCTATATAATCTGCCTGAAACACATGAAGCAGCCCCGTCTCCCTGCCAACCGAATGAAAGGGAATTATACGCACAACCGGCTCTTCTCCCTTTTTCCACAGTCGCGAGAGAAATCTACGCTCTCCCAGCAATACGGGTTCTCCAGTAAACGGCTCCTGCAATCGGTTGCCCGTATCCCAGAGAGCATTGCCGGCCACCGCATTTCCCCGATAGCACAATCGCACCCGACGGTATACTCCGGCAGCGCTCTGCCATCTCCTCCATTTCGGTAAAATCCAGCGAAGAAACAGCAAAAAAATACCGGCCAGTCCCAAAACAACAAGACCAGAGAGCGAGAAAGAAAATAATCCTTTTACTTGGACGAGCAGACCTCCAAGCAAAAAAGCAATCGTGTAAAAAAACACCACATTTCTTACCCACGTTCCTATCGTTGTTTTTCCAAAGGCCATTCGGACAAGTACAATACTCATTAGTGCATAACAGACAATTAGTAATACCGGAACCCGATGCATCCCCGTCACCACACAAAGACAGGCAGCGCCGGCTCCGAACGCCGCTGTCAGTGTAAGGCGCTTCAATGCTATCTTTCGATTTTGAAAAAAACTCTCTGCCATTAAAATCACGAAATTCATTCCCAGATTGATTAGGAAAAATATATCCAGATACAATTTCATAGCCATCCTCTTCTCTCTTTTGGTAACCGGTGTAGCTCTATTATAAGAGCCTCCTTTTGCAAATTCTGTCAAACAGCGGAGGAGATATTAAAATATTTCCTTTGCTTATCCGACCCCTCCACCTAAAAAACGACAGGATGCCGGCAGCTTCCGGCCTTTTTCCTATTCCTTCTGTCAGAGCTTGTCGAAGCCCTTGCATATTCGGGGAAAATCTTTTACAATAGACTAATCAGAAAAAACAGTATTAGAAAGGAAATCAGACAATGGCAGAAAAAAATCCAATCGTTACAATTGAAATGAAAAATGGCGACGTAATAAAAGTGGAATTATATCCCGACGTCGCACCAAATACGGTAAATAACTTTATTTCTCTCGTAAATAAAGGCTTTTACAACGGCCTGACATTCCACCGTATCATCAAAGGCTTTATGATACAGGGCGGAGACCCGGACGGAAACGGTACCGGAGGGCCGAACTATACTATCCCCGGCGAGTTTTCTACTAATGGTTTTGAAAATAACCTCAGCCATAAGCCGGGAGTTATCTCAATGGCACGCTCACAGCATCCGGATTCCGCCGGCTCACAGTTTTTCATCATGCACAAAAAAGCTTCTCATCTGGACGGCTCTTACGCCGCTTTCGGCAAAGTAACCGAGGGGATGGACATTGTCAATAAACTGGCAGAAGCTGATACCGACTGGAACGACATGCCGACGACACCAGTTGTCATGGCAAACGTCACTGTTGATACCTTTGGCGCTTCCTATCCAGAGCCGACAAAATCAGCCTGAACGACATAAAAAAGAAGTAAGATAGATGATGGAAACATTTCGCTCCAATCTATCTTACTTCTTTTTGCTATCCTGCAATCATTCAGGACAATATGTCGCCCATATAATAAAATCCACGGCTTTCCCGCAACCTCACCTGCTTTATCTGCCCAATGAGGCTTTCCTCCCCAGGACAATGTACCACAGCGTTATTCGACAGACGCCCGGTCATCAATTTGCTATCCTGCAAATTTCTCTCTTCAAATAGCACGGGAACCGTCTGCCCTACACGGCTGTCGGTAATCTCGGAGGAAATCTGCTGAATTTCTTTCAGTAAACGGTCAAAACGCTCCTTCACAACTTCTTTCGGCACCTGATTTTCCATAGCAGCCGCTGGCGTGCCCATTCGCTTCGAGTAAATAAACGTATAGGCGCTGTCATATCGTACTTTCCTCACCACATCAAGCGTCTCTGCAAAATCTTCCTCACTCTCCCCCGGAAAACCTACTATAATATCTGTTGTCAGCGAAATGTCCGGCAGTTTTTTCCGTATGCGGGACACCAGTTCCAAATACTCTTCTTTCGTATATTTACGATTCATTTTCTTTAATATCTTACTGCTTCCCGACTGTAACGGCAAATGCAGATGCGAACATACTTTGTCACAGTCCGCCATAGCCTCAATCAAATCTTCCGACAAGTCCTTTGGGTGGGAGGTCATAAAACGAATCCGCCGCAATCCCGAAATCTCATTGACTTTCCTTAGCAACTGAGCAAAATCAACCGGATTTTTTAACGTTTTCCCATACGAGTTCACATTTTGCCCCAGCAGCATAATTTCCACGACGCCATCTTCTGCCAGCCCGCGAACCTCCTCCACAATATCTTGAGGTTCCCTGCTGCGCTCCCGTCCGCGCACATACGGCACAATACAGTAACTGCAAAAATTATTGCAGCCAAACATAATGTTGACGCCTGTCTTAAACGGATACTTCCGCTTGCCCGGCAAATCCTCGACAATCTCTTTTGGCTCCTCCCACACGTCTGTCACCCGTCTGTCCGATTGGATTTGCGTATAGAGAAGCTCCGCCAGTTTGTAAATATTGTGCGTGCCAAAAACAAGGTCAACAAACGGATAACTTCTCTGTATCCTCTGTACCTCGTCAGCCTCCTGCATCATGCAGCCGCAGAGCGCTATTTTCATGTCCGGATTTGATTTTTTATGATTCTTCAAATACCCCAGCCGCCCATAAATTTTCAGATTGGCATTCTCCCTTACCGTACACGTATTGTACATAACAAAATCAGCTACAGGCTCATTGATTTCCGTATAACCAATATATTCCAATATCGCCGTCATCTTCTCCGAGTCTTTAGCGTTCATCTGACATCCCAACGTCTGGATAGACATCGTAAGAGGACGACCTAAACGGGAAATTTCCCCGGTCGCCCACTGCTTACATTTTTTCATAAAATAATATTGCCGTTCCGGCTCGGTGGCAGGCGCTTCCCCTGCCACTGATACCGCTTCTAACCGTTTATAATCAAACATTGCATCCTCCGTTTTGAAAACGGCGCGTTATTCAACCGCCGCTTTTTTGCCAAAGGTTACCGTCAGTTCTTTCTTATTATAAGAACCATTATCCGACACCTGAACCGTTATTACGCCCTTCTGTCCAGCACGGCACTGCGCCAGTTTTTCCTGCAACTGCGCCATCGTTTTTATTTCTTTTCCGTTTAACGCGGTAATCACATACCCCTGTCTAATCCCTGCCTTTTGTGCCGGAGAACTATCGGTCACTTCTGCCACATAGATTCCCTCCGGAATACCATAACTTTTTGTATATTCACTTGTCACATCCCGCCCGCTTATACCGAGCCACGCCTGCTCTGACTGCTCGACTTTCTTTTGATTCATCAAATCTTCCAAAATCGGCTCTGCCACTTTCATCGGGATGGCAAATCCCATTCCCTCTATCTGCTCCGAGGCAAATTTAGCCGAGTTAATACCAATTACCTCACCGCGGCTATTCACTAAAGCGCCCCCGCTGTTCCCCGGATTGATGGCGGCATCCGTCTGTATCAGCTTCACACTGCTCGTATCCTCGCCTCCGATTTCACGGTCTTTGGCGCTGACATAACCGACGGTAACGCTTGTTCCATATCCCAATGCATTACCAATGGCAATGGCGCGCTCTCCGACTTTTGTGGCATCGCTGTCGCCAATCGCCGCTATTTTTATATTTTTCTTTGTATCCGCGGAAAGTTTTGCCGCATCTACTTCGACTACCGCCAAATCAGAAGAAGAATCCGTTCCTTTTACAACTGCCTCCGCCTTGGATTCATCATGGAAAATAATAGTAACTTTCGTGGCGTCTTCCACCACATGATTATTCGTGGCAATATACATCTTACCATTCTTTTCTGCTATAATGATACCAGAAGCGCTTCCTGTTCCCTCACTGACCTGCGGGCCAAACAATGTCTGTTCCGTCGTCCGCGCAGTCACATCAATCGCCACAATGGATGGTAAGACCTGCTCTGCAATACCTGCCACATCATCCGTTCCCGAGTCCTGTTTACCTGCCAGCACATTCGTTGTATTGAGCTTCACGGAGGAATCACTGCTTTCTTCCTCTACCTGCGTTTTCCACGTATTTCTACTAATCAATTCAACTCCCTGAAAAGCAGAACCTGCTACAATACCGAATACGGCTGCACCTGCAATTAATTTTATCAGCTTTTTCATACTTCACACATCCTTTCGCTTTGTTATCATTAGGATAACCACAAAATGTGTGTGAGTTTTGTAAAAAACTTGAATGAATTGTGTGAAAAGTATGGATAAACTGTGATTACGCCGAAGCGTCCCCTTTTCCACTTGTTTCCATAAACTGACACATCAGTTCACGAATTACTTCTTTGAAATTGCGGTTTCCATACTTCTCTTTCAGCCTTTCACTGTATACTCGTCCGCCCGCCTTTTTCAAATGTCCGCCGCCGCTGCCGATATCCTGACACAAAAAGGCGGCGAGCTCATTTGCGCGCACTTTATCCGTACAACTTCTGACGGAAATCTGATATCCCTCCGTCGTTGTCGTATAACAAAAACTGACAAAAATAGAATCCACCTGTATGACAAAATCACCAATAATACCGAGTACCGACTGGTCGCACCGTATCACCTCGACGATTGCAAAATTGTGCTCCATATCCATCTCGTGATTGCATATCGCCTCGCTGGCAATAATAAGTTCTGAAATCGTCATTGTAGATTTCGTCAGACGTTCCAGCACCGGATAATCTCCGGTCAGCTCCAGCTTCATTTCCATATCCACTTCACGGTACAAATCGGAATACGTGGAAGTATCGGTATACAACCCGAACAAAAGAGCGATTTTTAACGCCTCGTTGGATTTTACGTCATATCCCTCTTCCTTGAGAAGTTCCCACACGACCGTTGAACAGCTTTGGTAATCACTCTTAATCCAATAGTTGTCCGTATCTTCAACCAACTGAAAATGGTGGTCGATAATCGCCACATTATCGTGTTCAAACAGGGTGACGTTTCCCTGCCGGTACTGTGCGTCGACTACTAACAATAAATCGCACTCCGGCAATTCATCCACATAACGTATGGGAATACGGCATTGCTCGACCATATAGCAGACGCTGAATTTTTGCATATGCGTGGCGCCGCTATAGATAATTCTCGTATCAACTCCCCGGCTCGTGAAATACACATAGGCGCCAAAAGCCGATGCAATCGTATCCGCATCCGGATTGTCATGACATTGGATACATATTTTTTTGTTCTTTGCCATCTCATTTAAAAAACCCATATTCTCATGCCTCATAATTTCCCAGCACACGCATGTATGCTGCTTCTTCCTTAACTCCGCGCAATGCGTTTTGCACCGCCGCATCGTCAAGATTGCCCTCAACATCTATAAAGAACCGATACTCCCAGTTTCTTCCCGGTATCGGACGGGATACAATTTGCGTCATATTCAGATTATTGTACAGAAAATGGGATAAAATCCGGTACAACGAGCCGCTGTGATGAGGCAGTTCAATACAGAGTGCAATCTTATTGCTCTTTTCCGTGTATACCTCTTTGGCGCCGATAATAATAAACCTTGTACAATTGTTTTTCTCTTCCTGAATATTCTCTGCCACGACTTCAAGACCGTATTCCTTTGCCGCACGCCGGCTGGCAATCGCCGCCTGTGTGACGTCTTTATCTCCGGCCACTTTCTTTGCTGCAGCCGCTGTGGAGCCATACTCCACTCCCTCGTACTCCGGATGTTCTCTCATAAAGCTGCGGCTCTGCAACAAACCCTGCGGATGAGAAAACACCGTCTTTATATTTTCCGGTTTTGCCCCCGGCAAGGCAAGCAGACATTGATTTATCTCCATCACATACTGGCCTACTATGGCATTTTTATAATGCAGGAGCAAATCATAATTCGTGCTGATTCCCCCCGTCGAACTATTCTCAATCGGCAATACCCCGTAATCTGCCTCTCCTTTTTCCACAGCTTCCATCACATCTTGAAAATCTGCGCACCCCGTGCCGCGCACCGATGTTCCGAACACCTCTTCCATCGCCTGCTGCGTATGTGTTCCCGCCACGCCAAAATAATATACCCTGCTGTCCTCACCGCAAATGTGCGGTACTTTTTTAAACTTCGTTACATCATCCGTATGCGGCAGCATTCCATATTGATATTTACGGCTAATCGACATAATCTGCTGAAACAATTCACGCACGGCGCGTTCATTGAACTCTCCATGAGACATCGCACCCAGCTTCTCCAGCTTCTGCTCCTCCCGCTCTTTATCAAAAACAGCTTTTCCTGTCTCAATCTTATAATTTGCCACATCGTTTGCCACTTTCATCCGCTTCTCAAAAAGCTCCACGATTTGGCTGTCTATCTCGTCAATCTGCTGCCTCGAAATTGATAAATCAATCATCTTTCTCATTCCTCCCCTTGGTATTGTTTTGACTCATCTGCTCCCAAAGTTCGGAAACCGTCTTATGATAAACCGGATGACTCACCCACGGAGCCAGTTGCGCCAGCGGGCGGAGGACAAATTCACGCAAATGCATTTCTCGATGCGGTATCGTCAGCGTCTCCGTCTGCATAATGACATCGCCAAACAATACGATATCCAAATCAATCGTCCGGGGGCCCCAATGGATGGTGCGCTCTCTTCCTCCCTCTGTCTCAATCTTCTGCAAAATCTTTAACAATGAATCAGGACTTTCGATTGTCTCTAATTCCACAGCCGCGTTCAAAAAAGAAGCTTGCTCCAAATAACCATACGGCTCTGTTTCAATCCAATCGGAAACCCGTATGCCACGTATCGTTCTCTCCCGCTGCAGTCTCTGCAGCGCTGTCTGTAAATGCTCTTCACGATTTCCCATATTGGAACCAATCGACAAGTATACTTTCGTCCAGCCTCTCTCAATCGTGACACTCACGGTTTCAAGAGGAAGCAAAATTGGCGCCCACGGTTTCTTAATCTCAACTTGTATTCGCTGTATGAGAGGAAAGGAAAGAAGAACTTTTTCTGCTACATATTCCGCCGCCGCCTCAATTAATTTAAAATTTTTCTCCTCCATTCGCTCCTTTACAAAATAGGAAACTTTCGCATAGTCGACAGACTGCTCCAAATCATCACTGACTCCGGCCATTTTTGTATCGGTATATAAAATGATTGATACGAGAAACTTCTGCCCTAACACATTTTCTTCTTTTAAAACACCGTGATGACAGTATACTTCTAACTCTCTAATCTCAATGCAATCCATCGTTTCCTCCCTTTATTCTGCATACAAAACTGCTTCCGTCATTCGCAGCGCACGCACGTTTTTCTCCACATCATGAACGCGGACAAAGCGGCAGCCTTTCATCGCTCCTATCACACTGGTTGCAATGGTTCCCTCCTCCCGCTGCTCAACCGGCAGATTAAGCGTCAGGCCAATCATACTTTTTCTGGAAGTTCCGAGAAGTACCGGATATCCCAATGCCACAATATCTTCTAAATGTTTCACAACACTGCAGTTCTGCTCCAGTGTCTTTCCGAAACCAACCCCCGGGTCTAAGATAATCTTATCTTTTTTAACACCGTGCCGTTCTGCTATGGAGAGAGACACCTGCAAATCGCCGATTACTTCCGGCATAAAATCCTCATACTGTGCCTGTTTTCGATTGTGCATCAGACATACTGCCGCATCATAACGTGCTGCCAACTCCGCACAACGCTCGTCATAGCGGCACCCCCATATATCATTTAAGAGGTCTGCTCCTGCTGCCAGCGCAGCTTCCGCCACATTACTCTTATAAGTATCAATTGATACGGGAACGTCAAATCGCTTTTTGAGTGCCTCAATCACCGGAGCCACGCGGGAAACCTCTTCTTCCTCATCAATCTTCTCATATCCGGGTCTGGTAGATTCGCCTCCCACATCCAAAATATCTGCTCCCTCTCTTATCATCCTTTCCGCCTGACGCAGTGCACTGTCTAAATCATTATATCTTCCCCCGTCAGAAAAAGAGTCGGGTGTTATATTTAAAATACCCATAACATAAGTCCGCTCACCGGATGGGAAGTCTTTCTTTCCTATACGCATTATCCTCTTCCTATCATTTTCATAAACATTTGCTGAAGATTTGTATCTTCCTCGTAAATACCCTTGACCGCATATGTCGATGTACTCGTTCCCGGCTTTTGTACGCCGCGCATAGTCATACACATATGCTCTGCCTCAATCATTACAAAGACGCCCTTTGGCTGCAAATGCTCCATAATTGCCGCAGCAATCTGTTCTGTCAACTGCTCCTGAATCTGCGCTCTTCTGGCATATACTTCTACCGTGCGGGCCAGTTTGCTCAATCCAACTACTTTTCCATCCGGAATATACCCTATATGTACTTTGCCATAAAACGGCAGCAAGTGATGTTCACATACCGAATAAAACGGAATATCTTTCTCTACAACCATGTTGCCCGTCTCTGCCCGAAAAGTCCTTGATAAATGCACGCCGGCATCCTGATTATATCCTCCAAATAATTGTCCGCACATTTTTGCGATACGCTCCGGCGTCTCCTGTAATCCCTCACGCGATTCATCTTCGCCAATGCCCTCCAAAAATAATCTCACTGCCTGTTCAATTTTCCCGTAATCCATGTAGGCACCCCTCTATCCTGTAATGTCACACCTATTCTACCATAAGAATATCAATAAGGCAATCGCTTCATAATTTGTATTAATACGGTGTCTTGTCCGGTGTAGCACTCCCGACGAAAAATACATTGTTTTATCGATTACAGAAATCTTTCGCCGCCCTCGCGAAACTCGCTGTCTGCTGTCGTTTTCTCTAACTTTTGCAGCATTGACCGCTCGCCGGTCCTTATGCACCACCGTTTGTTACTCATTACTGCGGGGCACCAAAGGTGGCACTTCGGGGAAGCAGGATGTTAAAAATAAATGTATTTATTTGTGACATCCTGCTTCCCTGAACAGATGCTTCGCATCTGCCCGCAGTAAAGTATAATCGTTCCGGTGGTGCGTTAGTACCGCTGCGTAGCGGTCTAGTGCAAACGGGCTGTCAAAAGTTAAAGAAAACGACAGCAGACATCTCAGACAACACCCGGGCGGCACTCTGTAACCGAAAGAAACAATAATTTTTCGGGGAGTGACACAAGGACAAAATACCGTATGATACCCTTACCCTAATATCCGCAGACGATTAAGCGATTACCCCGTCAATCGTCCCCCTGCATAATGTTTTTGAAATAGTACATACTAATTTAACAAACATTCTAACGTGCTTGAACACGTTGACAGGAGGTAAAAACAAATGGACAAAACAATGAGAACCGAGTTGCCTAAACTTGCTTTTGATGATATCCCGACGCCATCCGCAGACGCTGTCAGCATAACCGGACTGGTAAAAAATCACGGACGTATCGAGGGATATCAGTTATCCGACGAGCGGATTATCAGTCGGAGCGAAGGCGTCTCTATGGCAAAGGCCGGAGAGATACGCGGCGTAGGAATCGCCCACCGCAAAGACACGGAATATCTGAAAACACTGCCCGATGACAGTGAAACAAATAATTTGTCTTCTTTGCCAACCGTAAAAACCGGAGACTGACACCATCGGTTTAATGCCCCCGTGGCACTTTCCAGAGTAAATCATGCTCCTTAATTAAATCTGCATAGAGCAGCATAATAAAATTAACCGACAGCGGAACCATGGCTATCCAAATCGCTTTTTCTCCAAGCAGGAAACAGCATATAGTAAGCACGCATCCTCCCGCCAGAAAACCAACAAGCATGAGGAAGTGCGCCAGCACCCTGTGAAGCAAACGACGGTCTCTCTTTTGTATCATTTTTGCCAGACAAATTCCTACCTGACGCACATGATTGGTACAAAAAGTCGTTGCCATCGGGATGCCTTCTGCCTGCCGGAACGTATTATACTGCATGGAGGCAATAAAATTAATGATAATCTGCACTATTTGATGCGGAATACTCAAGGGCAGCCATCCGACGATAAACAGCGCAACAATTTCAATGCCTATGAGACAGGTATCCCACCGCATCCATCCGGTCTTTCTCACCGTATGGGGAAGTATTTCCGAGAGAAACGCTCCTGCACAATACGCCGTAATCGGGAGCAGGAAGTAGAAGCCAGCGCTCCAGTCCTGCTTCCCGAATGCAATTGCCATCATAACTATATTTGCCGTTTGCGCGTTGCAAAATACACCGCCGCGGAGAACATAAGTATATGCTCCCATCATTCCGGCGCTAATCATAAGAAGTACGAAGACAATCAATCTCTCGCAAGTCAGAAATTCATATTCGCTATTCTCCTGTTCCTTTCCTTTTTGCCCACTCACTCAGCATCCTCCGTTGTCCACACATGTATGGTAAGTCCGGTCTCCCAGCTCACCGTTCCGTGAAGCGGCGCAGTCTCAATCCATGCGTAATCCGGACAATCCGTAATAATGATTGGCTCCGTCACCATGCCGTTGTTGTCGATACCATTGTTTTCAACATAAACCCGGCACGGGTTTCCCTTTGAATCCGTCCCCTCCATAATATATCTGGCAGAAAGCGTCTCTATCATTCCCGTAAATTTAAGTCTTGTATCAACGCTGTCGGCCACTGTCTTGCCATTAAAATTTTCACATTCGCCGCGCGCACTAAAATGTATCATCGAAGCTTTTCCGCCTTTTCCGGTAACCGAATCCGTCGCACCAATATCAATAAAGAATGTGAAAATCTCCTTTGTATATTTGTGGGAAGTATCCGGACGAACAACCGCCGGCGGCTGCTTTTTCTCCGTATTGGACTCATTCCAGCGATAGCTGACCTTTTTTGTTCCCGCCTCATCCGTGGAAATCCTGCCCTGAATATCTGCCGTTTCCATCCATGCAAGCGACTTGCTGTTCGTCAGAATAACCGGATTGGAAATGATTTTCCCATTTTCTTCTCTCACATCATCCTGAATAAATATTTTACAGCTCGTCCCCGTATCATCTTTTCCGGACAGCATATATCTGGCACATTCAACAACTCTGCCGTCTGTATATGTCTTCTTTACGGAAGAGCTTTCTTTATATACGTTTCCCGTAAAATATGTTCCTGTAGCGCTCCCTTTAAAGTACTGCATCTCAACGTTACACGTATTACCATTTACGATTTCTTTTTTCGTATCGTTTACCGTTACACAAAATAACTCTTTGGCATATACATCCCCGTCTGGAAGAGGCGTCGACGTCATTGTGGCTGTCGCCGTTGCTGTTGCTGTTGGTGTCGGCGTCGATGTTGGTTTTTCCGTGTGGAGCGGCCCCGTTGTCGTCTGTGAAGCGGACGGCAGCTTTCCATCCGGTTTCACTGTCTTCGCCTTTACCGTCACTTTCACCACCCCCACTTTTCTTGTTTTATTCCTCTTTGATATCTTATATTTTTCTTTCACAGTTATTTTGGCTTTTCCCACTTTCTTTCCGGTAACTACTCCCTTTTTATTCACTTTCGCCACCTTTTTGGATGACGTCCAAAACGTGTACTTCGCGCCCTTTTTCTTTTTCTTAATTGTTATCTTTTTCTTTTGACCTACGCTTATGCGAAACGATTTCGTTGTCAAAGAAGCCTTACGGGCAGACGCGGCCTCCGCTCTGTTTCCTCCCATACCAAACACAAGAGACAATGACAAAAGAATACTTAACTGCTTACTCAGAATTTTTATTTTCATAATCCTCTCCAATCTGAAATGTACACAGAAAAACGTTATTCTGCTTTCTTTCTCTTTTTCTCCCATTATACCTATATCTGCGCAAAAAAGCTATCCTTTTTTCGTCCGCCTGACCAGTTCCCCCAAAAGTGACAGTGAGCCGAACATAACTACGGCATCGTTTCCCCCGCAGCGCTGTAAGGCCAGCTTTAATCCCGCCTTTACACTGTCGGCAGTCGTAACGTCTACACAACTCGAAGCCCGCCATGCCTTTGCCAGAACTTCCGCCTCCAGTCCCCTTTCGGCAGGTGCCCTGACGGCTACGATATCCTGTAGCACAGGCCGCATTACTTCGATAATTTTATCATATTCCTTATCGCGAAAAACTCCCATCACACCGTGTATTCTCCGACCGTCGAGCAGTGTCTCCACCGACTCCCGCAGCGCTCTGGCCCCACTCTCATTATGGGCGCCATCCACAAGAACCAACGGCTCTTGATTGACAACCTCGAACCGCCCCCGCCATCTTGCCTCGCGTATTCCAACCATCAACTGCGGCTCATCAAAAGAAAAGCCGGAGCCCAAATTCCGGCATGTCTCAATTGCCAGACAGGCATTTTCAATCTGATATATGCCTGTCATCTGCGTGCGGAAATGCTCCCCCTGATAAGAAAACAGACTGCCTTGCAAATCTGAACGGAGCAGTTTTATATCGGCCGGACAAATGGTTATCAGGGGCGCGCTCTTTTGCTCACAAACCGAAGCAATCACCTGTGCGGCAGCTTTTTCTTTCTGAAAACTGATGACCGGAACGCCCTCCCGTATTATCCCCGCCTTTTCCCGCGCAATCTCTTCCACCGTATCCCCTAACATTTTCATATGGTCTCTGCCGACGGGAGTAATGACGGAAGCAATGACATTCTCAATGATATTAGTCGCATCTTCCCGCCCGCCAAGTCCGGCTTCCAGCACAACAATCTGACATCCTCTCTTCACAAATGCCAGAAAAGCCATGGCAGTCTCGAACTCAAAAATAGTAGGCAGTTCTTTCCCCTCCCGCTCCATGGCGGCAATGGCGAAAGCTGTTTCCGTAACTGCCTCTGCCAGCAATTGCCTGTCAATAAAAGTAATTCCCCGGCTGTCCTCAAACTGGATACATTCCTCATACTGAAAAACAACCGGCGACACATACCGCCCTACCAGATATCCGTTGACGCCGAGAATACTGCTAATATAAGCGGCAGTAGAGCCTTTGCCGTTCGTTCCCGCAATATGAATAAAAGACAATTTTTGCTGCGGATAATCCAGACGGGAACAAAGCTCCCGCATCCGCTCCAATCCCAGTGAAATACCGGCAGATTTATAATTTTTTATATAAGCCATCGCCTGCTCATAATCCAATTTAACACCCCGCTTAGATTAAGAAAAGGACGACACAACCGTTCGCCCTTTTCATATCTTTATAATTTCAAACTTATTTAATGACACGTATGCGGATGACACCGTCAATTGCTTCCAGTTCTTTCACAACTTGTTCCGTAATCTCTGTACATACGTCAAAGATGGAATACGCAAAATCTCCGCGGCTCTTATTAACCATGTTTTCTATATTTACATTATCTTTGGCAAACAATCCGGTAAACTGTGTCAACATGTTCGGCACGTTTTTATGGGCTACCGTAATGCGTCCCTCCGTAGAGCAGACACCGGCGTCACAATCCGGATAGTTTACAGAGTTTCTTATATTTCCATTTTCCATGAAATCACGGATTTCACTTACTGCCATCTTCGCACAGTTATCTTCTGACTCCTGCGTGGAAGCGCCCAAATGAGGAGTAACGGTTGTGTTCGGCAGGTTTACCGTCGTAGGATTTGGGAAATCAACAACATATCTTCCCACCTTACCGGACTCCAAAGCCGCCCGCATATCTTCTTCAACAACTAATGTATCACGAGAGAAGTTAAGTATAACTACACCGTCTTTCATCTTCTCAAAAGCCGCTTTATTAAACATCCCCTTTGTGGAATCCAACAGCGGAACATGAACCGTAATGTAATCGCACATGGCAAAAAGTTCGTCGTTGGATTTGACCATTGTCACATCACGAGACATATTCAGGGCATGCTCCACCGACAAATACGGGTCGCAGCCGTATACATCCATTCCGAGACGGTTCGCAGCATTGGCAACCAAAACACCAATCGCCCCCAGACCGATAATTCCAAGCTTCTTACCTTTAATCTCTGTTCCCGCATAAGCTTTCTTGGCCTTTTCGCCGGATTTTGCGATATCCGGGTCGTCTTTGTTCTCTTTACACCACTGAATACCACCGGTAATATCACGGGCAGCAAGCAGCATAGATGCGATTACAAGCTCTTTTACGCCGTTAGCATTGGCTCCCGGTGTGTTAAATACAACAACACCTTTTTCAGCACATGTATCAAGCGGAATATTATTGACTCCGGCTCCGGCGCGGGCAACTGCCAATAGATTATCCGATAATTCCATATCATGCATGACTGCACTGCGCACTAAAATTGCCTGTGCCTCCTCTGTATTATCCGTCAATTGATAACGGTCATCTAACATATCCAAACCGCATTCGGCAATTGGATTTAAACAACTTACTTTCAGACTCATTCCTGTTTCCCTCCTCAAGCATTCTCTTCTTCAAATTTTTTCATAAATGCCACCAGCTTCTCAACACCCTCTTTTGGCATGGCGTTGTAAATGCTGGCGCGCATGCCGCCAACCGTGCGATGTCCTTTGAGGTTTTCAAATCCGGCTTCTTTAGCCTCTTTTACAAATTTTGCATCCATGTCGGCGTCCCCTGTCACGAATGGCACATTCATCAGTGAACGGTCTTCGGCGCGAACTGTTCCCTGAAAGAGTTTGGAAGAATCTAAGAAATCATATAAAATCTTCGCCTTTTCCTCATTTTTCTTCTTCATCTCTGCCAAGCCGCCCATCTTCTTCAGCCACTTGAATACTTTTCCACAAATATAAATACCATATGCCGGAGGCGTATTATAGAGCGACTGCGCATCGGCATGTGTTTTGTACTGAAGCATCGTAGGTACTTTTTCATCCGTTTCTTCCGGAATCAAATCCTCACGGATGATTACAATAACGACGCCGGCCGGCCCGATATTCTTCTGAACTCCGCCGTAAATGATGCCGTATTTGCTAACATCAACCGGCTCGGAAAGAAAGCAGGAGGATACGTCCGCCACTAAAGTCTTGCCTTTCGTATTCGGCAATGTCTTGTATTTTGTTCCGTAGATTGTGTTGTTCTCACAAATGTACACATAATCAGCATCCTCGTCAATCGGCAAATCAGAACAGTCAGGAATATAAGAAAAAGTTTTGTCTTCGGATGATGCAATCTTTACTGCCTTACCATATTTACAAGCCTCCTGATAAGCCTTTTTTGCCCACTGTCCTGTCACGATATAATCTGCTACTCCATTTTTCATAAGATTCATTGGAATCATAGCAAACTGCTGAGAAGCTCCTCCTTGCAGGAACAGTACTTTATAGTTATCCGGAATCTCCATCAAATCCCGCAAATCCTGCTCTGCATCTTTGATAATCTTGTCATATGCCGCAGAACGATGGCTCATCTCCATAACGGACATTCCAGTTCCCTCATAATCTAACATCTCATCTGCTGCTTCTTTCAATACTTCTTCCGGCAATACGGCCGGGCCTGCTGAAAAGTTATACACTCTAGCCACGGTAAAAATCCTCCTTCTATTATTTATTTAGTTATTGTCACGATTTTGCGACGCCTCTTTTTGAAGTAACTCTTTCTCATCAAAAGCATCTTCAATCGCTGCCCCTGGCGCTACCATTGGCCAAACCTTATCGTCCTGGCCAATCACTACTTCGATTACTACCGGTTCTTCGGCAGCCAATGCCGTCTTAACTGCATCGTCTACTTCCTCTTTGGTCGTTACACGAATCGCCTTAGCGCCCATGGCCTCAGAAACTTTGCAATAATCTACTTTATCTTCCAAGATTGTATTGGAATAGCGCTTTCCATAAAACAAAGTCTGCCACTGGCGAACCATGCCAAGCGCATGATTATTAAATACAATCTGGATAATCGGAATGTTATATCGGGTTGCTGTTGCAATCTCATTCATATTCATACGGAAACAACCATCTCCGGCAATATTGATAACCACCTTTTCCGGTTTTCCCAATTTGGCACCGATACAAGCGCCGACACCATATCCCATCGTTCCCATACCACCGGAAGTGAGTAACTGTCTCGGCGTACGGTATTTATAGTATTGAGCTGCCCACATCTGATGCTGTCCGACATCGGTTGTGATGATTGCCTCATTATTTGTAAGCTCCGAAATACGTTCAACTACATACGGGCCAGTCAATTCATCCGAAGAATATGTCATCGGAAGCGCTTCTTTGCGCGCGCGGACTTTATCCATCCACGGCTTATGATATTGCTGTTCCAGCTTCTTATTCAAAATCTCCAAAACCGATTTTAAATCACCAATAATTGAGTAATCAACCTGAATATTTTTATTAATTTCTGCCGGGTCTATATCAATATGAACAATCTTGGCATGACTGGCAAATTTCTCTGCATTTCCGGTAACTCGGTCAGAGAAACGCGCGCCAAGTACTAAAAGCAAATCGCATTCCGTCACGCTCAAATTCGCCGTCTTTGTTCCGTGCATACCAAGCATTCCGGTATAAGTATCTTCCGTTCCGTCAAAGGCGCCCTTACCCATCAGGGTGTCGGTAACCGGAGCGTCTGTTTTTCTTGCAAACTCGCGTAACTCTGCTTCCGCTCCTGAAAGAACCGCGCCTCCACCAACGAAAATCATCGGTTTTTCTGATTCTTTAATAACCTGAAGCACCGCCTCAATATCATGCTGGTCTATCGTATCTACCTGACGTTGGATAATCTCCGGCGTCATTGGCGTGTAATCAACCGTCGCCGCTGTAACATCTTTCGTCACATCAACAAGAACCGGTCCCGGACGGCCTGTCTGTGCAATCTTAAAAGCACGCCGCATAGCGCCCGCCAACTCATTTATATCCTTTACAATAAAACTATGTTTCGTAATCGGCATTGTGATACCGGCAATATCCACTTCCTGAAAAGAATCTTTTCCAAGCAGCGGATTGGCAACGTTACACGTAATCGCCACCATAGGAACCGAATCCATATACGCCGTACCAATTCCCGTTACTAAGTTTGTCGCCCCCGGCCCGCTCGTCGCCATACATACTCCTACTTTGCCGGTTGCCCTTGCATAGCCGTCCGCCGCATGAGCCGCTCCCTGTTCGTGAGAAGTTAAAATATGACGGATACGGTCCTGATATCGATATAATTCATCATATACATTTAAAATACATCCACCCGGATAACCAAATACAGTATCTACTCCCTGTTCAAGCAGACACTCAACAATAATTTGTGAGCCGTTTAACTGCATACTAAGCACCTCTTTCGTCTATTGATTTAAAATGGCACCGGTGCTACCCGATGTAACCATATTTGCGTAGCGCGCCAGATAGCCGGTCGTCACTTTCGGCTCTCTCGGCTGCCACTTCTGACGTCTTGCTTCCATCTCTTCGGCAGAAATATCCACATCCAACGTATTCTCTGGAATATTAATCTTAATGATATCTCCCTCTTCCACTAAGGCAATCGGGCCTCCTACTGCCGCCTCCGGCGACACATGCCCAATTGATGCGCCACGGGAAGCGCCCGAGAAACGTCCATCGGTAATCAAAGCTACCGAAGAGCCAAGTCCCATACCGGCAATTGCCGACGTCGGATTTAACATCTCGCGCATACCCGGTCCGCCTTTCGGCCCTTCATAGCGGATAACAACAACGTCACCGGCAACAATCTTGCCGCCTTTAATAGCTTCAATAGCGTCCTCCTCACAATCAAAAACGCGCGCCGGCCCCTCATGAACCATCATTTCCGGTACTACGGCTGAACGTTTTACGACACCTGAGTCCGGAGCCAGATTCCCTTTAAGAACAGCAATACCACCTGTTTCACTATATGGATTATCAATCGGACGAATCACTTCCTCATCACGATTATATACATGTTCAATATTCTCTCCTACGGTCTTACCGCTTACCGTGATAATATCCGTGTGGAGAAGTCCTTTCTTATTTAATTCATTCATCACCGCATACACGCCGCCGGCTTCGTTGAGCTGCTCCATGTAAGTATGTCCCGCCGGAGCCAGATGGCAGAGATTTGGCGTCTTTGCACTAATCTCATTGGCAATATCCAAATTCAACTCAACACCTGCTTCATGAGCAATTGCCGGAAGATGAAGCATCGTATTGGTGGAACAGCCAAGCGCCATATCCACCGTCATTGCATTGATAAATGCTTTTTCATTCATAATGTCACGCGGACGAATGTTTCTTTGATACATTTCCATTACCTGCATACCCGCATGTTTTGCAAGACGTATGCGGTCGGAGTATACTGCCGGAATCGTTCCATTTCCCTGAAGTCCCATTCCAATTGCCTCTGTCAGGCAGTTCATGGAATTTGCTGTATACATACCGGAGCAGGAACCGCAAGTCGGACAGGCATGATTGACAAAATCATCCACCTGTTCTTCTGACATCTTACCCGCTGCGTGCGCCCCAACTGCCTCAAACATACTTGACAGGGAAGTCTTCTTTCCCTGTACGTGTCCGGCAAGCATCGGCCCGCCGCTGACAAATACGGTAGGAATGTTGACACGCGCTGCCGCCATCAACAATCCGGGAACATTCTTATCACAGTTCGGAACCATCACCATAGCATCAAATGCATGTGCCAATGCCATGCACTCGGTCGAATCTGCAATCAAATCACGCGTCACTAAAGAATATTTCATGCCAATATGCCCCATGGCAATTCCATCACAAACGGCGATTGCCGGAAATACAATCGGTGTACCTCCCGCCATTGCCACACCTAATTTAGCGGCTTCTACTATTTTATCCAAATTCATATGCCCCGGCACAATCTCATTATATGAGCTGACAATCGCTACCAGTGGCTTTTCCAGTTCCTCTTTCGTCAACCCAAGCGCATGAAACAAAGAACGCTGGGGAGCTGTCTGCATACCTTTCTTTACGGAATCACTTTTCATCTATTTCATCTCCATTTCTTCATATCTCATTCGCAATGGCGTCCCCCATCTCTTTTGTTCCCAAAAGGGTTTTGCCATCATCCATTATATCAATTGTCCTCAATCCCTTTTTCAGCGCCGTCTTCACTGCATTTTCTATAGCATCTGCTTCTTTCGAAAGAGCAAATGAATAACGAAGCAGCATAGCAGCGGAAAGAATCGTTGCAATTGGATTGGCTTTATTTTGGCCAGCAATGTCAGGAGCAGAGCCATGACTCGGCTCATACATACCAAACGTTCCCTCTCCCAAACTGGCAGAAGAAAGCATTCCCAAAGAACCTGTCACCATACTTGCCTCATCCGACAATATGTCGCCAAACATATTCTCCGTCAATATAACATCAAACTGTTTTGGATTGCGGACAATCTGCATGGCGCAATTATCTACCAGCATATTGGTCAGCTCCACTTCCGGATAATCCTTGCTGACCTCCTCGACGACTTTAGACCACAGACGCGAGGAATCCAAAACATTTGCCTTATCAACACTACAGACGCGCTTTCTGCGTTTCATGGCAATCTCAAATGCCTGTTTCGCAATGCGCCGTATCTCATTTTCATCATATTTTAATGTATCGACAGCCGTCATAACGCCGTCAATTTCCTTTGTGTAACGCTCTCCAAAATAGAGACCGCCTGTCAATTCACGGGCAAAGATAAAATCAAACCCGCCCTCAATAATCTCTTCTTTCAGGGGACACGCACCACTTAACTCTTCGAATAAAATCGCCGGACGTAAATTACAAAACAATCCCAAACCTTTGCGAATTTTCAAAAGACCGGCTTCCGGTCTCTTTTCCGGCGGCAAATCATACCAGCTATCCACACCGACTCGTCCGCCTACCGAACCAAGCAGGATGGAATCGCTTTTTCTTGCGCGCTCCAATGTCTCCTCCGTCAATGGTTCCCCATAAGCATCAATCGAGCAGCCGCCCATCAGCAACTCTTCATATTCAAAGTCATGTCCATAGACGCTCGCTACTTTATCTAAAACTTTTTTTGCTTCGGCCACAATCTCAGGACCGATACCGTCTCCCGGAATTACTGCAATATGATATTTCATGTACGTCTCATCTCCATTTCCTTATGTCAAAAGGGCATACTATCCCCATAATTTCATAGTATAATGCAAAAAGGGGGGATGTGTCAAGCACAGTAAGGCAAACGTTTATAAATTTGTATATAAAGATGTTCGTCCCGCAGGTATCCTGCCGTACCTTGTCCGGTATACCGCTCCCGACGAAAAATACATTATTTTCTCCGTTTACAAAAGTATACGCCATCCCTCGCAAAACTCACTGTCTGCCATCGGGTTTTCTAAATTTTAACAGTGCCTTTGTACCAAAGTTCTAAGGCATCACCCAAAGATTATATTCAAACTGCGGGCAGATGCGAAGCATCTGTTCGGGGAAGGAGGATGCCCAAAATAAATACATTTATTTTTAGCATCCTCCTTCCCCAAAACGGCACCTTTGGTGCCGCCCGCAGTAATCCGTAACGGGATTGGTGCATTGGAACGTTGCATGATGGCCTGTTAAAATCCAAAACCCGATAGCAGACAGCTCAGACAATACTCGGTCGGCGCTTTGTAAACGGAAAAAACAATAATTTTTCGGGGAACGATACAAGGACAATATACGGCAGGATACCTGCTTCCCTGAAAACGACAAATGATTGAGTTCTCACTCTGACGACAATTAAAAAGAAATCCGCAGCAGGCTTATGAGAATCCCGCCGACAACTCCTGCCAGATAGAGGTAGGCAATGATACCCACGTTTTGTTTTACAGACCGCTTGTTCATACGGCAAAGCACTAGAATGCCCACTCCCCCGTTGACAAACAATCCCGCCATCATCGGCCCCGCGCCTATTACACGCTGCAAATACAATTGGGTAATAATAACAGATGAGGCGCAATTTGGTATAAGGCCGATGAGTCCGGCAACGGCCTCCCCGACGACCGGCAAGTCAGAAATTACCAAGGCCAGCCTTTCTTCTCCCACGCTCTCTAAGACTGCTTCTAAAATGAGTGTTACCACAAAAATGAAAAGGAAAATCTGTACCGTATGCCGCAGCGCAGAGATAAAAACACCTTCTTCACATTTACAGTGCTCACTCTCACACATCGTATGAATATTTTTGTAGCGCAGCTTGCGGCGAAAAATCCCATGATAGAGGAAATCCAGAATAAAACCGCAGACAACGGCATACGCCGCTTTCCACAGCAAAATTTTGGCAATTGTCGAAACTGGCACCGCTTCCGATACAAAAATAGGAAGCATCTCATCCGAAGTAGACAAAAACACGGCAGTCAATGTGCCGGCAGTAATTACCCCGCCCGCATACAAATTGGCTGCCGCCGCAGAAAAACCGCACTGGGGAAATACCCCCAGCACGCCGCCAAACAGAGGCCCGGCCTTGCCCGTACGAAGAATGAGCGCCTGTGTCCTGCTGCCCGTCTTATGCTCCAGCCATTCCATCAGCAAATACGTCAGGAACAAAAACGGAACTAGTTTTCCCGTATCCACACATGCTTCTTTTACTATTTCGAATATTTGTTCCATACATGTCCTTCCTTTGGTTTAATTAATCCCATTACAGACAATTCCCTGAAAAGTCTCTCGATGTCTTTAATACCCGATAATACACTTTTTAATCTGATTCTTCTGTTTGTCCGAAAGCTGTTGCTCTTCAAACAGTTCCTTAATAAACTTCTCACGGTACTGCTTCTTTACATAAACTTTACGCTTATAGGCACTGTCCGGTGAAATGTCTCCAGTAAATTGAGGTACTTCTCCGGCTATCTTTACCGAAGTGACGCTGTCGTCCCAAGTATCAAAATATGAACGATTTTCGAACAACGCCCCTCTGTCTATGCATTTTAATGAGTTCGGAGTGATATACTGGACGTCAAGTATGTCGGCGGAGCGATTAATAGCGCAAGCAAAAGCCTGAGAAGCAATTTCTTCTATCCCCTCTTTAATACGAACATAAGTTTTGTAGGTTCTTTTCGATATTTTTTTAAACGTAACTTCCCGACCCTTTTGCTTTTTGCTAAAATCAATCTCACAGGTAGTTCTATACAATTTCTTTCCATCTCTGGAAAAAAGCCAACCATCTTTACTGCTGTATTTATTATTCTTCTCATTTACAGAATATTGGATTACCGAAATATTAGACAGACATGGAACATTTTTCGCATTTTCCGGTATCTGAAGAACAGTGAAATTTCCATCTATCGCTCTCATTGAAAATTCCGGCGTCCAAAAATAGAATCCCTTTTCTGATACATATTCAAGCTGCTCCGGCAACGCTATATTATAGCAGTATTCCCATGAATAAAATCCATCCGGTTTTTTCACTTTAACATCAGAAGCAGTCCAAAATGCCACACTGGGAAGAAGCGTAAAATTAGCTCCTATATATTTTACCTTTTTCGGAAGCATCGTATTGCAAATGCCATACAAAGCATTATCACCAATATATTCCAGTTCCTCATTCAGGAGTACCGTCACCGGTTGTACACCTATCTCCAGCACGCCCCCCATAGTATCCTCTTCTGTATATGCTTCCCCCCCTTCAAACCAATTTGTCTCAAACGCTTTGGCTTCCAGACGGCGGAGCGAACGGGGCAGATTTACTTTTACCCATCCGGCTTTTCCTCTCAATCCACCCGCTCCAACCATATGAGCAAACGCTTCTTCCGGTACGGAAGTCCATCCCTCCTCCAATGTAATCTGCATACTGCTGCAATTCTCAAATGCATTTCTCTCTATCTCTATCCCACTTGGAATACTTAATTTTAGCGATTTCACATATTTTTGCTGTACGGTATCCGGCGTTACCGTAAACGCCCCGCTGGCAATTTTCTTTGTTCCCTGCGGCAGTGTAACAGTCCGGCTCTTCTCATAATCTCCCAGATAGCGGAGAACCGTACTGCCCTCCCGAATAAAATCACCGTCCCGCCGGCCTCTTTTCGGTTTCTCATACTGGCAATCTCCCTCTGTCACCAGACCATAACCGTCCGTTATAAATTCGTATTGATATCCGTCTTTCCTGTATACTCTTTTATAACGGTTTTCCGACAACTCCTCTTCTGCTGCCGGATCGCCGAACTGAGCTTGCAAATCCGATACCATACAGATGGGATTAATGCCAGACATCTCATATTCTTCATACCCTTTGCGGTCGCTGGCGGCATCCCAGTTAATATGGACCCGCTCGACTTTTCCCTCCTGCGCTTCCGCAACATAAAAGGTTTTCTCCGCTTTTTTCTCCTGCGGCCTATCTTTCCCCATAAGAGCCTGCAATTCTTTTTTCTTTATATCCGGCATCTCACTTTCCTTTTTCAGGGCACCGCGAAATTGTAACCCCTCTTCAAACTTTTCCAGTTTGGGAACATCAAGCGAAAGCGACTTCTCTTTCAGACGGATAACACCCTTTCCCGTATTTCCAAATCCGGCGGTAACGCCTCCGTCCATCCCCCTTTGCAATTTGTATGAGAACGAATACTCTCCGTCTCCGACTGCTGTCGCAGAAGCATAGTTCAGACTAAGATTATTTTTATTTGTCACCGAAAAAATAATATGGGCGCTTGTCACCCTCTGTACCGTCATCCTATATTGTCCGTCCGGACTTACCCACGTTCCTCTGTATTGGGCCTGCCATTTTTTATATTCTTCGGCATCTTTTTTCATCCATATCATAACTATGACGGAAAATACAATAGCACAAAAAGCTACGATTATAATTGTTCTGATTAACCGTTTTTTTCTCATTTTTTATCCTCCATTCCCACACTTCTTTACAGATTTTCCAAAATCTTTGTTCCTCTTGTCTTTAACCAGTAAAATATCCAGAAGCAAAGTACTGCCGTCAACAGGCAGCAGCTAAATATATATAAATCAGCGCCCAGCGGTTCTCCCGTCATAACATATACCCCCATGATGGCAAACGCATACACCAGATTCAATAACAGCACCAAAAACACGCTTATGCTCTGCTTTACTACAGCAGTTTCACTTTTCCAGTTAAGATTTGGCATTTTCAAATTCATCCACAGACCAGTTTCCGCACTCAATAGCGTAAAGAGGGAAACCATGAGAATAGCGGCAGACGCCATTGATAAGGAGAACCGGAATACAGCCGCCATACAGACAGTACACAAAACAGCCGGAATGCCGGTAAGCAGAAGATGAAGATACAATTTTACTTTCAGCACATCCCATGAGGCAATCGGCAAAGACTGCAGAATCCACAAATTCTTTCCCTCCAGAGAGACGGACGGCGCCGTAATGTCATTCATGGCGGCGAGTCCGCAGACGCCAACACAGCCGATAAGGAAAACCATCTGCATGTCAGCTTCAAAAAATTGCCACAAGCCATCCAATATCCAGTTTCCTTTCACTAAAAGAAAAACCGATGCGGCAGCAAGAAACAGCGTGCCTAAAGAGCAATTCAGCATATAGGTGGAACTGGACAAAAAGCGACGCACTTCCCTCGTCAACAGCGCCCCCATGCGGCTCTTGCGGCGGAGTCTCTTCTCCCGATAACGCGTATGCTGCTTTCCGGAAGAGGACGCAGCCATCTTCACAAAATTATAAGACAATATCCGATATACAAGAGCTGCCGCCGCAAACAAAGCAGCTGCACACAGTAACGCTGACACGATATCTCCCTCGCCTACGCGTCCCAACAAGTATAGCGGATACACCGCTCCTTTTATCCTGGCGCCTACCGTCATGCTATTGATAATCAACATCTGCAGCAAATGATTCGCCTGAAACCAGACGTAATAGTATCCCCCGAGAAACGCCAGAGACACCACTACCGTAAGTAAACTCTTGTTTCGCAGCCTGCTGTTTATCTTCGCAACAACCCAGCCGAGTATACAGGAAAGAATGAGATTACACAGAGAAATCAGGAACAACCAGACAATCCCGCCCAGAACAGCCCCCGCCCCTGCAGTCATAACATATACGATAATCGTGGGAATCATTACAATACTGCCATACAGAAGTCCCATAACATATACGCCTGACAGGCGCACTAACAAAATTGCGTGGATTGGAATCGGCAGCGACAGCAATAAATCATTATCTTTCGCCTGATATAAGCTGGCAAACGTATTAAATACGCTGCCAAATATACCTAACGCCAGAGCTATCATCCCCATAATGGCAAAATACAGCCAGCCGATTCCGGCCTGCACCAGCGGCAGGCAGAGCACTTTCCCGACATAAAAAAAAATGCCGCCTAAACATACGAGCAGGCTCAAATAGAGAAGAACGAGAGCAGCCGTTGAGACTGCCGAACGTCTCTTTCCTTTCTTTCTATCCTGAAAGAAACTCTGATTCAGCTCTGACATCTGCTTTTTAAATAAAATTCTCAACATGTTTCTTCCTCCATTTCAAGAAACACCTCTTCGAGTGAGGTATCGCCTTTCACCTCTTCCATCGTTCCACTGCAAATCAACTTTCCATCTCGGATAATGGCAATTCGGTCACACAGCTTTTCCGCCACTTCCAATACGTGAGTAGAAAAGAAAATGGCCCCGCCGGCATCACACATACTGCGCATCATTTCCTTTAATGTATGAGAAGCTTTCGGGTCTAGGCCGACAAACGGCTCGTCCATAATAATCAGCTTCGGCTCGTGCAGCCATGCAGAAATGATGGCCAGCTTCTGCTTCATACCATGAGAATACGCTGAAATCGGCTGCGCTAAATCTTTTGTCAATTCAAAAAGCTCCGCATACTTATGAATCCGTTCCGTTCTCACGTCCTCTTCCACTTCGAAAATATCCGCCACAAAATTCAGATATTTAATTCCACTCATAAATTCATACAAATCAGGATTATCCGGTATATAGGCAATCTTCTTTTTACAAGCAAGCGCATCCTTTTGAATCGACATACCGTCAATCCATATTTCACCGGAATCAAACGGTAAAATGCCGGCACAAGACTTAATGGTTGTCGTCTTGCCGGCGCCATTGTGTCCGATAAAACCGTAAATTTCCCCCGGCACAATATGCAGCGACAATCCATCCACCGCTCTCTTGCCGCCATATGATTTCGTCATTTCCACAATCCTTAACATGTCATTCCTCCTCGTCATCCCAGTCATAATCGTCGTCATCCCAGTCGTCGTCATCCCAGTCGTCCCCATCGTCCTCGTCAATTTCCCATTCGTCTTCCCAATAATCGCCATAATTTTTGTCCTTGCCGGACAACCGCAGCCGAATTTCCTCTTTCTCCTGCTCCGTCAGACGCTGACCGTCAACAAGACGCCTAAACAGCTCTTCCCATTCCTCTTTATCTTTTAACTGTATCTCCCAGTCGCATTCCTCTTCATAGTCCAGTTTCCCATACAACTGTGGCAAATCTCCCTTTATAATAACATACCTGTTTGGTGAAAGCAATGTACTTCTTGCTATCTTCTTCAGCGTAGCCGGCAACTGATAGGTATCATCCGAATATAAGCTGAAACCATAATTTTCACTCTTGTAAAAAAAGTTCGTTCCCAGTTCAATCAGATGGGAAGGTATATCTTTACAAATAATTCCTTTCAGTGCATCATCCTCTATATATTCCAACGTATCATTGAGCTTTACCTCGAGCGGAGATGATACCTGCGTTTCCGAATCATACATTTCCTGTATCTCGCTCTCTTCCAGAGCAAACGCACTTTTTTTGAGCCGGCGCACCGTTTCCGGCAATACTACCTCTACCCATTTTGACCGGAACCTCTGCATGTCTTTTTCTACCATGTGGGCAAAACTTTTTTCTTCTACCGCCGTCCACCCGTCTTCCAGTTTAATTTTCCATTTCCCGCAATTGCGGAAAGCATACGGCTCTACCGAAACTCCTTTGGGAAGCTTTAACTCAGATACACGGACACAATCAGAAAAAAGCGCGCTGTCCTCCACGGTAAAAGCCCCCTCTGCAATTTGTCTGACGCTTTCCGGCAGCTCAATATGGCGCTGTTTCTCATAATCTCCCAAATAGCGCAGCACCGTATCCCCGTCTATAATAAAATCTCCCTCCCGACGTCCCCGTACCGGCTTTCTGTACTGACAGTCTGCCTCTACAACAAGACCATAACCATCGTTGATAAACTCATACCGGAAGTTCTCTTTCTCAAACACTCTCTTATAGCGGTTGTCATCTAATTTTTCTTCTGCCACGGGCCTGCCAAGAGTATGTTCCAATTCCGAAAACAGACGGCAGCAATCAATATCACCGATAACATATTTTTCCATACTTTTATAATTTCTTTTATCATCCCATATAATATGTACTCTGGAAACTTTCCCCTGCTCCTCTTCCAGACAGACGAGTGATTTCCACTCATGATACTTTTCCGGAAGACGCTTCCCCATAAATGCCGTCAAATTCACCTCTTCTATTTTCGGAAGCGCCTCTCTTTTCTTCAGATTCCCCTGAAATACAACACTTTCGCTAATTGCCTGCCTATTTTTATTCTTTTCCACATTCACGTGTATTTCTTTTTCATTTAGCAGTATTTTCCCCTCAAAATCCGAACCATAACACAATCTGCTCTTTTGTACATTCTTCTCTTTATATGATTCAATACTATAATTAAAAACATACTCTCCATCACCGGTGGCAACGGCGGAAGCAAAAGAAAGAGCCTGTCCCGTGTCGTTATTTTCAAGTGAAAAGACCATATGCGCACTTGTAGTCCGACGCACCGTTAATTTATACTTGCCATCTGCACTTACCCATATTCCCCGATAACCGGCCAGCCGTCTGGCATGCTCTTCTTCGTCCTTTTTCATCCATACATATCCGATAACCGACAAAAAAAGAGCGGCGCCTACCGCTGCGATTATCATAAGCAACAACTGTTTTTTTCGCATAGCAATCCCCATCCTGCACTTTATTTTACTATATATACGATTGAAACGGGATAATTGTTGCAACAATTATCCCGTTATCGCAAAATCCAGAAAAGAAAGGGCAAGCCTTGTCTCAAAGAATCATAACTTATTCTTCCTCTTCCGGTTTCCAATTTTTATTCTGCCGGCTCTGCAGGAAGAAACGAAGTCCCATGACAAACGTAATCCCAAGCGCCGCAATCAGAATAGCATAGGCGTCGATTCCATCGGTCTCCTGTATGTAATATTCACTATAGGTGATACCAAGAGCTTCCGTACCCTGCATAAATTCACGCAGATATTTTGCTTCGTCCGTATCACATTTGCGAAGCTGCCCCTTAATATGCCGAACTGCCGGCTCTTTGCCGCCGTTTTGCATATAGTTTTCCGTCTCCTGCGTCATTTTTTTCCCATTCTTCGGTATTTTTATTAGTCTTCAGGCTGATACAGTCCTTTGCATCCTTTTTCGTTGATACAACGTAATAATCTGCCGTACCTGTCTTGATAAAATGAAAACGGTACGATTCTTCCTGACAATACGAGCCTAGATTCACGGCCACATCTGCCTCGACATATTTCCCCGTCCGATACTCATCCGGCTTCATCGCCGCCAAATCAGTAGTCAGATTGCTCGCCACGGCGTTATAAATACCGACGGCATATAAAGCTATTAAAATAATAACGGTTACAATTACATCTGCTTTTCCCACTCTTTTTCCCTTAAACATAATCTTTTGTCTCCTTTCTTCCAAACCGGACTGTGACAGGCCGCCCCCGACTTACCACCGTCTGATTACCAGCAAAGTACCTCATGCCCCTCTTCGGTCACTAGCACCATAATTTCCCACTGTGCCGACGGCATATGGTCTTTCGTGTAAACTTCCCAATGATTATGGGAATCGGTACAAATTGCCTGTTTTCCCATATTTACCATCGGTTCAATCGTAAATATCATACCGGGAACCATAAGCATTTCTTCTCCCTTTCGGGAATTATATCCAACCCAGGGCTCCTCGTGAAATTCGAGCCCGACTCCGTGTCCTCCGATTTCCCTCACGACCGTATAGCCATTGGCTTCTGCGTGGTCGTGTACGGCCTGCCCCATATCGCCTAAGAAGCCCCACGGCTTCACCTGCTCCAACCCTTTTTCTACGCATTCTTTCGTGACTTCTACCAGTTTCTTTTTTTCTGGAGACACATCCCCGATACAAAACATACGAGATGAGTCCGAATAAAATCCATTGAGAATCGTAGAGCAATCCACATTGACAATATCGCCCTCCTGTAAAACAACATCTTTGGACGGAAATCCGTGACAAACCTGTTCGTTTACTGATGTACACACACTGTAGGGAAATCCCTCGTAATGCAGCGGCGCCGGAACCGCACCGCGCTCCGTCGTCATCTCATAGACAATTTTATCAATCTCCGCCGTATTCATCCCCGGACGGATAACCGTCTCCAAATAATCGAGAATGGCAATATTAATCACACAACTTTCCTTTATCTTTTCCACCTGTGCCGGCGTCTTTATAATCTTATGCGGCGGCACAATATGTCCGGCTTCTTCAAAAGAATGTATTTTTTCATCAAAGGAAGCGTGGCATACTTTGTACTTGCGTCCGCTTCCACACCAACAAGGCTCATTACGTCCTATCTGCTTTGCCATATTCATCCAGTCCCCTTCTACAAAGCATTTTTAATTGCTGCCAGTAATTCGTCATATTCTTCATACGCCGGAAGTTCCGGATAATCTGCCTTAATCTGCTCTGTGCTCTTAAACAGAAATCCCGCTTTACTAGCCTGAATCATTCCTAAATCGTTATGGCTGTCGCCACTGGCAATCGTTTCATAACCAATCGACTGCAAAGCTTTCACTGTCGTATACTTGGAATTTTCCACGCGCATTCTAAAGCCGGTAATCTCCCCGTCTTCTGCCACCTCAAGAGTATTGCAGAAAATAGTCGGATAACCGAGTTTTTTCATGAGCGGCGCTGCAAACTGCGTAAACGTATCACTAATAATAATTACCTGCGTGAGAGCGCGCAGCTCATCCAAAAACTCTCTGGCGCCCGGTATCGGGTCGATTTTGGCAATCGTCTCCTGTATCTGCCGTAAACCAAGCGAATGCTCCTTCAGCGTCTGTATACGGAAATTCATCAGCTTGTCATAATCCGGCTCATCCCTTGTCGTTCTTTTCAACTCGGGTATTCCCGTCTCCTCTGCAAACGCAATCCATATTTCCGGCACCAGTACCCCTTCTAAATCTAAACATACAATATTCATGTTTCCCCTCTTTTCCGTAATCATAAATTTACTTATCCTGACTTTTCATCACATTTACTATTCAACCGAGACAAAATAATAATAAATCGGCTGACCGCCAAAATGTATTTCTACCTCTAAATCCTCATCGACTTCTGCTAACGCTGCAGCTATTTTTCTGGCGTCTTCTTCCGAGCCCTCTTGACCATAATAGATGGTAACAATTTCTGACTCTTCCTCCAACATCTTCTTTAACAACGCCAGCGTTGTCTCAACGACATCCGTTCCGACCGTTTCGATTGTCTTGTCACTCAATCCCATAATATCCCCGGCCTTAATCTCTTTTCCATCAATGAGCGTATCGCGAACTGCATACGTGACCTGACCGGATTTCACTTCCGACAGACTTTGCCTCATCGCCTCTTCATTTTCTTCCGGCGTCATCCCCTCGACAAAATTTATCATTGCCGTAATTCCCTGCGGTATATTCTTCGTCGGAATCACAACAATATTTTTGTCTTCCGTTAATTCTCTGGCCTGTTCGGCAGCCAATATAATATTACCGTTATTCGGCAGAATGAAAATATTGTCCGCATTCACTTTCTGAATGGCGCTCAAAATGTCTTCCGTACTCGGATTCATCGTCTGCCCGCCCTCAATAATGTAGTCGACACCGAGGTCGCGGAAGATTTCGCGCAATCCCTCGCCTACGGAAACACTGATAAAAGCGTTGTCTTTGTGCGGCATTTCCGATACAGTAACATTTTCTTTCGTCTTATCACCCATAGAATCCGCAGACTGTTTTGCGTCGTTTTCTTTCTGCTCTTCCGCCATCTGACGGGAATTTTGAATGACGCGCTCATTATGCTCTTCCCTCATATTATCAATCTTCATCCGCGTCAGAGAGCCATAGGTCAGAGCCTTTTGAATAGCTAATCCCGGGTCGTTCGTATGAACATGGATTTTTACGATATCTTCATCCGCAACACAGACAATGGAATCACCGATAGATTCCAAATACCCTTTGAATTCCCTCTCATCCCTGCTGTGAAACTCTTTGTCCGTCATAATAATAAATTCCGTACAATATCCAAATTTAATATCTGCGTCTGCGACAGCCTCTGCTTTAATACCCGAGCCAGCTTCCGTTCGTTTCACTTCCGGCTCTACCGCATAATTCACTTGTTTGCCAATCAGGGCGTCGTACGCGCCCTCCATAATCGTCAGCAGACCCTCGCCGCCGGAATCTACCACGCCGGCTTCTTTTAATACGGGAAGCATCTCCGGCGTCTGCTCAAGCACATCGCGCATATGCATGATAATGTGATTGACAAATTCCGCGAGATTATCGGTATGCCCGTTTAACTCTAACGCCTTATCCGAGCCACCGCGCGCCACGGTTAGAATCGTTCCCTCTTTCGGCTTCATTACTGCCTTATACGCAGATTCCACCGCTCTCTCGAAAGCTCTTGTCAGAACATCGGCATCTACCTCTTTTTCGTGTGAAATTTCTTTTGTAAAGCCACGCAGAAGCTGGGACAGGATAACTCCCGAATTTCCTCTTGCCCCGCGGAGTGAACCGCCGGAAATCGCTTTGCACAGGCTCTTCATGTCCGGATTTTCCAGAGCGGCAACTTCCCTCGCCGCCGACATAATCGTCATTGTCATATTCGTTCCCGTATCACCATCCGGAACCGGAAATACATTCAAATCATTAATTTTCTCCTTTTTGGCATCAATGGCATTGGCGCCGGCCAAAAAGCATTTTTGTATTACCTTGGCATCAATCGTCTTTATATTCACTGTTATTTCCTCCAAAATAAATTAGGCCCGCTAATTAGTTAATTACCCGTACCCCTTCCACACATACGGTAATTCTGCCAACTTCCATGCCTGTATATTCTTCAACTTTATATTTTACATTGTCAACCAGATTTTCAGCAACTGCCAAAATACTTACCTCATAAGCTACAATGATATGAAGTTCAATGTATAATTTTCCTTCTTCTACAGTGACATTAACACCATGGCGCAGATTGTCTTTCTTCAATAATTTGACAATACCATCACGAACACTAACGGATGCCATTCCCACGACGCCAAAACATTCGACCGCTGCGGAACCGGCATATTTTGCCAGCACATCTTCATCCACAATGATTTTCCCCATCTCGGTATTCATCTGTCCTTTCATAGTAAGCCTCCAATCTACTTATTTTATTGCACACTTAATATATATTTTACACCATTTTGCAAAAAAAATCAATGAAACAACTTATTGTTTTAATAATGGGTATAGCGGCCTTTCCGCCTCCATTATCTTAATAAAAGACCCCAAACTCAAATCCATGAGTCCGGAGTCATCATACTAATAATCGCATTTATCAAAGTACGGTCTACAATCCCCTCATAATTTTCATCAACGGAACCTCCGAGACAGACGATAAGAACCGTAAGCATATCATAGTTCTCTTCTTTCTCTGCCACATTGCCAACAAGATTTTGCTCATTCATGGAATAAGCGGTAATCGTATTTTTACGGTACTTAGGCGGATTTGAACATATCCAGATACTGTAAACCTTTTTCAGCTTCTCATAACACGAATCCGGCATTTCCGTTCCATACTGGCTGGAAATCATTCTGCTACAATAATATATGCCCCGTTTAATAAGTGGATATCCGGGGTAAAAATCCTTCTGACTTTCCACTGATTTTAAGAAGATTCACTAAGGAAGATGCTGTTGCCATGTAAAAAAACTGGGCATCCGATGACGAAGTGACAAAATATTTAACATGGCCCACGCATTCCAATATTGATGTTAGTAAATTTGTACTGGAAAAATGGGTAAGCTCCTATTCTGATGAAAAATACTATCAGTGGGCGATTGTTTTAAAAGAAAATGGTGATGAACCCATTGGTTCCATTAGTGCTGTCAAAACAAATGAAGATGTTTCTATGGTACATATTGGATATTGCATTGGAAAGACATGGTGGAAAAAGGGAATCACTTCTGAGGCAATGAGAGCGGTTATGGACTTCTTTTTTGACAGGGTAAATGTAAATCGTATTGAAGCAAGACATGACCCAAGAAATCCAAATTCCGGCCTGCCAGAAAGAATCCAGTTTTTCGTTGGGAGCGCATACCGGATGGGATACTGTATGATACCCGCTTCCCTAAAAATGACAAAATATTCTGATTAAATTTTTTTAATCGGATGACGTACCACTGTCTTGAGTTTTTCAGGATTACACCTTCTCGGGTCTGATAAGTAAATCTCGTGATGAAAACGAGCCTCGGTAATGTCAATCTCGTATCCATTTTTTGCGGCGTACTCGTGCATCGCTGCAATGGTAGCAGGCTCATCATCATAGGAACCGATATGCATACACTGAACACAAATACCTTCATCATATGTGAAAAACTCAACTTTGGAAAAATCTGTCTTTTTCTTTTTTGTTGCTTCCGAAACTGCCCAATCAAAGTCCTCTTTTGTAACAAAGTCAGGCAGACGAATGAGCGAAATAAAGTTGAAGTTCTCTTTATGAGCGTAGTCTATACCATCTACGCCATCCTGCCACCAAAACCCTTCAAGAGGCGGCACGACATATTCAAAATACCCATCAATCTTATAATCCCCTTTGTAACTCATTTTTATAGTAAAAGCAATGCCGTAAAGTAAACCAAGCGATACCTTATATTCACCATCTTCGTCATTAGGATTGCCCTTTCCACGAACTGCAATGTAATTCATAGACGGCACATCTACAATACCCGGTTTTTGGGGTGGCATATAAAATTCTTTGTATTCTTTCTTATAATCAAATGACATTGTTATTCTCCTTTTCAGATGTAAAACTTATTATAGCACAGAGATGTGAAAAAGGATAGATACCTATAGTAAATTATCATTCATTGACATTGCCGGTTCCGTTTTCCCCATTTCCGCATATAATAATACTAACCCTTACTAATCCGGTGGATACGCATGAAACGACTGATTGGATTTATTCTCTTTTGGATTGGCATTGGTATGTGCATCATGCTATTCATGCGCCATAGCCTGTTAGCCATACTGATTATAATTGCCTGCCTTGTTCTCGGATACAACTTATTTACCTCGTGTGACTGATGGTGCAAAAACCTGTACACAAAAAAGAAGATGTCTGTACGGCGGTTCACTGTCACCGATACGACAACTCCTTTTACTTTGCACAATCCAAATGCGACTACGCTCTTTCTACTTTTCCGGAACGAAGGCATGAAGTACATACATACATTTTCTTTGTACCGCCATTCACTTTCACCCGAACCGATTTCAAATTTGATTTCCAAATCTTATTGCTTCTTCTATGAGAGTGGCTGACAGCGTTACCAAAGTGTACGCCTTTTCCACATACTGCACATTTTGCCATGAAAAGCACCTCCTTCTGCTCTAACTTCGCATGTCCCTTTTATATCAATAAACTATATATCTTACACACGACAACACGAATATTCTAGCAAAATTCTACTCATTTTGCAAGTATAAATTTCTACTTTTTGCAAATAATTTCTAAAATAGCCAAATAATGCTTATTCTTCCGTCTCTGCGGCGCTTTCACTGCCCTTATCTTTTTTCTTGGAAAACTTGTCTACAAAATCCGGCACCATGTCGAGTATCTTCGTAATACCATCCTGATTCTTTACATTGACAAGCTTAGAAGTTCCATCTTTAATTACTAAAACAGCGCTTGGCTGGATTTTGCCGCCCATACCGCCGCCGCCATTATTCTTCTTTTCGTTCTGATTGGCAAATGCCCCCGCTGCCACGCCAAAACTTACATCTACCAGTGGAAGTACAATCGTTCCATCGTCAAAACGAACTGCGTCGCCGACTACCGTCTTCGTCGTAATAAATGCGTCCATTCCTTTAAATAATGATTCTACCGTACTGCTAAAACTATTTTCTGCCATGTCATGCAGCCTCCTTTTTTACTTTATTAATCTGTTTCCACAACGCTTTCAGCTCTCTATCCTGATAGAGCCGGTGAAGAAGTCGCAAAAAATATATCATCCGTATTCTTCCCTTTATAAATCCGTCTGCCTCAAAATGCTTTTCCTCAAAATCCGGAACAATCCGCACGCCATCCTGATATGCGGCCGGAAACAAACTAATCCCCCCTAAAAGCATTCCGGTCGTACAGGGGTCGCCGGTCCCCACAATGATTCTTCCTCTTATCCTCGTCGGCGATAAATACTGAAGCAGTAATAGTATCTCCCGCAACAGTTTCTTTATCACACGGCGGTTTTTGCTTTCCTTTACCAAACCAATTATACTAGATACTCTTGCAAATGAAAAGGACTTTTTCGATTTATCCCGTTTTAATCCCGCCGTTTTCTTACGCCGCTTTTTCCGCGGCTTTTTTTCCTTATCCAGCGGCTCGCTTTGGTGGTTGTTATCAAGCGAATCCGGTTTTTCGTCTTTCTTTTTCTCCGTGTCTTTTTTTCCTCCAGCCAGACATTTAATAGGAATACCAAACAGCGTCAGCAAAACCCGGTCCGAATGCGCGCCTTTGCGGACGGCGACAACGGAAAGCCAGCGAAAACAATAAGAATACGTCAGCTTGTCCTGACTATTGACCCTCACATAATAACGAAGCGGGACAAAAATGACAAGAGCGCTAAAAAATAAAAGCAATGCCAGAATGCCCCCGAAAATAAATCCTATCCATTTTAGAATTGTCAAAACAATCCACATCTGCTTTCAACTTCCTTACTCTATTTTCCCCGAAAACTTTTCTTTTACAAAATATTGATACGGACGAACCGAGGAATCCAGACGCCACATATCCAGTAGCATTTGCTGCAAAAGCTCGCCTGCCTCTTTCTGATTGGCCGCGAGGCCGACAACATATAAATCCAGATAAGCGTACCGCCGGAAAAACAACTGTCTCGTCTCCATCATTTCAAATAGATTCTTTTCATTTAACGCTAACGTAATTGCGACATAACTTTTTTTCCACGGACGGCGCGCTGCCACTCTCTTTTTACACTTTTTCGGATGTTTGGCAACTTTCTCATCCATATATAAATCCGAATACCAGTAAATCATGTCAACTCCATTCCTTTTCTTCCTGCATCAATTCCTGCAAAAGCTGCATAACAACAGCCTTTTCCGCCCTGTCCTGACAGCCGAATAAATTTACGCGGATATACTCTTCCAGCTCATGCATATTGCTGAACATAAGCGGCATTTTTTCCAAAAGCTGACTGGTGACCGCACGTTTTAGCGGACGGGAGAGCTGGCGGAACTGCTGTGAGAGTTCTTCCCATAACTGTTCGGTACACTGCCGCACATAGTCGGCGTCCGCCACTTTTTCCTCCGCAGCGCGCTCCAAATCAACAAACAGACTGTCTGAAAACAGGCTGACAATCTTCATAATATCGTCCACAAACTCCGTCAGTGATAACTCGTCCAGTTCCTCTTTATATGAATCCCTTATCTCATACAAGACAGGCTCCAGACAATCGTATGTTTCAACACACTGTTCAATGTGGCCCTCCAATGGAATTAACATCTCCGGACGGTATTCACGCACGGCAAGACATTTCCAGATAGAACGCCCATCTTTTACAAGTTTACTCTCTGTTTTCAGATAAGGGAAAAGCAGGCTCATAGCATAAATCCCGTTGACTACTTTCTGGAGGCTGTAGTAAAAATCCGTAAGCCCGTAAACCGCTTCTGCCGCCCGTTTGAGCACTTCCACCATTTCTTTGTATTCCTCTTCTGTCAGTCCGGCATAATCCGCCTCCTGCAGACGCTTTATATCAGCTTCGACAGCCGCATACTCTCCGGCATACTTCTCCGGTTTATATAGCATTGCCGAGGTGCGTAGCATATAAACAAACTCATCCAGAGAAGCACAGTCCGAACCCTGATACAGCGTAAGCGCTTCCTCTATTTTCTCAAACAGCTTATATTTTGTCATATGTACGGGAAGCTGGCCGACAAGATGACGGACTCTGTCCTGCATAACACTCTGATCTTTACTCTCCGTCAAAAACTCTTTCACCTGAAGCAAAAACTGCTCTTCCTCAAATCCATGAAGTATGTCCGCAAGTTTTTCTTCTGGCAGAAATTTCAATTCCATGCGGTTCAGGACATATTCATAACAAATCAGACCATCGGCATAGGAAGTCAAAAGATCCATCTTATCCGTAATTTCCTGACGCAGCTTCTTCATCGCACCAGCGACCTGTCCGTAAACACAATCTTCTTTTGCCAGTTCCCCCAGTGCAAGCAGAACCGGCGCGATAACGTTTTCTTCTTTCTGCGCCCGCTCTGCCTGTTCTTCCACAATCTGTTCCATAAAAGTATAGGCTCCGAAAGTTAAATCTAACACTCCATATTCACAATAAGTCTGTACTACCCTGTCACGATACAACAAAAGATTTTTCTTTATATTCTTTCCCTTATGGATTTCATGGATTAACTTCTTCAAAACGCCCTCCGTTTCCGTCTGTAACGACAACTTTATCGAACTGATTTAGCTTATCAGTTGCCATGTATCCATCCAGCGCAAACCATCTCTGGCGAATCCCTCCAATATCGGCTGTCCAGACAATACCGGATAGAACAACAGGAACAAAAGGAACGCCAGCGCCAGATAAATAAAGCACCATTTCAGCCATTTCTTATTATACTCTGCAATTTTAACAAGACTGTACGCCACCATCATGGCAATAAACGGTACACTCGGGAAATAATGGTACGCAAATGTACAGCGCGGCACTAACAGCCAAGGTAAATACTGTACGGCAAAGGCAAATATCATAAAGACTACGATTCGCTCTCCCCGGCTGAACAACTGTACGCATAAGAAGACGAACCCGACGGCGCCAAGGAAAATAAACGGTATTCCATACCAGCCCCACTGACTAAATACTTCCGACTCCGCTATACCCGCATACTTCGTCTGTCGCAGGAAAAGTGAATACAATGCCATAAACATCGTGAACAGGCATACTACCCATTGAGCCCACTGCGCCTGCAAACTTCCCAGCTTCTGGTTCAACCGCCGTTTCACAGTCAACGGACAGGTAATGAACAGTAACGCAGGTATCCCTGCCCACCATACGAGCGGATTTCCAAAGGCGCTGATACCCTCTTTGAGACCGTTACTCATCGTCTGGCTGTGGTAATACATCGGGCGAATCATCACCGGCCACTCAAACCATGTAGATGAAAACGGATGCGTGGACGTCAAATCGTGATGGTACATATACATTGCCCTTTGGTTATTAACCATCTTTCCGACCAATTCCCAAAACGGATTACCGGTGTTATCGCGCAGCACCTGTACCAAACCGGCCACCGGCGTCTCATCCCAGTCCGTACCAAGAAAACGCTGGGCGTTACCGCCGCCGCCAACAGATGCATTATCCGAAAACGGTATATAAGCGCATAGGTAGATTGCTCCCGCAATAACGACAAAAAACAAAATGCAGAACAAAATCGTCAGGATAAGTTTACGAGGAAATACTTCTATAATATGCTGATGTGAAATTCCTTCCGTCTCTCCCGTCGGATTCTTTCTTGCCAAATAGTACTCATAGGCTCTCCATCCGATAATACCAAAAAAGAACAGGCCCAAACCGGCAGAGGCATATACCGCCGTCCATTTGGACGCGCACCCAAGTCCCATCATCAGTGCACTCAGTCCAAGAGGAATAAAGGTTTTCCACAACTTTGTATCATAAAAACTCGTCTGGCTGTACCAGTACATGAAGAAGAACATTGCGATGATAAAAAATGTTCCGTACACGTCAATCGTTGAGATTCTTGTCTGCGTAAAATGCATAAAATCAAAGGCAAACAGGAAAGTCAGCGCTCCGGCCGCCCACGTCTTCGCCCCAAACAATCTTCTGGCGAACAGATACATAAACGGCAGCATGCCAATACCGAACAGCACGCCAATAATACGCCAGCCAAACGGATTCATGCCAAACACACGGACTCCGAGACTGATAAACACTTTTCCGAGCGGCGGATGCGTCCACTCATAATTACTAATGCCGTGAATCATTTCATACGCTGTTCTCGCATGATATATTTCATCGAAATAAGTGCCGCTGCGGAACGTGATGGATTTATAATATCCCTCCTGCTCGTCGAACAGATTATCACCGCCCTCATAATCCAAAATTTCCAACGTGTGATTGTTGCCATCTGTCACAACAAGTTCGTTTAAGGAAGTACCGTTTTGCAATGTAGTCAGGCGAATATAGCGATATGCTTCCGCAGAAAAACTATACGAACCCGCACTGTTCGCCGGAACATTTGTCTGACGTAATACACTCCAGCCGTCTGCCTCTCCTGTTGCTAATTCACCCATGGAAATATACTGGATTTCTTCGTCGCTCTGTTTGGCAACTTCTATTTTAAATTTCTGGTTTTTCTTCGTCTTGGAAAATCCGCGCAGAGAGTTGAAATAAGTATCTCTTCCTAAATCAATCGTAACGGCAGTTCCCTTGTCCGGCGCTTTCCATTCCGTTTCCGGCGCATCTTCCTGCGGCTCAAAATATTGCTGCTCGTCAAAAAGTGTCGGATATTCATTCTTATTCACAGGCTCAATCACATTGCCGTCTTTATCCGTCACTACCAGCTCTTTGAGCATACTCATCTCAGTATCGAGGTTGTCCGACGCTGTCAGCCGGATATAGCGGTAATCTCTATTCCAGTTATACCAGTCGCCGCCCTCTTTTTCCGTATCGGCATCCCATGTCTTGAAGCGGTCCCAGCAAAATACGCTGGTGGCGCGAACCGAACCCTTATTTTCATAGTCCTGTCCGTTTTGGGAAACTTCTAATGTATATACGCGGTTTTCCTTTACTCCCAAAAAGGTGTAAATCATACCAATATCGCGGTTCTCACCTAAATCAAGCGTAATTGTTTTATTTTCTTTCGTCGCCACCCATTCGGTCTCCGGTGCGGCCATATCGCCTAAATCATAAAAGGCAAATGCACTGTATACTACGATAATGCCAATCAGCACTGTCCAGTCCCATTTGCTAAAACGTGGCATTTTCTTCGTAGAATGTATGTGAAGCACATAGTCCGTCCACTTTTTCTTCTCTTTCTGCTCCTTATTTTTCTGGATATAATTTGGCATCCCCCGCTTTACCCGTCCTTTTCTCTCCTGCAAATCTTCCAGTGTCGATTTTGAGAAAACAGCGACAAACAGGTAGGCAAAAACAAGCAGAGACAAGAGCGACGTCACACCAACCAAACCACCGTTCGGCCCTGTATTTCCGTCCTGTTCGATATATGCCCACAACACATGCCCCACATTGAGAAAATGTACGACCGAAAAAGCCGCATAGGTAAAGAATAATTCCTTTGTCGGCTTAACGAGAAATGCTGCCAGAAGCAGTACGATAATCGGGAACAAATATCTCTCATGCATGCGCACGGAGAACATAAACATATTGGCAATTATCACTGCCATACTCAGAAAATAGCGTGATTTATCCTCTCTTAACTTATAGAAAATGTAACCGCTGAGGGCAACGGAGATAAAGATTGCCAGCGTTCCCCACGTACTGGCGCGAAGACCAAAGAACATATTCGTCTGCGGCTGCCAGTTCTCTCCCATCAGCGCCCAAAAGTTGTAGGCGTTTATCGTACAATATGGATATGAACCAAGCGTATTGATATATTGGGAAAATACTTTGTCAACGCCAAACGGCAGCGTAAAAATAACCATGGCGGCAATCGCACTCAGACCGCCGACTAAATCCCTTATCACCTTTTCCTTATTCAAGTCTTTCAGGAATACCTGCTCGATAATCGTCCAAATGAGAATCGGTGCAAATATTAACATCTGCGGCTTCAGCAAAACGCCCGCCACGAAAGCAAAATAAGCAGGAATCCTCTTCTCTTCCATGCATAGATATCCTACCAGAAGCACAAAGAAAGTAAACGCACCGTCTACCTGCCCCCATGCCGACGAGTCTAAGACAATAATCGGATTCAGCACATAAGTAACTGACAGCAGCAGAGAAGAAGCCTCCGAGAACTTCCTTTTTGCGATTTTGTACAAAAAGATACCCGCTCCCAGGTCAAAAAGTATCGGGAACAATTTTACGACAATACGGCCCATGCCGGTCGCCACATCAAGACCAAAAACACTGCGCAGTGCGCCGACAATCCATAACAGTGACATATATCCGGGCGGATAATCCGTAAACGCATCGGAATGATAGAAGCCCCACGGCCCCTCATTAAAAATCCGGTCAGACCATGCGCTGAAACAAGCCATATCAGTTCCATGCCCCTCATAGACGGCGGCGACAATCAATTTGACAATAAATGCCGCGCCGAGTACCCACATAAGATTATACCAGTTACATCTTTCTTTTGCATATATGCGGATACCGCTCACTTCCCGATGAAGCTGATAGCAGTAGAACAGGGCAAAAAAAGCACACATCAGCACCCCGACAATAACCAGCATCTGTACACTACTTCCTAAATCTTCTAAATTCATAGTTCTTATCCTTTCTGCTTTATTTAATCGTGACGCACGTGTTCATGCGTAAACAAGTGCTCGGAACAATATTCAAAATTCCCCTCACACTTTGAGCAATAACGAAAATCCAAATCCGGTGCATCCGCTTCCGTCCTGCCGCAAATGGCACAACGATGACGAGGACCGGAAGTTTTCGGCTGCGCCTTATACTGAAACTCTACCCTCCTCTTTCTCTGCCGGACTGCCTGACGCGGACTCGCCGCTCCTTTCGCCAGCCAGAGGAAGAGTACAAGATTTATCAGCGAGACGCCAATCAGCGCCACAGCGTAATACACCCCGTAATACAGCGCCTGTACCAAATCATATCCGGTCAACACCAGATACAGGGCCGCCAGCCATTTTGCTTTCACCGGAATGACAAAGTATAGGAGAAACTGCATATTCGGAAACAGCAGGGCAAACATGAGAAACAGCGTCTGATTCAGATAGACAAAGCTGACCCCCATCCCCAGATTGATGCCTATAACATAGGCAGGCAAAACATCTCCCGACAACATAAACAGATAGAAAACAAGCGTGACGAGTATAATCTCCAGAACGCCGCTAAAATAGAAAAGCGTAAAGCGAAACGTGCCCCACATCTTTTCTAAATTAGTTCCAATCATATAGTATACCTGCGCCCAAATCAGAAACCAGAAAAGATTGATAAACTCATTTCCCGAACTAAAGGCAGACGGACAGAGCATAAAAGTAAACAAACGCCAGATTTGTCCGTGGAAAATGGCATAAAAATCCAGACTCAGATACCGCAAATAGAAACTGGGGTTCATAAGACCAAGCAGGAGCCCCGCGCCATTGATGGCAATGACATACCTCATCAGATTGGGAATCCCGAAACGTCCGAATTTACTTCTTTCCCATCGGTCGATAAAATTCATAGAAGCCTCCTTAACAACTCATTCTCTTTATCAAAATAAATCTTTTTTTCGAAAAAACAGGGCAACCACTCCGGAAATCAACATCGTAATCACGATTATAGTAAAAAATCCCCACGGTGAATGTCCCAAAGGAATATTATCAAAATTCATGCCAAAAAAACTGGCAATCATCGTTGGTATGGACAATACAATCGTAACCGTCGCCAAGAATTTCATGACGATATTGAGATTATTGGAAATAACGGAGGCGAACGCATCCATCATACCGCTGAGAATGCCGCTGTAAATGTTAGCCATCTCAATCGCCTGTTTATTCTCGATGATAACATCCTCTAGCAAATCTTCGTCTTCCGGATACTTACGGACTTTCTCCGTCCGCAATAATTTCTCCAAAACAACTTCATTTGAGCGCAGCGACGTCGTAAAATAGACAAGGCTCTTTTCTAACTCCAGCAATTCAATCAACTCACTGTTTTTCTGTGAAATATGAAGTTTTTCCTCTATCTGGTCGCTTTTCCTGTCAATGATTCTCAGGTAACGCAAATACGATACGGCGTTGCGGTACAAAATCTGAAAGACAAAACGAGTCTTCTTAAACGTATAAAATTCACGCACACGGCGGCTCTCAAAGGCTTTTAAAACCGGCGTTTCCTCCAGACAAACCGTCACAATATGCTCCTTTGTCATATAGATACCGAGAGGGATAGTCACATAACGGTCTTTCTCATCCAGCGACGGAATATCGACCAAAATCATCGTATAGCCGTCTTCCAGCTCAATACGGGAGCGCTCTTCATCATCCAGAGGGGCGCGCAAATCATCAATATCAATCCCTGTCTCCTCTTCTAACCGGCATAATTCCTCTTCACTTGGGCGTATCGCTGTTACCCAGCAGCCCTCTTCGATTTTATCCAGTGTCACAAAATCTTCTTCCAGTGTTTTATAAATCGAAATCATGCTTGTACTCCTTCCCTCTGAAAATTATGGCGACACCTAAAAATACAAGGCATCGCCCAGTTTCCCAAATTATACTTATTATACTGTTTCCGGTTTCCTTTGTCAAACTTTCTTTGCTATATTTAGCTTAACGTCTGCCGCAAGAATAATTTCATCGGGATGATTGTTCGCCAGCAGCTCGTCGGTTGTCATTCCTACTTCTTTTAATACGTCTCCCAGACTCATAACGCCATTCGTGACATAAACGCCGTCGTCGTCTTCCTGCTGCTCCATCGGCATCTCATTTTCTTCCCTGACAATATCCGGCTCCATATCCCGCATCATCAAATCCGGCTCCGAAACTCTGCGTCTCTGTTCCTCTCTTTCATCTTCCCTTTCATCCTGTATTTCTTCTCTCATCTCTTCCCGCATTTCTTCTTCCATTTCCATTCTTTCCTCATCGGAGCGCGGTCTTGGCGGGCGCACCCCCGGAAACGGCATGATTGGTCTGGACATCGGAATACAAATCTCCTGCCCCGGCTGCAAATTGTACACATCTACATATGGATTAGCCCGTAAAATCAATGCTAACGGCACGCGGTACTTACGGCTAAGCTGATAAAGATTATCTCCTTTTTTTATCACATGTATCATTCCATTACAAAAACGTTGTCGCATAATTACTTTCTTTACTCCTGCTTTTTTTATTATCCTATTCCAAATATAGGAAAATGTTCTTTATAATAAGAAACATTGCCCTGTATCCGGCTCATATTATGTTGCAAAACTTCACTTTTTGTCGTATAATAGTTTAGATGTTTAAAACTCTGATACAGTCTGCAAAGAAATCAGGCTTTCTCGTTTGCTGTTTGTACGGCTGTTTTTTATTATATGTGGACTATATAGATTACTTTTATAATATGATAAAAGAAATAGGAGGTACTTATGTACAGAGTAGGTATCGATATCGGTTCCACCACTGTCAAAATTGCTATCCTTGATGATGGGAACCAAATTATCTTTTCTGCCTATGAAAGGCACTTTGCAAATATACAGGAAACATTAAAAAATATTATAGAACGGGCATATGATGCATTGGGAGATTGCGAAATCATTCCTATGATTACCGGTTCGGGCGGATTAGCCATTTCCAATCATCTGGATATCCCTTTCGTACAGGAAGTTATCAGTGTGGCAACTTCTTTAAAAAGTTATGCCCCGCATACGGACGTGGCAATTGAATTGGGAGGAGAAGACGCCAAAATCATCTATTTTACCGATGGAATTGAGCAGCGGATGAATGGTATCTGCGCCGGCGGCACGGGCTCTTTTATCGACCAGATGGCTACCCTGTTAAAGACCGACGCCGCCGGTCTGAATGAGTACGCCAAAGATTATCAGGCTTTATATCCAATTGCCTCCCGCTGCGGTGTGTTCGCAAAAACCGACATCCAACCCCTGATTAACGAGGGGGCGTCCAAAGCTGACTTGGCTGCTTCCATCTTTCAGGCAGTCGTAAATCAGACAATAAGCGGGCTTGCCTGTGGCAAACCAATCCGCGGAAACGTGGCTTTTCTTGGCGGACCGCTTCATTTTCTGACGGAGCTGAAAAATGCTTTCATCCGCACACTGAATTTGAAAGGCGACGCCATTATCGCACCGGATAATTCCCACCTGTTTGCCGCAAGCGGCGCTGCCATGAATGCGGAAGACAAAGGCGCCACCACATTAGGTAAACTAATGCATAAACTATCTCACGAGATTAAGCTTCAATTCGAAGTAACACGTATGGAGCCTCTCTTTCAGGACGAAAAGGAATACGAGGCCTTTCTGGAAGAACATAATGTCCATAATGTATCGAAAAGGGATTTAGACACTTATGAGGGAAATGCCTTTTTAGGTGTGGACGCCGGTTCCACAACAACGAAAGTCGCACTTGTCGGTGAAGACGGCTCCTTGTTATACTCGTTTTATGACAACAACAATGGAAGTCCCCTCAAGACAACAATCAAGGCGATTAAGGAGATTTACGAGCTTCTGCCGGAGGGTGTCAACATCGTCCGCTCATGCTCTACCGGTTACGGAGAGGCGCTGATTCAGTCCGCCCTTATGTTGGACGAGGGAGAAGTGGAAACGGTTTCCCATTATTACGCCGCTTCCTTTTTCGAGCCGCAGGTTGACTGCATTTTGGACATTGGCGGGCAGGATATGAAATGCATAAAAATTAAGAACCATTCCGTTGACAGCGTACAGCTCAATGAGGCATGTTCATCCGGATGCGGCTCTTTTATAGAAACATTCGCCCGCTCACTCAACTACGAAGTAAAAGACTTTGCCAAATTGGCGCTTTTTGCCGAAAATCCCATTGATTTAGGCTCGCGCTGTACGGTCTTTATGAATTCAAAAGTGAAGCAGGCGCAAAAAGAGGGGGCCACCGTTGCCGACATTTCAGCCGGACTGGCCATCTCCGTTATCAAAAATGCACTGCTGAAAGTAATTAAACTGACTTCGCCAAAAGATTTGGGCAATAATGTCGTCGTGCAGGGAGGAACTTTCTACAATGACGCGGTTCTGCGCAGTTTCGAGCGGGTTTCCGGCTGTCGTGCCGTCCGTCCGGATATCGCCGGCATTATGGGCGCTTTCGGTGCCGCCCTAATCGCATGCGAACACTACGAAGAGGGTATGGAAACTACAATGCTCTCATTAGAAGAAATCATAGAATTAAAATTCGAGAGTTCAATGGCCCGTTGTAAAGGCTGTACCAATCAATGCCGCCTGACAATCAACCGTTTTACCGGAGGACGCCAATTCATTTCCGGCAACCGATGCGAGCGGGGATTAGGGAAAGAAAAAAGCAACGATGATATCCCGAATCTCTATGCTTACAAAAATGAGAGAATATTTGATTACTACAAACCATTATCTCCGGATAAGGCGTATCGCGGAAAAGTTGGTATTCCCCGCGTTCTCAATATGTACGAAAATTATCCGTATTGGTTTACATTCTTTACTGAATTAGGATATGAAGTAGTTCTCTCACCTGCTTCCAACCGCAAAATTTACTCACTGGGAATCGAATCCATTCCGAGCGAATCCGAGTGTTATCCGGCAAAATTGGCTCATGGACATATCTCGTGGCTGCTCAAGCACAATATTGACTATATATTCTATCCGTGTGTTCCTTACGAGCGCAACGAATTTGACGAGGCCGGCAACCACTATAATTGCCCTATTGTCACTTCCTATGGGGAAAACATTAAAAATAATGTAGAAGAACTGGCAGATAAAAATATTACCTACCAAAATCCTTTTGTGTCTTTCGAAAGCGACAAGATTCTGGCCGATGAGCTGGCGAAATATATTAGTAAGGAAAATGGCATTGACGCTGCGGAAATCCGTCAGGCAGCAAGCAAAGCCTATCAGGAACTTCTGCAGACGCGGGAGGACATTAAGGCAAAAGGCGAAGAAGTTTTACAATGGATGAAAGATAACGACGCCACCGGTATTGTACTGGCTGGAAGACCGTACCATATCGACCCGGAAATTAATCACGGCATTCCGGAATTAATTACTTCCTATAATATTGCCGTACTTTCCGAGGACAGTATATCGCATTTAGCTAAAGTTGACCGTCCTACAATCGCTATGGACCAATGGATGTATCATTCCCGCCTATATGCTGCCGCGAGCTACGTCCGCACGCAGGAAAATCTGGAAATGATACAGCTTAACTCCTTTGGTTGTGGTTTGGACGCCATTACGACCGACCAGGTAAACGATATTTTAACTTCCTCGAATAAAATTTGTACTGTGCTCAAAATAGACGAGGTGAACAATCTCGGCGCCGCGCGTATTCGAATCCGCTCTCTTATCTCAGCGGTAAAAGACCGCGCCCGCAAGGGAATAAAACCAAAGGTACAGGATTCCGCCCATGAACGGATTGAGTTTACGAAAGAAATGAAAAAGAACTACACCATCCTCGCCCCACAGATGTCTCCAATCCATTTTGATATTCTAATGCCGGCCCTATCTGCATGCGGTTACAATCTCGTGCAATTGCCGACCGGTGTGGGCGAATTGGATTATGGTCTCAAATATGTCAATAACGATGCCTGCTACCCGTCGCTCCTCGTCGTCGGACAGTTTATGAAAGCGCTGCACTCCGGAGAATATGACTTAGACCGCACCGCTCTCATTATTACGCAAACGGGAGGCGGCTGCCGCGCTACCAATTATATCGGTTTTATCCGACGGGCTTTGAAAAAGGCAGGTATGGAGCAGATTCCGGTTATTTCATTGAGCGCCGGTATCGAGAAAAACTCCGGTTTTCAAATCAATTACCGTTTACTGAAAGGTGCCATTCACGCATTAATCTACGGCGACCTGCTTATGAAAGTTGTCTATCGCACCCGCCCGTACGAAAAAGTACCCGGCTCTGTAAACGCGCTTCACGACAAGTGGAAAGCCCGCTGTATTGAAGAAGCAAAAAAACCAAGACAGAGCAGACTGAAAAAAACCGTACAGGAAATTGTGCATGATTTTGATACCATTGAATTAGACGAGACATTGAAAAAGCCGAGAGTCGGCATTGTCGGCGAAATATTAGTTAAATTTCTGCCGGCCGCCAACAATCATGTAGTAGAATTACTGGAAGCCGAGGGCGCAGAAGCGGTTTGTCCGGACATGTTGGATTTCTTCATGTATAGCTCGTACGATAGTATATTTAAGGCAGAACACCTTGGTTTTAGCAAAACGGGCAAATGGTTGAGCAATGCCGCCATATGGCTATTGAACCAATTCCGCAAGCCTGTCTGCAAAGCATTGGAAGAAAGCAAACGCTTTGAAGCGCCAAAATCAATCAAGCAGCTTGCCGAATATGCCGAGCCATTTGTCTCTACTGGAAATCAAACCGGAGAGGGCTGGTTCCTGACAGGTGAAATGATTGAACTAATCCACAGCGATGTTCCTAATATTGTCTGTGCCCAGCCTTTTGGCTGCCTGCCAAACCATGTCGTCGGCAAAGGCGTGATTAAACAGCTTCGCAGGGCTTTCCCGGAAGCTAATATCGTCGCTGTCGATTATGACCCCGGCGCCAGCGAAGTCAATCAATTAAACCGTATCAAATTACTTCTTGCTACTGCAAATGAAAATTTAAAGAAAAGCAAATAAAAAAGCAAATCTAAAAATCCACCTATCGGCGAGAACTGCTTCTCAATCCGATAAGTGGATTTCTTTTTTATTGATTTGTAGTCATTCCTTTTCTCTCCGCCTATTCGTTACTCTTTTTACGAAGCAGCAATACGGCAAAGATAGCTAACAGAGAAACTCCCATTGCAATAATCGGGAATAACAAATTTGTCGTATCCCCCGTCTCCGGAGCAGCATCTGCTAATGGTACTTCATCATCTAAAATCATCGTTGTATCTGACTTCTTTTTTGTCTTTGTTTTCGTCGATGCTTTCGGAGTTTTCGGGTCTTTTAATTCTTTCCCTGATAACGGTGTCTCTTCATCTATTTCTGTCAACGGTGTTTCAGTCGGTTCCTCACTTGACGGTGGAACCGGTGTAACGCCATCTTCCTGCGGCGGAGTCGGTGTCGGCTCATCATACGCTGTTGGCGTAGATGATGGTTCGTCTGCCGGCGCAGATGGTGTCGGCTCTTCACTCTCTGTCGGCACTGTCGGCGTCACCGCTGGTGTCTCCTCCGGTGTTGGCGTCGGAGTGGACTCTTCTGCCGGAGTTGGCGTTGCTGTCGATTTTTCCGTCGGGGTGGCCGTTGGTGTGGCTGTCGGCTTGTCAGTCGGTGTCGCCGTTGGTGTGGCCGTCGATTTTTCCGTCGGGGTCTCCGTCGGTGTTTTCGGCGTAGCCGTCGGGGTCGACTCTTCTGTTGGAGTCGCCGTTGGTGTCACTTCCGGTGTTTCCGTAATAGATGCCGACGGTGTTGGTGTCGCTGTCTCCTCCGGTGTAGCTGTCGGTGTTGGCGTCGATGTTACAAGCGGAGTCGGAGTTTTCACAGACTCATAATCATTCTTATAAGCAACTACCGTTATATCGTCTTTGTTTACGGTAGCAGAAGCTTCGCGTCCTTTACATACGCCTTTGCTATCCACTGTATACTCCACGCTGATTAATTCAACGCCGTTCACATCCTCTATCTTTTCCCGAACCGTATAAGAACCTACGGTATCGCGAAGATACAATACATAACGGTTATCCTCTACAGAATATGTGAAATCACTCAGATGCTTAACAACTGTTTGATTTGTCGCATTGTTTGTTATTTCAAAAGAAATTCCACCTTCTGCCTCTTCTTTCGTAATCGGACCCTCAATTGTCTTTGTCAGCAATAAGTTTCCTTTTTCTGTCTCATATGTGTTCTCATAATCCACTGTAGTTTTATTGTCTTCTCTAACTTCTACCTCTGTTGTCTTACCGGCAACTGCACTCTCTCCATTTATCGTATAAAATACACTGGCCAAAACATAGCCGTCAATATCCGTCACTTTCTCGGATACCGTGTACTCGCCGACAACAATGTCTTTTATCTTATAGGTATATTTTTCTTTCTTTTCATTATAGTCAAAATCTTTTAATTGTAATGTCTTTACCTCTTTCGTGGCAACATTGGTAACAACAAATGAAATCGCCTTTTCTGCCGCCTCATTCGTAATCACACCGTGTAAAGTTTTTGTAATTACTAACTCGCCGAGTTTCGGTTCCGGTGTAGCTGTCGGCGTCGCTGTCGGAGTTTCTGTCACCTTTTGCGACGGCGTCGGTGTCACTTCTTCTTCTGGTGTACCTGTCGGCGTCGGTTCTTCCGTTGGTGTGACTTCTGGTGTCGGCTCATCGGCCGGCGTCGCTGTCGGCTCTTCCGTTGGTGTGACTTCCGGTGTCGGCTCTTCCGTCGGTGTCACTTCTGGTGTTGGTTCATCGGTCGGTGTCACTTCCGGCGTCGGCTCATCGGTCGGCGTCACTTTCGGCGTCGGCTCTTCCGTCACTTTTGCCGTTGGTGTCGCTGTCGGCTCTTCCGTCGGTGTCACTTCCGGTGTCGGTTCATCGGTCGGTGTCACTTTCGGCGTCGGCTCTTCCGTCGGCGTCGCTGTCGGTTTTTTGGTCGGCGTCACTTCCGGTGTCGGCTCTTCCGTCACTTTCACAGTCGGCGTCGCCGTTGGCTTAATAGTAGGAGTCGGTGAAGGTAATTTTTTGGAAATCATATGCCACTCACCATTGGTACTGACAATCGTATCGCATACTAACCACCCCTCGCCGGTAGTACCTATATTGACAAAGGCTTTTGGCGCAATAATCGTTGCGTGCAAATTATCTGAACCAATTTCCAAATTATTTACATATGGCATGTTCCAAATTATCGTCTCGGCCATTTCCTCGTTGGATTTCTTTCCCTCTTTTACATCCACCGTATATCTCGGAATATAAACCTTATCTTTTTCGGTAATGTTCAGTACAACGGTCTGCTTCGGACGGATTTTGATTCTCAATGCGCCGTTTTGAAGATGATTTTTGTTAATATTAGTAATAAGATTATCTGCCGAAACATAAACTAAATCATCATGAACAGACGCAACGTCCAGACAATAATTGTTTTGGTCTTCCACTTTCGCCGGAGTCTCCAAATCGCTCTTTTTAACAACGGACTCCGAATAATTCTGGACGGAGGCAATCATTGCCTTTACTTCTTCCTTTTGCTTCTGACCTTCGAGGATGACCGGCTCGTTGCGGACTTTGAGATGGTCCACAACCTCTCCCACTTTAATCACACCTGCTGAGTTGGCCTTGTCAGACGAGATGGTATTACCTATCGTATGGCCATTTCCCTGATATTTGCAAACGGCAATGTTTGACTCAATATCACAGGTCTGATTCAGAAAGTTACATACAATCCCATACTCAATGCAATCCCCCAAAAACGGCTGGTTGTTGGAAGCATAGGATGTTCCTGCAATAATAAACACTGCAAGAGCAATTGCTGCAACTGCCACGGAAACCTTGACCTTAAACCCTCTCTTAAACTTTTTCATATTTACCTCCACTTACACACGGCTTCTGCGCACAAGGACATTTGGCGTGTGCAGGCAAACGTCCCGAGTGAAAATTTCCACTCCTTTCAACATTCCGGCTACTATTATGAGAACACTTCTGATGACTTCTGTATAGTTATTTTTATTATAACACCTCATGGTAGAATATGTAAACCCTTTTGCTCATATTTTTGACACTTTTTTATGCTTTTTCCCTTGTTCCTGTTATCCGTTTCTTTTATCCTTATAACGCTTTCGTAAAAATGAGAGGTATACTTTCATTATATGCCGTATACCTCTCATTTTGCTTGTTCTTATTACATTATTTTGCCGCTTCCAATACCGAATAGAACGCCGGTTTCGGGTCGTTTATTCCGCTGCCGAACAAAAGCGGGGATGACTCTCTTCTCCATGAATCCCTGTCGAGCAGTCCCCAAACGGTCACGCACGTAACGCCTCGCGGATTAACCGTCTTATCCCGCTTTTCATGTCTGTCTCGAATGGTCGATAAAATCCCCTTATATTTTTCTGCCTGCGCCTCCTCGTCTTTGCCCTCGTCGATTTGTATATCCAATTCGGTAACATGAACCTGCAAGCCTGTCGCGAGAAACTTATCTAACGTCTCGCCATACAATTCAAGGCTTGGTTCTTCGACGCTCATATGACTCTGCATACCGATACCACCACAAATATTCGTCTCTTCGCCGCTATTGATATAATTTACAAGAGCGACAATATCATCTGCACAAAAATATTCGTCGTAGTCATTATAGAACAGAGTAACTTCATTTTGTACGTTATATTGTTTGAGCATTTCATACGCTGCCTGATACGCTTTCTTTACATACGTCGGCTGCAATCCCATATCGCCGTATACATCCATCCATGATGTTGCCGTCGGGTCATTTGTTCTGTGAATATATTCATTCGTTATATCCCAGCAGTAGACAAGCGACCCTGCCTTGCCTGTCAGGCTCTTTTCTTTCTCCATCACATGCTTCATTACTGATTTTACATAAAACTCCAGACGGGCGTCCATTACTTCTTTCGAAACTACGCCTTTACTATCATCATAGTCCATCTTAAAGAATTTCGTTGACGTCTGCTGATGCCACATCAATACATGGGCGCGCATCGGGATGCCATATTGCTTCACTTTCTCCAATACTCTGTCCACCGTATCAAACGACAATTGCGGCACCGTTGACTCCTTATAATTATCCGGAATCACATACCCCAGTTTCTTAGCCTCGTTAACATCTATAACACCCGACCAGTTAGAGAAAATAGATTCCGGTTTCATCTCATTCTCAAGCGTAAAACTGTTAAACTGCTTCTGAGCAAATATCATTATTTTCTCATCCTGCAGTTGTGTACCGTTATTCCAAGAAGTATCATAATTAAGAACATTTCCAAAACGTTCAAAAATACCTTTGTAGCTATCCTTTAAAGAAGGGAGAGTATACGGGTCTATAACCGGAATCCCCTCGGTCTCCTGCGTAATCACAAGGTCATCTATCATGAAGTCATAATTCCCATCCGGTCCTTCAAAATAGAAGTGTAAAACGTCAAATTCTTCCGGTACCGTATACGTCCCCTCAATGTGCGTCCAGACACCGCTCTCACAAGATACCTGTGCAATCTCCGGGTAAGAGGTGCCGTTGGCATCGGTCAATTCAGCCGACATCTTAATTGCCTTTGCGCCGCTTTCCGTATGTTTCGCCCAAAACGAAAAAGAATAGGTGGCGCCTTTGGCAACCGTCTCTGTTACATCGGTAGATGCTCCTGCCCATGTTTGCGTTCTTCCGGTAACGGAAAGCGCTTTTCCGGTACGTCCTCCGGAAACAACTGATACATTTGCCGAGCCTCTCGATTCAAAATCACTGGTACCATTTTCAAAACCGGTTTCCAAAAATTCTGTCGGTGTAAACGGAGTCGCTGTCGCCGTATCTGTCGGCGTCGATGTCACCGTATCCGTCGGCGTTGATGTCACTGTATCGGTTGGCGTTGATGTCACTGTATCCGTCGGCGTCGATGTCACCGTATCAGTTGGATTACCGGTCGGTGTCGCCGTCGCCATATCAGTCGGATTGCCGGTCGGCGTCGCTCCCGAACCACCCGTCTGTGACTGTGACGGCGTAGTTTTTCCTCCCTGCGCTCCTGTGTTATCATTATTTGTATTGACCGCCGTAACTTTTACTTTGCACTTTAAGGATTTCCACTTTTTCCCTGTCTTTACTTTACAAATAAGGGTAGTGTTTCCTTTCTTCCTGCCCTTAACCTTTACGGCATATTTTCCTTTTTTCTTAATAGAAGCAATCTTTTTCTTCTTAATGCTCCATTTTATTTTTTTGCCCTTTGCATTTTTTACGGAAACTTTCTTCGTCTTGCCGACCTTAACCGTAATTTTTTTAGCCGACAATTTTCTCTTTCCGGCCGCTTCAGCATCAGCAGATACATTCGAAAGTATACTCGTCACTAATGCCAGAGAAAGCATTCCTGACACTAAGATTCTACTCTTGTTACCCATTGTGTTGTCCCCTTTCCAAATAAAATAAATAATTTCAAATTGTTTACCTGTATCTAAGGCTATTGCGATAGATATCATTGTAATGATAGTTTTATTATACACCCGTTTGATAAAAAAGTAAATTTGTTTCCAGATTTAACCGATATATTATTTGATGATATTCTGTATCATCACTATGTACCAAGGTGGGTCTTAGTTATTTCGCACGGATGCGCATTATATTACACACGGAATTGCGCATTTGGGTGTATGTTGCGATTGCGTGTTACAGAAAGGATGCGATTGCACTGAAAATTGATAGTAGCGCTGTCCAGATGGACGCAACCTACTCAGCCCGTAAAGTTTCCGTGACAGAATATTCTTCTGAGGAAATGTTTACGATGGCTTCCGGAAAGCTGCCAGTTAATGCAGCGAACAATCCAAACTCTTTTGGAGGCAGAGATGCTTTTAACTTCGCCTCCCCATCCACACTTATTTATATGCCGGCTACAAACACAACCCTGTCGATTGAAGAATCTTTTCAGGACTTGAATACCCGTTTGCTGAAACATATTATCGAAATGATGCGGAATATGATAAAGGGGAGAAACTTCAACAGTCAGAGCCGCACGGAATACCTCACTTCAAATAACGAGCAGCAGCAAAACCAGTCTAATCAGGTGTGGTACCGCAGTAATGTACATTATTATTCATTTCATGCTGAAACCGAGGCAACTACTTTCTCCACAAAAGGGATGGTAAAAACATCAGACGGAAGAGAATTGTCTTTTTCCCTTGATTTGTCCATGTCACGAGCTTTCATGGAAGAAACCGAACTCGACCAGTCGCTGAACGACGTCTTAACTTATTATGACCCGCTGGTCATCAATATGGATGTTCCTACAGCAGCAGTAACAGACCAGTCGTTCTTCTTTGACATTGACAGTGACGGAACGTCTGAAAAAATAGCTACCCTTGCAAAAGGCAGCGGTTTCTTGGCATTTGACAGAAACGGAGACGGCATAATTAACGATGGTTCCGAATTGTTCGGCACAAAGAGCGGTGATGGGTTCCGCGACCTTGCCGCCTATGATTCGGATGGCAACGGATGGATTGACGAAAATGATGAAATCTATAAAAGTTTAAAAGTGTGGACAAAAGATTACGATGGAACGGACAAATTACTTTCTTTACAGGAAGCAGATATTGGAGCTATCTACCTTGGCAATGTTTCTACTAAATTTGACCTCAATGACGCAGAGACAAACAACACCCTTGCCAAAATTCAAAGCACCGGTATTTTCCTGCATGAATCAACCGGCAAAGCCGGAACAATTCAACATGTAGACTTTTCTGCATAAAAAACGGCGACTGAAAACTTCGCCGCAAAGAACTAAGGTTCTTCAAGAATCAGCTTCGCTGATTCTTGTTCCACGCAGGACACCCTAATCCTATAAAACAAGAAAAGAAGAAGTTTTACAACTTCTTCTTTTCTATATGTCCGGTATCTGCCAGTCAATGGGAGCAACGCCGTGTTCCGACAAAAATTGATTCGTCTGGCTAAACGGCCGGCTTCCGAAAAATCCCCGATAAGCAGACAGCGGACTCGGATGAGGCGCTTTCAAAATCAAATGGTTGGGGTTATCTAACATTTTCGCCTTTTCCTGCGCCGGCTTTCCCCACAGGATAAACACAATCGGCCTTTGCTGTTCATTTATTTTGCGAATAGCGGCATCCGTAAATTCTTCCCAGCCCACTCCCCGATGTGACATCGGCTTATGTGCCTGTACTGTCAAAACCGTATTCAAAAGCAGCACTCCCTGTTCGGCCCATGCAGTCAGATAACCATGATTCGGTATCTTACACCCCAAATCATCATGTAACTCCGTATATATGTTTACAAGAGACGGCGGGATTTCTATATTCGGTTTTACCGAAAAACAAAGTCCGTGCGCCTGTCCCGTATTATGATAGGGGTCCTGTCCAATAATCACTACTTTTACTTTCTCTAAAGGAGTCAGATGAAAAGCCGTAAATATTTCATCCGACTGCGGATACACCGCAACCTTTTGATACTGTTCCCGAATAAATAAAAATAACTTCTTATAGTACTCTTTGGAAAACTCCGCTTTTAACGCCTGTTCCCATTCTCCCGTCAAAGCTGCCATTTTTTCATCCTCTACATTCTCACACTAATTCCCTCTGTGTGCAGGTACTGTTTCAAATCTTTAATTTCCAGTTCATTAAAATGAAAAAGAGAAGCCGCCAGCACGGCGTCTGCCTTTCCATCCGTTAATACCTCATAAAAATGCTGTTTCGTTCCCGCTCCCCCCGAAGCAATTACAGGAATACCAACGTTTTCCGAGACGGTACGGGTTAATTCAATGTCATATCCGTCCTTTGTTCCATCACAGTCCATGCTGGTGAGCAAAATCTCTCCGGCTCCCAGACGCTCCGCCTCTATGGCCCACTCCACAGCATCCATTTTCATATCGACGCGGCCGCCGTTTTTATAAATCGTCCAGCCGTCGCCTCCGTCACGTCTTTTGGCGTCAATCGCCACAACGACGCACTGGCTTCCGAATTTATCTGCCGCCTCGGAAATCAGCGCAGGATTCAAAATCGCAGCCGAGTTTACTGCCACTTTGTCTGCACCCTCCCGCAAAATCATTCGAAAATCTTCTATTGTTCGGATACCGCCTCCTACCGTAAAAGGAATAAAAACGGTTTCCGCCACCTTGCGTACCATATTAGCCTTAATTTCCCTTGCATCACTGGATGCCGTTATATCGAGAAAGACAAGTTCATCCGCACCGGCCGTGCCATAGGCAGCCCCTACGGAAACCGGGTCTCCGGCATCTATCAGATTAACAAAGTTCACGCCTTTTACTACCCTGCCGTTATTTACATCCAGACACGGGATGACTCTTTTCGTAAACATAGACAACCTCCTGAAATCATAGAGCAACAAAATTTTTTAAAATTTGCAATCCCACATCGCCGCTTTTTTCCGGATGAAATTGTGTAGCAAATACATTTTCATGCTCAACCGCCGCATGTATATCTGTAATATAATTGGCTGTGGCGGCGACATGCTGCGGATTTTCTGCCTTTAGATAATAGGAATGTACAAAATATACGAATGCGTTCTCCGGAACTCCTTTCAACAAACGCGAAGACGGCTGTATATGTAAGGAATTCCATCCCATGTGAGGTATCTTGTAACCGTCCTTATCCGGAAAACGTATGATTTCCCCGGGCAGCAAACCCAATCCGCTTACATTATGCTCAGATTCTTCGCTTCTCTCAAAAAAGAGCTGCAGCCCAAGACAAATACCAAGTATCGGCGTTCCCCTCTTCGCAACTTCACGAAGAACATCAATCAGTTGATATTGTTTCATATTGTCCATAGCCTGTTCAAACGCCCCTACGCCCGGAACGATTACTTTATCCGCTCCGCTGATAAGGTCGGTATCTCTTGTGATAACACATTGTGCGCCGATATATTGCAGCGCTTTTTCCACACTTTTAATATTTCCCGCATCATAATCTACAATGGTAATCATGCCATCCTCCTCGGTATCCGACGCCGTCAAACTATTTTTCATCTTCTTTATTGCGCGCTTCCCACTGGGCGATAATATTCTCCAAACGGCTCGTGTAAGCAATCTGGTCTTCAAGGGAATTAATGCTTCGCGCCTGCGATTCACTGACTCCAAACTCCTCATAAAGCTGTTGTGCCAGTTTCACTTCCAATTCGTTATACTGGCTGACAATATTATATCTTTCCGCCTTACTCTGGTTCTCATCATAGCTGCGAATCCCTTTCATCAAAGAATCCAACGCCTCCAGATACATCTTTACCTCATAGTAATTGGCATAGGATTCCAACTGATGCTGCAACTGCATACAGATTCGTATCTTATCTTTCATCTCAAAATCATCAGAATCTTCGGAAATATTTATCCCCGCTAACGAGCGGTATGCCTCCTTATAATCTCTCTTTTCAAACGAGTTCTCCGCTCCTTTTACCGAGCCGGAATGCGACAACACCTGACTGCCGATAATCGTGGCAACACAAAGTAACCCAAAGCAGACCATAACTATTGAAGCGCCAAGAGGATTAATTTTCCCCACTACTTCATTTGCCTCGGCCTCTGCTTTCAGGCGTTTTTTCTCTTCTTTTTCGGCGGCTTTTACTGCGGCCTGCTCCGCTTTTTCGGCAGCTTTCTTCTCTTTTGCCGCCTGCGCCTGCTCCGCTTTCTTAGCCTTTTCTTCAATTGCCTGTTTTTTCTTTTCTTCTTTCGCCGCTGCTTTTTGCTCTGCCGACGCCTGTTCTTCTTGACGTTCCCGCTCTTCCTCTTCGGCGGACTGCTCCGTAATGATATTTCCAAAGACACGTTTCCAAATACTATCCTTTTTCTCTTTTGGAACTTTCGCCGCTTTCGCTTCTTCTGATTCGGCAGGCTCATCGTCTTCCAACGCCAGTGAATCCACCATCAGGCTATCCAATACTTCTTCTTTCGGCGCTTCCGGTTCCGCTTTCGCTTCTTCCGGAGAGACAAATTCATCTAGAGCTTCCTCTTCCTGCTCCGCCTCGCTATAGTCCACGACAGAGAGAGCATCATTAAAAATATTATCAATCGACAGGGAATCGATATCATCCGCAAAAATTCCACCGTCTTCATTTTCTTCCGAAAACAGAGAAGCCTCTATCGGACTCTCGTCCATCACCGGCGCTTCCGGTTCTTCGTTTACCGTTTCCGCCCCTTCTTTTTCCTGTGCTTCGTAATTTTCAAAATCCTGAGATAGCATCGCAATTAAGTCATCTACCGTCTCTTCTTCCGATTCTTGCCGCTCCGGTTCATCCAATGACAACGGTTCCTCTCCCTCCGCTGAAGCCACAGCGCTCGTATCAAAAAGTGGCTCCTCTTCTTCCGGCTCCTCCATAGCAAGCGGCTCCTCTTCCTTCGGCTCTTCAATGAAAAGCGGCTCCTCTTCTTCCGGCTCTTCCATAGCAACCGGCTCTTCTTCCAGTACCGGCTCCTCCACAGCAACCGGCTCTTCTTCCAGTACCGGCTCTTCCATAACAAGCGGCTCTTCTTCCGGCTCTTCCACGGCAGCCGGCTCTTCTTCCAGTACCGGCTCCTCCACAGCAACCGGTTCTTCTTCTAAATCCGGCGTTTCGGAAAACAAGAGCTCTTCTTCCAAGTCCGGTAATCCATCAAATACCGTTTCTGTCGCAACAGGCTCATCGTGATTCGCCTCATTCTGCTCTGTTTCCATACTTTTCATCAATTCATCTAAATAGGCGTCACTCAAATTCCCCTCTTGGCTTTGACAATCCTGACACAGTTCTTCTCCATCCGGAATCTCTTTTCCACACTTTCTACACAGGGTCACCTGTCACCCCTCCTTTATCCGATAATTTTTTTTACATAAAAATCTTTGCATAAATAGGAAGAACCCACAATGCCATCGACATCGCGGGAATCTCCTTTTGTATGTTAGCTCAACAACAAATCCAGTTGGTGTACCAAACGTCCAATCTCCGGTTTGGATAACTGCGCGTCGACGCCCAGAGCCTCCCCCTTTCTCTTCATCTCATCATTCACAAGAGAAGAGAAAATAACAACCGGAAGTCCGTCATACTTCGGGTCTTCCTTGATGCGTTTCGCCAAATGATGTCCATCCATCTGCGGCATCTCAATATCAGTAATAACGAGCGCAACATCTTTGCCGATGACAGCGCCATCTCTCATCATTCGTTCCAGCGTATTCCATGCTTCCAATCCATTGCTTGTGGCAATCAGATTGGTATATCCTGCCTGTGACAGACACTTTTTCAACATCTCTAACAGTAGTGGTGAGTCCTCCGCCAGCAAAATCGGACACTCGTGGCGGGAACGCTCTCCCATGGCCTCAATTTCGGAAAGTTTCAATCCGGTTTCCGGATTCACTTCGGTTACTATCTTTTCAAAATCAAGTACAATAATAATCTTTCCGTTTATCTTTGTAATACCGGTCGCTACTCCTTTTCCGCTTCCGCTTATTGTAGAGTCCGGTTTCACGATATCTTTCCAAGATACACGGTGAATCCCCAGCACTTTCTGTACATGAAACGCGGTGTGCAGGCGATTGAAATTGGTAATGATATACATATCATTCGAAGCATCCTGCGACACATGAATGCCCAGCGCCTTTGCCAAATCAATAACGGTAATAATCCTGTCTCTCGGCATGAAAATCCCTTCTATGTACTCATGTGAATTTGGCACCATGATTGGCTGCTGATACGGACAAAGCTCATTAATCTTTGCCACATTTATCCCGTAATGCTGGTCCCCCACAACAAATTCTAACAGCTCTAATTCGTTGGTTCCGCTTTCCAGTAAAATTCCTGTTTCTACTGCCATATTCTCCTCCTTTTCTATCCCTCGTCTGCGTCGCTTATCTGTCCTGCGTCTGCATCCAAATCCATCGTATGCAATGTCCGGACTTTGCGCCGTTCCACTTCCGATGTCTTCATAATATAATCTTTTATTTCTCTTGCATTTTTTATATGAACAAGCTCCAATTTGGGGTCTGTTACATCACTGGAAAAGCAAATAACCGTACCGAGTCCAAACATTCTCTCGAACAGACTTCTAACCAGAGTCACATCTTGAATCCGATACATCAGCGTATCGTTTTCCACGATACGAAGAAAACCCTTATGAATATTAATCCGCTCCTGCTCAACTTTATACTTCGTAAAAGATAGTGGAAGTCCAAAAAACAAACTCCGTTTCCTCTCCTCAAACATAATTTGTCCTCCTTGCTACCGTAATGTGACTTTTGCAGTTCTATTCTTATCCGCTAAGGTAAGCACAGCCGAAGCGGCCCCTTTCTTGTCCTCATTCATCCGGTAAATAAGTACTGCTTTTTCCTTTTCTCCTGCTTTCAGCGTTGTCGAAAGCTGATTCAAACCACCATTCTCCAACATGCTTATCCCCGGCTGGTATTGTTCCCCGTCCACATCCATCTGATATGAAATATCGGTTCTCTTCATAAGGTTCAGCTCTCTTGTCTTCCCTGTAGTGTTTTTCAGCACAAATGTAACAATAAGCAGGGTCTCTCCCTCGTCTGCGCGTATCTGCGTACTTCCATATTTGGATGCAAAACGGTAAGAATCATAAGTTACCGTCACGCCGTCGAATTGAAAAAAGTCGTTTACCGTCACGCCCGGCGTCTCCGCAGGCTTTTGTGACGCTGCCTCATCCGTCGTCGTATCAATCGGAACGGCACTGGCAACAGGCGTTGTCTGTGTCTCCGGCTGCTCCGGTGCAGCTTCTTCTGCACCTTGTTTTTTCAATTGCTCTTTTGTAATTAAACGTCTTTCATAGCTATCCGAATACCGGAGTAAAACTCCCGCCGAATACTGTGCGATGAGATTCGACTGTTCCTCTGTCAAATCACTCAAATCTGCACATCCGGTCAGAGATAATATAGATAGAATCGTGAGCAGAATAAAAATACCATTCCGTTTCACAAAATCCGCCTCCTCTCGTCCAAAAAAACTCTTTTATCATTATATCATATGTTTACCCTATCAATCAACACTTTTCCTATCAAGTTCAAACCAAAACTCCACGCCGTTTTCATAATTGCGCACGCCATACCGCTGATTATGCGCCACCATAACCGCTTTTACAATAGAAAGCCCGATTCCGTTTCCTCCGTATTCCCGCGTCCGCGCCTTATCTACTTTATAAAACTTATTCCAAATCTTTTTAATATCTTCTTCCGGAATGGCATCTCCAGTATTAAATACACTTGTCCGCACATGAGAATCAGTCTGCGTCGTCTTAATCTCGATGATTTTATCATACTTTGCATGATTCAGTGCGTTGCTGATATAATTCATAACAACCTCTTCCACCATGTACTCGTCCGCCCATACCATAAGAGGAGTAGGACTTTCGTGGTACGACAGCTTTATATCTGCCTGCTTAAACAATATGTCCGTCGAATTCAGCACAGATTTAATCACACTCGACAAATCAAAATGCTCTAAATGAACCTGCCCATTCCCGAACTCTAATTGATTGAGGCTCAGCAACTTTTTGACCATTTTATTCATTTTGTCGGCCTCATCGACAATTACTTCACAGTAAAAATCCCGGCTTTCTTCATCATCGCTTATATTTTCCTGTAATCCCTCTGCATATCCCTGTATGAGAGCAATCGGCGTCTTTAACTCATGTGAGACATTTGCCAGAAATTCCTGCCTCATCTGCTCCTGCTCCGAGCGCCGCTGCAAATCTAGCTGCAATTCATTATTTGCCGTCTTCAATTCCGAAATCGTCTGCTCAAGTTTGTCGGAAAGGGCATTCATACTATCTCCCAACATGCCAATCTCGTCATCCCGTTCCCCCTGATAGCGCATGGAAAAATCAAGACGCTGCATATCTTTGGCATGCTGCGCCAACTGCAAAATCGGCTTTGTATATTGATTGGTCACTAAAAACATAATAAACATTCCGGCAATTACGACAATGATTCCCAGATACAGCAAAAACTGATTGGACACCGAAGCGCTCTCCTGAATACTCTGGTAATTCGTGCGCAGATACACCCAATAATCATTCGGCATCCGGCCCGTCAATTCAATGAAGTTTGATTCTACGCGGTCGTCATACACTTTGTACATTGAATAGTTGGCCGTCTGGTTGATGATTTGGCAATTATCACCGAGCGGCTCATTATAATACATCTCCTTTACATATTTACTCAATTGACTCCTCGACACCTGCTGCAGGCGGTCAGAGCCGGCCGGATATACATATTGAAGCGCCGTTATGTCACCGGAACCCCGATAAGCTTTAATCTGCACGACATATATGCTGACATTGGCATTTATGCTCAACGTATCCAGTTTGTCATATATTTTATTTTGCGCCGTCGGATTCAGATTTTCCCAATCGACATTCTCACAGATTTTTACCGTCCGTGAATACACTCCCTGCATCTGGTTTACTTTTGTATTCTGATAAAAGGAGGGCAGCAAAACAACGTTGGCAAGACAAATCGTACCAATCGTAATAATTAGCATTGATGAAAATATAATGATAAGTCTTGTTCTCAGTGAACGTTTCATGTCTTACCTCCGTTTGTCCGCGCCATAATACATTGTAACATGTTTTTTTGCTACACTTCAAATTTGTAACCCATTCCCCAAATGGTTTTAATAAATTTCCCCTTATCTCCCATCTTGCTCCGCAGCTTCTTCACATGCGTGTCAATCGTCCTCGCATCCCCAAAATAATCATAATCCCACACATGATTCAAAATCCGCTCCCTCGACAGGGCGATGTCTTTATTCTCCATAAAATAAGTCAGTAATTCAAACTCCTTAAAACTGAGGTCAATCCGCTTCCCATCAATCCGGACTTCATGCGCAGAACGGTTCAGCACAATTCCGCCGTATTCTAGATTTTCCTCACTCATGGAATTGGTTCTCCGCAAGAGAGCCTGTACCCGCGCAACGAGAATTTTCGGACTGAACGGTTTTGCAATATACTCGTCAACCCCCAAATCAAACCCCCGCAGTTCGTCGTTTTCACTGCCGCGCGCCGTCAGCATAATAATCGGCACCTGCGAATACTGACGGATTTCACGACAAGTCTCCCAGCCGTCCATCTTCGGCATCATTACATCCAGAATGACTAAGTCAATGTCTTTTTTCTCAAAAAACAAATCGACTGCCTCTTCTCCATCTGCTGCCTCCAACACGGTAAAATCCTGTTTTGTAAGGAAATCTTTTACCAATTTTCGCATTCTCTGCTCATCGTCCACAATTAAAATAGTATTCTCCGCCATCGTTACCTCCTTACTGTCTGCGCTCTACTGCGCTTCTTTCCCAAGCTTACTCTCCCTTGCCTTTAACTGTTCTTCCCAATGTTCGTATTTGTCAATCAGCTCTTCTTCCATTTTCGCCTTATAATTTGTAAAATACGTGAAAATAGTATACTCAAATTTAAAATTAATAACAACGAAACCAAGGATAGCGATTACGAGTACGACAATGGCAATTTTAAGCTTTTTATTTAACAGTTTCTGTCCCTCGTACAACTTGCGCAGCTTCCCCTCCTGAAAAGAAGCTTTTGGTATGACGTCATTTTTATCCTCCGGCTCTTTAATCGGTATGGGGATTAATGCATCTTCCGAAACCAATTTGCTCTCCAAAATTTTTTTGCGCAGCTCAAGCAGAAAGAAGTATCCTGTGATTGTACTGAAACGTTTCTCTGAAACCAGTTTGTTATACACCTTTAACGCAATATGCGGATTCGAAAAATCCGTCTTGTCTATCAGTTTGCTAATGATGTCCGCTTCCTTTTCCGCCTGTTCAAAGCCCTCTCTGCTTTCAAATTCAAAAAAACCTTTCGTCTTTTCCCCCATAATCTCCCCTCATTTCTACTTCTGTTTTGCCTGTTTTCCAACAAACTCTTTGACGAGCCGAATCAGCATATCATCCCGCGGATATACGCTGTTGTCTTTTTCATATCTCTTTTCCAAATCCTCCAACGACAACTCCTCGTCATCACTCGGAGAAACTTCATCCATCAGATATTGCCGGTACTGCTCTTCGGACAGCACAAGATTTTCTTTGACTGCAATTGACTTTGCCACCATTCTTCCCTTAACTTCGTCTCCTGCCAAATCTTTTACGTCGTCTTCTGTCATTCCCAGTTCCATAATAACCTCTTCATAAGAAGAACCGCTCATATCGCCGACGCCTTTATACTGCCGCTTCAAATCCTTAAAGGCCTGTTCCTTACTTCCTTTCGGGTACTTGAGTACTTTGCACTTTTCCAAAAAGTCATCCCAAATCATATCGCCCAAGGCGTCAACATTTTTCTCTTTCTCTTTCTCTTTTACATAGGCAAAATAATCCTCTTCTTTTTGATATTTATTATCAGTGAGAGGTTTTACAAACGTTTCGTTAAACTTACGGCTAATCGTAACCGTAAACTTTACCGTCTGACCGGCTACATCCAAATCAAAATAATTTTCCGGGAACGATACGTCAAAGAAATATTCCTGTCCTACTGACAGACCGGTCAGTTTCCGCTCAAAGTCGGCGTTAAACAAATCTCCCGCTCCTACCTGAATGACAATATCCGTTTCTTCCAGCTCATCCATTTGCTGACCGCCAATCTCGCCCTCATAGTCCATGAGAACCCAGTCTCCCTTTTTGACACGCTCCTCACCGCTAACGCTGACTTTCTTTTTTTTGACATTCTGCAATATGGCCTCGTATACCTCCTGCTTTGTCGGAGTCACCGTCGCCTTTATGCCGATGTAATTATCAAGCTTTAGACTGCCGTTCTTTTCGTAATCGATTAATTCTCCGTCTTTCATCTCCCCCGAAGCCTCTGTCCGCGGCTTCTTTTCCGTACCGTCTCCCCCTTTTTCCTGTTTTTGGTTTGCGGATACCATATAATAAACGACAAAACCAATTACTGCGAAAAGTATAAGGCACACAATCGCATATTTGGGATTCCATCTACTCTTTTTTTTCATAACTAACCATACCTTTCCCGCACCTGCAAGCAACACCGGCGCAACATTTGTACATAATCTCTTTCTTCCTTTACGCTAAAATCAGAAAGTGATTCCATCATACCACAAAATTGTGAACAAAAAAAGAAAGATATACAAATCAGCATATCTTTCCTTTTCACTTTATTTAATCAGTCTTTGGCATTAATATAATTCATCAGTCCCTCTGCCTTAATAATTTTCTGCATAAACTCCGGAAATGCCTGTCCCTGATAGCTCTCATTTTTTGTTTTATTTGTGATGAGACCGCTGTCAAAATCTATTTCCACCTCGTCTCCGGCTTCAATGCGCTCGGAAGCTTCTTTGCATTCAATAATAGGCAGGCCGATGTTAATCGAATTGCGGTAAAAAATGCGGGCAAACGTTTCTGCAATGACGCAGCTCACGCCGGATGCTTTAATGGCAATCGGGGCATGTTCCCGAGAAGAACCGCAGCCAAAATTTTTCGTCGCCACAATAATATCGCCTTTTTTCACTTTATTTACAAATTCTTTATCTATATCCTCCATACAATGTGTCGCCAGCTCTGCCGGGTCCGAGGAGTTCAGATAACGTGCCGGAATAATTACATCTGTATCTACATTATCTCCATACTTAAATACTGCTCCTAATGCTTTCATCTTCTCAACCTCCTGTCTCTATAAGCCCAATTCAGCCGGCTCGGAAATCTTACCTGTAACAGCGCTTGCCGCCGCCACCGCAGGACTCGCCAGATAAATTTCGGAATTGACATGTCCCATTCGCCCGACAAAATTACGGTTTGTCGTGGAGACTGCGCGTTCTCCCTCTGCCAAAATTCCCATATGTCCACCCAGACACGGGCCGCATGTCGGCGTACTCACAATCGCTCCTGCCTTAATAAAAGTCTGTGTCAGCCCCTCTTCTATGGATTGCAGGTAGATGGCCTGCGTAGCAGGAATCACGATACAGCGTAGCCCTTTCTTGACCTTGCGTCCCTCTAAAATCTTGGCCGCCACACGCATATCTTCAATCCGTCCATTCGTACAGGAACCGATTACTACCTGGTCAATAGCAATATCACCGGCTTCGCCGACAGTCTTCGTGTTTTCCGGCAAGTGCGGAAATGCCACAGTAGGCTCTAACTCACTAAGCGGAATCGTTATCGTCTCGTCATATACCGCATCTTCGTCCGCCTCATAAACATTGTATTTCTTCGCCGAATGCTCTTCCATATAGGCAATCGTCTTATCATCCACCGGAAATATACCGTTCTTAGCACCCGCCTCAATCGCCATATTGGCAATCGTAAAGCGGTCGTCCATAGAAAGACTTGCCACGCCGTCTCCGGTAAATTCGAGTGATTTATACAGCGCCCCATCGACGCCAATCATTCCAATCAAATGAAGAATTACATCCTTACCGCTCACCCACGGCTTTAATTTCCCGGTGAGTACTACTTTGATTGCCGACGGCACTTTAAACCACGCCTTACCGGTAATCATACCGGCGCCCATATCCGTACTTCCCACTCCGGTGGAAAAAGCGCCAAGCGCGCCGTATGTACACGTATGGGAATCTGCACCAATACATGTCTCACCGGCTACAATCAACCCTTTTTCCGGCAAAAGAGCATGCTCAATGCCCATCTCGCCCACTTCGAAATAATTGGTGATGCCCTGCTCCTCTGCATATTCGCGGACACACTTGCAATGTTCCGCCGATTTAATATCTTTATTCGGGGCAAAATGGTCCGGCACAAGCGCAATCTTGTCCTTGTCAAACACTGTCTTTTTGTTTAATTTCTCTACTTCATGAATCGCTACCGGCCCGGTAATATCATTCGCCAAAACCAAATCCAAATCAGCTTCAATCAACTGACCGGCAACTACGGATTCTAATCCGGCATGCGCCGCAAGAATCTTCTGTGTCATTGTCATTCCCATGATTTTTCCATCCTTTCCAATTCGTCTGTCTTTTATCATACCACAAAAAGGGGATTGGAGTAAACTATTTCATTCCGGTAGAGCCAAATCCTCCGGCGCCGCGCACCGAATCTTGCAGCTCGTCGGACTCCTCATACTCCGCAAACACATAAGGAGTAATTACCATCTGTGCCACTCTCTCTCCGGATTCGAGCGTGACGTCCTCTTGCGAATGGTTATATAAAGCTACCATAATCTCACCGCGATAATCGCTGTCTATGACGCCGACTTTGTTGGCAGGCGCTACCCCCCGCTTACAGGCGAGTCCGCTTCTGGCGTAAATGAGTCCCACCAGACCCTCCGGAATCTCCATGGCAATACCCGTATGGACAAATTCCGTTGTCCCCGCTTTTATCGTCAACGGCTCTTCCATACAGGCATACAAATCCGCTCCCGCCGCATATTCTGTTCCGTAATCAGGCATCTTAGCCCTCGCATCCAATTTCTTAAAACGTACTTTTACTGCATTCATCACAATCCCCCATTCCGAAGCGTAGCGGAGGAAGTACGAGCAAAAAGCAGCGTAGCTGTTTTTGCTCTGTACATCAATACTATTTGTGACGCTTCGGCACAAATAGTGGTTTGAAAAATAAGCTATCAAGCTTATTTTTCAAACTAATCCCCTCGTCTTTCTAAAAACATCCTTCGGCAGCCATCCGCTCCCGCTATGCAATCTCTCCCTCCCAGTGAACGATTTCACCGGTCTCCATTGATTTTCTGACATCAATGATACGCTGGTTATCAGAACCGCGGAAGTTGACTTTCAGATTTTTCTTATCCGCAACAAACTCACCATCTACCAGAATATCAATATACGACAGCAGCTCCCTTGTCACTTCGGATTTCGCATACATATCGCCGACAATATCCCTGTCAAAAAGATATCCGGAATAGCACCACACATTCTTCTGCGGATAGCATTCGTGCACATTCCGCAAAAGCGGTAACAGCCCCTCCTGATTGGACGGCTCCATCGGTTCACCGCCCAGTAACGTTAAGCCTGATACATAATCAGGCTTTAAATATTCTATAATCTGCTCTATCTCTTTTTCCGTAAACGGTTTCCCATAATTAAAATCCCATGTTTCTTTATTAAAACACTCTTTACAGTGATGCGTGCAGCCGCTGACAAAAAGAGAAACCCTCACTCCGATGCCATTGGCTACATCATACTGCTTAATATCGGCATAATTCACAATATTCCTCATTTCTGAGCGATTTATCGCGAAGAACCGCACGAGAAAACTCGAAGAGTTTCTCGTGTCGGAACAAAGCTATTTGTTTTCGCTCAGAAACAAATAGTTGATTGAAAAATAAGCTATCAAGCTTATTTTTCAATTTATACTCCTCTTATAAATGCAATACGCGGGAATTGATTTCCTTTGTTTTTCCTACGTTCCAGAAATTTTCACCAAGATATCCGCACGTCCTCCGCGTAACATTCATCTTGTCGTGGTCGGTATTTCCGCAATTCGGACACTCCCACTCCAGATTACTGTTGACAATAATCTCCCCGTCGTAACCGCACTCGTGGCAAAAATCTGATTTTGTATTAAACTCCGCATATAAAATATGGTCGTAGATATATTTGACAACCTCTTCCAAAGCCGGCAAATTATGTTGCATATTAGGAATCTCCACATAAGAAATCGCACCGCCGGATGAAATCATCTGGAATTGCGCCTCAAAATCAAATTTATCGAAAGCGCTTATTTTCTCCCGCACATCAACATGGTATGAGTTTGTATAATAGCCCTTATCCGTCACATCTTTAATGGTACCAAAACGTTTCTTATCAATCTCGGCAAAACGGTAACAGAGACTCTCTGCCGGCGTGCCATAAAGTCCAAAGTGTATTCCGGTTTCTTCTTTCCATGTATCCGTTGCCCGGCGCAGACGGTTCATCAACGCCATAGCAAACTGACTGCCCTTTTCTTTTGTTTGGCTCTCGCCGGTCATCAGTTTCGTCACTTCATACAAACCGATATAGCCGAGTGAAATCGTTGAATAACCGTCGTGAAGCAGCTTGTCAATCTTTTCCCCTTTCTGCAGACGGGCAATCGCACCATACTGCCAGTGTATTGGACTGACATCGCTCGTCACGCCCTCCAAAGCACGGTGGCGGCACATCAACGCCTCAAAGCACAGAGACAGTCTCTCCTCTAACAACTGCCAGAATGTCTCCAAATTCCCATCCGAAAGAATACCGATTTGCGGCAGATTCAAACTGACAACTCCCTGATTAAAACGTCCCTCGAATTTATAATTTCCGTTCTCGTCTTTCCACGGCGTCAGAAAACTGCGGCAGCCCATACAGCTAAAGACATTTCCCTCAAACTGCTCCCTCATTTTCTTTGCTGAAATATAGTCCGGATACATTCTCTTGGCGGAACATTTGACTGCCAGCTTCGTAATATAATCATATTTCCCGCCTTTCAGGGCATTATGTTCATCCAGCACATAAATAATTTTAGGGAACGCCGGCGTCACAAAGACACCCTTTTCATTTTTAATTCCCTCTAAGCGCTGACGGAGAATTTCCTCAATAATCATGGCATTCTCTTCAATATACTCGTCCTCTGCGTCCAAATTCAAAAACAGCGTCACAAACGGCGACTGGCCGTTTGTCGTCATCAAGGTATTAATCTGGTACTGAATCGTCTGCACTCCAGAACGAAGCTCGTCCAACAGACGCTCGTGCACAAACTGTTCCACGATGTCTTTCTCCAGTTTATCGCCAAACTTTTCCATATATTGTGCGCGGTATTTTTCCGCGCTCTTACGCAGGTACTTGCCCAAATGACGCGTGTCGACCGACTGCCCGCCATACTGGCTGCTCGCCACCGCAGAAATAATCTGCGTCATAACCGTACACGCAACCTGAAAACTCTTCGGACTCTCAATCAGCTTGCCATTCATAACCGTTCCCTTATCAAGCATATCGCCGATATTGATGAGACAGCAGTTAAAAATAGGCTGGATAAAATAATCCATATCGTGAAAATGGATAACACCTTCTTCATGCGCTTTCGTAATCTTCTCCGGAAGCAGCACACGCTTCGTCAAATCTTTCGACACCTCGCCGGCAATCAAATCACGCTGCGTACTGGCTACATAGGCATTTTTATTGGAATTTTCTTCCATTACGTCTTTGTTGCTGTTTTGAAGCAGACTCATTATCGAATCGTCTGTGGTATTGGCTTTACGAACTAACTCTCGAGTATAACGGTATATAATGTATTTCTTCGCAAGGTCAAACTTACCTGCTGCCATCAATTTCTGTTCAATAATATCCTGAATATCTTCTACCTGCATGGTATCTCTCTTCATATTTTCGATACCGGCAATGATACCGTCTATCATATCATCGCTCGCTCTTTCAAATGGGTCTACCTCCGCATTCGCCTTGCGTATGGCAATTAGTATCTTACTCCTATCATAATCTACCGTACGCCCGTCCCGTTTAATAACTCTCAATTTCGTAATTCTCCTTTCCTTGGAAACCAATACCTTACTTCTGGTATTTTCCCTACGCCGTCCATTATAACACCTGTCCGTATCATTGTCCACTATATATTGTGATTAAATCAATTATTTTTGTGTCAGACTCACAATATCGTGTGTTTTTACTATCACTGTAGAAAGTAGAATATTCCACCATAAAAAGGGAAATAACAGCTTTTTAAAGATAAAAACTGCTATTTCCCTGATAAAATCTGCTGAAGAAACGTATGAAAAGCAATCGGAAGAGCATAGCGATTTTTCAGTTCTTCTTTTTCCACCCACACGAGATTCGGTATCAGTTCGCATTCGCCCCTTATCCCCTCTATCCGATAACCTCTCATATGCCATTCGACATGGGAAAAAATATGTTTCCCACCCTGCATCCGGCTGACTTTTGTTTCTCCCGCTCCTTTTGCGGCCAGCCATTCTTTTATCCACGGCAGCGTTTTATAACCATCGAAAGCGGGAAATTCCCACAAACCGGCAAGCAGCCCTTTTTCCGGCCTCTTGACAATCCCAATCCGGCCCTCCTGCTCCAAAAGTAAAATCGTCCGCTTCTCAATACGTCTGCTCTTCTTCTCCGGCTTCACCGGTAATTCCGTCTCCCGTCCCACCGCATGCGCCCGGCACAAAGCGGCAAGCGGACATTGCCCGCACAGCGGTTTCCCGTTTGGAATGCAGATTACCTCTCCCAGCTCCATCAGCGCCTGATTAAACACACCGGGCTTTTCGCGGGGGATGACCGCCATGATTGCCCTCTCCATCTTCTTTCGCACCGATTGTTTCATAATGTCATCATCACAATTCAGGTAGCGCATCGTAACACGCAAAACATTGCCATCTACCGCAGGAGCCGCAATTCCATAGGCAATGGAAGCTATCGCGCCGGCAGTATAGCTGCCGATTCCCGGCAATTCAAGAAGCAAATCGTAAGACGCCGGCAGACGTCCGTCATATCTCTCCATTACAAGCCGCGCTGCTTTTTGCAAATTGCGGGCGCGGTTATAATATCCCAGCCCCTCCCATAATTTCATCAGCTCTTCTTCCGGCACTTCCGCCAGCGACGCCACATCGGGAAGCTGCTCGGTAAAACGACGGTAATATTCTTTTACTGCCTCAATCCGCGTCTGCTGCAGCATGATTTCCGACAGCCAGACATGATACGGCGTGGCGTCATCCCTCCATGGCATACTGCGCTTATTTTTTTCATACCATAAACAAAGAGGCTCTGCTAAAGCCTCTAAAGAATAATCATTCTCTTGCACCGTCTCCACTTCCTATCTCGATAGCATTTCTTGACAGTTCCACGTACATCTGAATCTCTTCTCTATCCATATGTGCAAAATCCGCAAGTTCTTCCAACGTAGCAATACGTCCATACTCTTCTGCTAAAGACCTTGTTGCTTCCATCAGCAAATTCACCCGTGCCAATACCGTACTGATACTGTCGCTATCCGAAAGCTCCTCATCTACCAATTCAATCAAACGGCTGCGCACCGCATGGTCCATTGCCTTTTCATAATCTACTACTTCCTGATTGCCACAGAGCATTGCCACGCGGGATGTCAGCTCTAAATTGCCCTCCTGAATCAAATCCTCTAACGGCACTCCCCGTCCACGGTATTTCCCCGCCAACGTCACAACTCTCTTCAATTGAGCTTCAATCACCGTCCCTATTACCGTTTCATCCCCTGCGCGAAGACGCTCAAACAAATGTCGCTTCTCTTCCTCCGAATAGTCCGGCAGCCCACGCAGTTCCCGACGATATATTGTCAGATACTTAGAATCCCTTTCTCCTGACTTTTCACCGGATTTTCCCTCAAACGCCACTGCTTCCGGCTGTGCCTTGTAACCGTCAACATGAACCTGATGCTCCTTTAAGTATGCATACAGCAGCTCATACTGCTGCTCGGTCAATGACAATTCGCTGCAATAATCAGCGACTTCCTGTTTTGTCAATTGATTCTCTTTTGTTCTGGCATACTGAATCAATCCTTCTATATGGCGAAGAAACTCTTTTTGCTCCATCCGGCAAATCCTCCTCTATCTGACTGCACTCTCATATATTTTTCTCACATCATCCCGTGTCAGTTTCACATAGTTTCCTTCTGTCTTGCGTCCATTCATAAGTTTATTTGTCATGAGTTCAATATCTTCTTCCCTCGCTCCGATTTCTGCAAAACTGGAAGGCATGCCGATTTTTTTCAAAAATGCCTCAAATGCTTCAATCCCTTTCAGCGCCACGCCGTGCAAATCAGACTCGTCCATGGCAATATCCCATACACGCGTTGCAAAGAGTACTAATTTGTGTGGATTGCTTTCCAACACATAACGCATCCACAACGGGGCTATCACGGCCAAACCCGCACCGTGAGTCACGTCGTACAACGCTGACAGCTCATGCTCTATATGATGGCTTGCCCAATCCTGTACTCGCCCCACACCGCATATATTATTGTGCGCCAACATACCGGCCCACATAATATTGGCTCTCGCTTCATAATTATCCGGCGCCTCTATAACGCGCGGCGCCTCATGTATAATTGTCTTTAACACGGCCTCACAGAGGCGGTCTGTAATCTCTACCTCTTCCGTATTGGAAAAGTATCTCTCGCATACATGAATCATAATATCCGTACAGCCGGCCGCCGTCTGGTACGGCGGTAACGTACACGTCAGCACCGGATTGAGAATGGAAAAACGCGGGCGGAGGCAATCGCTCTTCGCCCCTTTTTTTATACATTCCTTCTCATCCGTAATAACCGTGTTCGGAGACCCCTCGCTGCCGGCGGCAGCGATTGTCAATATCGTGCCAATTGGCAAAGCCTTTTCGATTTTGCCTTTCCCCTGATAGAAATCTAAAAAATCACCGTCATACATACTGCCGGCGGCAATCGCTTTCGCCGAATCAATGGTGCTGCCACCGCCAACCGCAAGTATAAAATCGACGTTTTCCCTTTTACACAAAGCGATTCCCTCATACACCAGACCACTGCGCGGATTCGGTTTTACACCGCCGAGTTCCACGAAAGGAAGATTCGCCTGCGCCAGACTTTCAGTGACGCACTGGTAAAGGCCGTTTTTCTTAATGGAACCGCCGCCATAATGGAGCAGTACTTTCGTCCCCCCGAACTGGCGAATCAAATCAGCCGCATGTTTTTCCGTATCTTTTCCGAAATCAAAATAAGTCGGTGCATAAAAGGTGAAATTATCCATAAATCGTCTTTACTCCTTCCGGCAATTATAAAATATGAAGATTGCTCTTCTCTGCCTCTTCCATCACGTCATCCGGCCAGATGGAAGCCTGCACTTCCCCGATATGAGCCTTGCGCAGGAAAAACATGCAGATACGGGACTGTCCGATACCACCGCCAATCGTGTAAGGCAGTTTCTTCTCCAAGACAGCCTTTTGAAATGGAAGTTCTTCCCTCTCCGAACATCCTGCCTTGGCAAGCTGTTCTTTTAACGAAACCTCATCCACACGAATCCCCATGGAAGATAACTCCAACGCCATATCAAGAACCGGATAGTATACAATAATATCCCCATTCAAAGACCAGTCATCATAATCCGGTGCACGGCCGTCATGCGGTTCACCAGACGCCAGTTTATCTCCGATATTCATAAGAAAAACGGCTCCGTGCTCTTTTACCGCCTCATACTCACGTTCCTTTGGCGACTTATTCGGATAGGCGTCCTCTAACTCCTGTGAGGTAACAAAAGTAATGTTTTGCGGCAACGATTTCTTAATATAATTGTATTGGGTTGCCAAATAATCTTCTGTTTCCTGCAGCGCACGGTATACATTAATTACAATACTTTTTAATGTAGCTATATTCCGCTCTTCCTTACTAATAATCCGCTCCCAATCCCATTGGTCAACAAAGATGGAATGAACATTATCGGTATCTTCATCACGCCGAATGGCATTCATATCCGTATATAATCCTTCACCATGATGAAACTTATAACGTCCCAATGCATAACGTTTCCACTTTGCCAATGAGTGCACAATTTCTACTGTTCTGCCATCCTGCTCGCGAATATCAAAGTCTACCGGACGCTCAACACCATTTAGGTTATCATTAAGTCCGGATTGCGGGTCGACAAAAAGCGGCGCCGACACACGCGTAAGATTCAGATTTGCCGCCAAAGCTTTTTCAAAAAAATCCTTAACCTTTTTAATTGCCACCTCTGTTTCTCTTGTGTCCAACGCTGCCTCATACCCCTCAGGAATTACTAAATTCATGTTCATATCCTCCTTTTTCTAAATTATTTGTTCAATAATCTATAATTCACAATTATTTACCGTTCTTGGGAATGGGATAACATCACGGATATTCTGCATTCCGGTCAGGTACATAACGCAACGCTCAAAACCAAGCCCGAAACCGGCATGCCTTGCCGTACCGTATTTGCGAAGGTCCAAATAGAAATCATAATCCTCACAGTTTAGTCCGCACTCTTCCATCCGTTTAACCAGTTTATCATAATCATCTTCACGCTGACTGCCGCCGATAATTTCACCAATACCGGGAACGAGACAATCCATCGCTGCCACCGTTTTATTATCCTCATTCATTTTCATATAGAACGCTTTAATCTCTTTTGGATAATCCGTAACAAAAACCGGACGTTTAAATATTTCTTCCGTCAAATATCTCTCATGCTCTGTCTGCAAATCACATCCCCAGCTTACTTTATACTCAAACTGTTCGTTATATTTTTCTAACAGTTCGATTGCTTCGGTATATGTCACATGAGCAAATTCAGCATCCGCTACTTTCTGCAATCTGTCTATTAATCCCTTATCTACAAATTTATTGAAAAATGCCATCTCCTCTTTGGCCTCTTCCAATACATAACGGATAATGTATTTGAGCATGCTCTCTGCCACCATCATATCATCCTGCAAATCGGCAAAAGCCATCTCCGGCTCAATCATCCAAAATTCTGCGGCATGACGCGTCGTATTGGAATTTTCTGCTCGGAAAGTCGGGCCAAACGTATAAATATTTTTGAACGCCATCGCATAGGTTTCACCGTTGAGCTGACCGCTTACTGTCAGATTCGTTTCCTTATTAAAGAAATCTTTACTGTAATCAACTCTGCCATCTTCCGTCATCGGGAGATTCTCCATGTCAAGCGTTGTAACACGAAACATCTCTCCCGCCCCCTCGCAATCGCTTCCGGTAATAAGCGGCGTGTGTACATATACAAATTCTCTCTCTTGGAAAAATTTGTGGATGGCATAGGCAATCAGTGAGCGCACACGGAAAACTGCCTGAAACGTATTCGTTCGCGGACGCAAATGTGAGATTGTACGCAGGTACTCAAAAGAATGGCGTTTCTTCTGCAACGGATAATCCGGTTTTGATTCACCCTCAATCGCCACCTCATCTGCCTGTATCTCAAATGGCTGTTTCGCATTCGGCGTGGCAACTAACTTTCCCGTTACCACTACGGCCGCGCCAATATTTAACTTAGAAATGGCGGCAAAATTATCAAGCTTATCCGAATACACAACCTGTAACGGCTCAAAAAAAGTACCGTCATTGACAACTAAAAAACCAAAGGTTTTTGAGTCCCTGACGCTTCTTAACCATCCTCCGATTGTAACTGTCTGAGTAATATACTTGTCTTTTTCACGAAATATCTCACGTATACTTGTTAATTCCATTTCTGTCCTCCATATAAATAATCTTGCATTTAGTCTCTTACTGCAATATTTTGGTATATAACCTGCAAATTATACTACGTGTTCCCCTTTTTGCTTTTCAAAAAAATCATCAATCGCCTTGACAATTTGCGCCGGTGGAAGCGTCTTCAGCAAGTACCCCGCCGGACGCAGCACCGTAACCTGCGCGATACTCTCCCTATCATTTTTTCCGGTCAGAAAAAATATTGGCACCTTGCTGTAATCTTCATCAGCACGAATCATTTCCATTAACTGCTTACCATCACATACCGGCATCTCATAGTCCAAAAGAATCAAATCCGGTTTGTTCAGTGTCAAATATTTCAACGCCATCGTTGCCGAATTGGCAAGTATAACCTGATATTTTTGCTCGAGCCAATTCTTAACATTCCTTAACGTAGTACCCGAATCATCGACAACGAGAACTTTTTTCTTATTTAGCCCCCGGTGCTCGTCGATAAACTCATTCACTTTTTCAGCCAGTTCTCCCGCATCAATCGGTCGGTAGAACTCCCGGGTAATTATGTTTTTAGGTAGAATTTTTTCAATGGCATTGACATCTTCAACATTTCCCGCCAAAAAAATCGGATAAGCATTTTCTAAAGCATTATCTTTGATAAAAGTCAACTCTTTTACTTTCGCCGGCATGTTCTCCTGAACATGAATTAAAATAGCGCCTAAAAGTCCCTTACACCGACTAATCTCCTCCACGTTTAATTTAGAAACAATTACCCGGTATCCCAAATCCTCCAGCTTACCCTTGATCGACTCAACCAAAAAGTTCGTAACATCTATTATAAACAGTATCTGCTCTTTTTGTACCTTTTCCATATGAACTCTCCTTTTTTAGTCCGTCTTTAATATCTCAATCATTTGGCTCGCCGTATCCATGATATCCTGCATAGCCACGTCTGCTACATATACTCGCAATACTTCCATGTGTTCACGACAGTTAGCAGGAATCTTATATCGTTCTAATTCCTGCATGATATCGTCTGCTTCGTCTAAATTAAATTCATCCATTGCGGAATACAACCGTTCCAATAGCAAAATCAATTGCTCGGCAGATATTTCTTCCTGTCCTCTTTCTCTCTCCCCATAAGGACGCAAAATATTTATGTATTTTCGGTACAAAGCAAGCATCGCAGGCGTCTCCTCCACTAATGCTTCCTCCTGTTCTGCCTTTCCCAACTGCTCCAAACGATAACATCGCTCGGATAATTCCATAGCTCCAATCAGGCGGGCTGTACTCTTTAATGCATGCACTTCTATTGTATAGTCGTGAAGCATATGGTTCGCCAAAAATGTTTCTATTTTCTTTGCCTTTGACTCTATCATGATATAGAAATCACCTAATACTTCCCGATACAAATCATACCCCCCGGTCTGAGATATCCCCTGTTCTACATCCAGCCCTTCAATCTCCGGCAAAATCGCTTCTTCTGCCTCCGCGCCGTTCTGTTTTGTATCGTCATCAGAGAAATTCTTTGGCAACCATTTTTTTATTATATCACATATCTCCTGCAAATCAATTGGTTTTCGAAGAAAATCATCAAAGCCCTGTGCAATTAACTGCTTGCAAATGCCCTCTTCTTCGTTTGACGTGAGAGCAATAACAGGAAGCGTTTCGCTATATGGTACATCTAACTCCCGAATATGTCGCAGCGTTTCCCTGCCGTCCATCTCCGGCATCATATAATCCATCAGCACAAAATCATATTTTTTATCTCTCACTTTAGTTATTGCATCCCTGCCACTCTCTGCTGTATCTATTTTCATCTTCAGCGTTTTTAATAGAGACTCTGTCACTTTTCGATTAATTCTGTTATCATCTACTACAAGTATCTCCATCGGTGGCGCTGTAAACGCTTCACTCATAATCCGTTGTCCCTCCTATTCATTTACCTGTTGTATTTGATAGTTCACAATACAACCGTCTTCTCCGTAAAGATTGTCAAAGGCTCCTAACACACGTCCGGCAATAAACGCGCCATTTCCTTCCTGCACCCCAAGAAGCAAGACAAAATACCGGTTATCATCATACCGGGTACAGATGTCCGATTCCCGCAAAGCAGAACAAATGGCTTTCCCCAAAGCTTTCATAGCCTCCTCCCTGCGTTCATCTAACAGTCCGCTAATCTCCAATGTCAAAACATGTAACGGCTGTTGGCTCCGTTTCACTAGCTGCGACAGATGGCGGTAAACGAGCAGAAACTTATCCAATTCCACCTCTAACATCCCTTTCCCCTTGGACACCTCACTTTGCAGCACTTTTACCGCAGAAAACTCTTCTTTCGTCTCTTCCTGTTTCCTATCGTTTTCCAACATAGCGAGAAATCTGCGATAATCATTAAGCAGCTCTTTACCATGTTCATCAATCCACGCAAACCGCCCGTCTTTACCGGCAAATTCGTGCTCTTTCGCACGTTCTGAAAGCTCGTTTGCCATTATGCTTTTGGCAGCGCTCTTTAATCCATGCGCCTCAATAATGTAATTTTCATAATTCTTTTCTTCTAACAACCTCTCCATCTCGCGAATACGCTCGTGGCTCTCTTCACAAAATACATCCAGCACTTCATTGAGAATGTCCTCGCTTCCGCCAAAATACTCCAAAGCCGCCGCATAGTCCATCCCCGGTATCCGCTCCTTTTCTTCCTTACTGGCAGCCAGCGCCGCAGAAACCGGAAGTTCAGATGTCAATTCCTTTTGCCTGCCGTCCGGAAGCCAGCGCCGCAAAATATCATCTAGTTTTTCTATATTTATCGGCTTTGCCAGAAAATCATTCATACCGGAAGCAAGAAACATCTCTTTGGCGCCGCGGATGACATTTGCTGTCAACGCCACAATCGGCACATGTTTCGCATGCGGTACATCCAGATTTCGAATTTTCTCCGTCGTCTCCACTCCGTCCATGACCGGCATCATATGGTCCATAAAAATAATATCAAAATCTTCTCCCGATTTCATATGGTCTAACGCCTCATAACCGCTGGAAGCCCTTGTCACACTAATTTGGTATTCTTTTAAAAACCCCTGAATCACTTTCTGATTGATAATATTATCATCGACCACGAGCGCTTTTGCCGATGGATACACACGCGCCTCCCTTTCCGGAATTTTCATTGTCCTTGCCGTATTTTCTCCGGCAATCAACCGGCAAAAGGCAATGGCGTGCAGCGGTTTTCTTATTTTATGTATATAAGTATCAATATCCTCTTTCCATAAGTCCTGCGTTTCCAACATAGCTATCGGAATCACACCGTGTTCTTTTAAATACGGCAAAGCCGCCTCAACACTCTCCTGTGCCGACAAATAGTCGTACAACAAATAATTTTCTCTATTCTCATAAGTCTCCAGCGTTGACAATTCGTGCAATTGATAAACCGGCTGGTAAGTGACCGGAAAAGAGCGCAGCATTTTCAGAATATTCTCTTGGTAGAACGCATTTTTTTCATAGAGAAAAATATGGTACTTCGCATTCCTCTCAATCGCCGCGCACGGCTGAATATCAACTGCTTTTTGTAATATCGTCACGGTGAATGTCGTGCCGGAGCCATATTGACTGCTCAATTCAATATCCCCGCCCATCAATTGTGCCAGATGGCTGGAAATTGCCAGACCGAGACCAGTCCCCTGCAATCTTCTGTTTTTCTTTGTATCTACCTGCGTAAACTCGGAAAAAAGATTTTTCTGGTCTTCTTCCCGAATACCAATCCCCGTATCTGCCACTTCCAAAATCAGGCGCACGTCGCCCGTCTCTTCCCATACGCTGTGGATAGACAGTGAAATCTTTCCAAAATTAGTAAACTTGACCGCATTCCCCAACAGGTTAAGCAGAATCTGTTTAATACGCACCATATCGCCGCACATTTTTTTCGGTACATGGGGCTCAATGTCAATAAGAAATACAACGTCTTTGTCGGCGAGGCGGGTGCTTATCATCGGCTCCACTGCGTGAATCAACGCTTCCAGCTCATATTCTTCCTCTGCCAGCTCAACTTTCCCGGCGTCGATTTTAGAGAAGTCTAATATATCGTTGACGATATCAAGCAAATTGTCCGCGGCAACCTGAATATTCTCTGCGTATTCCATTATTTTAGCCGGCAGCTTCATATGGTTAAGTAATTCTGCCATGCCGCATATTGCATTTAATGGCGTCCGGATTTCATGCGACATATTGGCAAGAAAATCCGACTTGGCTTTCGTTGCTGCCTCTGCTTCCATCTGCGCCTGCTCGGCAATTTCCTTTGTCTGAATCAATTCTTCCATCGTCGCTACCGTCTTTTTGTAATCCGGCGTGACGAGCAAAAACAACAGAATTAACAACGCCAGCGCCGGCGTAAACATACTAAACAGAATATTCGGAACAAAACAAACCTGTATGACCGGACCAATGACCGCCAACAGGGTAAACAGCCAAATACATATTTTCTGCCTTCTATCAAATTTTTCATTTTTAATTACTAATATCATGCCAATCGTAACGACAAAATACAAAGGCACCAAAAATACAAAATAGTATAACGGCCCATGAACATAACGGAACTCTCCGTCGAAATAAAATATCCAATGAGTAAAGGAATTCGTTATAAGAAAGATGCCATAGCTGATGCCAACCACATTACTCAATATCCTCTCCCACAACATACGCTCCTGAAGAAGATGCTTGCATATGTAACGCACAAAAAAATAAAAGAAGATTAGCACCGATAATAGGTAAGCCGTATTGGAAAACATATTGAGCCAGCGCGGTATTGATGAAGCATACGAAATCATAACCGCCGACGTAATATCAAGAATTATGGCAACAATATAAATCAAAAGTGCGTTTGCAAAATAGTGAATACTTTCTATTTCCCTCGGATACTGCGCCTTTAATAAGAGATAAAACAATATCATAAACGCAACCGCCGCCAATTCATAATTTATGTTATATACCATCTGTCTCTCTCCTCTAACTTTTATACCGTTTATTGTATCGCATTTTGGCATTAAAAGCAATTCCTGTTATGGCAGTAAAACATTCCGTAACCGGATAAGAGAGCCATACCCCTGTCATTTTTAAGAGAGAAGACAACAGAAACGCCATGGGAAGAATAATGAAAAAGCCCCTTAACAGAGAAATCACTTGTGCCGGTAACGCTTTTTCTGTCGATGTAAAGTATGCCGAAATCACAATATTGAAACCAACAAAAGGAATCGCCGCAAAATATAATTTTAATCCCGTCAGGGCAATCTGCTGCAGCAAAATATTTTGTTCGCTGTTAAATATACCGACAACCAAGTCTCCCGCAACAAATAGAAGCAAATAAATACACCCCGAAAGAACAAGCATGGTATTGACGGCATATTGCAAAATCCGCTTTACGCCTTTTTCATCCCCACATCCGCATAACCTGCTTAGTATCGGTTGTATTCCCTGCGCCATTCCGGTATAAATCGAATTAACTACAAGCGATAGATTGGCAACAACACCGTAGGCGGCGACTCCGATATTCCCCTGCAACCGCAAAATAATCAAGTTAAAAACAATCATTACCACACCGGAAGCCACTTCGGCTATAAACGATGGAATGCCCAAAGAGAGAATATCCCGTATCAGACAGAGCGACGGTTTTGCCCACTGAAAATGAAACTGATTTTGCTTCGTAAACCAATGCTTTGATAACACGATAAGACTGATAACCGGCGCTAAGGCCGTCGCCAATACGGCGCCAAATATTCCCATATTAAAAGGAAAAATAAAAATATAATCAAGTACAATATTTGCCAGGCTTCCCGTCAGCATGCCAATCATGGCTAATTGCGGATTGCCATCATTTCTCACAAAGCACAGCAGGCTGTCATTTATCATAAACACCGGAGAAAATAGAAGAATAACCTGCAAATACGTTTTTGTCATCCCAAAAACAGCATTGTCCGCACCTGATAATAATGTCAGCCGCCCCGCAAAGAAAATTCCCGCCAACACGAATATAACAGCCGGTACAGACAATATATAAATCGTGTTTGAAAAGGATTTGTCGGCATTTTTGTATTCTTTTTGCCCTATGTAAACCGAATACTTTGTGGCGCCTCCCATCCCCAGCATCAGACCGCACCCGTGAACGAGACTGTATACCGGAATAGCTAAATTAAGCGCCGCCAGACCATTGGCTCCCAAACCTTTGGAAACAAAATAGGTGTCGGCAAGTATGTAGCAGGATAAACCAATCATACCGCATATGTTTAATGATACATATCGGGCAAATTGTTTTACAAGTATTTTTTCTTTCATTGACGCCCCTCCTGTTTTTACAAAAAAACGCCAGAACTTTCTATCTTCTGAGACCTAACGATAGAAAGTCTGACGCATAATCTCTTTACCCGGTGGCAAAAAGTAACGTTGTTTTTACAATTTATCTGAGCAAAGCAGTATACCGTGGATTACCAAAACTGGCTTTTGGTAACCGGCAATTTCCGCATAGATATCAGTCTGAATCGCATCTTGAGAATTAATCCCACCAGAAATACCAGATATCCGAATCTTTCAGGCCCACTGCCAGCTCCGATAATGTACAGGTTCTGGTACCCTGATCTACACGGTCTACGCAGAATGCATAATGCTCCTTTGCCACTTCCAACGGAACCGCCCCATTTAATTTCTGTGGCACATAGAACTCCATCTCGTCATGGGTAAAAACTGCCGGAATAGCGCCGTACGACTCATACCAGTATTTACAAATAGATATCATTTCCTCTGGCGCCGGACATTCATTCCATCCCCCCACTGGGAGCCACGCAATGATTTCCCATGGATGCTGTACCGGTATCTTTAATAACAGCGCATCTTCCACCAATACATACTCATCAAAAGAGTTGTATGCGCTAAAATGATGCAGCACTTCCCCCTCTGTTTCCTTACCAATGAATTCTTCCAAATCTCCTCCATAATCCTCTTGGTAATCCTCCATATATTCACGAAAACGCTCCTGCAGCAATTCTTTCCCATTATTTTTACAAGTCTGCATCAATTCCTCGCGATGATAATCTTCCTCAAACACATAGTCCAGCCAATCCGTCACATATTCATCGACTAACAGGATTGCCGGATAATAATTCTTCCCCGCACTGTCCTGCAATGCTTCCAAATACGCTTTCTCCAGTTCATCTGGATTTGTTCCTTTTTTAAATATAGAATATTCGCATTGAAGTCTTTCCAAAATCTGCTTCATTTCCTCTCTCATAATCCTGCCTCCTTATTTCTCATTTTTATTATATCACTCGGATATAAATTTTTCTATTATTCATTACAGTTTTTTCTTCAAATGCATACAAATTTCTTTTTAGGCTTTTCAGTCCTTTTGCAAATTTTTCAGAAAAATTTGATAAATCCCTTTTAAATTCATATCCTAATCTGTTATAATTTATCATGCAAAAACACTTCTTTGTTTGGTTATTTTGACGCTCCACCTATAAGCGCTAATTATTTCTATCACAGCAAAATTAAAATCTCAGCACAGAAAAGGGGTACGGATAATGCCTGAACTTCCAGAAATCGAAACAATTAAAAACGTAATTGAGCCACAAGTACAGGGACATGTCATCAATAATGTAATCGTAAACCGTCCAGAGGTTATCTCTTATCCGGCAGCGGAGAAATTTTGCAGCGCGGTTGCCGGGCAGGAAATATCTTCCATGTCACGCAGAGGAAAATTTTTGATGATTCATTTGAAAAACGAGAGCAGAATCATTTTGCATTTGAGAATGACAGGCTGCTTGCTCGTTACCCCTGCCGATTATCTGACGGAAAAACACACGCATGTCATCCTGCAATTAGATAATGGAAAGGAACTACGCTTCTCCGATACCCGCCGTTTCGGCCGTTTCTGGCTGATACGAAACGATGAAGAGGATACATACAGTGGAATCGGCAAACTTGGTGTAGAGCCGTTATCCGCTAAATGCGACACGGAATATTTGCAAAGCCGGTTGGAAAAGCGGAAAAAACCAATAAAAGGGTGCCTGCTCGACCAAAGCGTAATTGCCGGAATTGGCAACATATATTCCGATGAAATTCTGTTTCGGGCGGGAATTTGTCCCACTCGCCCCGCAAACAGCCTGACTGCCGCAGAATGGCGGCAGCTTGCCGGGGAAATTTCCAACAGTCTGCATTATTTTATTGAAAAAAATAGAATCACACCGGAAGACTACTTGGAGACAAAAGGAAAAGAATACCGCAATACGCCCTTTTTGCAAGTGTACGGTCATGCCGACGAACTCTGCCCGAACTGCCGCCAGACACTGGTGCGCAAAGTAATCGGGGGCAGGAGCAGCGTATATTGCCCGAACTGTCAATACTGACAGGCAGACGAGTACGGAATTTGCCGCGCCGGAGATTGCACCAGCGATGTGCCAAAAACAGGGAATAAAATAATTTTTGCTATGCCTGAATTTATATCATCTTTCCGTTCTCAACCTGAACAGCAATCTGCCAATCATCTTCATAAACGACAGTTCCCACAAAATTTGTATAGACCACATCATAGGGCTTTTGATGTCTATCTAAAAGCGCAATAGCAGGCTTTAATTTCTCAACCATTTCCAATGTACTTTCACATTTAAAAAATGTAATGACCTTTTCATGGTTTTTACAAGGTTCTGGTTCGGGAAGATTATCTTTGAACCAATTATCAATAGATATAAACAGTTCTTTTTCTTCGTTGGTTAATTGCTCGTCTCTTATCAGATTCCAACAAAGACTAAATACTCCTTTTGGATACTTTGTAATATAGGAATCTTCTCTGCCCTGTATTCGCATATACTTATAATCCATATTATCATCTCCCTATTGCAATCTGAGAAGAGTATACCATAAACAAACTATCTTGTATAGTATTCAAAGCATCCAAAAGCAACGAATCGAAGCACAGTTGACTTGCCAAAACATTATTGTTATACTCAAAAAAGGTACTGAAGTAACGGACACACAAGTGAGGTTATCTATGAATTTATGGAATATTACAGATTTTGAAGAAAATACAGCGATTATTGCAACCGGGGGAACTACCTGTTCTTACAGAGAACTGGATGACTGCCAAAAACAACTGGCAATGCAAATTGAGGAGCGTTCCCTTGTTTTATTGGCAATGGAAAATGAGCCGGAAAGTCTAATCGGATATATTTCATGTCTCGACAATGATTACGTTGCCTTTCTGCTTCCGGAAGAATGTACAAAAGATACATTTTGGAAGCAGATAAATGCCTATTTGCCGGATTACATATGGATTTCAAAAAAGAAATGGGAGCAATGGAAAGGGAAAGAGAAAAGGAATTTCAAAAAGTGCTTTTCTCTGATGAAATACATATTGCTGCGCCGAAAAGAAACGAGGGAAGAGGTTTTACACCCCGACCTGTCCGTTCTCCTGCCGGCACCGGATTCCCATGACAGCTCGCGCACAGTAAGATTGAGCCGGAAAAACGTGATTGCCGGTGCCAGTCAGCTCTGTGAACAATGGCAGCTCACGCAAGGGGACAGAACGTTTTTATCTTTTTCTGACAATTACTTTTATGCACTTTCCATCGTTCATGCGCTTCTCTTATGCGGAGGAAGTATTGTTTTTACGGAAAAAAACATGGAGCCGCAATTGTTTTCGCAATTAGTGGAAGATTATAAGATTACTCTCGTATGGGGAACTTCGCAGACTCTTGCTTGTATGAAAAATGATATTTCAGATTCAACGGCGCAAAAAGTACGGCTTTTTGTACAAATGCAAAAACTTATGCCGGATTCGGCGCTGGATATTTCCGGCACATTTGATGAAGAGGAAAAAGAAAAGTTTTTCCTCATGTCTGCCTGCCCTGAATCGGCAACTTGGATTAGCTCCCTTTCAGTGAAAGACCACCAGACAAAACAAGAGAGCAAGGGAACTGCGCTTCCCGATAGCGAGCTCGTTATTATTGACGAATTTAGCAATACGGTGTTCGACGCCCGCAGGGAGGGAGAAATCGTCAGCGTTGGCAGCCATGTCAGTATGGGGTTTGCCAACGACTATCAGGCGCTAAGCGAAGAAGACCGCAATTCCGCAATCCTCTACACCGGAATCAGCGGATATTTAGACGAAGACGGATACCTCTACGTTACGGGAAGAAAATAACATTTCCAAAGTATCCGTCCTCTTTATTGCACAGTAAGGCTAACCCCACCTGCGCTTCCTGTTTATTACAAAATTAATTCTCTACTCTTTTTTCCGCTGCTTAATTTCTATATCGTTCTTTTCAACGGTTCCCGCAACAACAAATTGATAACTCTCTCCATCCAGTTCAAATTCGCCTTTCGCCTCACCGTCTGCAAAATCTTTGGTAATATCGAGTCTTTTTTCTTTGTCACCAATTACCAAATACACCTTTTTTCCCTCTTTTTCCAACTTTGCAGAAATAAGAACAACGGCAAGCTCTTTATCATCAGTATCCGCCACAACAGAAATAGAAATACTTCCATCTTTCAAACATCTGTCATTTACTGATATACGGCTGCTTACTTCCCCATCTTTCGATTTCATTTCATAAGAGGTGTTTCCATCCTTATCTTTTTCCGTCTTCACGACTTCGCTTTTGATAGAAACGTTATCTTTATTTACACAAAAGGATACTCTCTCCATTCCTTTTTCAACTAAAGTACTTCCTGTAGCCGCATAGACAGCTACATTGCTGATAAGAAAAACGGCTGTCAGAACGGCTGCCGATACTGCAACACGAAATCCTGTTCTTCTTATCTTCTTTTTCCCATTCTTTTCTATCATACTTTTCACCTTTCTTATTCTTTCTTCCGACAACATCATCGTATCAAATGTTTCCTTATATCGTTGTTTATTACTCATCCTGCCAATCCTCCTTTAATATTTCTTTGAGCTTCTTTCGTGCCCGCATTAACTGCGTCTGCACGGTAGTCTCCCGCAGTTTCAGTATATCAGCAATTTCTTTTATGGAATAATCTTCATAATAATACAAATGAACAACACTTCTGTACTTTATCGGCAGCTTTTGTACAGCATCGTACAAATCACTCTGCTCCGGATAAGAAAAATCATAGGCTTGGCTTGTTTGCGAATTTTCCCACGGAACCATATGCCTTTTCCAAAATGATGCACACAAATTTTTAGCCTCATTCACAGTCACCCGTATCAGCCATTTTTTCAAGTGCTGTTCATCCTGAAACTCTACTTTTGCCATCAGCAGTTTTTCAAAAGCGGATTGTACGATATCTTCCGCATCTGCGTGACATCGGCAGTAGCTGCGGGCAATCCGATACATGGTATTACCATAGGAATCTACTGCTTTCCAATAGTTTGATGGTTCCACGGTGTTATCCTCCTTGTATTGTTGCAAAAGGCCTTTCTAGTACAACGAATATGCCAATTATTTAATATTCGTTGTACTAATTATAATAACAAATCAAACCGGGAAAATATCACATAAATCAAAAAATATATAGCATTTACTACTCATATATGTTACTCTTTTTTTAACATACTATTTACAAATACAAACAAAAGAAAGGATGATGCTTTATGACACAGAAGAACACAAAGAAAATACCACTCGACGCTCTGTCGGAAACTGTTACAGCAGGCGCTTACGGTTCCCAAAACGGCTGGCAGCCTGACGATCCAATCCCTTATGTGCCCCATCTTGCCACCGTGGCCGTTCCCGTACACTTTGACTATTTACTGGAAAACTATCCCCCGTTTCAGGGAAAGAAAGAAGCTGCACATGAGCAAAGGCAACATATAACAGCGGCCCTGTGGAAAGAACTGTCTGCTGATATTGCCTGCCGCATATCAAAAACTCTCATTCACGATTTAGATGAAGAACATATAACGGCAGTCTTTAAAAACATTTTCAATTCCCTTGTTTTCGAAAATAGGGCATTTGACAGCGGCCGGCAGAACAGAACAATATTTCTGGTACAAAATTATAATCCCGAACAACAAACCTGCGAGGGTATCGGTTTCATCAATATCGAATTTCGTCTTGCCTCAATGAATTACATTCCCCAAACCGGCGAATACGCCGATACTACTCTTGATATAACTATCCGTACCTCTCTGTATACGGATATTGATGAATTGGCTGCAGAAGTTAAATTCTTAAAAGAACATTGAAAATTAAGAGAACGTGCAAAAAAGGCGGGTTATCCCGCCTTTTTTAATGAAGTACACTTTACTATCCCCTATCTCTACCCTTTATTCCATACAATTTCCCTGTTTTTATAATAATATTTTTTGTCATTCTCATTGATTTCACGCATAACCCGACAAGGATTCCCAACAGCAATAACATTTTCCGGAATATCTTTCGTTACGACACTCCCTGCACCAATGACCGTATTGTCACCAATCGTAACACCCGGCAAAATAATTGCTCCTGCTCCTATCCAGCAGTTTCTTCCAATCGTAACAGGCAAGTTGTACTGATACAATTGTTCCCGATATTCAGGCAAAATCGGATGTCCGGCCGTAGCAATCGTTACGTTCGGCCCAAACATCGTATAATCCCCAACGTAAATATGCGTATCATCAACACATGTCAAATGATAATTTGCATACACCATTTTTCCAAAATGACAGTGATGTCCGCCAAAGTTAGCGTAGAACGGCGCTTCAATATATACGCCCTCTCCACAATCCCCTAACATTTCTTTTAACATATTCGCTCTTTTTTCTGACTCCGATGGTTTAGTCTGATTATATTCACACAACATGTCTTGATAAACGACCTGTTCCCGCATAATCTCTTCATCTCCCGGAAGATAAAGTTCTCCCGTATGCATCTTCTCCTTTTCACTCACCGAAAACACCTCCATTAATCACTTTCTTATAAGCAATATCTTAATTTAAACTTAAAGCAATAATCTTTTTCATTGGACAAATTAACCTGCAAGGGAAATTCAGACCTTTTGACACCCTAATCCTATAAAGTAAAAAAGGAACTATGTTCCGCATAGTTCCCGACAAAGCGCGAGACGGGGCTCGAACCCGCGGCCCCGACCTTGGCAAGGTCGTGCTCTACCAACTGAGCCACTCGCGCATATGTATCTTAGCAAATTGCCAAGTCCAAATAATATTATACTCATATTTGTCAATTATGTCAAGATTGAACTTATGAAAAAATTAACCGTAACAGATACAATAAATTTACACAACCTAATTCTTCAAAAACCACTTAATTACGTTATAGTAGGCTGGCAGTTCTTCCTCTTCCTGACAATATATAAGTTCAATTGTTTCTTTATCCAAATCTTTAATCGTTCTATAAACTGCTTTTCTCGCTTCTTTTAACTCATATTCATTCAAATTTAGCAAATCAATTGTGTATGGATTTCCCTCCACCGCACCATCTGGATAGTATGTAAATACATCTTCACACTCCGGCCTCAATGGTGAAACAAAAGCCTCTGAATCATATTCATTTTTCTTTCTATTTCCACATGTGTTTTTATTATTACAAGATGCAACAATATTGGAATAGTCCAATGACCTTAGACTCACCCCCTTTTTCGGATGCCTTGGCTCTATATGTTCATTATGAGTCTGGTCATTACTAATATGCCTACAGCAATATGCACATAGACAATGCTGTTCTGAAACTAACTCTTCTCGTAACCGTCCCCTATGTCTGAGAAAAGATTCCGAATCATACGTTGCTGTAGGATTATGCTTCTTGAATTCTGATAACCATGCTGGCTCTTCGCTTTTCTCTATATAAATCATAGATGCTGACTCCTTTTTAATTCCATTCTTGCCATTACAACTTCTGAATAATTTTCACTGGTAATATTGGCTAATTCCTGAATTTTGACTTCTGCCAATTTATATTCCTTATTGTGAATAGCCACATATATAGAATGTATCAGTTTTTCAGTTTCCGGATTTTGGGATTTTGCCCCCATAAACATCTCTAATACTGCATTTGCATCATATCCACATCTGGATTCTGTGTAACTTACTTCTTCTTCCTCCAAATCAATCAACCACAAGTCACTAGATGCTGCAAACAGTATTGGAGAATGCGTTGCTACTATAAACTGTACATTGGGGAATACAGTTCTAAGAGCATTCACTATATTCCATTGCCATCTTGGATGTAGATGTAAATCGATTTCATCAATCAAAACGATACCTTTCGTTTCTGTAATACAATCTCTTTTATCAGGATTTAATACAGCCATTCGGTATGCAATATCAAATGCCATCCAAACCAATGACTGATATCCTGCGCTTAACTGTATGATAGGCAGAATCTTATTATCAACTTTGTACATCAACTGTTCTTCCTGCTTATCATAAAATATCTCATGCCTCTCTGACTCTTCCATAATATCCATAAACTTAGCAACAGCCAACTTTACAGCTTCGTATTCCGCAATTTTCTTCTCTCTTTGCCATGCCACCATTTCCATCTTCATACACCAATTCAATAACAGCTTGATATTTGATGCATCTATTAGTGCATCTGTATAACCAATCGTTCTAAAATATTGCTTTCTAAAAATATTTTCTGTTCTTTCTCTTCGCTGAGACCACACTCTTCCAGCACTTAGATATGCTAAGATTGGAAATTCCGTGCTATTATCCTCTGCCATTTTTTCTGCTTTTCTGCAAATATCACGTGGCTGTGTTGTACTTCTTGAAGCATAAATACTGCTTTTACCTCTTGTCCACCTAAATTTTTCTCCTTTAAGGACAGCTTCAATCGTTACTTCTAACGGCATTACATTGGTCTTATTATAGGAGCCGTCCCCTGTCTTTATATATACATTCCTAACTTCATCTGATGAAAAGTGTCTGGTTGTCACATCCGGCAGTCCTGCAATAAATCCACCTAATCCAACTGCAATGGCTTCAAGTATTGATGTTTTTCCGGTACCATTGGCGCCTTTAATCAAATTAAAACCCGGTTTAAAAACAATCCCCTTTTCTTCTATCCCCTTAAAGTTTTTAATAAGGACACTTTTTAACTCCATACCACTATACACCTCCTCAATGCTATTATTTTATCCACTTCCATAAAATGATATAAGAAATCTCAATTGTAGCAATCATAGCATATTTTCAAACCTTTCTCAATAAATTTCCAAAATTATCTAAAAAGAGGTATCAACGGAATTCTCTTCCCTTGATACCTCCATTTCACAGTATTTACAAACTATCAGATTTTTACAAAACCTATGCTCATGCATTCACTATCTGGCCAAAATCCGGTTTCAGTGAAGCGCCGCCTATCAAACCACCATCAATATTCGGTTTTGCCAACAACTCAGCAGCGTTTCCGGCATTCATTGAGCCGCCGTACTGAATACGAATAGCTTCTGCCGTTGCCGAATCGTAAATCTCACTGATTACCTGACGGATGGCAGCACACACTTCTTCCGCCTGCTCTGCCGTTGCCGTTTCTCCGGTACCAATTGCCCAAATCGGCTCATAAGCAATCACTGCTTTCTTTGCTTGTTCTGCTGTAACGTTTTGGAAAGCAATCTTTATCTGCATACGAATCCAATCAACATAAATTCCCTGTTTTCTCTGCGTCAACGTCTCGCCGCAGCAGATAATCGGTACTAAATCATGCTCAAGAGCCTTGAGCACTTTCTTATTTACCGTCTCATCCGTCTCCGCGAAATATTCTCTTCTTTCCGAGTGACCGATAATTACATGCGTAACGCCCGCATCTGTCAACATATTCGGAGCAATTTCACCTGTATAAGCGCCGCTCTCCTCAAAATACAAATTCTCTGCACCAACCTTGACATTACTTCCCTTGGTTGCCTCTGCAACCGGAATAATATCAATTGCCGGTACACAAAATACGACGTCGACATCATCATTTTTTACTAACGGCAATAATTCGTTGACAAGAGCAACTGCTTCACTTGGTGTTTTGTTCATTTTCCAGTTGCCTGCAATAATCCTTCTTCTTGCCATGATTTCCTCCATTCCTGCGCCGCTCTGGCGCAATCTCTTTATTTATCATTCGCTGCGGGCAACTAAGGTGTTGCCGCAGCGACTCTTTCGCCTTTTTCTTTACTTATCGTTTGCCGCAGGCAACTAAGGTGTTGCCGCAGCGACCCTTTCGCCTTTTTTCTTTACTTATCGTTTGCCGCAGGCAACTAAGGTGTTGCTGCGGCTTTTCTTTTCCATCTCTTTATTTATCGTTTGCCGCAGCAACACCTGGGAGTTCTTTGCCTTCCAAGAATTCGAGGGATGCTCCGCCGCCGGTAGAAATATGAGTCATTTTATCGCCAAAGCCAAGGTTATTACATGCAGAAGCGCTGTCTCCTCCACCGATAATCGTTGTTGCTCCTTCTAATTCTGCCATTGCCTCTGCGACAGCAATCGTACCTTTTGCAAAATTAGGCATCTCAAAGCAGCCCATCGGGCCATTCCATACAACTGTCTTAGCGCCTTTTACGGCATCTGCAAAGATTTTTGAAGTCTCCGGTCCGATATCCAGTCCCTCCATATCATCCGGAATTTCGCCGCGGCCTACTACTTTGAAGTTAGCGTCGTTGGAAAAATCGTCCGCTACTACGGTGTCTTCAGGAATAAGAAGCTTAACGCCTTTTTCTTTTGCTTTCTTCTCCATCTGAAGTGCATAATCTTTATAATCCTCTTCTAACAGAGATTTACCAACCGGCTCACCATGAGCTGCCATAAATGTATAAGCCATGCCGCCGCCGATAATAAGTGTATCTACTTTATCAAGCAAATTCTCAATTACTGAAATTTTAGAAGAAACTTTTGCTCCACCTAAAATAGCAACGAAAGGTCTCTGCGGATTATTTACCGCATTGCCAAGGAAATCAATCTCTTTCTGCATCAAATAGCCAACTACGGCAGTGTCTACATATTTTGTGACGCCTACGTTAGAGCAATGTGCGCGGTGAGCCGTACCAAAGGCATCGTTCACAAACACATCACAAAGGGAAGCAAGGTCTTTGGAGAATGCGTCCTCATTCTTTGTCTCTTCTGCACGGTAACGCGTATTCTCAAGAAGAACTACATCGCCATCGTTCATTGCCGCTACTGCAGCCTTTGCATTCTCTCCAACTACATTGTCATCTGCAGCAAACGTTACTTTCTGATTCAGAAGTTCGGACAGACGAGCGGCAACCGGAGCCAGAGATAATTCCGGTTTCGGCTCCCCTTTCGGCTTACCAAGATGTGAGCAAAGAATTACTTTACCTCCATCCGCAATCAATTTTTTAATTGTCGGAAGGGCAGCTACCAGACGGTTTTCATCCGTAATCTTCCCATCCTGCAACGGTACGTTAAAATCGCAACGCACTAATACTTTCTGTCCTTTTACATTGATGTCATCTACTGACTTTTTGTTTAACATTTTATTTTCCCTCCATTTTCTTTTTGACAGGGTTACCCTGTCTTACTCAAAAAGGGTCCGGCCCAAATGACCGGACCCTTGTAGGATCTTTCGTTATCGATATACCGAGAACGGATTAAGCCAACTCGCTGAAATACTTAATGGTACGAACCATCTGGCTTGTATAAGAGTTCTCATTATCATACCAAGATACAACCTGAACTTGTGTATTGCCATCATCCATAGGAGACGCCATTGTCTGTGTTGCATCAAAAATGGAACCTGCTGTTGCACCGATGATATCAGAAGATACAATCTCGTCCTCATTGTATGCATAAGACTCTGTCTCTGCCGCTTTCATTGCTGCGTTAATCTGGTCAACCGTAACATTGCCCTCTACTACGGCAACAAGAATTGTTGTAGAACCGGTAGGACAAGGTACACGCTGTGCAGAACCGATTAACTTACCATTCAATTCAGGAATTACCAAACCAATTGCTTTAGCAGCCCCTGTGCTGTTTGGAACGATATTTACTGCTGCTGCACGGGATCTTCTGAGGTCGCCCTTTCTCTGAGGGCCATCAAGAGTCATCTGGTCACCTGTATAAGAGTGAATTGTACTCATGATACCGGATTTAATCGGAGCCAAATCATTCAATGCTTTAGCCATTGGAGCTAAGCAGTTTGTCGTACAAGATGCTGCAGAAATTACAGTATCTTCCGGTTTCAATGTGTCATGATTAACGTTGTAAACAATTGTTGGAAGGTCATTTCCTGCTGGTGCGGAAATAACTACTTTACGAGCACCTGCTGTAATATGAGCGGATGCTTTGTCCTTAGATGTGTAGAAACCGGTACACTCAAGCACAACATCTACTTTCAACTCACCCCAAGGGCACTTGGATGCGTCTGCCTCAGCATAAATCTTTATCTCTTTTCCATCTACAATAATAGAGTCATCCGTTGCCTTAACCGTATCAGCCAATGCATATTTACCCTGTGAAGAATCATATTTCAACAAGTGTGCAAGCATCTTAGGGCTTGTCAAGTCGTTGATTGCTACTACTTCATAACCTTCTGCACCAAACATCTGTCTGAATGCAAGACGTCCGATACGTCCGAAACCATTAATCGCTACTTTTACTGCCATGATTTTTCCTCCTAATCAATCATTTATTATTTTGTTTGTTAAATTTTGCACAAACTTCTAAAATATATTCTACCCAATTCACATAGAAAATTCAAGAGTAAAATAAATAAAATTGGCATTTTTGTTAGATAATGCCAATTTTATTTGCAATGTTTACATTCTATTATACAAATCCTCATACTTCTTTGCTGAATTTTTCCATGAAAAATCTTTCTGCATACCGCGGTCAATCAATTTATTCCATTCTCTTTTCCTGTTAAAATACACATCCTTGGCATAACGAATCGTATGCAGCATCTCATGTGCATTATAATTACGGAAAGAAAAACCTGTTCCTTTACTCTCATACTCGTTGTATGGCTCGACCGTATCGCACAATCCTCCCGTCTCGCGCACAATCGGCACCGTGCCATAACGGAGACTCATTAACTGGCTCAATCCACACGGCTCAAAAAGTGACGGCATCAAAAAGGCGTCGCAGGAAGCATAAATTTTATGGGAACGCTCATTGGAATAATAAATGTTTGCCGATACACGGTCCGGATACTTCCATGCATAATGACGGAACAAATGCTCATACTTTTCTTCCCCTGTACCAAGTACAACAAGCTGGGTATCCTCGGAGCAGATTTCCTCAATAACATAATCAATCAAGTCAAACCCTTTTTGGTCTGTCAAGCGCGAAACAATCCCAATCATAAACTTCCTGTCGTCTTGCGCCAAACCAAGTTCTTTCTGGAGCGCCCTTTTGTTCTTTATTTTTTCTTTGCGGAATGTTCTGGCGTCATAATTGACATAAATCAACGGGTCGGACGCCGGATTATACTCATCATAGTCCAATCCGTTTACAATACCGGTCAGGCAGCCTGACTTAGCATTGATAAGTCCGTCGAGTTTCTCTCCGTAAAACGGCGTTTTAATTTCTTCTGCATAAGTCTCGCTCACCGTCGTAATCTGGTCTGCATATACAAGGCCGCCTTTGAGATAGTTTGCATCCCCATAGGCTTCTAATTTATCTGCGGAAAAATAATAAGCGTCTAATCCTGCCGTATCCATCACCGTCTTTTTATCCCAAATCCCCTGAAATTTCAAGTTGTGAATCGTCATAATCGACTTAATACCACGGTAGAACTCCCCTTGCTGAAAGGAATCATTCAAATATACAGGGATAAGCCCTGTCTGCCAATCATGGCAATGAATAATATCAGGACGGAAATCTATGAGCGGCAGAGTAGATAGCACTGCCCTGTCAAAAAAAGCATATCTCTCTATATCCTGATAAATTTCTCCATATATCTTATCACCACTAAAGTAAAATTCATTATCAATAAAATAGAATAGTACCCCGTTCAATTCCATCTGAAAAACGCCTACATATTGTTTTCTCCATGCGAGCTCCAGATAGAAATGAGTAAGATATTGCATCTGATTTTTATACTCATCCGGAATAGCGGTGTATTTCGGAATCATCACCCGTACATCATATTCCTTTTTATTAAAATATTTTGGCAGTGAACCGACAACATCCGCCAACCCGCCTGTTTTAACAAATGGTACGCATTCCGAAGCTACAAATAACACTTTCTTCAAGGTGCTTCTCCCCTTTCCAATTTATAGTAATGTTATTATTATACAACAAAATCGGGCAGGTGAAAAGCACTTTTTATCGTATTAGTTCCCTCTTTCTTTTCAACCCTGCGTTTTTATCTTCTGCTCCAAACGGATTTTATCGGCAATCAGCGCCACAAACTCGGAATTTGTCGGCTTGCCTTTTCCATTATGTACCGTATAGCCAAACAGTTCGTCAATCGTATCGACTTTCCCACGGCTCCATGCCACTTCAATGGCATGACGGATGGCGCGCTCCACACGGCTTGGCGTCGTATCGTGCTGTTTTGCAATAGATGGATAAAGTATTTTCGTAATGGAATTTAACATCTCACTATCGTCTACCGACATCATAATGGCGTCACGCAGATACTGATACCCTTTAATATGTGCAGGAACGCCAATCTCATGGATAATGTTCGTGACATCCGACTCCAGTTTGTATTTTGCCAATTCTTCGCTTCTCGTATCACCACCTGACACGATGAATTTTGCTTTCGCTCCCGGTTTAAACTTCTGTACGTGATTTAAAATCACCTCGCGGTCAAATGGTTTCAATAAATAGTAGGCTGCCCCTAAACCAAACGCCGTATCCGTAATCCTCTCCTGTGCAATTCCGGAAACAACAATAACATCTGGCTTCTTACCCTCTTTTTGCTGAAGTTTCTCCAAAACACCCAGACCATCAATTTTCGGCATAATTAAATCGAGCAAAACCAAGTCCGGCTCCGTCTCTTCTATCATCCCCAGCGCTTCCGCACCATCTTCTGCGATTCCAACTACATTGATTTCCTCGTCGTCTAATAAAATATTTTCAATCATGGAAGTAATTCTCGGATTATCATCGACCAGTAATACATTCAGCTTTTCCATTTTTTTATCCTCCTAAAGCAGTTTATTAATTTTCTATAATTTTTTTATAAAGCTATTATATACCAATATATTCCATAAAACAAGTACTAAACGCAAATTATTTTATTTTTCTTTAATATTTTGTTTATTTTTGTAACATTTTGTTTATTGATGTCAGAAGATGACGGAAAAGCTCGAGCCAAAAGCGCAGTTTCCCCAAATTTCAACAAAAAAAGACTTTTGAAACAGTAATATTTCTACCGTTTCAAAAATCTTTTTTTGTTCTATCATTACTCTTTCAACCCTACCGCAACATTTTTTTGCGGTATCTCCCATAGCTAAACGCCAGTATAAGTCCCCCGAGTCCTATCGTTATCCCCAATGCCAGTACAACATCCATCGCCGTCATATAAATATCCGGTATCTTCGCGGCCAGAACAAGCATCATTATAAATCCTGTGATAAAACCGGCCGCGGCAACTATAAAATACTTCTTATATATTTCCATCCACTCCCACTTCGCATCATAACCGCACAGTTTCCACGAAAACAGAAGCCGTCTGCGAAAACGAAGCCATATAAAGGTAACAAGAATAGTACTGAGACAAAAACTTATCAAGATTAGGGCATACATTGTCTGCATAATTACTGCGCTTGATAAAAACTTAGAAACAAAAGGAACCTTTTGCTCCTCACCAAACATAATAAGCAGCGAGCCGGGGTTAGGGAAAAATTTGTCCATATCATGTCCCACTTTCCTTATGTCATCTTCCCTGCCGGTATCCAGCTCATATTGTGTATTTATTCCGGCCTTCTGGATAGCTGTCCGGAAATCAATTACGACCATATGATTGATTCGGCTCTCTCTCGATGTTCCCATGATGCCAATTACTTCATATTCTATTCCTTCCAGAGAATAGTATGTCTTTCCGTTTTTTGTAACAACATCTTTCTGAAACTCTTTCCCGACAACCGCTTTGGGACTGTCTGTCCACGAAGTTGAATAATCAAAATACTCTCCCTCAATCATCGGCGGGTTATTCACCTTTCCCTGAATACATATTCCCCTTACTGCTATTTCCTGCGAGGGAACAGTCACATTGATAGAAAAATTGTCATGTACTTCCGCAAGTTTGCGAATCGTCTGTTCCCATTGTGCTTCCGTTTCCGCCCCGTTAATGGAAAACCACTGCTGATGACCGGTATACATATCATTTTTACTGAGCTTGTTTTCCCACTCAGCGCGGGACGACGAAACGATAATCAGCAGACAGAGACTGACAGCCGCAAAACTGATAAATAAAAGGACATTCCCTTTCTGCACTCTTTTACCGGCAATCTTCATATAAACCTCCATTCTGAATTGCAGCTATTCCTCCGTCCTCTGCAACGGCAGAGGCATCGCCTGCATCTGTCACCCTGCCGTCTTTCAAATGAATGATGCGCCCGCACCTTCCCGCCACGCGGGAATCATGCGTCACAATAATAACCGTTATGCCCTTTTTATTCAGTTCGTTAAAGATATTCTGCACCGTATCGCCCGTCGCCTCATCTAGCGCTCCCGTCGGTTCATCCGCCAAAATTACACTCGGATGTTTTACAATCGCCCGCGCAATCGCCACCCGCTGCTGCTGGCCGCCGGACAACTCATCCGGATATGCTTTCACTTTGTCCTCTATCTCCAGCTCTTTCAGCGCCTCCATCACCATCGTATTTATTTTCTTTCTCGAATATCCCTGATATTTGAGAGGAAGCGCTACATTTTGAAATACATTCAAGTCCCCGACGAGCGCAAAATACTGCATGACAAAACCAATTTCATGACGGCGGAATTTCGTCAGTTCCCCCTGTTTCCTGCTATTTACTTTCTTTCCCTTATATATGTATTCGCCATCGTCAAAAGACATCATCCCTCCGAGAATGTTCAGCAGCGTCGACTTTCCAGAACCGCTTTTCCCCATGACAGCAACCATTTCTCCTTCCGCTATCGTCAGACAAACACTCTTCAGCGCCTCAATTCTGGCATCGTTCTTCCCAAATGACTTGCAGACATCTTTGATTTCAATCAGACTGTTCATGTGCAATCCCAATCTCCTCCTCTCTGTTCCTCCGGCATCTCCTTGTCCGGGGATGGGAATTTATAAAGATTTTCCTTTTCCGTAATCTTTTTTTCTTCCTTTCCATTATGGTATTTTATTCTCCGGATTTCTTCGTCTGTATCTTTCCGATAGAATACTGCATAACAGAAATAGTCCTTATCACCTTCCCCTTCATAACTGTCTCCTACATAAGACGCATTGTATATCATTTCATAATAGTCCATAATGGTCAGCATATCCTCTTCCGTCATATCCTGCATCACATTAATTGATATACGCATTGCCGTAAACCACTCTGACGTTTCTTCACTTGTTCCCCCTGTATGTTGTATATACCTTGCTTTCCAGATTCCGTTGCGATACATCTCCTTCGCTTCATGGCTCTCTACCAAATCATTGATATCCCTGTGGCGGAAATGTCCAACCGTAAATATGCACCCGATTGCCACCAGAATAACTATCGTCAATATTTTATATATTTTTCCATACTTTCTCATAAAACCCCTCCATTCCGAGAACGTTTTCGTTCGAGGAACCGCAAGAGAAATCTGCAACGCAGTTTCTCTTGTCGGATAGGGGCTATTTGTGACGTTCTCTGCACAAATAGCTCTGTGAAAAATTGGCATACCAATGCAATTTTTCACAGTTCCCTCCAATCTCAATTTACTGTCCTCTCTATGTATCCTTTTGACGGACTAAACGCTCCGTATCAACTCCCCTCATCAGCCATAATACAAAGGCTGCACCAATCAGGAAAGCAGTCCCCACCATTGCATACGCAGTCCGCAATATAAACTCCGTATCTATGCCAACTCCTCCGAGATTGTTGTCGGTAAACACATATCTGCTGAAAAATATGGCCGGCAGCAAAATGATTGCAATCTCTAACAAACAGGGGAGCAAAATCATCGTCAGAGAACATCCATTGATGAGATAAATACCATACACTCTGCGGTTTGACTGCATCTTGTCATAAAAGGTGACAAAGAGGGCATAGAGTGTAAAACAGAGCAGCGCAATAGTCAAAATCAGCATAATGCGAATACTGGAAACCGTTTCCGCCCGAAGAAGAGTTAAGCCCATAGACACTCCCCATATTTCAACCATCGGCAGTTTGTATTCCTCACTTATTTCCCGCAATTCATCCGACAACTGATTTATTTTCTTTCCCTCCGCCAATTTTATGCCCATAGCCCACATGGCATAATAGTCATTTTCTGCAAACTTAAAAACATCCTCCCGCGTTTGCTTTTCAGGCGCCTCCTTTATCTTAATACCAAAAGGAAATATCATATAATTATCCATAGAAATCATATCGGTAATCGAAGATGCACTGATACTTCCAACCTCCGGCATTTGGGAATTTTTTTCGAGTATTCCAGCGACGCGGCAGCGAAAGACGCAATCGATTCCGTATAGTTCAAATTCCTGTCCGACATGTAGCTTTCCTTTATATTGCCAGCCGAGCAAAACCGGTACCGCATCGTCTGCCTTTTCAAGCGTCGTATTCTGCTCCGTAAAGACTTCCCCCTCAACTGTTTTAAGCCCGAGATTGTCACAGGCTCTGACATTCATTCCATAACAGTTAAAATCATAAGCGCAACGGGTTCCATCGCCAAAATAAAAGGAAAATGCATTTTTTCTTTCTTCATTAAGAAAAACGTTGAAATCATTCCCGCCAAACATCTTTTTTACCGCCTGTTCTTCTATATATGCAGGCAGTTGATGAATAGACATCAATGAGTATTCTTCCGTATCGTTCAGTCTGGCAAAATAACTCATCACATTGCGGCAGCCCCTGACCGTGGAAAACGCATTGTCATAATCTCTATCAGCCTCCTCCGTCTGTTCGCTTCCGCTGCTATACCACGTACTGCTATCTTCAGCGTCTATTGCGTCCGGCCCCCTCCCCCCTAAATCCATATAATAGGAACACATCACAACAGCCAGCACAAGACTAATGGAAAACATAATCATCAAAAGGATATCTTTGTACCAGCTGCTCCAAAAGCTGCGGTATAACTCCTCTGCTATAAATTTAATTTTTATCAAAATCACCTCCGTCTTTCCAAAACATATGCTTTTCCTATAGGATAAAAACAGCATATCAACCGCCTTTACACATGTCAATAAATGGTGCACGAATACCCCCGATTCGTACCCGAAACCGGATAAAATGTCTTGAAAACAAACGCTCCGTATGATACTCTTAAGAAAGCGGATAACAGATTTATAAAGAATGCAGAAAGGAAGTGTAACAATGCGGGCGGCAAAAATCTGGGAATTGGTTTGGGAAAATATAATATTTGTCTTTTTCTTTTTTAAGACACTGACTCTATATGATAAATTCAACCGTACCCGGACCTTTCTCTGTTTCGCAGCTACTTCCTGCATTATTGTATGCTTCTTTTATGCTCAGAGGATGGGAAGCACCACATCGCAGATAGTTATCTTTTTTTACCGGGTTTTATTTATTTCCTATTGTTTTAAAGAGGCCTTTTCCAATAAAGTTTTCCATGTCTGCCTCACATGCTTCATAAGCATATTTGCCGACCAGTTAAACTATGCACTCGCCCATATTCTGGCCGAAGAGTTTGAGTTTAGTTTACGGTACAGTCATTTTTCCACTGTCGTTTATGTCGCTCTGGAACTTATTTTAATGCTGTTGTTTGTTGCCCTCCTAAAGGTTTATTCAAAATACTTTGAACAATTCTTTAGTTTTTTCGTAATTGCAACTGCTTTTACCCTGCTCATATCCACTTACTTGCTGAGCCAGATTATAAACATGAATCCGGATGTTCTTCCGCTCCCTTATCAGTTGAAATTTAACAACATCAGCATACTTATCTTTCTTCTCTTCCTGTCAACATTACTGCTCAATGAGATTGCCAACAAAATATTTACGGAAAATATGCAATTAGCAGAGCAGCTTCATCTGCGGGAGAAGAACGCAGAAAAAAACAGGGCGCTTCTGGAATCTGCCGGAAATCTTCATAAGTGGAAACACGACTATACCAATCATCTTATCACGATGAAAGGGCTTCTGGAAAAGCAGTCCTATGACACCCTCTCCCATTATATTGAGACGCAGCTGGATAATCTTCCTGAAACATTTGCAACGATAGAAACCGGACACCAGACGATTGACGCCATATTGTCAAATAAGTATGCTCTGGCACAGACAAAAAACATATCGTTCCGCTACTCCGTCCTGCTGCCAACACAAATTCCCCTCAACGATATTGAACTGACCGGAGTGATTGGCAACCTGCTTGATAACGCCCTAGACGCCTGCGGCGACAAACAGCTTACCACATCGCCTTATATCGAATTTAATATGAAACCAAAACGCAGCATGCTGAAGATTAGCGTCAAAAACAGCTCCTCCGGAAATTATATTTTTAACAAGGACGGAACGCTGGAGACAACAAAAGAAGAAAAGGAAAGTCACGGAAAGGGCCTTACTAATATCATCAGTATTATCGAGACTCATTCCGGTTTTTATCAGTTTGAGCCAAAAGAAGATTCCTTTCTCGCCACTATCTGTATTCCTATTTAGCCGGATATCAGAACCCCGAAAATTTATAAAAGAGGTGTGCTTATGCTGCTAAACATAACGATTTTGGAAGACGAAACTGCCTATGCCGGACAGCTTCAGAAACTGCTGGCCGAATGGAGCAAAAAAAATAACGTCACCATTTCCGTGCGGCACTTTAGCCGTGGGGAAGACTTTATGAAGAAAACGTATGACGAAGAGGAATTGTTCTTTCTTGATATTGACTTAGTTACAACAAATGGAATTGAAATTGCCAAAAAACTCAGGGAAGATGGCTTTCGGGGACATATCATCTTTCTTACGGCCTTTTCGGAATATGTATTTGACGGGTATCACGTGCAGGCGCTTGATTATCTTTTAAAACCGATTGACGCCGGCAAACTTGACGATTGTATGAAGCCTGTACTGAAAGATATGGAAGGTTCCTTTCTTATGTGGCAGACACAATCCGAAATGATAAAAGTTCCCTACAAAAAAATAATGGCCTTTACTTCATACAAGCATTATGTTGACATCATAACGCAAATCCCCGTCTCTGTTTCCGACCATACCACCGGTAAGCGCTACCGCCGGAAGATTACATTAAAAGCTCTGGAGCAGCAGCTTCCCAAAGAATTTATGCGCTGCCACCGCACGATTATTATCAATATTAATAAAGTAATGAAACTTACCCGCACGGAGGCGACTCTTTCCGATGATTCGGTATATCCCGTGTCGGAAAGCTATTTGAAAAGCGTGCGTGAAGCCTTTTGGAAACTGCTGGAATAACATTTTCTGCCCGTAACGGTTTCTACCGTTTATCTTTACTGGGAGAGCATCGTCTCAATAAAAACGCCATACCCTCTTGTCGGGTCATCTACGAGCACATGCGTCACCGCCCCGACTATTTTCCCGTTTTGCAATATCGGACTGCCGCTCATTCCCTGCACTATGCCTCCCGTCAGCTTTAACAGACGCCGGTCTGTCACATGGATGATAAAGCTCTTATTGTCTCTGCTGTTCATATAAATTTCTTCAATTTCGATTTCATACTTTCTTGCCTTTCCCTCTAAGTTTGCATAGATAAAGGCTTTCCCACGCTTCAAATCCTGTTTCATTCCTACCGGAATATAGTCCGTTTCATACTGCGCTTTCTTCTGGCTGTCCACTTTGCCGAATACACCGATTTCCGTATTCTTTCTTATTTCCCCGATTTCATTGTCCGCCACCATATCAATATATCCCTGAAGCTCTCCCGGTTCTCCCTTATCTCCCTTAATGATGTCAACGATTTTCGTACTATACATCTCTCCCCCGTGCAGATTGAGAAGCGTTCCGGTATCAACATCGGAAATTCCGTGTCCGAGCGTGCCAAATTCCCCATCCTCTTTGATATACGTCAGTGTTCCGATTCCCTGCGTGTCCTCGCGAACCCATGTGCCTATCTTATATGTCTGGTCAGTCGTGAGAATCGGCTGAATGGCAATCTCTATCTCCTCATTCTCTCTTCTTATCGTGACTGGAACTTTCTTTTTCCCCGTCTTTTGTATCTGCCGGTTCAGTCTGCGAATTGTCGGCACCGGTTGATGGTTCCATTTCAGTATATAATCGCCGGCTTGCAGGATATGCTCGCCCGGCGCATAAGTAAGGCCGTCCCGCCCCTCAATTTCGATTGTGTCCAAAACGAGCAGACCGTTGGTTTCCACATAAATTCCAATCGGTTCCCCGCTGGGAGCCAGTTTCATCTTACGAATCACTTTGACATCTACATTTTTGATGGGAACGATTCCAAACAGACGAACCGGCACCTGATAACTTCCGGTCTGTTTCGACTTCATGGAAAAACCGCTGGATTGGTTTTTAACACTGAGCGCTGTCACTGTATCTTCTGTATTATATATAGCCGGCAGCTCAATTTCCTCTTCCTCGCCGACATAAGTAACCAGTCGGTCAGGAATATCCGTCTGAATGGAATGTGCCAGCATATAACCAATAATTATAATATCTAACAGTAAAAAGGCAGTTAAACAGAGCCTTAGCTTTTTTGCCATTGACAATTTCATCATCCTTTCGCAAACAAAAAAAATAGAAGCCTCAGACAAATGTCTTGTGACTTCTATTTACTATAACCAATTTTCACTATTTCATGTAAGACTTACAGCTATCTGCCAGAACTTTCATTTCTTTTGCGTTTTGACGCACCGCCTCAGTAATTTCCATGCCTCCTAAAATGCGGGCTAATTCCTCTTCCATTTCCTCTCTCTCCAGCGGCCGGATTTGCGTAAGCGACTGGTTCTCACTGACAGCTTTTTCAATTACAAAATGAGTATCTGCCATCGCTGCAATCTGCGCCAGATGAGTAATACAAATTACCTGATGTTTCGAGCCGAGAAGACTCATCTTCTCTGATACTTTCTGCGCCGTCCTGCCGCTGATTCCGGCGTCAATCTCATCAAAAATCAATGTCTCTATATGGTCAGTGTCGGCAAATACCGACTTAATCGCCAACATAATACGGGATAACTCGCCTCCGGAAACAATTTTGCCAAGACTTCGGCGCGGCTCGCCCGGATTCGTGGCAATCCGAAACTCAATATCATCCCAACCGTCCGCCGTTATATTCTCTTTCTGCTCCAGACTAATTTCAAAATCGACATGCGCAAAATTGAGTTCTTCCAATGCCTGTGCAATCTTTTTTTGCAATTGAGAGGCGGATTTACGTCGAATCTCCGTAAGTTTCGCACACTCCTCTTCAAGTTCCGCACGCCACGCGCCAAGCTGTTCTCTCCTCGTCTGGCAATAACTTTCATAATCATCCAATTGAAGCAGTTTTTCATCTACTTTCCGTAAATGCTCCATGATTTCCTCATAAGAACGACCATATTTATTTTGCAGATTATGAATACAATCCAACCGCCGCTCCATATCCCGTAACTCATTTTCATCAAACGTGACATCCGACATATGCGCAGAAATCTCGCGATTAAAATCTCCAAGCAGGCTTTCAATCTCCAACAGCTCTTCCAACAACCCGCTAACCATAGCGTCTGTGTCCGCTATTCCCTGTAAATGCTGCAGGCCGCGGCTGACTGCACCGCCCGCCGTCTCACTGCATAACTGGTGAACGGTATTGAGCGTCTCTAAAATTACCCCAGCGCGGGAAGCCAGACGGTAAGTCTCATCAATCTGCTCGATTTCTCCCTGCTGCAGGGAAGCTGCTTCGATTTCCTGCTTTTCGTATTCCAGAAACCCTTTCTGTCTGGCGCGCTCTTCCGCCGACATCGTCTCCTGCGAGAGTTCCTGCTCCAGTTTCTTATAATCTTTATATCTTTTGCCTATCCTATCACGCAAAGCCGCACACGGCTTGCCGGCATACTCGTCAACAATTTCCAAATGCCTCTCTTTGCGGAGAAGAGACTGATGTTCGTGTTGTCCGTGAATATCAATACACAGCGCAGCCACCCGACGAATCAGGCTGACAGATACAGTCGTGCCGTTAATTTTATTGATACTGCGGTTTTCCATAATCTTACGGGAAATCACTATCTGTCCATCTTCCAATTCAACATCCAGTTCACGTAACTGCTGCATGGTTTCCTTGTCCTCTATATGAAAGACAATTTCCACCATCGCATATTCGCCGTTTTTCCCAATCATCTCCGGCGATACTCTCGCCCCCAGAGCAATCCCGATGGAGCCGATAACAATTGATTTACCGGCGCCGGTTTCTCCTGTCAGTATATTTAAGTGCTTTCCAAAATCCACATCAATCTGGTCAATGATTGCAAAATTTTTTACGTGTAAATTAACTAACAACAAACTCCTCCCATTATTTTATATTCTTTACCGTTACGCGGCATCCGAGCTTGACGCCGTTGACTACCGCATAGATTGTTGTCGTTCCTCTCTTTCGTCCGGTTACCAGACCGTCTGCCGAGACGGTTGCTATATTCAAATCTTTCGAATACCATGTAACTCCGGTCTTAATCTCATTTACAACTAACTGCTCCGTATCATACTGCCGAAGCGTAACTGCTTTGCGGTTCAAATCAACAACTAAAACATCGCAGTAACCATAAAGACCGGTTGGCGTCTTTCCGTATATTGTTGCCTGCCCTGCGCGTTTCGTCTTAATCTTTCCATATTTATTTACCGTCGCCACTTTTTTATTATCCGAATGATATTTAATCGGAGTCGTCGAATTTGCCGGATTCAATGTAATACCGGACTGCGCCGTCTTTCCTTTGGCGACTGTAATCTCACTGTTAGCCACGCTGATTCCCGTAGCCTCTACCGGTTCGCTGACACGGATAATACAGGTAGCCGATTTGCCGGAACCGTCTTTTGCCTTTGCCTTAATCTTTACAATTCCCTCACCGACGCCCAACACGCGGCCATTCGAACTTACCGTAGCAACGGCTTTATTATTGGTCGACCACTTCACCGACTTAATCGTAGCTTTCTTTGGCAGCACTTTTGCTTTTAATTTCAGTGTCTTGCCGACAAGCAGACGTCCCACATAGCGGTTCAATTTAATCTTTGTCACCTTGCGGACAACGCGGACTTTACAACGGGCATATGCGCCGCTGCCATCTTTCGCCGTCGCCTTAATATAGGCAGTTCCAATCTTCTTGCCTTTTACTTTACCACTAGAAGAAACGGACGCCACTTTTTTATTGCTCGTACTCCATTTCACTTTCTTATTTGACGTTCCTGTTACGGACGCCACAAGATAGAAAGACTTCCCTACTTTCAAAAACTTCGAAGACGGTGTAAGCGTCACTTTCGTATCGCTTTTCCCCGGAGGGGCAACGACGTCAATTAAGTAAGAAATCGAAAAACCGCCGTCGACGCTCGTTCCAGTTACCATTGTCGTTCCCACTTTGACGCCGGTAACTTTGGCATTGGACGAGCCGGACGCCTCAATTTTGGCGATTCCACTGTCTGCAACTGTCCATTTCATTTCTTTATTATATGCCGTCGTCGGATTAAAAATCGGAACGAGTGTAATCGAGTTTCCTACCTGAACACTCTTTCTCGCCGAATCCTGCGTAATCGCTTTGATTCCCTCTACAACCGTAACCTGTACGACGTCAATCGTTCCCGCTACTTTTCCATTATAGGCCCGCGCTTCAATAAAGGTCGTACCGGATTTTACACCCGTCACTTTACCGTTCTCATCCACGGTAGCCACACCTGTATTGTAGCTTCGCCAGTTCACCGTATCCGTGGAATTGGCAGGGGTCAGATTCGCCTGAAGCTGCTCTGTAGTTCCCGTCCGCACCGTCAGCGTCTTCGGGGTAATCGCCAAGCCCGTCGACGGCTGCTTCACTGTAATCTTAATCGTTTCCGTTCCGGTCTGCGGAGAGGTGATATTGATGTAAACGACGCCCGGTGACTTCGCCTGAAAACTGGCAATTCTACGCTCCTCATCGTACGGCAGTATTGTGACGCAGTCCTTTGCCTCTCCGGTCGGCGTCCACGTCAAATCCGCAGTTGTATTCAGCGGCTCAAAATCAAGTGTCACGGAATGCGTCTCGCCGACATTCATCGTAAACTCATTCTCACTAAACGTTATCTTCTCCGCCGAGCCGATGACCGTCAGCAGACACGAGGCCATAATACCATTCGGATTATTTACCGGCCTCACCGTTATCAGCGTCACACCGGCATTGACAAATGTAATATAGCCGTCGCTGTCGACAGTCGCAACCGATGTGTCGGAACTGGTCCACATCAAATCCGTATCCGTCGCATTTGCCGGTGAATATGTAACATCATTTCTTCCCATATTATAACCGTCTTTGTAACGAGCCACTGACATTTCCGTATGTTTGAGCGCAATCGACTGAATGGAAGAACGAACGGTAATACGAATCGTCTTCCGGTCTTCTTTATTGACTGTATTTTCCACGACTAAGTCCGCCGTTCCGGTCTCTGTAGCGGTGATAACGGCGCTCTTACAATCCGAAGAGGCGGCAACCGAAAAGATTTTGGCATTTGCCGTCGAACACGTCCACTTTAACGGGGCATTCGTAATTGCCTGACGGATAATGGCTTTAATCGTCGTACTCTCACCGACAAACATACTCATCTCTGTGACATTAGGGTCTAAGGTGAAACCGCTTAATGCCGGCTCTACAACAACGAGACAGGAGGCGGTAATCGTCTTACCTGCTGAATTTGTAAGCGAAGCTGTCACCACGACGTCGCCTTTTGTATTTTTCACAGCCGTAATCAGACCGTTGGCGTCTACTTCTACATAGGAGGGGTCGGAACTAACCCATTTGACAGGTTCGTCATATGTTCCATTATAAGTAGCCGTCAACTGATACTCTGCCTTTTCCGAAAGCGTGATACTCGTAGCGCTCAGACGCAGTTGGTCTTTCAGATTTACGACAACTTTAAATGTCATCGGCATGGCGTTGAGGGCGTCTACGTCTTCCGGGTCAATTCCGAGAAGCTGCGCCACCTCTTTTTTATAGGCAGGTTTTACATTAACCATATCTATCAATGTTCCCTCGGATACATTATTTTTAATTGTCAGCACGCTCGTGGAATTGTCATATGTAGCATAATTGTAAATCGAGCCGCCGTCTTTCGTCCAGTTGGTCGACACAAAATAACGGAGAAAATCTTCCCGCGTCATGCCAAACGCCTGCGACAAATCTAACGAGTCGCCGGAGCCTAACGTCTCTTCCTTGTCCCCGATTGCCGCTGTTAATGTAAACGTCATAACCGTCGGGTCATACGCTGTCGTATGCTCTTTCTCACTCACATATGTACCGTTTGTATAAAATTCAATAACATACTTACCGGCGATACCCTCTATCTTTAACTCGTTACTGTACATGCCGGAAGGAGTGACGCTAATCAAATCGGACTCGAGTCCGAGAGAGTTCGCAAGCACTTTCGGATTTCCCTGTCCGTCATCCTGCTTTACGACCCATGTAATCTTGTTACGAATCGCCTGACTGTTATTTGTAAAGACTGTATCCGTATAAATATATGAACCGGAACTGAGCTTTTGATTGACAAGCGAATTTGTATAACCGCCCTCTGCGGTCAGCGATACTTTCGGTTTAATGTACACGTTTAACAGCGCCGTATACGTGACACTGGAATCTCCTATCGGCGTATAAGTCGCCGTCACCTGCGTTCGGCCCGCGCCTACCGGCGTCAGTTTACCCGTGTTCCGCCCAATTGTTACGATTTCTTCATTCGAACTAATCCACTGAGCGTCGGAAGCCTTACCAAAGTTTAAGTCGAGCTGCACCGGCTCGTCATCTGCATACAGCACAAGGGAACGCTCTGTATCATTTTCATTGACATAGCGGAAAATATCGGCGTTCAGCGAAGTATCCACGGCAAACATGACGTTAATGTTACAGGTCGTACTCCCCAACACCGCATCGCCGTCCATACTGTCTTTTACCGTTACGGTTACCGTAACATTACCGGGTGACAAGGCACGCACACTGGCAATAATCTTGTTCGTCTGACTTTGCTCAATGGAGGCGATGACGTCACGGACAGCCGAGTCTTCAATCGTCCACTCAACTTTATAGCGGTCGTCATCGTACGGGGTTCCCGTCGTACGCATCATAAGCTGCATACTGCTCGTCGTCATCTGTACCGGCTGCGACGGGTCCAAATCCTGCCCGTTATAGGTAATAAATATTTCGTCCGCCGCATGGCCGTGGTCGCCTTGCAGGAAAAAAGCGCCTGCCGTCACAACTAACAGAACTAAAAACAAATACTTGAATTTTTTAACCTTTTTCACTCCATTTTTCATATATATAACCATACCTTTCTTCACATCTTTGTATGTCGCATTCTCCGACGTATATATCGGATTTTCCTATGGAAATATTAAGATATTGATATGTCATTTCCGTGTCCAATAAGTATATACCATTTTCGCTTCCAATGCAATACCCAGTGAGACACTGCACGGGTATCATGCGGTATCGTTGTCCTTGTATCACTCCCCGAAAAATTATTATTTCTTTTTGTTTACAGAACGCCGCCCGAGCATTGTCTGAGATGTCTGCTGTCGTTTTTT